>CAJXMH010000015.1 GCA_913056345.1 uncultured Flavobacteriales bacterium | reverse complement strand
CCAACTGCGCCAAACGTAGCAATCGCCCTGAATATAATCTCAATTGACACGGAACTAGGAACAGATACCATTACTGTTTATGATGGAGCAACAACCTCAGATCCGATATTGGGTACTTTCTCGGGTAATACTACCCCACCTGCTGTTACATCTACTGGAGGCAACATGCTTGTTACCTTCAAGAGTGATGCAGCTAACACAGGACAAGGTTTTAGAGCAAACTACCGTACACAAACTCGACCATTCTGTAGTGGACAAACTAACTTAACTGCAGCAAATGGAACTTTTGACGATGGTAGCGGAGTGGGTATTCAATATGTTGAGAATAGCAATTGCAGGTGGTTAATCCAACCGGCGGGAGCTGTGAGTATAAACCTGAACTTTAATTACTTTAATACACAGTCAGGAGGAGATTTTGTGAATATTTACGATGGAACTACCACTTCCGCTCCTTTAATTGGTTCTTTTTCAGGAACCACTACCCCACCCGCTGTAAGCTCAGGGGGAAGCATGTTAGTCGAATTTACGTCCAATGCTTTCTTCGAAGCTGTCGGTTTTGAAGCACAGTACACCTCATCTACAACAGTGAACCTATCAATTGCCGAGGATACCATTTTCGTCGGTTCAGGCATTGGAAATAGTGGCTCATTTGACGTTAATTCAAATACCGACTGGACCATTTCGGAAAATGCAAATTGGCTGCTTACTACCACCATCAATGGCAGACAAAATCAAACCGTTTCAGCTATCACCACTGCACCTAATTTTGGGCCACCACGCTCTGAATTTGTTTTTGCAACCAATACTGCAAGTGGAACAAAAGACTCGGTTTTAGTGATTCAGAGCGGATCAGGAAATTACGCCATTGCTAATCCGGACACCCTTTTCTACCCGCAGACAGGTGGACAAAGAAAATTTGAAGTGCTAGCAAGCGTAAATTGGAATGTAAGCTCCCCCAATGCACCTGCTACAAGTACAATTAGTCCAAACACAGGCAACGGAGACGATTCAGTCGCGATCACGCTTCCTCCTAATTTGACTAACAACATTCAAGTTTATGCTGCAGTTCTAAACAGCACGGCCCCTAACACTTCGAACGATACTGTATTCTTAGTTCAAGATAGCTTACCATCCAGACCGCCAAGCCTAAGCAGCACACCTGATACGGTCACCCTAAATCAGGCAGCAAACAGTATGGGCAACTTCACTATTAACTCAACTGTGGTCTGGCAAACTTCCACTCCTGCTGCATGGTTAGACATTCTTAACCCACAGCGTATGTCTGACACCAACTTAGTACAAGTGATGAGCAACAGCATGAATGTAAGCACGACGGATCGCTTTACTGTTGTTGCGATTCAAGATATTGGAGGAACCCTTTTTGACACAGTTGTGGTTCGTCAATTAGGTGGAACACTTCTTTTAGATGCATCACCCAAAAACCTCAACTTGGCTCAAGCTGCAAATAGTTCCGCTAATGCTAACTTGAGTTCAAACCTCATGTGGAACGCTACATCAGGTGATCCAAGCTGGTTAAATGTAAGTCCAAGTTCAGGAAATGGAAATGCCAACCTCACAGTTTCAGCCACTACGGAAAACACCTCTATTAGCCCACGTGCATCTTTTATTGCATTGGCTTCAGTAAATGGTAATGTAACCGATACGATTTTTGTTACCCAAGATGGACTAACGCCAACCTTAAGTGTAACACCTAACAACTTAAGTCTTAATCAAGCTGCTAGCAGTAGCGGAAACTTTACTGTTAATTCTAATACTTCTTGGCAAACTATGGCAGGTGCTACTTGGCTAACAGTAATTGATCCAAATCCAACTTCAGACACCGGCGTGGTTCAAGTAATTGCAAATACTGCGAATACAAACCCGAATGCAAGGAGTTCTTATGTTTCGATTATGGACCTAGCAGGAAACCTTACAGATACAGTCTGGGTAGACCAATTAGGGAATTCACCTACCCTAAATGCCCTCAATGATACCGTTACTTTGGCTTCAAGCGCGAACTCTACTGTATCATTAAGTTTAAGTTCGAACCTCAGCTGGAACAGCAGTAACGGTGCAGTTTGGTTTACTGCCAACCCAAGCAATGGGACAAATAGCCAAAACATTACTTTAACGGCAAACAGTGACAACACAACTGGCAATAGCAGATTTTCATTTCTTGCCTTTGCTGAAGCAGGTGGAAATCTAACAGATACGGTAATTGTCGTTCAAGCAGCTCAATCGGCAGGCATACAAACCAGTCCTGATACCTTGAGACTAGCTGCAGCAGCCAATAGTAGTGGTTCATTCAGCTTAGATGCGCCTAGTTCAACCTTCTCTTGGGTTTCTAATCCACAGGCAACTTGGTTGGATTTAAGCCAAAACTCAGGTACTGGAGATGCCACGATTACAGCGACTGCTAATTCGACCAATTCTTCTTTTAACGAAAGAAGTACGCTCGTTTTGAGCAGTGCGAGCTCACTTCCTGTAGAGATTGACACCCTTGTGGTTATCCAAGCGGGTCAGCAGCCACAACTTTCTGTTAACCCTTCTAGTCTTAATCTAAATTTTGCAGCAGGTAGCAATGATCAATTGACAGTAACTGCAAATGTTAGTTGGACAGTGAGTAATCCGGTTACTTGGTTAAATCTTTCAACGAATTCTGGTAGTAACAATGCAAACATTACAGTGAGCGCAATTACTGATAATTTGAGCGGTAGTAGCCGAACAGCTAACCTTACTTTTTCATCACCGGGCTTGCCTGACGTTATGGTCATGATTACCCAAATTGACGGAACTGCACCAAGTTTTCAAGTTTCGAGAGACACCATTTTTGTTGATGAAACAGCAGGTAGTACAGCAAATTTCAGTGTGCTTGCCAATGCTGTAGACTGGAGCTTAAGTGAAAACATTCCATGGTTAGTTGTAAATCCGGCAAGGGGTAACAATACTCAACTAATTACTTTAACTGCCGCAGGTAACAACATATTTGGCAACCAGCGCAGCGGAACAATCATCGCATCAGCAGATGGATTTAGCGACACTGCAATTACAGTAATCCAACGTTCATCCACTCCTTTATTTCAAACCTCACCGACTGTTTTAATTCTTGGAAGTGATGCACAAGATGAGGTGAATTTCAATATCAGTTCAAACCTAATTTCATGGAAAGTGGAAGAAAGCTCTAATTGGATGACGGTTAGCCCTGATAGTGGGGCATTCTCGAGTAGAATTACGGTTAGAGCCACCGAAACCAATAACAGTGGGAATGTAAGAACAGATATGATTACGGTTACGGCTCCGCCATTAGTTCCTCAAACCATTATGGTAACGCAAGACACCATTAGGGCTATCGGCTTGAGCGAAAACAGTGTTCAAGAAAGTCTTGAGGTGTTCCCTAACCCTAGCAGTGGGCTGTTGAACATCACTTTTGAAAGCAAAACAAATCAAGCCGTTGAGTATGCTTTATTCAATAGCTTAGGAGCACAAATCAATGCGCCAGAAGTACTACGACTAGACAAACAAATTCAATTAAACCTTGCAGCGCTGCCTGCAGGCTTCTACTTCTTGAACTTACGCATAGATGGAAAAGCCTATACTAGGAAAATTGCTTTGATCAACAAATAAAAAAAAGCCCCGATTGAATCGGGGCTTTTGCAATATGAATTCGAATTTTATTTTCTAGCGAAAAGCACTTTCACCTGTAACATCCATACCAGTAATTAGTAAATGGATATCATGGGTTCCCTCATAGGTGATTACAGACTCTAAGTTCATCATGTGACGCATGATTGGATACTCCCCGGTGATTCCCATGCCACCATGAATTTGACGTGCTTCCCTTGCGATTTCCAAGGCCATATTAACGTTGTTACGCTTCGCCATAGATATTTGTTGGGTTGTAGCCTTTCCTTCATTTTTTAATTGGCCCAACCTAAGGTTCAACAATTGCGCTTTAGTGATCTCTGTAATCATTTCAGCGAGTTTCTTCTGAACCAATTGAAAAGAGGCAATTGGCTTATCAAATTGCAACCTTTCCTTTGAATAACGCAAAGCAGAGTCATAACAATCCATCGCAGCACCAACTGCTCCCCAAGCTATTCCGTATCGTGCAGAATCCAAACAACCCAAAGGAGCTCCCAAGCCTGATTTGTTAGGCAGAAGGTTTTCCTTTGGAACTTTTACGTTATCAAAAACAAGCTCACCAGTTCTAGAAGCGCGCAGAGACCATTTGCCATGAGTTTCAGGAGTTGTAAAACCCTCCATTCCTCTTTCAACAATCAAACCGTGTATTCTTCCTGATTCGTTTTTTGCCCAAACTACTGCTACATCACAAATTGGAGCGTTGGTTATCCACATTTTTGCGCCATTCAACAAATAATGATCGCCTTCATCCTTAAAATTGGAGATCATGCCGCTAGGATTAGAGCCATGATCTGGTTCAGTTAATCCAAAAGAACCAACCCACTCTCCTGAAGCCAGCTTAGGTAAATATTTATTACGCTGCTCCTCATTACCGTACTGATAGATTGGATACATTACCAAAGAGCTTTGTACAGAGGCGGCAGATCGCACTCCTGAATCTCCGCGCTCTAGCTCTTGCATAATCAGACCGTAAGAAATTTGATCCAAACCTGCACCACCATATTCAGTGGGAATGTAGGGACCAAACCCCCCTACTTCGGCAATTCCTTTATTTAGATGTCGCGGGTATTCTGCCTTTTGAGCACTCTCCTCTATAATTGGAGAAACCTCCTTTTTTACCCACTCTCTAACTGTATCGCGAATCAGCTTATGCTCATCCGTTAATAAATCATCAATTTGGTAATAGTCGGGTGCTTGAAATCTATCGCTTGACATAGTTGTTTATTTTTTACAAAAGTAGCAAAAGCCTTATCTATAAAAGCACAGCATTAAAAATTACTGCTGATAAATTCGGCTTAATTTTACACCTTAACACCTTGCTTACTCAGGTGTTCAACTTATGGTCATGAATCAAAAAGGCAGCTTTATAAACTACGAAACCCTAAAGACTGATACAGTCTATACCTTTCAAGATCATTTGAGCTACATTAGAGAATTGTATTTAATTGAAAGCAAACAAAATCCTTATCTAAAAGGAAGCCTAAAAAAAGAAGCAGTTGAAGAAATCGAATACCTAACTCCTCTGATTGTACTTTGCTTCTTGGGTATAGCGATCAGCAGGAGTTTTTACAGAAAACGATTCAAATTACTGTTTAAAACGATTTTTAATTGGAAAATAGCCAAGCAAATCATTCGGTATGAAAAGGTATACACCCATCCTGTAAATTTGATGCTTACAGGAATTTTCCTAATTAGTAGCCCGCTATTTTTTGGCTTTTTTATTCGAGAAGGTATATTCGCTTCAGGCGATTATTCGCAATCAGTTACTAGCATAACCCTAGCTTTGCTCCTTTTTTTGCTGCTTAAATTATTTACACACTATCTATTTGCTTGGCTGCTGGAGGTTAAATCGGCCATAGAAGAATACATTTTCCAAAGCAGTTTAGTCAATAAGATTTATGGCATTATTAACCTCTTACTACTCATTTGCTTACTATACACCAAAGCTCCCCTAAACTGGCTTTTACTAACCAGCCTGACTTTTTTAACATTACTTCTTGCTATTCAATCAGTTAGAGGAGTTTTGATCGGCTTGGAGAAAGGTGTTCCAATTCAGTTCATTATTTTGTATCTTTGCACCCTCGAAATTTTGCCTTGGTTTTTAATGGCCAAATACCTTAATCAAGGATTGAATTAGAGCCTCTCTCTAGTAGTAATTTTAAAAACAGAATCAGTTTTGAAAGTTAAAACTATATTAGTTTCACAACCTGAGCCAGAAACGGAGAAGTCACCTTATTTCGATTTATCGGAAAATTGCAAAGTAAAAGTTGATTTTAGACCTTTTATCCACGTAGAAGGCATTGAATCTAAGGAATTCAGACAGCAAAGAGTAAGCTTGCAAGACTATGGAGCAGTAATCTTTACTAGCCGAAATGCCGTAGATCATTTCTTCCGTATTGCAGAAGAAACGCGTTACAGCGTACCTGATTCATTGAAGTACTTTTGCATATCAGAATCAACCGCCTATTATTTGCAGAAGTATGTGGTCTACCGTAAAAGAAAGATCTTTCACGGAAGACAGAAGATAGCAGATCTGATTCCTTTGATCAAAAAGCATAAAAAGGAGAAATTTTTGCTACCATGTTCAGATATTCTTAAACAAGAAATTCCTGAAACATTAGAGAAAAACGAGATTGATTTTACCAAGGCAATGCTTTACCGAACCGTTTGCAGCGACCTATCAGACTTGGAAAATGTAAACTACGACGTTTTAGTGTTTTTTAGTCCAGCCGGCATCACTTCTCTTTATGAGAATTTTCCAAATTTCAAGCAAAATGACACCCGCATTGCCGTTTTTGGAGCAACTACAGCAAAAGCTGCTGAAAAAGCAGGTTTAGAAATAAACATTGCCGCACCAAAACCTGAAGCTCCTTCTATGACTATGGCGCTAGAGCAATACATAAAAAAGTCAAATAAGAAATAGCAATTAACTCTATTGGATAAAAGGCATTTTCCAAAAAGGAAGATGCCTTTTTTTATTTTTGAAAGATGAAGTTTAGCCTTCCCAAAGAAAAAAAATTAAAAAAGCGTGATGAGATCCAGCGCTTATTTAAAGAGGGGAAACGCATAAAGAAAGGAGAACTTCAGTTGATCTATTTAGTTGAAAACGTAGCAGGTAATAGTGAACCCTTCAAGTTAGGTGTAAGTGTTCCCAAAAAAAAGTTTAAAAGAGCAGTAGACAGAAACAGGCTTAAACGTCTGATCAGAGAAGGTTTCAGACTAAACCAAGTACAAATAGAAAAGCAATGCGAACTAAAGCAAAAGCATTGTCTGTTAATGTTTGTTTTCCAAGGAAGTGATTTAGTGAACTACGCTGCTTTAGAGCCAAAAATTGTATTAATTTTACGAGAGCTGGAAGCAAAAATTTGAGCCGCCTCATTAGCTATATACTGGTTTTTTTAGTTCGCCTATATCAATATACGATCTCTCCGTTATTAGGTCAAAATTGCAGATATATGCCAACTTGCTCAGTGTATGCTGTAGAGGCGATTAAACTGCACGGCCCCTTAAAAGGTGGGTGGCTAGCGCTTAAAAGAATAGCATCATGCCATCCGTGGGGAGGTCATGGTTATGATCCAGTGCCAAAAAAGAAAACAAATGAAAAAGATTAAAGGATTTATAGTAGGGATTGCCGTTGGTTTAAGCGTTGTATTCTCCTTTGGATTTGCTGATAATTACTTTGCACTTTCAAAGAACTTAGACATTTTTAGCACCCTTTTCAAAGAGCTAAATACCTACTATGTAGACGATACTGAACCGGGTCAATTGGTTAAAACTGCGATTGACGAGATGCTTCTTTCTCTAGACCCCTACACGAATTACATTCCTGAATCGAAAATTGAGGATTTTAAATTCATGACCACCGGCCAATACGGAGGTATCGGCTCCTTAATTCATCGAAAAGACGGACAGGTTTTTATTTCTGAACCTTATGAAGGTTTTCCCGCATTTAAGGCAGGCCTAAAAGCAGGTGACCAAATACTCGAAATAGATGGAAAAAGTATAGACGGTAAAACCACCGAGGAAATCAGCAGTATTTTAAAAGGTCAAGCCGGAACGAGCCTGAAAATCAAAGTGAAAAGACCCGGAAAGGAAGAGCCATTGATCAAAGGTTTAGAGAGAGAAAACATTAAAATTGATGATGTACCTTATTATGGAATGCTAGATAAAGAAGTAGGATATATTAAATTGAGCAGCTTTACCCAAACTGCTTCTGAGAATTTCATAAAAGCCTTCAAAGACCTAAAAGAAAATCAGGGGATGAAGAAGTTAGTTTTTGACCTTAGGGGAAATGGCGGAGGATTACTCATTCAAGCTGTTGAAATCGTTAACACTATAATCCCTAAAGGAAAAATAGTTGTAGAAACCCGCGGAAAACGAAAAGAGTGGGATGCCACTTATAAAACAAGTAAAACTCCGATAGATACAGAAATACCAGTTGTCATTGTAGTTGATGAGCGTTCTGCCTCTGCCTCTGAGATTGTTGCAGGTACACTACAAGATTATGACCGCGCCGTTGTAGTTGGCAAACAAACTTTTGGCAAGGGGCTTGTGCAGCAAACAGTTCCTTTAAGCTACAATGCACAACTAAAAGTAACAGTTGCTAAATATTACATTCCTAGCGGTCGTTGCATTCAGAAAATCGATTATTCAAATAGGAATGAATCAGGAATTGCACAGCAAGTACCTGATTCGATGATCCATTCCTTTAAAACCCTTATTAACAAAAGAGAAGTTTTTGATGGTAAAGGCATTAAACCAGATGTAAAAACAGAAGAGCAGAGACTTAGTCCATTAAGCTCAACCTTGATGAGGCAATACCTAGTTTTTGATTATGCTACTCAATACCAGCTGAAACATGATAGTATTGACGCACCAGATGAATTTGACTTTAGTGACTCACAATACGAAGCATTTAAATCCTTCTTAGAGAATAAAGAATATGACTACGAAACTCAGAGCGAAAAACTACTCGAAAAACTTCAGAAAGTAGCTGAGAAAGAACGCTATTATGATCGAGCTAAAACAGAATATGAGGCCTTGAAAGCTAAACTTTCAGGTGATAAAGATGCCGATCTTGAAAAGTTCCAAGAAGAAGTTAGCGAAATGCTCGAAAATGAGATCGTATCCCGTTACTACTACCAAAGAGGGCGAATTGAACAATCATTGTCAAAAGACCCTGATATTCAAAAGGCGGTTAAGGTACTTAATGAGCCAAATACATACAATGAAATTCTTGCCGGTACGTTTACTAAGGAAAAATAAACGCCTTGGGGCTTATTGATAAGATTTTTTCCGGCACATCCTTGGCTGGTTTTGTTTCACACCGCAACCTTTACCTTTTAGGTTTAGTAGGTATTATGTGCGGCCTAGCCTGGTCACATGCGCTATTGAGTATTGGACAGTTTGTTCTGCTTGGAAATGCCTTGCTTGAATTAGATTTTAAACTCAAGTGGAAACGTCTAAAAAGCCAGCCACTCTTCTGGGTATTGATTGGTCTTTTTCTACTTCACTTACTCAGTATCCTTTGGTCAACTAATTTAGATTATTGGTTTAAAGATCTGAGAAACAAATTGCCATTAATAGTACTCCCTTTAATTATTGCAAGTAGTAAACCCATTCAAAAACAGGAATGGAGCCTCCTGATAAAAGTATACCTTCTTACACTTTTTATCCTTTCTGGTTTTAGTTTAAATCGGCTACTATCTGATGCCTTTCTAGACAAAAGAGAACTTGCAATCAACATCTCGCATATCCGGTATGGACTTAATATCTGTTTCGGAATTGCACTTCTCGCCTACTCAAACATAAATCTAAAGCCATGGCTTAGGCTAACACTTGCCCTATGGTTTCTCATTTGCTTATTCATTTTTCAGCTCTACACAGGCCTTATTATTGCGCTTTTACTAATGGTTCTAAGCATTGTTCGCTACTTCTTTATTAAAAAAAGGCTGATTCCTCGATTACTGATACTTTTTTCGTTTCTAGCTGTTATAGTCGCTTCAACATTTTGGCTCAAAAGTGTCTATTCTACTTACGCAGCAGAAGTTCCAACAAGCTATAATCAAGAACTACCTAAAAAGCAAAACATTAATGGAAGTCGGTTTTACCATAAAATGGATGATAAACAGTCTACTAATGGTGTTTATATATGGCGCTATATTGCCTACAAAGAACTCTACAAGGCCTGGAATAAGCGAAGTAAAATTGACATAAAAGGAAAAGACAAAAAAGGACAAAGTATCGCCTCCACCTTGATCCGATACTTAAGCTCTAAAGGCCTCACCAAAGATTCATTAGGAGTTAGCAAACTTAGCGAGAGAGACATCAAAGCTATAGAAGAAGGTGTAGCTAATTATAAATATTTGGATCAGAATAAGGTTGAAAATCGCATACATGATGTTTGGTATGAAATAGAGATGTACAGGGATCACGGCTATGCAAGTGGCTATTCAATGGTGATGCGTTGGATCTATTGGAAAACAGCATTTAAGATCATTTCAAAGAACATTTGGTTTGGTGTTGGTAGCGGAGATGTAAACGACCTTTTCTTGGCGCAATACATCGCAGACGACAGTAACCTAGAAATGAAATACAGAAGACGATCTCATAACCAATACCTAGCTATTTGGGTTGGTCTTGGACTTTTTGGTTTACTCTACTTCTTATTCTCTTTGATCTTTCCTTTATGGCACATCCCAAAGGGAAGACACCTTATGTACATGGCATTTTTTGTTATAGCTTGCCTCTCTTTTTTAACTGAAGATACTTTGGAAACCCAGGCAGGTGTTACCTTCTTTGCAGCTTTCAACAGCCTAATCCTTTTAGGGTTAAGAGATCAAGACCATACTTCTCGATAATGCTTTAAGGTTTTTTTTGCCGTTTCTGCTTTTGAAAACTTCTTAACTTTTTCTTTTGCCTCAGCACGAATTTTATCAACCAAAGCCTGATCTTCTAGCAATGACAAGGTCGATTTAGCCAAACAGTCGCTATCCTTAACCTCACAAAGCAAACCGCTTTTTTGATCTTCAACCAATTCGGGAATTCCTCCTGCACGAGTTGCCACTACCGGAACACCACAAGCGAAAGCATCTAAGATAGAAGTTCCCAAACCCTCCGTTTTAGAAGTAATCAGGAACACATCCAAATCTGCTAAAATTTCAGTAATATCGGTTCGGTAACCGGTAAAGATCACTTTTTCAGTTAGCTGTTGTTTTGCTGCATAGTCTTGAATCTCTGCTCGCATGGGCCCATCCCCAATTACCACGAACTGAACCTCTGGCTTTTTTTCTAACACCGTCCGACAACTATCTAAAAAGGTAAAATAATCTTTATGGTCAGCTAAAGCAGAAGTATTTCCAACCAAGAGTGTGCTTTTGGAAATCCCAAGCTCCTTTCTCAACTTTCCTGAACGCGTACTGAATTTAGTTAAGTCAATTCCTGAATAAACGGTATGCAGCTTACTTTTATCTTGAATATCAGACGCTGTAATTTGTTTGATCATCTCGCTTACGCAAAGTATCTTTTTGATCGAAGGATGGTTGTATTTGAACTTGGAGGTCCATTTTTGCTTGATGGGGAAATCAACCCGACGACTAAGAACCAAAGGAGTCTTATTCCCAAATATTGCGGCTAGAACAGCAAAAGTATGAGCGTGTGCATCGTGCATGTGGCAAAGATCGATCTCCAGTTTTTTACAAAGCTTTTTGATCTTAAACGCAAAAGCCAGGTCAAAACCTCCTCTCTTAGGTTGGGATTCATAGTCTATCCCATTTTTTTGACAAAATTGCTCCATCGCTGATCCTTTAGAGCAAAGCACTACTTGGTTGATCTCATCTTGTAATTCAAGCAACAAATAAGCTAATTGCTGCTCTCCTCCTCTCCAACTCAAAGGAGTAGATATGTGCAAGACAGACCTTTTCAATTATTCTTTTTTTGATGGTTTTTCAAATAAAAAGGCATACTTCAAAAAAGTATAAACCAAAGAAGAAAAAGAAGCGATCAAGCCTCGATAACCATCCAAGAATCCTCTTTTAACCAGATAATGCGAGACAAACTTGCTTAGCGGATTGACCACCAGCTTGGTGACCGATGGCTGCTTACCTTTTTGTTTCATTTCTTGGGAGGCTAATTCAGCATACTTTACCAGTTTTTGAAAATGGTCTCTCAAACCATCATATGAGTAATGGTATAAGGGTTCCTTCAATTTCTTTACTTCACTTTCTAACTGTAATTTTTCATGAACAAAATCACCCTTCCAAACCGGATTCTGAGATTTATGGAAGAGGCGCAAGCGATAATCTGGTTGCCAAACGTAATTCATCTCCTTTCCCAAATAAACAGACTTTCTATTGATAAGATATGCACAAGTAGGCTCCTCAGATAATCTATTTTGTATTTCGTTAATCAGCTTTTGATCGGGGACTTCATCCGCATCCAAGGATAATATCCAATCGTGCTTGGCTGCTTGGTTCCCATAGTTTTTCTGAGCTGCAAAACCTTGCCACTTATGATAAATAAAGCGGGTGTTTTGCCTAGCGCAAACGATCTCTTCCGTGCGATCTTTAGAACCACTATCAATTACCAGGATATCATCACTGATTTTTGATACAGCGTCAATAACCTCTCCAATGCGCCTTTCCTCATTAAGGGCAATAACCACTACGGATAGCTTCACTTGCATACTGCAAAATAACACTTAATCTCAGAATTGAATACCTTTGGTTGTTCTATGCTTTATCTTGTTCCCACCCCTATCGGCAATTTAGCCGACATGACCTTCAGAGCAGTTGATGTGCTTAAGTCGGTTGATGTAATCTTGTGTGAAGACACACGCACAAGTGGTAAATTGCTAAAGCATTTCGAAATACAAAAGCCGCTGCAAGCTTACCATCAACACAATGAACACAAGCTAGCAGAAAATTTGGCAGAGCGTTTAGCTGAAGGTGAAAGCATGGCCCTGATTACCGATGCCGGCACTCCGGGCATTTCAGATCCGGGGTTTCTACTGCTTCGCTTATGCATAGAAAAAGAGGTTGATGTGCAAACCCTGCCTGGCGCTAATGCATTAGTTCCCGCTTTGGTAAACTCCGGCTTGCCTTGTGATAAATTTGTTTTTGAAGGCTTTTTACCCCATAAGAAAGGTCGACAAACAAGACTAAAGTTCTTGGCCGAAGAAAGCCGCACCATCATTTTGTATGAATCACCTCATCGACTGATTAAAACCTTAAAGCAACTCCATGAGTATTTTGGAGAACGCAAAGCTTCAGTAAGCAGAGAACTTACTAAACTGCATGAAGAGACTGTAAGAGGAAGCTTCTTAAAATTAGTTGATTACTACGAAAATAATACCCTGAAAGGAGAAATTGTACTGGTAGTGGAAGGTAAGTCTAAAAAGTAAAAGCCTTTTTGAAGTTTGAAACTTGCTCCTCAAAACTAGTAAGTGGTTTACTGAAATAAGCTTGCAAATCGGCGGAAGGCTCTACTTGTAGTTCTCTCATTTTCATATGCTGGTTTACAAACAACATTTCCAAATTAGGGTAGAGTTTACGCAAGCTTTCTACAATTTCACCAATAGCCCGATTCTTATCTACTAGATTATACACTCCTTTAGGGAGTTCAGCTTCGCTTAATGCAGTTAAAACGCTTGCCACGTCTTGAATGTGAATGAAGGGTCGATGTTGCTCACCGGTACCATTGATGGTAATTTGGCCTTTAAAATTAGCTTCAAACAAAAAACGATTAATGACAGCATCAAAGCGCATGCTTTTGTTGTAGCCATATACATTTCCACAGCGGATAATAAATGTTTCAAGCTTTTCTGAAAGACGTTGCACATGTTCCTCTCCTCGCAGTTTTGAAATACCGTAAAAGGTTTGAGGGTTAGGCTTATCGCTTAATCTGCAAATATCTTCTGAGGCCCCATAAACTGAAACACTGCTCAAATAGATCAGGCGTTTCACTTCGCTTGCTTCTACTGCATAGGTCAATTCAGCCGTACCCCAATGATTAACTTGTTCGAATAAGTGAGGATTTTGATCGGAAAAAGGGGTACTTACATTGGCTGCCAAATGATACACAATATCAACTCCATTCAAGGCATTCTTCAACTTACGGGAATCAAGTAAATCACCCTGTATAAATTTCACCTTCTTTGTTTTCAGCTTATCTATTCCAATGAATAAGTTTCGATTTCCACGACTTAGGTTGTCGTATATATCAATCTGCTCGACCTTATCATCTTGATTCAATTGCTCAACTAAAGCTGTCCCGATATAGCCGGCTCCTCCGGTAATTAATACGTGCATTTACTTTTGAATTAGATCAGTGTGTAAGCCACATTCAACTTTATTCATCCCAAACCAACGAGCTGTTCTTTCGTCACCTGCTATGTGCTTTCTTGTGCATGGTTCGCAACCAATACTCAAATACCCTTCTGCTTCAAGCGGGTGTTCAGGCAGAGCATGGGCTTTTCGGTACTCGAAAATATCCTTGGCAGTCCAATGTAAGACGGGATGATAGCGTAATGCACCTTGAGGAGTCTGCTCTTCCACCTTCATTCCTGCTCTATTTGCATTTTGATCAGCCCGAATGCCGTTGATCCAAACATCATGACTAGCCAATATGGGTTCCATTGGCTGAGTCTTATTCAGAAAGCAACAATAATCGGGATCTGAGGTAAAAAACAACTGTCCATTCTCATCTCGTTGCTGGCTTTTAGAAATCGAACTCTCCAGAGCGATGAAGGTCAAACCTAGATGCTTTGCAAGCTGATCCTTAAATGCAATGGTTTCAGGAAATAAATAACCAGTATTCAAATAATAAATGGGTATGCTTTTGTCAATCTTGCTAATGATATGCAATAAAGGAATACTGTGCGTCTGAAAAGAAGAGGTCGCAAAAAGCCTTTTACCAGCCTTTTGATATTCTGCTATCTGCTTTTTTATTTTTTCGAGCTCCTGCATTGGGGTTGTCAAAAATAAAGAAGATGGAAAGAATGAAAAGACATAGTAAGCGCTAGTATTTATTAACTTCGATTCAAATTACCGACAATGAACAAAAAAAGATGGACCAAGAAAGCTGAAGTAGAAAAAGAAGAAATTCAAAAGCTCTCATCTGAACTAAACGACCTGGATCCTACCTTAACTGAACTACTGATTCAAAGAGGGATCACAACTTTTGAGGAAGCGAAGCAATTCTTTCGACCTAAATTGGAAGATCTACATGATCCTTTTTTAATGCAGGATATGCAAACTGCAGTAGAGAGGTTGGAAAAAGCCATTGAGAATAAGGAAAATATTTTGATCTATGGCGATTATGATGTGGATGGCACAACGGCGGTGAGCTTGGTTTATGGTTTCCTCAACACCTTCTACCCTCAATTGGACTATTACATTCCTGATCGCTATGCTGAAGGATACGGAATTTCTTTCACAGGTATTGACTACGCACATGACAATGACATTTCGCTGATTATTGCGTTGGACTGCGGTATAAAAGCCATCGACAAGATTGATTATGCCAATGAAAAAGGCATTGATTTTATCATCTGTGATCACCATACACCTGGGGAGGATATACCCAAGGCTGTGGCCGTGCTTGATCCCAAAAGAAAAGAATGCCACTACCCTTTTAAAGAACTTTCAGGCTGTGGGGTAGGCTTTAAATTAATGCAAGCTTATGCTGAAAAAAATCAGCTTCCCCTAAAGGCACTTTACGATAAACTCGACATTCTAGCAGTGAGCATTTGCGCTGATATTGTGCCCATTGTCGGAGAAAATAGAATCCTAACTTATTTTGGAATTCAAAAGTTAAATGAAAAACCTCAGCCGGGCTTTCAAGCTATGCTGGACTTGGCTAAAGTCAAGAAAAAAGAATTAACTGTTACCGATGTGGTTTTTACCCTTGCCCCAAGAATCAATGCAGCAGGAAGAATAGAGAGTGGCAACAAAGCGGTAGAAGTGATCCTTTCCGACAATCCGGAAACTGCTTTGGAAGGCGGAACCTACATTGACGGGCATAATACAGACCGTAAGGAATTGGACTCTAGCATCACCGAGCAAGCCTTGGCCATGATTGCTGGCGACGAAAAATTGATTCGGCAAAAAACCACCATGCTGTATGATGAAAATTGGCACAAAGGCGTGATTGGGATTGTAGCGTCTCGTTGCATTGAGAATTACTACCGCCCCACTATCATTTTAACCGAAAGCAATGGAAAAGCAGCAGGCTCTGCCCGCTCTGTAAAAGGCTTTAATGTTTACGAGGCTATAGAAAAGTGCAGTGACCTACTCACTCAGTTTGGCGGACACAAATATGCCGCCGGCATGACTTTACCGATTGAAAACATTAAAGCTTTTCAACAGAAGTTTGAAGAAGTGGTAGCCGCCAGCATTCCAGAAGAATTGCTCACTCCAGAAATTGAAATCGACGCCGAATTAGAGGTAGATCAAATTACCGCTAAGTTTTATAATGTGCTGAAACAATTCGCGCCTTTTGGCCCAAAAAACATGAAACCGGTGTTTGTAAGTAGAGGCTTAAAAGAAAGAGGTTACGGAAAGATCGTAGGCAAAAATCACCTTAAGCTAGACTTGATCAAGCCTGAGAACCCTCACACCTTCTACCCTGCCATTGCCTTTGGCTTGGGCGACAAATTCGAACTAATCCGAAGTGGAAAACCTTTTGATGTCGCCTACTCCATTGAAGAGAATGAGTGGAATGGGAAGGTTAGTTTACAGTTGAATGTGAAGGATATTAGGGAATGTGAAGAAATGAGCTAAAATGGGTGAATTTGAGAATTTAGAAATGCCTAAAATTTGAAAATGAGCTAAAATTATTGATTGGATTAACCTAATTCTATTACATTTTTGGTCCGATTCCAACAATAATGTCCCATTGCTATTTTGTTAATTTTCATTCCCTCTTTACTCCTTATTAGTTTAGGGTTACTATCTGTACCAGAATATTTGAATGTAGAATAATACAGCTTATCAGCAAAGTTTTCTACCATAAAGTCAAACAACTCATAAAGTAATCTCAAATCTTCTTTATTATCCTTGTTTCCCTTTTTAAAATTCTTGAATTTAATATCTAATCTCGCACCCCTATAATCGATATTAAAGTATTTATTATTAAAGAACTTGTGTCCTAATGTAACTTCTGAAATAGCTTCTTTGGAATAGTATAAAAATCTTGAATTAGTAAACTCACTATTCGTTTCTTCTTTAAATGTTGTTAATCCAGACTCATTAAATGGGACCCCCATATGCTTATTTGAAGCTATGATTCTCCATTCCATTTCATATTTCCATTTTTTGTTTTTTAAATTAGTTAAGTATAGAAATGGTACACCTAGAAATTTTGGTATAAATTCATAAATATCAATTGGCTCAAGTTTCTTGACATAATTAATAGGATAAATCCCAAGGATTGAACCATTGCCAACTTTAAACGCTAATGATTTCTCTAACAAATTAAAGTCAAAACCAATTTGAAATCCATCTTCATTTGTATAGTGTGGCCACATTAATGAGTGGTTCTTTCTTCCTGTTAAGGAAACTACTCCATAAACATTACTGAGCAATGACCACATCAAATTGATAAATTGTCGATTATGAACATCCTCATCTCTAAATCTATTCAACTCCTTATCTGAGGTATTCTTTATGAATTTCTTATAAATATCAATCGCAATCTTTTTAGAAGAATAGGTTAGTAAGGGATTACAATCCATAATATCATTCAAATGAAAGGGGTGACTAGCAAATAAATAGGAATTTAGAAGTGCATCTGCGCTATTCTTGTTTAATCCAAAATATTTGTAAAGTCTCTTGGGCTTAGATTCATTATGAATGACGTCAAACCTTGGTTCTTCGATTTCATTATTAATTTGAACATATAGGTGCTTTTTATATCTGTATGACTTCTTTGACATGAGAAAGGGGCTTTAATCTGTCAAACAATATATATAAATTTTGAGTCATTCATCCATTTCAGCAAATTTCCAATTTCACTAATTCTAGTGCATTGTTCATCTTTAAAAACTAGCTTCCTACTCAATCTGTAACATAAGTTACCTCAAAGCAAGCCACAAAGTCTTTCCTTTGATTTTTAAACCCATACCATGAAACAACTACTTACTCTGGCTTTCGCCCTGTTTGTTGCTTTATCAAGCAGCACAGCGCAAGTAACCACCAACTATGAAGTACAACTAAACCCCATTAGCATTCCTGGTCTTCCGGGTTTGCACTCTTATGCCTTTGGTCAAGATAATGGCAAATGGCTGATTATTGGAGGAAGAAGGGATGGATTGCATGCCCGTCAACCTTTCAATTCTTTTCCTCAAAACCAAAATAACGACAGCATTTACGTAGTCGACATTGCAGCTCAGCAGTTTTGGAGCGCCTCCTTAAACAGCTTAGCCACCAGCATCAAAGAGCAGCTTCAGTCGACCAATATGAACTTTTACCAAGATGGAGACTCCTTATATATCATTGGGGGTTATGCTTTTTCTCCCACAGCTAACAATCACATTACTTTTCCCAACTTAAGTGCCATTGATGTTCCGGCCCTTATTACGGCAATTGTCAACGGAACTGCAATTTCTCCTTACATCAGGCAGATCAGTTACCCTAATTTTGCGGTCAGTGGTGGTCAAATCGGAAAGATTGGGAGCACCTTCTACCTAGTAGGCGGACATAATTTTAATGGCCGATACAACCCGAGGGGAAATCCTACCTACACCCAAAGCTATACCAACCAAATAAGAAAATTTGAGATTACCCAAAACGCTACGAGCTTGTCTGTAAGAAATTACCAAACCATTACAGATGCGGTGCACCTTCGTCGAAGAGATTACAATTTAATGCCACAAATCTTTCCTGACGGAACTGAGGGCTACACCATCTCCTCTGGTGTTTTCCAACCTACAGTTGACTTGCCTTTTCTTTACCCAGTTGACATTACAGCCAATGGCTACAATCCAATAACATCTTTCAATCAATACTTAAGCAATTATCACAGTGCTAAAGTTGCATTTTACGACAGTCTACAAAATGAGATGCACAGCCTCTTTTTTGGTGGCATGAGCCAATATTATTACCAAAATGGCAACCTGATTCAAGACAATCAAGTGCCTTTTGTAAGAACCATTAGCCGTCTGAGTCGATATGCTGACAGTAGTTTGCAAGAATTTCAACTCAGTAGCCAAATGCCAAACTTTAAAGGAGCAAGTGCTGAATTCATTTTAAATGAAAATCTTCCTCACTACGAATCTGAGATCATTAAATTAAATGATATTCAAGCAGATACCATTGCCATCGGACATATTTATGGAGGTATTCTAAGCAACAGCCTAAATCCTTTCAGCACCAATCAAACCAATACAACCAGTGCCGACCCAAGCATCTATCAAGTAGATTTAATTCGGTCAAGATCAACTAATCTACAAGACATTAAAGGTGAGCATCAACTAGACTTCAAAGTATTTCCGAATCCTGTAGAAAACACCATTCATTTGGAGTTACACTTGGATCAAGCAGCACCCATTAGCTATCTGCTAAGCAATGTGCAGGGGCAAATCATACAGCAAGGCATTTGGGAAGGAAGAGTAGGAGATAATGAGCTTAACTTAAAGCTTTCAGATCAGCTAAAAAGTGGAACCCTAAGTCTCACTCTAGCAGTTGATCATAAATACTTTAGTACTAAAAAGATCGTGGTAAAATAAACCAATTAAACGAGCAAGTAAAAAGAGAATGAGCTAAAATGTATATTACAATTTCTCCATTTTAGGCATTTTCAAATTCTCTAATTCTAGGCATTCGCAAATTTTAGCGCATTTAACTACCTTCCTTGCACCAAGTTCACCAACCGTCTCACATTCTCCTCCGGGGTTTTAGGTAAGATTCCGTGTCCGAGGTTAAAGATAAAGCCTGGTTGATCTGGCATAGAATCAAGAATGGCTTTCGCTCGCTTCTCGATCAAGTCAAAGTCTGCAAAAAGTAAAGTAGGATCTAAGTTTCCTTGTACGGCTACTTCGTAATTCATGCTTTCCCAAGCTTTGGCCATGTCTGTTTTCCAATCAATACCAATCACATCTGCTCCGGTGGCTTTCATGTCTTGCAAGAGATGCGAAGAATTAGTTCCGAAGAGCACTACTGGAACGTCCGTTCTGCTTTTTATCTCCTGCACCATTTTCTGCATGTGTGGAAAAACGTATTCGCGGTAATCAGCTTGACTTAAGATGCCAACCCAACTATCGAAGATTTGCACTGCCATGGCTCCACTCTCCACCTGGTAAAGCAGATAATTTGCCATATTACTCGCCAACTTGTCGATCAGTTTATGCCATGCTTTGGTTTCTCGATACATGAAAGACTTCATTTGAATGTAACTCTTAGAAGGGCCACCTTCAAGCATATAAGAAGCCAAGGTAAAAGGCGCTCCCACAAATCCAAGACAAGGAACATTCAATTCTCTTTTCAAAATACCCAAAGATTCTCCGGTGTATTGTAGATCCTTTCCAAAATCCAATTCTTTCAGCTTGTCTACATCCGCTTCTGTCTTAATCGGATTATGAATTACCGGCCCCACTCCGGGCTTGTATTCAAAGTCGATACCCATTGGCTCCAACGGAATCATGATATCGGAAAAGACAATAGCTGCATCAAAACCAAACTGCAGGATGGGCAAGAGGGTAACCTCAGCGCATACTTCGGGAATCTTACAAATTTCTACCAAGCTGTGCTTCTTTCGAATGGCTCTATATTTCTCTTGATATCGTCCCGCCTGACGCATAAACCAAACCGGTGGACGGTCAGTGGCTTCCTGTCGGCAAGCTTTTAAAAATCGATCGTTGAATTGGGTCATGCTCGTTTTCGTTGTTGTTCTTTTTTCGCGCATCTCGACTCCGCTCGATGTGCGAAAACAAACAGAATTTTATTTCATCGCCTGAAAGGCTTTTTCTATTCTTTCTTCTATTAAATTAATTTCTTCATCAGTCAATACTATGGGCATAAACCAAGCTTCAAACTGTGAAGGCGGCAAATACAAGCCATTCTCTGCCGCAGCCCAAAAGAACTTGGCAAACATCTCCGTATCTGAACTTTGCGCCGTTTCAAAGTCAACCACCTTTTGATCGGTAAAGAAGGGATTCACCATCAGGCCAAACTGATTAACTGTAATCGTATAGCCATGCTTTTCAGCTGATTTTTCTAAGGCTGCTTTAATGCGTTTTCCAATTTGGTCAGCTCGGTCGTAATCGTGCTTTTTCAATTCGTTCAAAGTAGCCAATCCACAGGCCATAGCAATGGGACTGCCACTTAAAGTACCTGCCTGATAAACTCCACCAAGCGGCGAAACCATATCCATAATGGCTGATTTGCCACCGTAGGCTCCTACCGGCATGCCGCCACCAATTACTTTTCCCATACAGGTAATGTCTGCTTCTACCCCAAAGTAATCTTGAGCACCGCCAAACTTTTGACGAAAACCAGTCATTACTTCATCGATTACCAAAGCAATGCCTTTTTCTTTGGTTAAGCTGCGCAGCTCCTGCATAAAGGATTTGTCAGGAACCACCACCCCCATATTTCCAGCCACCGGTTCTATGAAAATGCCGGCAATTTCATCCGGAAATTCATCAATCAAGAGCTTTACGCTTTCAATGTCATTGAACTTGGCAATTAAAGTATCTCTCACCGCTGACTCCGGTACTCCTTTACTTCCAGGAATTCCCAAAGTGGCTAAACCAGATCCGGCAGCCACTAGAAGGTTATCAGAATGACCGTGGTAGCAACCAGCAAACTTGATGATCTTGTTCTTTCCGGTATAAGCTCTAGCCAAGCGGATAGAAGAGATCACCGCTTCCGTTCCAGAATTGACAAATCGAACTTTATCTAGATGCGGAAAGGCTTCTTTTACCATTTCAGCCATTTCTACCTCAACTTCTGTTGAAGCTCCATAGGTATAACTTTTATCAATGGCAGCTTTTACCGCTTCGTTCACTTTGGGGTGGGCATGACCGAGGATCATGGGACCATAGGAGCCAACACAATCAATATACTCATTCCCATCAGCATCGTAAATATGAATGCCTTCTGCTCTATCGATAAAAAGTGGATTCCCTCCCACTGAATTAAAAGCCCGAACCGGTGAATTTACACCACCAACCATGGACTTTTTCGCTCTTTCGTAAAGTGTTTTAGATCGTTCTAATTTCATAGTGCAAAAGTAAGGCAGACGAAGGGCTTTTGTTTAAAGAAAGAGAAGGAATCTTAATGTTTCAATTGATTTTTAAGTCTCTTTTTATTGACTCATTCTTTATTTTGGAAGCTCGAGTGTTTTTCTTGTCCATCTCGATACTATTGCATTGTCAGTTCGAGTGTCCTGATTTTATCAGGATACCCGCCCGGATGGACTCCGTTCGGACGGGTATCGAGAACAACAATGTAATCACTCGATGTGACAAGAAAAATGCCTGTCTGCCCTAGGCAGGTATCGACAGCGACAAAACAACCATTTAAACTAAATCAATCTCGCCGCCTCTTTCGCATGATAAGTCAAAATGATATCGGCTCCAGCTCTTTTCATGGAGATGAGTTTTTCTAGCATTACTTTTTCACCATCAATCCATCCTTTTTCCGCTGCCGCTTTAATCATGGCATATTCTCCACTTACGTTATAGGCCGCCATGGGCAAATCATGCAGGTCTTTCAATTCTCGTAAAATATCCAAATAAGAAAGCGCTGGTTTTACCATTAAAATATCCGCTCCCTCTTCCACATCCAAAGCCGTTTCTTTCAAGGCTTCAATGCGGTTGGCCGGATCCATTTGATAGGTTCTTCGATCGCCAAAGCTTGGAGTTGAGTCTGCCGCATCGCGAAAAGGCCCGTAAAAAGCAGAAGCATACTTAACGGCGTAAGACATGATCGGCATATTAGAATGCCCGTTCAAGTCTAAAGCATCACGCATTGTGGCAATCATACCGTCCATCATGCCCGAAGGCGCTAACAGATCTGCACCTGCCTTGGCCATGGATAGGCTTTGCTTTTCTAGGTTTGTTAACGTTAAGTCATTGTCTACATCTTGGTTCACAATCACCCCACAGTGCCCATGATCGGTGTATTCGCAAAAGCAGACGTCGGCAATCACATACAACTGAGGAAATTTATTCTTGATGTACTTAATGGCTTGTTGCACAATACCTTCGTCGTTCCAGGACTCTGAACCTTCCGCATCTTTGTTTTTTGGAATACCAAACAGCATAATAGAAGGAATTCCCAAGTCCACAACTTCTTGTAATTCCTGATCGATCTGATCCAAAGAATAACGAAAAATTCCCGGCATGGAAGCAATTTCTTTTTTGATTCCTTCTCCTTCTTCTACAAAAACTGGATAAATAAAATCCTTCACCGAAAGGTGATTCTCTCTTACCATATCGCGGATGGCACTGTTCTTTCTAAGTCTACGTGGTCTGAACATGAGGTTCTATATTTTTAAGTGCTTCTAAAAGGCCATCTACTGTATGCGGACTAGCCAATGCATTTACAGAAAAACCCAAGATCTCAGCTCGCTTGGCTGTACTTGGTCCAATGCAAGCTATTTTTACTGAATTCAATGTATGTTCTTTTTCAGGAAGCAGATCATAAAAAGCCTGCACCGTTGAAGGAGATGTAAAAGTAATGTAGTCGGGTTTTTGTGCCAATAAATTTTCTACTGCCTCTGCTTTATGAGCAACCTTAAGATTTTGGTAAACATTAATAGCGTGCGGAATGGCTCCTCTTTTCACAAATACTTCC
The DNA here is from genome assembly GCA_913056345.1 of uncultured Flavobacteriales bacterium. GTDB lineage: Bacteria > Bacteroidota > Bacteroidia > Flavobacteriales_E > Vicingaceae > CAJXMH01. The sequence goes on along the minus strand of CAJXMH010000015.1, from coordinate 41,474 downwards.
AAATATTCATCTGAGGCTTTTTCAGAACGAGGGATTAAGATATGCTTGCCTCGAATATTTTCATCCATATTCTCTGCCAAGACTTCTGCGGTAAATTGAATTGGAACAAAATTGGTACGGTAGCCTCTTTGCTCTAACTGCAACTTGGTTTTCTCACCTACGGTGGCAATCTTCAAGTCCGGATAAAAGTAAAATTTCACCTTTTCTTCCTCTGCAGCATCAAAAAAATAGTCAACCGCATTGGTAGAAGTAAAAACCAACCAGTGGTATTTTTCTAGGTTCTGAAACGCTTGTTTTAGCTCAGTTTGATCTGCTACCGGAGCAAACTCAATCAGTGGAAATAATAGCGCTTCTCCTCCTGCCCGTTCTATTCCGTCGACTAGACTCTTAGCCTGTTTCTCGGCTCTGGTGACTACAATTTTCTTACCCTTCAGATTTCTCTTCACTTTGTAGTTCTCTTGTCTGTTGCCTTACCTTTTGATTCAAGTCTTCGGCCAATCTTTGAGCCAATTGATGCGCCAAGCGCTTATGTCCTTGAATGCTATCAGTAGCCACCACTTTTCCATCTGCTGAAGCATAAAGTCCGTGTAAATTCAATTCTTGCTCTTCTATTTTAGCGTAAGCGGCTATCGGATAGTTGCACCCTCCACCAAGAGCTAATAAAAAAGTACGTTCAGCATCAGTAGCTATTTTTGTGTCTTCATGGCTTACTTTTTCGACTAAAGCCGAAATTTCTTTATCCCCGTCGCGAACTTCTAGCGCCAATGCACCTTGACAAACTGCAGGAATCAAATCCTCTTCTGTAAATATATCGGTTGCTTTATCAAGCATACTCAACCGCTTTAAGCCTGCAGCTGCTAAAATAATCGCATCATAATCCCCTTCATACATTTTCTTCATCCGACTATCCAGATTACCTTGAATGAAACGCACCTCAAGATCCGGTCGCATCTGCTTTAATTGAATCTCTCTTCGCAAGCTACCTGTACCTACTACAGCACCCTTTTTTAGATCCTTGAATTTCTCCCCTTTTTTGGCAATCAAAACATCTCGCACATCTTCACGCTCAGAAATTGCGGTTAAACGTAAACCGGGCACCTGCTCTATGGGGAGATCTTTGTAACTGTGTACTGCAATGTCTACCTGCCCATCAAGCAGGGCACGCTGAATTGCAGTAGTAAAGGCACCCATTACGTCAATGTTCCCGTCATCTCCACTCGTCCGAATAATTTTAGTAATGTATTCATTTTGTGGTTCTTGCGCACGCAACTTTTCAATCATAAAGTGAGTCTGAGTAAGCGCTAACTTACTGCCTCTCGTGCCAATCACTACTCGTTTTTTGGGCACGAAGATGTCTACATCGTCCAAATCAAATACCTTTTTAACCGTATTGATTGGATTATCTCTGTGATGCATGTTTTGCGCAAACTTGTTCACTTCCTCCAAAGGTTTCTTTGACACGCGTCTTATTAAGCGGTGGGCAAATTTTTCAAGCAATCGCTCTTGCTCCTCACTAATTTCCCCAAGCTTAGGCTTTAACCATTTTAGCTCATCCTCTTTAACATCCAACAAACCCTTCCAATACGCCTCAATCACTGGTGAAGCCTTTCGGTGATAAAACCATTCAGTAAACTTCTTAGCTTCTTCATCTATAATGGCTTTAACCTTTGGGATTTCGTCTTGCCTTTTTTGAAGGCTTTCAAAGGTCATTTGCTTGATGTCATCTAAGTCATATAAATGTACATTTTCAAATTCCTTTAAGACTGGATTAAAGTTTCGTGGTAAACCAAAATCGATTAACAACTTTGGTTTTTTAGCATTCATAGCGAATTGCGCCCGAGTACATTTACTATCCTCTACATCTTTCTCACTTAAGAGGTTAACTTCCCCTTGTGTCCCTCCAATAATAATATCAGCCTTACCTAAAACACGGTGAAGGTGAGAAACATGAACCGCTTCACCTCCCCATTCCTCAGCCATTTTAGAAGCTCTTTCAAGATTATGGCTCGCAATGTAAAGCTCTTTAATTGCCGAACGGTCTAGCACAGTGTTGACCAAATTGGCCATATTCCCTGTCCCTACAACTAAAAAAGAGGCATCACTTAAGTCGTAATCATGCCTTTTAATCAACTCAAAACCTACGGTGGCTAAAGATGCTGAATGCTTGCCAACACTTGTCTCTACCCTCGCCCGTTTTCCGGTGTGAATAGATTGCCTGATTAGCTCATCAAGGATTGGACCTATGGTTTTTAAATCGCGGGCCAAATTTAAAGAGTCTCTGATCTGACCTACGATTTGATGTTCGCCTATCGCTTGCGATTCCAAACCAGCGGAAGTAGAAAAGAGGTTTGAAATAGCAATACGGGTATCAGGCAACACAGTTAAGTATTGACTGTAGTCTCCGAATTGCTCTAAATATTCTTCTAAAGCTAAATAGGTATCACCATAAGCATAGAGGGAAAGCCTATTGCAGGTCGATATGATAAATACTTCCTGATAATGTTGCTTTAAGGCAAGTAATGCTTGCTTCGTTTGCTCTTCATTAAAAGCAAGCTGCTCTCTTATAGCAATGGGGGCAGTTCTATGACTCAGTTCAATTCCTACGATTCGATCCATCTACAGCTGATAGTTTCTTCAAAATTACAGATAGATTAAACACAATTTCAGCCACTGCTTGTTCATTATTAAAAGCTTGATTTACCGAACAATTCATACAAAGTGAATTTTAGGTTAAGTAATGAAACAGGATGCCAAAACTTAAATTGTTGAAAAAAAAGATGAAAAAAGCGTGAACAACGCATCTAAAAAGGGCCTTAAAAATGTTATCGATTTGTTAATAAAATCGAACCTTGGGTTGTTGAAATAGCATCAATGCCTTCCTACTTTGGTCTCTGTTAAGTTACTCTTAACATGCTCCACAAATTATTAACGCCAATTAATTGAAAATGAAAGAAACAGCCGAAAAAAACAGCCTTGGAATCAAGCAAGATTCTTCAAAAAGTCAAACAGCAGAATCAAGAGAAAGAACAATATATACTTATGAGGAAGCAGTTAATGCTGCAACTGAATATTTTGATGGTGATGAACTAGCAGCTAACGTTTGGGTAAACAAATACGCAGTAAAAGATTCAGCAGGGAATATCTACGAAAAGAATCCTGACGACATGCACCGCAGATTAGCAAGCGAAATTGCAAGAGTAGAACAGCGTTATCCAAATCCATTAAGCGAAAATGAGGTTTTTGAACTGTTAGAGGGTTTCAAATACATTGTTCCACAGGGTGGTCCAATGACAGGTATTGGCAACAATCATCAAATTGCATCTTTATCAAATTGCTTTGTAATTGGCAACAAAGGCTTGGCAGATTCTTATGGTGGAGTTCTCAAGATCGACGAAGAGCAAGTTCAATTAATGAAAAGAAGAGGCGGGGTAGGACATGATCTTTCTCACATCAGACCTAAAGGTAGTCCGGTTATGAATTCGGCTTTAACTTCCACTGGCATTGTACCTTTTATGGAGCGTTACTCTAATTCTACTCGTGAAGTTGCACAAGATGGAAGAAGAGGAGCGTTAATGTTAAGTGTTTCTGTTAAGCACCCAGATGCTGAAGGTTTTATTGATGCTAAAATGGACGGCACAAAAGTAACGGGGGCTAATGTATCGGTTAAAATCACCGATGACTTTATGAAGTCAGTGATAGATAATAAGCCATTTAAACAACAATATCCGATTGAAGGTGATCAGCCCGTTTATGAAACGGAGACCAATGCACAGAAACTATGGAACAAAATCGTTCACAATGCATGGAAGTCTGCTGAACCTGGTATTTTATTTTGGGATACGGTTACAAACGAATCAATCCCTGATTGCTACGCAGACTTAGGTTTCAAAACAGTGTCAACCAACCCTTGTGGCGAAATACCTCTATGTCCGTATGATAGTTGTCGTTTATTAGCGGTTAACCTATACAGTTACGTTGAAAACCCATTTACTGAAGAAGCAACATTCAATATGCCCAAGTTCAAAAAGCATGCACGATATGCTCAAAGAATAATGGATGATATTGTTGACCTTGAAATGGAAAAAATCGATGCGATCATCAAAAAGATTGAAGACGATCCTGAAAACATTGAGATCAAACGCACTGAATTAAATCTTTGGAAAAAGATCAAGCAGAAGTGTATTGAAGGAAGAAGAACTGGGGTTGGCATTACGGCAGAAGGTGACATGCTTGCAGCACTAGGAAAAAGATATGGAACCGATGAGGCACTTGATTTCTCCGTTAAAGTGCATAAAACACTTGCAATTGAAGCGTATCGTTCTTCAGTGGAAATGGCAAAAGATAGAGGTTCATTCCCTATCTATGACTCTATAAGAGAAGAAAAAAACCCGATGATCCAAAGAATTAAAGATGCAGATCCTGCTCTTTATGAGGACATGGTAAAATACGGTAGAAGAAATATTGCCTTGTTGACTATAGCGCCAACAGGTACTACCAGTATTATGACGCAAACTACTTCTGGTATTGAGCCAGTATTCATGGTAGCTTACAAGCGAAGAAGAAAAGTAAATCCTAATGACAAAAGCGCTCGTGTAGATTTTGTTGATGAAGTAGGAGATTCATGGGAAGAGTACAATGTATTCCACCACAATTTCAAAACCTGGTTAGAGGTAAATGGGTATGACCTTGAAGAAGTAGCTACCTACTCACAAGAAGAACTGAACAAAATCATTGAAAAGTCGCCATACTCTAAAGCAACAGCTAACGATGTAGATTGGGTTGCGAAAGTAAAAATGCAAGGTGCCGTTCAAAAGTGGGTTGATCACTCGATCAGTGTAACAGTAAATGTACCGAATGAAATTTCTGAAGAAATGGTCGGTAAGATCTACGTTACCGGTTGGGAAAGCGGTTGTAAAGGAATCACTGTTTACCGTGATGGATCGAGATCCGGCGTGTTGGTAAGCAATGATGATAAAGGCAAAAAAGATGATAAGGTAGCCTTTATGGAAACCCAAGCCCCTAAACGTCCAAAATCACTAGAAGCGGATATTGTTAAATTCAACAACAACCAAGAAAAATGGATTGCTGTTGTTGGTTGTATAGATGGCAGACCTTATGAAATCTTTACCGGAAGAGCAGAAGACTCCTTTAGCATCTTGAGTCAAGTAGACAAAGGTTGGGTAATCCGCAATAAATCTGAGGACGGTCGTGCTCGTTACGACTTCCAATATGAAGACAAAGATGGTTACAAAACCACTATTGAGGGCTTGTCAAGAACTTTTAACCAAGAGTATTGGAACTATGCTAAGCTAATTTCAGGTGTGTTACGTCACGGTATGCCACTTACTTTTGTTGTAGATATGGTAGCGAATCTTCACCTGAGTGATGAAAGCTTGAACACTTGGAAAAACGGTGTACAAAGAGCACTTAAAAAATACATACCAGATGGCACCAAAGCAGAGGGTCAAACCTGTGAGAACTGCGGTTCATCTGAAGGATTAATGTTTAAAGAAGGCTGCTTGACTTGCTCCGATTGCGGAGAAAGTAAGTGTGGTTAATGTAAATTAGCCAACAAGTAGCCGAGTTTTGTGTGCTAAAAGTCCTGCCAGAAGGCAGGACTTTTTTTTGCGAAGATTCCCCAATCCTTTCAAACGCTTTAGCCCCGACAGAAGGTTTGGGTAATTGATTTGCCTACTTTTGCCCCATGTCTAATAGAATGCTGGTTTTGATCTTAATATCGATCCTACTCTTGACCGCTTGTGCAAGCGGACCAAAAGGATATAGAAAAAAGAAGAAAAAATGCGATTGCCCCTCTTGGAGTTATCATCAACTCGAGCAACAAACAAATCAGGCTTTATTAGCACAAAAGGGAAACAGAAATGTTATTTTTGCTATTTAGACTTCTTCTAAATAATAATAGGAACTATTGAATTTAGCGAGCTGTAAAATAGGAGATCAAGTAACCTTAGAAAAGATTTTGGACGAACAGCTAACCGTTCAGCTTTACAGCATGGGTTGCATAATTGGTGAACGTATAACTCTAGAGCGCGTTGCGCCTTTTGGCGAGCCTATGATCATAAGAGTAGAAGATAGTTTTATTAGCCTGCGTAAGAACGATGCAGAAAATATGATTGTTAAGCAATAAGCAGTTGGAAACAGTAAGCGAAGCACCTCAAATAAAAAAAAGCTCAGGCAAACGTCTACTTCTTGTAGGCAATCCCAATTCTGGTAAATCTACTTTGTTTAATGCCCTAACTGGCTTAAATCAACGCATTGGCAACTTTCCTGGTGTAACGGTAGAAAAAAAGACCGGTCAACTTAAACTGGGCCAAGAAAAATTAGAAGTTGTTGATTTACCTGGAACTTACAGCTTGGTTCCTAGGTCAGAAGATGAGAAGGTAACCTATGAATACCTGATTGATCAAAATCGAAATGACAAAGAAGAGATTGTAGTCATCATTGCCGATGCTTCAAGTCTAAAGCGTAACCTTTTATTGGTCACGCAAATGATCGACCTAGAATATCCAACCATCCTTGTTTTAAACATGATGGATATTGTAGAAAGGAACAAACAAAAAATCGATATTGCAGGATTAGAGAGAGAACTTGGAGTTCCTGTAATACCAATGAATGCCAGACTAGGGAAAGGAGTGTCTAAGTTAAAAACACGCATCGAAACCTTTGATTACATACCTGCTCCGAAAGTAATCGAAAGACATGAAGAAAAGAACCAACTAAAAAATACAGTAGATCGGTTTAAACGAATTAAAGAAATTTTAGCCAAAACCTACCATGCAGATGGCCCGGCTAAAACTGCTGAAAGTACCCGTAAGATCGATAAAATTTTCACCCACTCAGTCTGGGGCTTTGTGATCTTCTTATTTATTCTATTCTTGATCTTCCAAGCCATTTTCTCATGGTCAACCTACCCCATGGATTGGATTGAAAATGGCTTTTTAGTATTTGGGAATTGGCTAGGAGGTGCTTTACCAGAAGGCATTCTCAATGATCTCCTCGTAGAAGGAGTGCTGGCAGGCTTAGGAGGTATCGTGATCTTCATTCCACAAATCGCCTTACTCTTCATGTTCATAGCAATTCTAGAAGACACCGGTTACCTAGCCCGAGTAAGTTATTTGACCGATACTGTTTTGAAGCGTTTCGGTTTAAATGGGAGATCCATCATTCCTTTATTGGGAGGTGCAGCATGTGCAGTTCCTGCCATCATGAGTGCCAGAACCATTAGCAATAAAAAAGAGCGCTTACTAACCATTTTTGTAACGCCACTGATCAGTTGTTCAGCGAGAATACCGGTTTACACCTTATTGATCGCTTTGGTTATTCCTGCTGAAAAACAATTGCTTGGTTTTAACTTACAAGGTATCGTAATGATGGCGCTTTATTTATTGGGTTTTGTTGCAGCCCTTGGGACAGCTATGCTGCTGAAATACTGGGTTAAAACAGAAGAGCGCAGCCACTTTATTATGGAGCTTCCAATTTACCGCATGCCAAGGTGGAAAAATGTAGGCATGACCATCTACAACAAGGTTAAAGTGTTTCTATTTGAAGCTGGTAAAATCATCATTGCTGTTTCAATAGTATTGTGGGTCTTGTCTTCTTATGGACCGGGTAATAAGATGGAGGCCATTGAGCAGAAATACGAACAAATCGAACAAGATCCCTCGCAAGAGCTCAGCTTAACCCAAGACCAAATAGCGAGCGAAAAGCTAGAGGCAAGTTATGCCGGTCATATCGGAAAGTTTATAGAACCTGCTATAAGGCCACTTGGTTTTGATTGGAAAATTGGAATTTCAATCATTACTTCGTTCGCTGCTCGAGAAGTTTTTGTAGGCACCATGGCGACACTCTACAGTGTAGGTGATGAAGAAAACACTACCTCAATCAAAGAAAAAATGGCAAGAGCCACCCACCCTTCTACAGGCGAAAAAGTGTATACCAAAGCGACAGGTTACTCCCTCTTGATTTTCTATGCCTTTGCTTTGCAGTGCATGGCAACGGTCGCAATAGTAGTTAAAGAAACGGGTGGTTGGAAGTGGCCCATTTTACAGTTGGTATACATGGGAGCTTTGGCCTATTTTGCAAGTCTTTTGGTTTTCCAGGTGTTTTCGTAGCAGGCAATAATGTCTAAAACCTTATTGAAATACATTCCTGAAGCAGCCCTGCCGACTATAGCCAGCTGGCTAAGAAAATATCAATTGCACTTAAGAATAACCAAGAGCAGAAAAACCAAACTTGGTGATTTTAGACCTGCTCATGGCGGGAAACCTCCGCGTATATCAGTTAATGGAGACCTAAACCAATACCATTTCTTGATCACCTTAGTGCATGAAATTGCGCATGCAGCCGCTTGGGAAAAGTATCAAAATCGTGTGCAACCGCATGGCAAGGAGTGGCAATCCATCTACACTGAAAAGCTAGCTTTCATCAAGCAAGAAGTTGAATTTCCAAAAGAAATCCAAAGTGTTCTTGAACAACACTTGGCAAGACCTAAAGCCTCAAGTTGCAGCGATCCAATGCTCTATCGAGCCTTAAAAGAATTAGACCCTCAAAAAGCCACTTTTCTAGAGGATGTAGAAATTGGAACTTCTTTTCGATTCAGAAAAGATCGAGTTTTTAAGAAAGGAGCCAGGCGCAGGAGTCGTTTTGAATGTATTGAACTAAAAACACATAAGGTTTATCTGATCAGCGGTCTTGCTGAAATAGAGATTTTAGAAAATTAACCTTCCGTTCATCCTTATTAGCAGTTTAGTGCAAGTTGAATTAATTAAATTTGATCTCCTTTTAAATTAAGCAACAATGGAAAGATCAAACAACTTCGGAGTGATTATGGCAGGTGGAATAGGCAGCAGGTTTTGGCCTATGAGTAGAACGAAGTTTCCAAAACAATTCATTGATATTCTCGGCACCGGTCAAACGCTGATCCAACAAACTTTTGACCGTTTAGAGAAGATCATTCCAAAGGAAAATATTTTAGTAGTAACCAATGAGCTTTATAAAGAGCTTGTGATGGAGCAATTGGGCATTGATGCTGATCAGGTTTTATGTGAGCCTAGCAGAAGAAATACTGCTCCCTGCATAGCCTACGCGAACTATAAGATTGCACAAAAAAACCCAAATGCAAACATTATTGTGGCACCTGCAGACCACTTGATTTTGAAGGAACAAAAGTTTCTAGAAGTGATGGAAAAAGCTCTTAGTTTCACCTCAACCCATGATGCGCTACTAACGCTGGGTATTAGTCCTAGCAGACCGGATACAGGTTATGGCTACATTCAATTTGATGATAGCAATGAGGATGAAATCAAAAAAGTAAAAACCTTTACGGAGAAGCCAGACTTAGAATTAGCGAAACAGTTTTTAGAGAGCGGAGACTTTAGTTGGAACTCTGGCATGTTTATTTGGAGTTTAGCTTCCATTCAAAATGCTTTCGAAAAATTACTTCCTGAAATGGACAGCCTCTTTAAAGAAGAAAAGGATGCCTTTAATACTGAAAATGAAGAGGAGGCTATCAATAAGATATACTCCGTATGTAAGAGCATTAGCATTGATTACGGAATCATGGAAAAATCTGAGAACGTAAACGTAATCAGCGCGGATATTGGCTGGTCAGACCTTGGTACCTGGGGTTCTATTTATACTCACCTAGATCAAGATGAATCTGGTAATGCAGTAGTGGGAAAGCATGTAATGCTTTATGATTCTGAAGACTGTATTGTAAGTGTGCCAAAAGACAAACTTGTGGTACTGCAAGGATTAAAAGATTACATCGTGGTAGAGTCAAACGATACCCTATTGGTTTGCAAGAAGGAAGACGAGCAGAAAATTAAGCAGTTTGTAACAGACATAAAGCTTAACAAAGGAGAAGAATTTGTTTAGCAAAAACTAAAAGGAGGCTTGATCGATCTTGATCTTGCCTTTTTTTATCTCAACCTCTATATCTTTCTCTTTAGCTGTCTTTTGGCTAAAATTGCTAATGATCTCAAGCACATCATAATCTACACGAACAGACTCCGACATGTCAATCACTACAAAAGTGCCTGATTCAATTTGATTGAGTTCATCTAGAATGGCGGCTTTATTTAAAAAGGAAACCTCCTCTGCTAACTTCAAGGTGATCCGATTTGCTCCATCATCTACTTTTTTCTCCTTTAAATAATAGGAATTCATAAAGTTCTCTCTCAGAATCACTAAAATAGAAGCAGCAAAGCCCAAACTTATTCCTAATAAAAGATCAGTGAAGATGATGCCAATTATGGTTACAATAAATGGTATGAATTGCTTGGCACCCAAGTGGTACATTTTGCTAAATAGCGAAGGCTTGGCCAATTTATAACCCACCATAAAAAGGACACAAGCAAGCACCGCAAGTGGAATAAGGTTTAGGATCCTGGGAATAAGAATCACACTAAATAAGATCAAAAAGCCGTGAATTATTGCCGACAGTTTGGTCTTTCCATTAGACTGGATATTGGCAGAACTCCTAACCACCACTTGGGTAATAGGCAAGCCGCCGATAAAACCCGAAAGCACATTTCCAATTCCTTGGGCATACAGCTCTCGAGTGGTAGGCGTAATTCTTTTGTGCGGATCTAACTTATCAGTAGCCTCAACGCTTAGAAGAGTCTCTAAACTTGCTACTATGGCAACTGTTATACCTACCCAATAAACTTCAGGGTTTAAAAAAGCTGAAAAATCAGGTAGCATGAACTGACCGAGAAATGATTCCATGTTTTTAGCAACAGGCACAGAAACCAAATGGCCTTCAGAAATAGCCCAAGATGGCCAAAACCGCTGACATACTAGCTGATAAGCTATACCAAAGAGCACAGCTACTATTGGCCCCTGCAGCAGGTTAAAGAGTTTAGCCTTCTTCATTAGGTAGGCTTCCCAAACAATCAAAATACTTAGCGAGACAAACGAAACTAAAATAGCGGGTGGAGAAAGGTAGTCAAGCATATTTGCAAGCTCAGAGAAAGTATTTTCTCCATTAAGTTGATTAAAGTTTAAATCACCGGGATAGTCGAGGTCATAGCCAAAAGCATGTGGAATTTGCTTTAACACAATTATAATTCCAATACCACTCAACATGCCTTTGATTACTGCAGAAGGAAAGTAATAACCAATAATACCTGCCCTAAAAACTGCCAACATCAGCTGGATCAAACCCCCAATGATCACGGCAGCTAGAAAAACTTGATAACCTCCAAGGTCACTGATTGCCTGCAGCACAATTACTGCAAGTCCGGCGGCCGGTCCACTCACTCCGAGAGCAGAGCCACTGATACTGCCAACAACAATACCGCCAATAATTCCAGCTATTAAGCCTGCGAAAAGAGGAGCACCACTTGCTAGTGCTATGCCAAGACATAAGGGCAGCGCAACAAAGAACACGACAATGCTGGCAGCAAAATCTTGCCTAAAAGTTGTAAACCGTTTAGTTGCTTTTTCTTTTCCCATCAAGCTATTAAAAACGCAAAATTAAGCCTTTAAATCACTGCGACTAAATGGTGGACTTTAATTGCTTTTTATTTCGATTCGAAAAATTCTACCCTTAGAAGATGCAGCCCAAGCCGAGCCGGAAGCTTGATCAAACTGCAAGGTGTTAAGTTCAAGCTGTGAAACTTTTTCCCAACTTTTACCATGATCTTCTGAATAGTCCACTCCATTAGTCCCAGCAGCCATCCACAATTGATGTTTTGAACTGTAATCAACTATAGACCTGTAACCATTCAAGACACCTCCACTTTGCCAGGTTTTTCCTTGGTCATTTGAAATTGAAGCCTGGTAGGTAGAATCTGGTTTAGTATAGTCGCCACCAACAGCAATTAACCGCTGACGCCCTGCGGCAAGGGCATAGATTCCTCTGCTGCTTAAGCCACCTCCTAAAGTAGTGTGACTAGCCTGCCAAGCAAGCCCTCTTGGTGAAGTGAATACTCGACTTTTCAACCCTCCTAAGCCAATGACGTAACGCCTTTGTCTTGTCACTACAATACAAGAATTAGAAGCTGCAAATCCATTTTCATAGGCTAATGGTTTCGGTAGTTTTTCACATGAAATCCTTCTCCAAGTGTTACCAGCATCTAGTGTTTGTAAAATCAAATGACAGTCGCCAAGTTGATCACCGAAAATAACCCCTTGTTGTGGACCTCTAAAGGCAATGGAGTTCATGAAAGCGGCAGAGTCCAAATTCTCATAAACCAATTCCCAACTTAGCCCACCGTTAAGAGTCTTATACACCCTAGCAGGAAAACCAGCACTTGCTACTAGGGCTTTTTGAGCCGAAAAAGCATAAATACTTCTAAAATCAAGTGAGTCTTGATCTGGAGCTTGTATTAGTTCCCATTTTGTTCCACCATTTAAAGTGCGCAAGATAGTTCCCTTTGTTCCACTTAGCCAAACCACATTAGAATCTACTACTGAAATGCCTCTTAAACTAAGCTGCAAGGGTGAGTCTTGCTCTGTAAAACTAATTTTAAACGATTGCCTCTGTGCTGCTTTTTCAGAGCAAGCCAATAAAAAAAATAGTAATAAGCCGATAATAAACCGCATAAAAAATCCCGCAATAAGCGTGATTAAGATAAGCTATTTTATGACACAATTAGTTTAAATCGTAAATCACAAAATTTTACTAAACCCAAATAAAAATAGTGCAAGATTTAAATTGGTAATTATGCGGAGTAATATGAGAATAAGCTAAAAGAAATGTTGAGGACCATTCTTATAACTGTAATTTTTGTTTTTTTTACTCTAAATGTTTTCTGTCAATCTTCAAGTCTTAGGGTTGGAATTGGAATAAAACCAATAGTATCCTCTGTTCACGATACTGATCCTGACTTAAACTTAGATCCGTTTTATGCCTTATCTCTCGGCGCTGCTGTTGATTATAAACTCTCTAATAAGTTACTTTTAAGTAGCGGTTTAGAATATGAAAAAAAAGGAGCTAGAGGAGAAACGCTTATTTTTAATGATCAGGGTTTTAGCACCGGAGCATCTCCTTACAGGTTTAATCTAAACTTCTTACAACTCCCTCTATATGCAACCTATAGAAGCAACGGAAAATTCAAGTTTTTCATAAGCTTGGGTTGTAATCTAGGGTATTTATTCAATCAAGAATTAGCTCACGATGACAATGCATTTCCTGATAGTGAAACCAATTTTAACGAGTTTGAACTATCGTTGCTTTTAGGTGGTGGAATTGAGTTTTCATACAACGAACGGTTCGACCTAAGTTTAGGTCTTAGAAACAATCGAGCTTTAACAGAACTAGAAAGTGAAAACGGTTTTTTACACTTAAAAACTGACACTTTTGGCGCTATACTAGGTTTACACTACAACTTATAAAAATTGCAGTTCATTTTCATTCGATAGGCATAAAAAAAATCCCGCATTGAGCGGGATTAAGATAAGCTATTTTATGCTTTGCTTCTACTTCAAAGAACCAATCATCTTCATCGGATCAACCCATTCGTCAAACTGCTCTTCAGTTAAGTAGCCTAAGTTTACTGCTTCTTCTTTCAAAGTAGTTCCATTTTCATGGGCGGTTTTAGCTATTTTAGAAGCTTTATCGTAACCAATGTGCGTGTTGAGCGCTGTTACCAACATCAAGGAATTATTCAAATTCTCTTTGATATTTTTCTCATTTGGCTCAATTCCTGCCACGCAATTATCATTAAAAGACACACAAGCATCCCCAATCAATCGCGCTGACTCTAGCAAGTTCTTTGCCATCATAGGCTTGAAAACGTTCAGTTCAAAATGTCCGTTCATGCCACCTGCTGCCACGGCCATATCATTTCCAATAACTTGGGCACACACCATGGTAATTGCTTCCGCTTGGGTTGGATTTACCTTTCCAGGCATGATCGAAGAACCCGGCTCATTGGCAGGGATGTTCAGTTCTCCAATTCCACAACGCGGCCCTGAAGCCAACAATCGAATATCATTACCAATCTTCATTAAACTCACCGCCAATTGTTTTAAAGCACCATGTGTTTCCACTATCGCATCATGAGCAGCAAGGGCCTCAAACTTATTCTCTGCTGTTCTGAAAGGCAGGCCGGTAAAGTCAGCAATATGCTTAGCAACTGTTTCCGCATAACCTTCTGGTGTGTTAATTCCAGTTCCAACTGCAGTTCCGCCCAAGGCAACTTCAGATAAATGATCTAAGGTATTCTTCAATGCCTTTAGTCCATGATCTAACTGAGAGACATAGCCTGAAAGTTCCTGACCCACGGTAAGTGGCGTAGCATCCATTAGGTGGGTTCTTCCAATCTTAACCACGTTCATAAAAGCTTCTGACTTTGCTTTTAAAGTATCCCTTAATTTTTCCACTCCAGGAATGGTAGTCTCAACTACCATTTTGTAGCAAGCGATGTGCATACCGGTAGGAAAAGTATCGTTAGAAGACTGTGACTTATTGACGTCATCATTCGGATGAATCAATCGGTCTCCTTCGCCTAACTTATTTCCTGCTAAAACGTGCGCACGGTTGGCAATTACTTCGTTGGTGTTCATATTAGATTGAGTACCTGAACCTGTTTGCCAAACCACCAATGGAAACTGATCATCTAGATCACCATTTAAGATCTCATCACAAACCTTAGCAATTAGATCGCGTTTTTCATTGGACAAAACCCCTAACTCAGCATTTGTGTAAGCAGCAGCCTTTTTTAAATAAGCAAAACCTCTTACAATTTCTAAAGGCATTTGCTGCTTATGATCACCAATTTTAAAGTTGTTCCTCGAGCGCTCAGTTTGCGCCCCCCAGTACTTTTCTGCAGGCACTTTTACATCACCTAAACTGTCTTTTTCAATCCTATATCCCATCTTAATTAGATTTTATTTTTTGATTCGTTAAAAGCAATTTTTTATGCGTAAAATTGCAAAGCAAATTTATTCAAAGCTATGTTTACAGCAGGTTTTTTATTGTTTTTAGCCATCTTTTCTTTGGCTTTTTGGGTTTTACTCTTTCTATCGGCTTTTGCTTTGCCTTATGCTATTACGATGTACGTAGTTGAAAAGCTAAAAGGAGGAAGTGATACAGAAGAAGAGGGCGAAGCTGAAGCGGCTTAGAAAAGCTCCTTTACCGTTTCAGGAGGTCTCCCGATTATTGCTTTATTACCCTTTACTACAATTGGTCTTTCGATCAGCTTAGGATTCTCAATCATAATTTGAATCCATTCCTCATCGGCAAACTGTTTGCCTTTAAAATTTTCTTTAAACACTTTTTCTCCCTTTCTAAGAAGTTCTTCTGGCTTCATATTCAATTTAGCCAACAACTGATTTAGCTCTTCTTTAGAAGGTACCTCTTTTAAGTACTCCACAATTGTGTGCTCTATGCCTGCTTCTTTGATTAAGGTAAGTGTCTCCCTGCTTTTTCTGCAGCGTGGGTTATGGTATATTTTCATGTTTTAATTTATTTTGGTTTAATCTCTTTTGTCTTTTATCTCCACTCCGCTCGATAAGCAAGCCAAAAAGAAAGATATAGTAAGAATGGATTCAGCCGGACAGGAAAGTTCAAAAATAATTGATCTAAAAAAAGATTTCAGCTTTCCAAAACCTAGAAGGCATTAGCGTCAGCTCTTTTTACTTGACCCAGATCCATACTCCATTAAATAGGCCTTAATGAAGTCATCTAAAGCTCCATCCATTACGCCATCTACGTTAGATGTCTCGTAGTTGGTACGAACATCTTTCACCATTTTATAGGGATGCATCACGTAATTGCGTATTTGAGAGCCCCATTCAATTTTCTTTTTATCGGCCTCGATCTCGGCTCGCTTTTCTTCTCTTTTACGCATCTCTAACTCAAAAAGCTGAGACTTTAAAAGCTGCATAGCCTTTTCTTTATTCGCTAACTGAGAGCGCGACTCTGTGTTATCAATTACAATTCCGCTTGGCTTGTGGTGCAAGCGAACCCCGGTTTCTACCTTATTCACATTCTGACCTCCTGCGCCGCCGGAACGGAAAGTATCCCAGCTAATGTCACCAGGACTGACTTCGATCTCAATCGAATCATCGACCAAAGGATAAACATAAACCGAGGCAAATGAAGTATGTCGTTTGGCGTTAGAATCAAACGGTGAAATACGAACTAAACGATGCACCCCATTTTCTCCTTTTAAATAACCAAATGCAAACTCTCCCTCAAATTCTAGGGTCACGGTTTTTATACCGGCCACATCCCCTTCCTGATGATCAAGTTCTTTGATCTTCATGCCATTTTTTTCGCCCCACATTAAATACATACGCATCAGCATGGAGGCCCAATCGCAGCTTTCTGTTCCACCCGCGCCTGCAGTTATCTGAAGTACCGCATTCAGAGAGTCTTCTTCTGCGCTTAGCATATTTTTGAACTCCAAATCCTCAACGCCTTTAGTCGCTTTATCAAAAGCCTGCATCACCTCAGCCTCAGTGGCTCCTTCTTCTTTGTAAAAGTCATAAAGCACTTCCAAATCATCAACAAGTGTTTTCACTTTGTCATAGCCTTCGGTCCACACCTTTTTATTACGTATCTGACGCATGATCTTCTCTGCCTCTTTCGGATCATCCCAAAATTCAGGTAGGTGGGTACGTTGCTCTTCTTGGTCGATTTCAATTTTAAGGTCTTCTATATTCAAGTATCCTTTTAAGGCTTCTACCCGAGTAGCTAATTCTTTTATCTGTTCTTGTGTAACCATCTAATAATTCTCAACTCAAAGTTAAGCTTTCAAAGTTTTCTGAGCAGTTTGGTGAACGCTACTTATTAAAGTAATATATTGTACAAGAATAAACCTACTAATAAGACTGTATATGAAAAAACTATTTTTTGCAATTATTCTTATGGCTTCAGCAAGCATAACATCAGCCCAAGAATACAAAATCGTAACTACTATCGAATCTGTTGTTCCCGGAGGACTTGGACGCTCAAGAATGATTAAAACTGACAATGAAGGAAAGACAGAGGAAATAAAAATGAAGAACTTTTTCTCAATGGCGGGTATCAATTTTGGTAACGTAGTAGAAAATGACCAAATGATTGCTAAAATGCTAAACGATATGGCCCAAGAAGGGTGGAAATTAGAATCCATTACTCCAGGAGTTTATGCAGCAGATAAAAGCACTGGAATCTTCATCAGCCGGTACCTGTTTAAAAAAGAATAGAAAAGTTTAAATTTCTTTTCCGAATAGCCGTTAAACATTTAACGGCTATTTTTATATGCAGATGGCGGTAGATAAAATTCATCAAGTCTTACTTCAATATTGGGGCTACTCTTCTTTTCGAGAAAAGCAAGAAGAGATTATTCGCGCTGTGCTTGATGGGAAAGACACCCTCGCGCTATTGCCCACTGGTGGTGGAAAATCCATTTGCTTTCAAGTTCCGGCTTTAGCTCAAGAAGGAATTTGCTTGGTGATTTCACCTCTCATCGCCTTGATGCAAGACCAAGTCGATAATTTGCAAAAGAATGGTATCAAAGCTTTAGCCATTAGTTCAGCCTTAAGCAAAAGAGAGATCGACATTGCCCTCGACAATGCTGCTTACGGGGATTTTAAATTCCTTTATGTTTCCCCAGAACGACTAGAAACAGAACTTTTTCAGGAAAGACTGAAAAAAATGAAGGTCAATTTGGTGGCCATTGATGAAGCCCATTGTATCTCTCAATGGGGCTATGACTTTCGTCCTTCCTACCTGAATATTGCCAAATTGAGGGAAGGTTTGAGCGATGTCCCGTTTCTTGCTTTAACTGCCACAGCCACGCCTAAAGTGGTAGACGACATTCAAGAAAAGCTCGAGTTTAAAACTAAAAACGTAATTCAGAAAAGTTTTGAACGAAAGAATTTGGCCTATGTGGTTTTGCACGAGGAAGACCAATATAAGAGAATGCTCAAAGTAATTAGTGGAGTAAAAGGCAGTGGCATTGTTTATGTAAACCGTAGGAAAAAATGCAAAGAGGTGGCACACTTCTTAAGCAAAAATGGAATTGCAGCAGATTACTACCACGCCGGTTTAAACCACACGCAGCGAAAAGAAAAACAAGAAGCGTGGATCAATAATCGCATTCAAGTAATTGTAGCCACCAATGCATTTGGGATGGGCATTGACAAACCAGATGTGCGATTTGTAATTCATTTGGATTTACCAGAATCCCTTGAAGCTTATTTTCAAGAAGCCGGACGGGGGGGCAGAGACGGGAAGAAATCTTATGCTGTGCTGCTTATGACTCCTGCGATGGGACTTGATTTAAAGAAACAAGTGGAACAATCGTTTCCTGAGATCAAAACCATAAAAGAAGTGTATCAGTGTTTGGGAAATTTTCTACAAATACCTATTAATGGGGGTGAAAACCAAAGCTTTGACTTCAACATTGCAGAGTTTGCGGAACGCTACAACATGCACCCCTTAACAGTTTACCATTGTCTGCACTTTTTGGAGAAAGAAGGGTATTTAGTACTTTCAGAAAACTTTTCTACCCCCTCCCGATTGCACATTAGCAAAAGCAAAGAAGATCTCTACAAGTTTCAAGTGGCTAATTCAAATTATGATGGGTTTATCAAAGGATTGTTGCGTTCATATGGTGGTCTATTCGAAAGCTATGTTAAAATCAATGAGCAAATCCTAGCCAAAAACCTAAAATTAAAAACAGAGCAAGTAATTCATCGGTTGAAGCATTTAGAAAAAATGGAATTGATTGATTATGAAATGCAAAGTAGCTTGCCAAAGCTTACGCTTACTAAAGCGCGCTTGGATCAAGAAGCGCTGAGAATCTCTGCTTCAAACTACCATGAACGGAAAAAGATTGCTTTAGAAAAACTGAATGCAGTATTGCATTATGCAGAAAGCAGTAACCGCTGTAGAAGTCAAATCTTATTAGCCTACTTTGGAGAAAAGGAAAGTTATCGTTGTGGCGTTTGTGACGTTTGCTTAGAGCGAAATAAGCTCGAATTAAATGACCTAGAGTTTGAAGAAATAAAAGAACAGCTAGATCAATTGCTAGAATCTCAAAGTCTGCCTCTTAAACTAATCGTTCAGAAAGTAAAAGGTTTTAAAGAAAAGCAAATCATAAAAGTAATTGACTTTTTAGTGGATACAGGAAAGCTTAAAACAGACGGCCTTGAGTTTCAGCTTGTGAGTTGATCATTTCCGAAAAGTCATTTTCTGTTATTAGTTTCACGCCCATTTTCTCAGCTTTCTCCTTTTTGGCCGGACCCATCTTATCTCCGGCAATTAAGTAGTCGGTCTTGCCCGAGATACTACCTACATTTTTCCCTCCATGATCTTCAATAGCTTGTTTCAATTCCTTGCGTGAAAATTTTTCAAACACCCCTGAAACCACAAAGGTCAAACCTTCCAATTTGCTGGATTTAGAGGTATCTTCTTCAGCCGATATTTCCATTTGTAAGCCAATATCTGCCAAGCGATTTACTAATTCACGGTTGCGTTCTTCTTCAAAAAAGTGGAGTATACTTTCAGCAATCTTATCTCCGATCTCATCTACTGCCACCAATTCTTCAAAAGAGGCTGCACGAATTGCCTCCATGCTCTTAAAATGTTTGGCCAATTTTTTCGCTACCGTTTCTCCTACATAGCGAATCCCAATGGCAAACAAGACTTTTGGAAAAGGCACTTGTTTCGATTTTTCAACCCCTTCCAATAAATTATTCACCGACTTTTCAGCCATACGCTCCAAAGGCAACAGTTCTTCTTTTTTCAGCGTGTAGATGTCAGCGATAGACTTGATCAAACCGGCTTCATAAAGTTGCTCTACTGTTTCTTCGCCCAGGCCTTCAATATCCATGGCTTTTCGGCTAATAAAATGCGCCATTTTACCTTTGATCTGCGGGGGACATCCCCATGCGTTAGGACAATAATGCTGTGCTTCCCCTTCAAGCCGAATCAATTTTGTTTCGCACTCTGGACAGTGAGTAGCATATTGAGTAGGTTGAGAATCATCAGGCCTTAGGTCTAAGTTAACTCCCACTATTTTAGGGATGATCTCCCCACCTTTTTCAACTTGAACGGTATCGCCCTCGCGAATATCAAGCTTAGCTATTTGATCAGCATTATGCAAAGAAGCGCGTTTTACTGTAGTTCCAGCTAAAAGTATCGGCTCTAAGTTTGCCACTGGCGTAATGGCTCCGGTTCTTCCAACTTGGTAGGTAATCTTGTTCAACTTGGTTTCAACCTGCTCGGCCTTAAACTTGTAAGCAATAGCCCATCGCGGACTTTTGGCGGTGTAGCCTAATTCTTCTTGCAAATCATAATCGTTCACCTTGATCACAATGCCATCAATCTCGAAATTCAAAGCCGATCGCTCTTCATCCCAATAATCAATAAAGTCGAATATTTCATCGATATTTTTAGCGGTACGAATCAGCTTCTTCTCTTCTGAA
Organism: uncultured Flavobacteriales bacterium; assembly: GCA_913056345.1. Lineage (GTDB taxonomy): Bacteria > Bacteroidota > Bacteroidia > Flavobacteriales_E > Vicingaceae > CAJXMH01. The sequence goes on along the minus strand of CAJXMH010000015.1, from coordinate 21,086 downwards.
GGTGCTTTGAAGCCCCACGAAGCAGCAGCTTTGAGATTTTCTAAATGACCATCGTAAGGTAGCTCTTCCCCTAACACATAATAGAGATAGCAATCTAACTTTCGCTCCGCCACCACAGCAGAGTCTTGCATTTTCAAAGTGCCGGAAGCGGCGTTTCTTGGATTGGCTAAACGGTCTTCCCCTGCCTCTTCTCTTTTTTCGTTTAAGGCTCTAAAAACCGAAAGCGGATAAAAGATCTCTCCTCGAATTTCAAATTCATCTGGGTAATCCCCTTTCAACTGCAAGGGAACTGAACGAATGGTTTTTACATTAGTGGTGATATCATCACCTTGAGTGCCATCACCTCGTGTAACCGCTCTCTCTAAACGACCGTTTTTGTATGAAATGCCGATCGCCACTCCATCATACTTGAGTTCGCAAGTATACTCCACTTTTTTTCCGGCTAACTTTTGCACCCGATCGTCAAAATCTACCAACTCCTCTCTGCTGTAGCTGTTGGAAAGTGAAAGCATAGGGTATTTGTGCTTCACCGTTTCAAAGTTTTTGGTCACCTCACCTCCTACCCTTTTGGTGGGTGAATTAGAATCAGCAAACTCAGGATAACGCTCTTCCAACTCCTGCAGTTCCTTCAACATCATGTCAAACTCATAATCACTGATCGTAGGATTGTCTTCCACATAATACTTATGATTATGCTCGCGCAATTCTATACTTAGTGATTCAATTTTCTGCTTAGCTTCTTTTTTATTCATCCGCTTCAAAGGCTTTTAGATCCTTTCGTATTTCAAATTTCAGTACAAAATAGCATTCTTGCTTTGATTTTATAACGCTTCTGTTTGCTTTTTGTCAAATCTAATTTCAACTTTTCGAATTCCCGTTTCAGCTTTCAAAAAACTATCTTTAGACCCACTTTTGACTATGAAGTTTACAGACCGTTACGCCAAGCTATTTCAGTATTTACTACCCACCCCTTTTACCATTGCGTTGCTCTTAACGGTAGTTACCTTTGTAGTAGCCCTGTTTTTTACGCAAAGTGAGTCACAAAAGCTCGGCGATCATGCCTTGGATATTTTGGGTTATTGGGAAGAAGGCTTATGGCAAAAAGGCTTAATGGTGTTTGCCATGCAAATGATGTTGATCTTGGTCTTGGGGCATGTATTGGCTTTAAGTTCGCCGGTAGACCGCTTGATCAACGCAGTAGTTAAATACGCCAACTCAACCGCTAAAGCGGCTTATTTAGTGACTTTATTCACCATTGCAGTGGCACTCTTTAATTGGGGTTTGGGATTGATCTTTGGAGCCATCTTCGCGCGAAAAGTAGCTGAGCAAGCGCAACGGAAGAAGTTAAACCTAAACTATCCCTTGATTGGCGCTGCAGGATATTCCGGATTAATGGTATGGCATGGCGGCATAAGTGGGTCTTCGCTAGCCAAAGTAGCTGAAAAGGAACATTTAAGTGAGATGATGAAAGGGATTATTTCACCTGTTGAAATTGGTCAACTACCAGAACAAATACCTTTCTCAGAAACCGTCTTCTCCGGCATGAATATATACAGTAGTCTATTGGTCTTGCTGATCTTACCCCTTTTCATGTTTGCTTTAGGAAAGAAAGCTAAACCAACTAGTTTACCTCGCTTAGTTCCTGAAAATCAAGAAGAAAAAGAACAGAAGAGTTTATTGGGGGCAGAAAAACTTGACCACTCTAAACTCTTTGCTTACTCAATTGGCTTGGTGATTATTTTCTACGCACTTTATAAAGCGCTGATGCAGAAAAACAGTGGCAACTTTGGGTTTATCACTCCGGATTACATCAACTTCTTGCTTTTAGGTTTAGGAATCTTATTGCATGGTAATTTTCACCGCTTTTTAAAAGCGGTGAATGAGGCCATTGGTGGTGCGGCCGGTATTTTGATCCAATTCCCCCTTTATTTTGGAATTATGGGCATGATGAAGAGTTCTGATTTAGTACAAGAGTTTTCTGCCTTCTTTGTAAGCATTTCCAATGAGCATACTTTCCCCATTTTTACCATGATCAGTGCTGGAATTGTAAATGTATTTGTACCTAGCGGAGGCGGACAATGGGCGGTACAAGGGCCTATCATAGTACAAGCCACGCAAAGCTTAGGCATTGATTTACCAAAAAGCATTATGGCTTTGGCTTACGGTGACCAACTTACTAATATGTTGCAACCCTTTTGGGCGCTTCCCCTTTTGGGAATCACCAAGTTGAACGCGAAGGACATTCTACCTTACACTTTACTGTTGATGCTGGTCGGAGGATTGATCTATTTGTCTGCTTTGCTAATTTTTTAGCTTCTACAGATTCACTCCCTTCACGCTTTTGGTGTCAAAAGCATCGCGCAAGCCATTACCCAGCAAGACAAAAGATAACACCAACAAACAAATAGCAATTCCCGGGAAAATAGCTAAATAGGCATCTCCGGTGATGATGTAACCTTTGTGCTCGCTAATCATTTTTCCCCAAGTGGCTTGAGGAGGCTGAGCGCCTAGGCCCAAAAAACTCAAACCGGCCTCAATTAAGATAGCCGCTGCAAAATTAGAAGCTGAGATCACAATGATGGGTCCGGTGACATTCGGTAAAATGTGCTTCCACATTATTCTAAAATCTCGGAAGCCAAGGGACCGACCAGCTTCTACGTATTCCATCTCGCGAACACTCATTACCTGTCCTCGCACTACTCTGGCTACTTCTACCCACATGGTTAGCCCAACAGCCACAAATACCTGCCAAAAGCCTTTCCCTAAGGCCAAGGTGATGGCTATAACCAAAAGCAGAGTAGGTATCGACCAAACCACATTGATGAACCACATAATGAGCTCATCGAGCCAGCCCTTGTAATAAGCAGCTAATAAGCCCAGAGTGATACCAATAAAAAGGCTAATCACAATGGCAATAAACCCTACCGTAAAGGAAATCCAGGTTCCTGCCATTAACCTACTTAGCATATCTCTCCCATATCGATCAGTTCCTAGCCAAAAAGTTCTCCCTTGAATAATTTGATCTTCAGAAAACGCATATCCTTTTGCGGTCCAAGTGCCTTTTGGGAAAGTTAATTTTTCTCCATTATTGGGAGTGTTTCCTGTATATTTTTCAATCAAAATTTGCGCTCGCTCTAATTCATATTGATAAACCGGTATTTCACGAAAGTTTTGAGGAAAACCATAAAGCCAACCTTTTATAAGCCCGCGATCACTTACATTAGGCGAGGGTAACAACAGAAAGTCCAAGTTGAAAGCAGGTGACTTTCGGGCTAATTCTAAGTGCTGCTGATTTGCTTTTGGAGTCTTGTCAGGTCTTATAATAGGTCCAAAAAGTGCTACCACGAAGAAAAATAGAATAAGGAATAAACCAAGCAAGGCTAATTGATTCGCTCTTAACTTTCGCCACGCCAATTGGCTGGGCGATAAACTGCTGTGATCTTGGATGCTCATGCTATGCTTTTCTACCTTTCCACTTAGGATGGTAAAATAAAGATAAGAAAGCGATTAATAAGCTGTAAAGTGGGTACAAAATTGCCAATAAAATGGAATTCGGAAATAGGCCTTTTAACTTGAACCATGGTTTAACAGCGCTCAGCAAGACAATGTCTCCTAGATACTTTAATAAAAAGACAAAAAGTAAGTGTGATAAACTTATATAATTCATCAAAAAAAGAACCAAGGCAAATAACTGAAGTAAGCTTGCTGATACCAATATAGCAGACTGCACCCAAGCATCTCGATCATCATAAGCTTTACTTTTTTTGGCCCATCTTAACCGTTGTTCAATAAAAAGGTGAAGTGAATCAGGAAAGCCAGTTCTAACAGTTGCTTTTCGATCTTTCAAAAAACTAAATCTTGCATGCTTCCCTTTTAACTTTTTGAGAGCGTGGAGAAGAAAAACATCATCTCCCGAAGCCAGTTCGGCCTTTAAATCTTTATTCGATAATTTTAAATAGTCAGCTTTACGGAACATCATATTAGCGCCATTGCATATAAAACCATTAGAATTTCCAATAGAGCCTGCAGTTGCAGCCATTAATGCGCCCTGCTCTATGTTGAACAGTTTTGACCAAAAGCTATTGCCATAAAATGATACAGGTGCTGTCAGAAAATCAAGCTTTTGTGCCACAAAATTAGTCAGTAAAGTGCTTGCCCAATCTTCGTTAAATCGACAATCGGCATCAGTTGTTATAATTAATTCATGCTTCGCTAACTCAACTCCTTTCCTAATTGCTGCTTTCTTTCCTTTCCCATTTTCTAGCTTATGGAGGTGAAAGCGTTTATTGTTGAGACAGACTTCCTTTAATAAGTTAAACCCATCATCTTCTGAATGGTCATCTATAAAAAGAACCTCCAATTGATTCCTATCTAAATTTTGGGCTTTTAAGGATTCAACCAATTTACCAAGCTGATTCTGCTCATTGCGGAAGGCAATTACAATACTGCAAGCTTGATTTATTCCCCTTTTTGAACTATTCGATATGATACCCAGCCTTTGTATGCCCCTCAACCAATTAAGTAACAAGAGCAAATAAGGAACCAGTCCAATAATAAGGTAATTATTCAGCATGCCGCAATTTTTTTAGTGCCAACCAATCTACTTTCCTTGCTTCTGTCAAGCCTAAAAATGCGGGTAATAATAAATTTATGCACCACAAGATCAATGAACTAAATAGGCCAATTACCCCTGAGTAGCCTAAATGCTCAAAAACAATAAAAGCTACTGAAGATCGAATAGGAAGGTCTGAAATCCAAGCGCTAGGAACAACAGAAGCAACAAAGAATACTGCTACACAGGCTATGATAGCTGTTTTCAATGGAATAGTTGTTTCAAAAACATACACCAATAGCACAAATTGAATAAGGAAAATCAAGTAGCGCATAAAACTGAGCAGAAATGTCGACCCACGCTTTGCTGTATTAAAGTTCAATTGGTCCACCTCTTGACCAAACCTAAGCCGTTGGTTAATAAAAAGTATGATCCGTTTAATAAAGTGTGAAGAAAAGAAAAGGTATAAAAGTAAAATGGCGGTAATTATAGAAAAGGTTAACTTAAGACCAAACGAAATTGACATAAAAATGGGATAAAATGGAAAGACAACTACTGCGGCCAAAACTGTAAGAAGCAATTGAGAAAAAGAACTAAAGGTATTTACGTACAGAACCTTGATTCTTTGCTTCTTTGAAATGTGAATTAATCTACCCGCAAGCTCTCCTAGCCTGTAAGGTGTAAGAAGACTCATACTAAGCCCAAACAGGACTGATAAAAGGGATAGTCGAAAAGAAATAATAGAAAATTGCTTAACCAAATTACGCCATTTGAAGGTTTCAACTAGCCAATTAAGGGGCATAAGCGCAAATACTAGAAGAAAAAAGTAAAGGTGAGCGTTTAATTGTTGCCACATAAAACTAAGATCAGCTCGAGAGATTCTTTCTTGAAATAAATAGATCAAATACCAAGAGGCCAATACTGCAAGCGATATGCTGAGTATAGAGTTAGTTAATTTATATAGCTTTGTTTTTAACAATGGAGAAGCAGATAATTGAAGCGGATAAAATAATTCTCGGAATAGATCCAGGTACGAATATAATGGGTTACGGCTTGATATCAGTAAAGAAAAAAGAGATTTCTTTACTTTCTATGGGTGCTATCCACCTTGCTAAGCTTGGTGACCATAGTATTCGTTTGAAGAAAATATTTGAACGCACACTTTCTTTAATTGACGAATTCAAGGTAGATGAAATGGCTATTGAAGCACCCTTTTACGGTAAAAATGCTCAATCAATGTTAAAGCTTGGAAGAGCGCAGGGTGTAGCGATGGCAGCTTCTTTAGTGAGAGAGGTTCCTGTTACAGAGTACATGCCCAAAAAAATAAAAAAGGCCATTACCGGAAAGGGAGCTGCCTCGAAAGAACAAGTAGCATCAATGCTAAAAACTATTGTGCCACACAAAGCTTCTCCTAAGTACTTAGATGCAACCGACGGTTTAGCAGTTGCGGTTTGTCATCATTATCAAAATGGGCGAATGAGTAGTACTTCAAAGTCATACAGCTCGTGGGATTCTTTTTTGAAGCAGAACCCTGACCGAAAAGCTTAAGCGCGAATTGAATCTGCAATTGCTGCCAATTCAGAATGACTGAGAGTAAGTTTGGGAGCTGCAAAATTGATATCTTCTACTTCATTAATAGGCACAAGGTGAATATGTGCATGAGGCACCTCCAGTCCTATTACAGCGATACCAATCCTTTTACATTTTACTTTGGATTCAAGCTTTTTACCCACTTTCCTAGCAAATGTCCATAGATCACGGTATTCTTGCTCTTCCAGATCGAATATGTAATCTATTTCCTTTTTTGGAATAACCAAGGTATGGCCTTTAACCAATGGGTTAATATCTAAAAAGGCCAAAAAGTGTTCGTTCTCAGCTATTTTATGGGCCGGTATTTCACCTGCAACGATTTTCGAGAATAGACTAGCCATTACCGTTTAATCTCAAGGATTTCAAACTTCATCTTGCCTGATGGTACTTGAACTTCCGCTACATCACCAACTTTCTTTCCAAGCAGGCCTTTTGCGATAGGCGATTCAACCGAGATCTTTTTTTGCTTGATGTCAGCCTCTTTCTCAGAAACAATGGTATACTCCATACTGGCGCCGTTCACAAGGTTCTTCAGCTTTACCGTAGATAGGATTAAGACCTTAGAAGTATCTAATTCAGACTCATCGACAACTCTGGCATTAGCTATCAATGTCTCCAGCTTACTAATTTTCATCTCTAGTAAACCCTGAGCCTCTTTAGCGGCATCGTACTCTGCATTTTCTGATAAATCTCCCTTGTCACGAGCTTCTGCGATTTGCTGAGAAATTGATGTTCTTTCGACAGTTTGCAACTGTTTTAATTCGTCTTTTAGTTTTTGCAAACCTTCTTCTGTAAAATAACTGATCTGTCCCATATTATCTGTGCTATATAACTTAAAAAAGAGAATCCCTCATCGGGATTCTCTTTCGTAAAACTATGTAATTAATTTGTTCTTAGAAATTTAAGGAAACACCAATTGCGTTCGTTCCATCGAAAGTCCGTGTCACTCTGTAGGAATAATCAATGCCAAAAGTAGAACCTGACTGTCCTAGCGGAATCTCTACAGTAGCACCAAATGAGGGTCCTGCTGATACTGTTCTGCTTTCCTCTTCACTTTCAATATCTGATTCATAAGTATATCCACCTCTAACCATGAACATCTCTCTAAAAGCATACTCTGCGCCAATTCTAAACTGATCCTTAGTAAATGAGTTAGAAGTAAACGTTCCTGCAGCGGTTAATCTATGCTCTGAAAGTTCATCACTTTCTGGATTTTGAGCAAGGTAAAAATCATAAGACAATCCAATATTCAGTAAAGAAGGAAGTTCAAAATCATTTGAGCGTTGATTAATCGTCAGCTGCTTCTCTGTTTCCAAATCTTCGAATCGATCTGATAAACCATTCCCTCTATACTGCATAGTTGGCCCTACGTTTCTTAAGGCAATACCAAACTTCAACTGGTCGTTTTCCCCGGTAACGTAATTAACACCCGCATCAATTGCAACTCCACTAGCTCTAACATTTGCCATTGATTGAGAAACCAATTTTACAACAACTCCCCCACTGATTGTTTCTGAGAAGTTCTTAGAATAGGCCATTCCTAGATTAAAATAATTAGGCCTGAAAGTTCCCAAACCTCCATCAGGATTATCAACTGTAGTTATATCTAGATCACCAAAGCTCATTGACATCAAGGAAACACCTAGCACACCACCTGATTCACCAAGACGTTGTGCTAAACCTGCAGCATTGATACTAATATCTGTTCCAGACAACCAACTCGTATTAACGAAGTTTACTTGTGTTCCTTCGGTATAGGCTAATCCGGCTACATTCAAATGCATGGCCTCTATTCCAAAGGCAGAAGCGGTATTTGCATTACCCCATCCAGAACTTCTTGCCCATGGATTAATGAGTAGCTCTGATGCACCGGCTTCTCCTGCACGATCTTCATTTCCTCCATAAAGGAGCGTAAAAGAAAGACAAGAAGCTAATAATAGACTAAAATTTATTCGTTTCATAAATCTATATTTTAGAAATTGTTAAGGTCTACCGGTCTCATCACACCGAACCATTTAAGAATCTTTTCACCAACCCCAGGAACATCAACATGAATGATGTAAACACCACTCGATATTGGAATACCCACTTGGTTGGACAAGTCCCAATCAAGGAAATTAAGCGGATCTGACTTATTGTATTCGCGAATTAATGTCCCTGACATGTTGTAAATTTTTATGTTACAATTTTGAGGCAGATTTGTAATCTTAACCCTATTATCAATAGCACTATTTTCATAATCTGAAACTGCATAATATGGGTTTGGAACAACATTTATTTCCTCAAGTGCATCTGCAAGAACGCCTCTTTGATTTTTCAGAGTAGCTATCCCCTGTGTCTCGAAAGTATAAACTGGTCTGCCATCGTTCATTAAATCGGCATCTATCTCAGAATATTTGACATCAAATGGCTTAGCCACCTGCAGATAAACACGTGCATCTGTTTCAAGCAATTCAGCACCCTGTTCGAGTAATGGTATAGATACCCAACTACATGCAGCCCAAGCATACCCAGGAATAATACTTACAGGGCTCTTCAACATTTCATTCAAGCGCTCCCCGGCATCGTACTCTGTCATTTTAGTAGGCAAGGTTGGAATCGTAGGAACACCTTCTGCATCGAGCGTTTTTCTGAAGATGTAAGTAACATGCTTACCACCCCATACTAAACTACCTTGAGCTCCAGAAAAAACAGTTGATGTAGGATTCCAAATCATATCGCCTCCGTTGTCAACTCCATACCAACTATCCTCTCCAAAAGCCATATTCATTCGTTCCCCTGTCTCAAGGTTTATTGCATATCCTGGGAACCATCCCATACCAATGGAATCAATATAAGCAGGGCTATTAGGATCTGTAACGTCTGCAGGATCTCCAGGCTGCCACATATTTCCATCCTTATCGACAGATCCAAGTGATCGCTTAGAATACTTACTATCTCCTGCTATCGCTCTACTAGTCTCCTCCTGTAATTCAATCACAGGGCAACGAGTCCATTTGCTTTTATCTTTTGTGTATACAATAACTGTGGAGTTCAAATACTCTAGTCTAGATCTTTGAGCAGAAACAAAATCGAAGGCTGGCTTATTCAGAAGTAAACCTGTATTGGTATTTCCAGTTCCATAACCAACCAAACCATAAGGGGCAATCGTACCTTCAAGTATATTTTCAAAATCTTCATTAGGGTCTACAAAGTCTCCACCAATCGTTCGATCCCCGTAAGCTGCCTGAAGACCACCCGAAGAACCCGAAAGAATCCAATTAAAAGGTGTTTCTCCATCAGAATCAGGGATACCTGTAAGCCATGCTTTAGTAGGATCATCGTACTCAATACGAGAGTCTATAAACCCATTGCCGTTTGCAGGATCTTGACCAGGATTATCTGTTTGCTCAATTAAGATGGAAAGTCCCCAATTAGGATCAAAAAGCAATTGTTCGGTCCTTGTATCAATGCTATTCTTGGAATACACAGTGTCTCCACCTTCAACCCAAAGCATCCATTCTGCTGTATCTGTTACCGCAGGGTTTCCATTAATATCTTCATCAAGCATTTTAAAGTAAAACTTACCATCTACTACGTTAAGGGGATCTACCACTTTAACTGTGAGAGGCCCTGAACCAGGTCTGTAATCTAAGCGGTCTATAAAAGAAGAATCGTCTTCCCAACTCTTCTCTTCAATAAGACGATCTAGAGTCTGATTTGTCAATTCAAGCCCATTGTTACCGTTACCTTGTCCTTGAAGTCTTGTTATTCCTATCAAATCACCATATGATGAACGTGATACAGTACCACTTTCTTCAGGTGTAATGCTGTGTGGAATAGCGGCAACAGAGGCAATTGAACCTCCATCTGCTGTCTTTCTACTAGCTAGATAAGGCTGCTTCTGACCATCTGATGCCGGTGCTAGTGGGTTTTCAAGATCAGGAGCTTGATCTTGCTCGTAAGGCTTAAATTCATTGTAAGCATATGCCACCGCAACGTAGTAATAGGTTTTATAGTTAATCAGAGATGTGTTACCCGTTGCAAACAAGTCCTCAGTTGCTCTAAAACTATGGACAACTCCTTCGTTAGATCCCTCAACCTGTAAGACTGGTATATTAGCTCCAAGTCCTTCATCAAAAGTATAGTTGATCAGGGTTGTTACACCATCTTTAATGTCGCATTGGAAAGCTAAACGAGCCACTGAAGGATTACCAATCTCAGAAACAGATACATCAGGACCTTTAAGTTGGAAAATTTGATAACCTTGGAACCTGTAAGTATTATCGTAGACAATAGGTGGATTTCTATTCAGTAAAGTATCAGGAGTTACAATATTTGGATCATCTTCTTCATATTGTTCGTTGAAGTTGTTTGATAACTCACTATTACTTAAATACAGGATCAATTCCTGATCTAGTTCTTGAATTGTTAAATCTGGAGCATCAGGGCCATCAAGCACCTGAAAACAGTTGTCAAATAATGCTTGAGCCTTATCATCGGCCGTAATTGCTCTTTCTAAAGAAGCGAAACGACCACCTGTTTCAGCTTGACCGAATACAACCCCCACTGTAATGTCGTTTACATTTCCGGGCTCTAGAGTAAAAGGTCCGGCTGACTGCAAGAATCTTCTATCACCCGGAGCATTCGGAGAACCTCCACCAGGAGTAGACTCAGTCCAATTGGTATTTTGAGGGACCGTAGTAATTCCATTTTCATCAGTTGTACCCCAATGTAAAGGATCACTATCACCTGGGAACATGAAGTAAGTTGGAATTGACTCAACCCCGCCTGAAGCTAATCCATCTCCGCCATGACGCATGTTTTGACCATTTTGCCAAATACCTCTCATATAATTATAGTAATGAATCGCCAAAGATGGGTCTCCATTCTGACCTCCTCCGATGTTATAATAAACGAACCTTCTCATACCAAAACGCTCATTATCAATTAAAGTATCGGGTTCTAATTCATTAGGGTTAAAGTAACCTAGTCCGTTTAATGCTTGGCCGGGAAGAATTCCAACTTGGTTATTTATTCCATCAGCATCCTGATAAGGACCTTCAAAGAAATCTATTCCAATAACAGCAGGTGTAGATCCATATCCGGTCTGACCATTGAAATCTTCATCCGTTTCATCACCATTGTAACAAAAGCCAAATCCCCTTTCTACATCACATCCAACGTAATCGTCCTGAGGATTACCTAAGTCAGAATCTACATAATTCGCAAAGTATGTATCTGTTAAAGTAAATGTTGAACGATTTATTAACTCAAAATTGTAGAAAGTCATATCATTAATCTCGTCATTAGTTGCGAAAGCGAAAGTCTGACCGTGAATCTCCATTCCTATAGAAGGTGCATTTGTTTCAGTATGAAGGTTACCTTTATCGTTAAAAATCCACCAATAGGTCTTATCTCCAAATAGTGGCCTTGAAGCACTCTCACTTCTGCTAGCTCTTGGAGCGCGGCAATCAACCTGTCCATTTGCATTGAGAATATTGGGATCAATTAAGCTATTGAAACCAGAACCAAGATCGTAAAAAGGATAATCTCCGTCGTTATAATCATAGAAGCCATCACCATTTACGTCTACATAAGGAGCTAATTTATTAGCTTGTCCTTTAGATAGGTCTCCATTAGCAGGCCAGTTTTGGATAGAAAGTGGAACTTGATAGTCAGGAAAATCTTCAGCATCAGTGCCTGCTTCGACTGCTCTTCTATACAAAACAAATTGCAAGACCTCCTGCTTATCGATTTCAAAGAATCGATCCCACTCCTCACAAGTAGCAGCATTAATTTCGGCAGTACCTGTAGTATCGAGAGGACCTGTCCAATAGTCTACTCCGCCTGTGCCGAATAAACTTGCTGCAGCTTTTAACTGACCATTAACATCAGTTCCTGCCATCCATAATCCTCCTGCGTATAGAGCGAAAGAGTTGGAATTTCTCGGCACTTCATAGTCTGCGCGACTATTTGGTCTATCTTGCCACCATAATCCACCCGTTTCTACACGAGTCCTTACATTATTGTATTCCATGTAAGTAATTCGTGTGGCAGGCGAGCATCCAGCGGCTAAAGATTGCCTGTTCGCGGCATTACGATCATTATTACTTTCACTTGGGCCTTTAGCGGCGAAAGCCACCTGAGTGAGCACAAGTAAGGATAATGTGATATTTTTTCTAATGTTCATCATCTTTCTATTATTTCTTCGGCCTAAAAGTTTAACATTAATCCAAGACGAATTCTTCTTGGAAGCTCAAAGTTGTACATGTTTTGCAATCTTATTGCGTACTGATCTCTAAACGACTCTTCATTGATTTGCTGACGTATCACGTCTTGGAAGGCTGCAGAGGTTAAGAAACCATCATCATCAGCATTTCCTGTGTAGGCATAAACATTCTGTACGTTCTGACGATCTAGCACATTCAGCACTTGTAAGTAAACATTAAGTGTAGAGGTCTTTTGACCATTTTTCCATAAACTTTCGTTTGACTCATTCTTACTACCCCACTTGATCATAAAATTCTTATCAATACGGGCGTTTAGTCTAACTGTCCAAGGCAAACGAGATCCACTTACATCACCAACAATTGGTTGTCTAAATTGACCCCCTCCAATATTTTCACTATTATCTGCTCCTGATCTTGCAGTGTATGGGGTTCCCGAACCGGCGATAAACTGAAGGTTCAAACCTGCATCTTCTAAGATGTTCTTCCCTGCGATCTTAGGACCATTGTATCTGCTTCCTCTAGCATAACGGTAATCAATATCAGTAGTTATCTGATGTCTTTGATCGTAGCTGTATGGGAAGATAGTTCTTAGGTTTGGTTGACCTGAGTTAACTAAATTCAGTGAACTAAGCGATCCTGAACCTGTACCTTCAGCGAATTGCAAGGTGTAGTTCACTCTCAACATTATATTTTTTATCCTTCTCAAGTCATAATTAACAGAGAACCCTTTTACAGTTCCAAAATCTTGGTTAGAGTATGTTAAATAGTCCTCAGGAAATGCACCTACTAAACGAATTACTTGAATTTCATCCCTTTGCTCTCTGTAGAATGTATTGAGGGTTAAAGCTGAACTATTGGTTAATTTTTGTTTAAACCCAATTTCATAACTTATCGTTCTTGTTGGACGCAGGTTCGGGTTCGTTAAAATCCTATTATGGTTTTGGATATAAATAATATCAATTGGATCTAGTGCCACATTACCTGTTGGACGCTGAGTTAAAATATCGTAGTTGGCAAAGAAGGTAGCCTCATCAGAGATTGGGAATGAAAAGGAGATTCTTGGCATCAAAGTGTACTGAGGTTCGTAATCCTCGAAAGAAGATGCATCCATATCTTCAACAACACTTCTTCTTGAAGGGTCTTGCAACCAAGGCGCTATTGAACCACCTGCCTGTAAAACTGTAGGATCATTGAGTTCTTCACCTGTAGCATTAAAGAAGGTGTTCGTTTCGGGATTGCGGTAACCAATTACATTCTCAACCCCAGGATTTTCAATATCAGAAACATAAACAACGTAATCTTCACCAATATTTCCTGGAACGTTTGTTAAGCCTTGTCCTCTTGCATAAGCAACGTCTCTAGTTGGGAAAAACGAGAATTGATCCCTTAACACTGGCTGATTTGCATCAAAACGATCCAAACGCAATCCAAGTCTAAAAACTAAATCGTCAAAGGCAAATTTGTCTTCAATAAATCCTGCAATATAAATTGGCTGATAAGCAGCTACGGGTCTGGTTTTAAATCCTAATTCATTTGTCTGATTAAAGAAGTCATCTAGGCTGGGCTGATCAGTAAACTTGTTACCCAAATGATCATAACCTCTGTATTGCAGGTTAACATTATTAGCAGGGTTAATTAATTGCTCAGCAGCAAAGTATTCCATTTTATAAGTGCTGATATCGTAAGAGTCAAAATCAATAAAATCAGTTCCATCAACAGGTAAGCCTAAAGCCCTTCTCATGTTGTAAGCAAAATAAGTTCTTGCATCTCCTGCATACGCTCTTTCGAATGTAATCTCAGGAAAAGAGGAGGCTTGTACAATCGTATAGTTGCTTGAGTCTATTTGCTCTATGTGACTATTCACAGAACCTCTACCTAACTGCCATAAACCTAAAGGATTTAAACTGTAATTGCTTGTAACTCTTTGCTCATACTCAAATCCAAGCATTATTGCATGCTCGCCAATGTCTGCAGAACCTATACCACTCAAACGATACTGATCGCGCTGTGTTTGTTGGTAAGAGTTAAAGACTGCACCAGGGTGACTCCATAGGTTGTACACATTGTTCGGAATTGTACTACCATTTACTAATCCACCAAATCCTTCAACATCTTCTCTTGTATCATAAAATTGAGGGAACTGATCTCTAAACTGGTAAAAACTACTAGTATAATTTGCTAAAAGTGGATTTGTGGTTCCCGGAGTGAAATTATAAGCGATCGGACTGTTAAATGCAGTCAAGAAATCGCCTATATAACGCTGACCATTATCAAGCAAAACCCCATTACCATTTCCTGTTTCAAAAGCATAAGATGGCTCAGTGATAGCATTAAATTGACCAACATGTCCATAGTTAAAGAAATTATCCTCGTGTCGTTCATCCTCCAAAACTGTGGTTCTTCTAGAGAAGTCAGCCTGAATACTAAAGAAAGCATTCTTTACAATAGAATTATCTTCTTCCCCTTCTTCGGTCTCCGCATTTGCAAAACGCTGGGTATACCTAACGTAGGCTCTTACATCATTGGCGGTAGAGCGAGGGTTGTTAAAGTAGTTGTATAGTTGAAAGTTTCTCGAATCGCTGTTACCAACCCTACGATCAAAAGTACCCCCAATCGCTAGTGCGGATAAATCATTGATCTTGATATCAATTTTTCCATTCAGTACTAGTCGCTTAGATTCTACATTTCTTTGATAATCGATTTCTTCAAAATCACTTGAACGGAGGAACTCAGCTTTTTTGAAAACTCCAGGATTGATGCCATCTGTAAACAATGGATCAGAGTGAATTTCATCTTGCACAGCGTCTCTTGGTTTATACAATTGCACTGCTGATGGTCTTGGATTTAAAATCGTTCGGTACTCCCCTGTCAACAAGAAACCTAATGGAGCATCTTTAACATTGCCTTCGTCATCTTTTTTCGTAATGATTGGACCACCTGCGCTAAAACCAAAAAGGTTGTAACCAAAGTTATCCAAACCAACAACATTTCCTTCAGAAGCTTTAAAGCCTGAAGTTAATACTTCAACATTTCCAAAATACTCTTTCAAGGCTCCCCTTGTAGTAATAGAGGTTACACCACCAGTAACGTCACCATACTGTGCTGACAAACCTCCTGTCTTTACTGTAACCTCCTCAATTGCTGATTTGGGTAAAGAAGTAGATCCAATAACTTTAATACCATCAATAAAGGTAACGTTATTGCTTCCTCTACTACCACGCATGTTCATGGTGTTTGACCCATTGTCCCTTGAAACCACTCCGTTACCTGCTGTTTTAGCAACGTCAATTGCGGACCTTACGGCCATACGTTCAATCTGTTCTCTTGTTTTTGTTTCTTCAGAAGTCGTTTTATCAAGTTCAATTAAGGGCTTTTTATACTCAACGATATCCACAACGTCCAATTTAACACCTGCAGTTATCTCTAAGTTCTGTTTTGTAATCTTATCTGACGATACTGAAATACCAGCAACTCGCTTCGTTTGGTAACCAACGTAAGACACCTGAAGGTCATAAGTTCCCGGAGGAATAGGTTTCAAGGTATACCTACCGTCAAAATCAGTTGTGGTTCCTATTACTTGATCGGAGCCATTCATTAAAGTTACGTTAGCAAAGGGAATGGGCTCACCAGAGTCCCCATCTTTAACAACTCCTTTTATTGATCCTTGTCCCACTTGAGCGTGAATAGACAAGATTGAACCAAACGCTATCACTAGCGTCAACAGTAATTTTTTTAGCATAATTGTTGTTTTATGTTCTTACAATGGTCGTAAAACTACAGGAGCGTAAAGATATACATTTAATAAAAAAAATAACAAACCTTAACACGTCCTTAATTTACCCCTAAACAAACAGTTCTAAATCACAAGTTTAGCTTAACGAAACCACCTTGTGAGGAAGAATCCTTTCTTTTTCTTGTTGTACTTATTCGCTTTTTTTCTACTTTTTTTCATCCTCTTTCGTACTTCTTTAGTTTGTAAATCTATATGTCTTTGCTTCGCTGCTTCTATTTCAGCTTTCTGCTCTTCTTCCTTGTTTTCTTTTTGTTTCTCTAGCTGCTCTGTTCTTTTATTTACTGATTTCTCAACCTTTTTTGCGGATTGAGCAGAAGCGTTTAATTGAAAGACACAAAAGAATAAAAAAATGATGCCTGGAATCAACCGATTTTTATACATGAGACAAGATGAATTGTTGTGATTATCTTTGGGCGACTAAAGTAAGCACTTTGTATAAGCCTATAAAAGACTTCTTCTCTCATTTGGGGTTTTTCCTTTTTATTAGCCTGTTTTTTAGTGGTTGCGAGGATGATACTGAAAACAACAACATTCCATTAGTAGAGGTAAACTTTACTATTGCAGTGAACGATCCTGCATACCTGAATCTTCAAAATATTGGAGGCTGGGTATATGTATCAGGAGGGTCAAGAGGAATAATCCTATACCGTAGCGACAACGAAAGCTTCAAAGCCTATGATCGCCATTGCACCTTCAACCCTTCTAGCACCTGTGCGCTTGTGAGTGTTGACCCCAATAACATAACCGCTAGTGACGACTGTTGCGGCTCTTCTTTTTTACTGACTGATGGCGGCGTAACAAGACCACCTGCCGTTCAACCTTTAAAGCAGTACAATACCTCTTTTGACGGGAGTATCCTTAGGGTGTTTAACTAAAAAAAGGGAAAGCTTTTAACTTTCCCTTTCTTGATGCTTATGAATTAAACTATTAGTATCTGTAGTATTCTGGTTTGTAAGGTCCTTCTACTTTTACACCAATGTAATCGGCTTGATCTTTTCTTAGTTCCTCTAACTCAACACCTATCTTCTCTAAGTGTAAAGCCGCAACTTTCTCATCAAGATGCTTTGGAAGGGTGTATACTTTATTCTCATAGTCACCACTACGGTTCCAAAGCTCAATTTGAGCCAAAGTCTGGTTTGTAAAAGAGTTTGACATAACAAATGATGGATGTCCTGTTGCACAACCTAAATTTACTAATCTACCTTGCGCTAATAAGATGATATCTTTGCCATTGATGGTGTATTTATCCACCTGAGGCTTGATCTCAACCTTGGTTGAACCATGCTCTTTTTCTAAGTAAGCAACATCGATCTCATTATCGAAATGCCCGATATTACAAACAATAGTTTTGTCTTTCATTTTGACAAAGTGCTCTTCAGCAATAATGTCTTTATTACCAGTTGCAGTTACAACTATGTCAACCTCGTCTACCGCATTGATCATTTTCTTCACTTCAAAACCATCCATGGCAGCTTGCAAAGCACAAATTGGATCAACCTCAGTAACGATTACTCTCGCTCCTGCTCCTCTTAATGATTGAGCAGATCCTTTACCAACATCACCATATCCTGCAACTACTGCAACTTTTCCTGCAATCATTACATCAGTTGCTCTTCTTATTGCATCTACTAAAGATTCTTTACAACCATACTTATTATCAAACTTTGACTTCGTTACAGAATCATTTACGTTGATAGCAGGCATAACAAGAGTTCCGTTTCGCTCTCTCTCATAAAGTCTATGCACCCCTGTGGTAGTTTCTTCAGACAATCCTCTTATTTCCTCTACCAATTCTGGGTAATTATCGAAAACCATATTGGTCAAATCACCACCGTCATCTAAAATCATGTTAAGCGGCTTTCTGTCTTTTCCAAAGAAAAGCGTTTGCTCGATACACCAATCAAATTCTTCATCGGTCATACCCTTCCATGCGTAAACAGGAATTCCTGCAGCTGCAATTGCAGCTGCTGCATGGTCTTGAGTTGAGAAGATATTACAAGATGACCAAGTTACCTCAGCCCCTAATGCTACTAGCGTTTCAATTAAAACCGCAGTTTGAATGGTCATGTGCAAACAACCTGCAATTCGAGATCCTTTTAAAGGTTGCTCCTTGCCATACTCTTCTCTTAAGGACATTAAACCTGGCATTTCTGCTTCTGCCAAATCAATTTCTCTTCTTCCCCATTCTGCAAGGGAAATGTCTTTTACTTTGTAAGGTAAATATTCTACTGATGTTGTACTCATGTGTTTATTTTAATTTTGGGGTGCAAATTTACTAATTAATCTATTGGTTAGTAAGCTTATAAATATGGATTATAAAAAGATTGCTGTTTCTGACTCGCATTTTGTTGCTTATTCAAATATTGATTACAAGCAAGAGGCAAAGTTGTTTTCGTTTGTTCGTGAAAAAAATCTTGAACAAAATAGACTGGATCATTATAAAAATCCGAAAAGAAAAGTTGAGTGGATGAGCGTACGTTATTTGTTGAACTTTTTACTACCCGACTTTCAGGATGTACAATATCATTCAAATGGTAAACCATTTTTAAAAGACTCTAATGATCACCTTTCCATTTCCCATTCGCATGAACGAATAGCCGTATCAGTCTCCAAGCACTACCCTACTGCAGTAGATATTCAACTCATAACTCCTAAGATTAAACGGATAAAAAATAAATTTCTCAACCCAAGCGAACTTGCTCTGATTGATGAAAACAATGAGACGGAATTAACCTATTTGTGGAGTCTGAAAGAGGCCCTTTTCAAGATTAATGGGAACCAAGAACTCTTTTTAAAACCAAACTTTCTGATTGAAAGCATAAGCTCTAAAGACAAGACAATACTCGCTAAAGCTAAGATTATCAATGTAGATCAAGTGTCTTCTTATCAACTACATGTAGAAATGATAGATAATTATGTATTAGCTTATTTATTGAATTCTTAATATTGCACCTTAGGTTTTACTTTTGAACACATCTACATTAAATAGCATTATATCAAGCGCTCAGAAAGGCGAAAAGCAATTGGCTATTTTAATTGATCCTGATAAGGCAAGTGACAGCTATTTAGAACTTCTGATAGAAAAAACAGCCCCTTTGAAGGTTGATCTATTTTTAGTTGGCGGAAGCTTATTAACTGATGGCGATCTCAGAAAAACCATTAATAAACTAAAACAGTTGACTACAAAGCCGGTAGTCATTTTTCCTGGTAGCTCAAATCAGATCGCAGAGGAGGCTGACGCCATACTCTTTCTTTCATTGCTTTCCAGCAGAAACCCCGAAATGTTGATTGGTAATCAAGTGATTGCCGCTCCTTACATTAAAAAGACTGCATTAGAGGTAATTTCTACAGCGTACCTTCTCATTGATTCAGGAGCGCCTACAACAGCCTCTTACATTAGTAATTCAAGCCCAATCCCCGCCAATAAAAGCGAAATAGCAGCCAGCACCGCTTTAGCTGGTCAATATATGGGTATGCAAATCACTTACCTAGACGGAGGAAGTGGCGCCCAAAATAGTATTCCAACAAATCTGATCGAAAAAGTGCGGGAATACACCAATACTCCAATTATTGTCGGTGGCGGAATCAGAACTGCAGCTCAGCTCAACCAGGCCTATGAAGCAGGAGCTGACGTGGTGGTAATCGGAGACGCATTTGAAAAAAACGACAAGCTAGCCAAAGAACTAGCATCCTTTAGGTCGGCTAATGCCTAGCTTATAGTCTAATGACTGAGCTGATCGATCAACTCTTAAAAGAAAGTAGCAACTTCAATGCCCTAGAAGTATTGGCCGTTTTAACTGCTTTAGCTTATGTTGTTTTAGCAAGCAAAGGCAGCAAGTGGTGCTTTGTTTTCGGACTAATTAGCTCCGCCATCTACGTATACTTAGCCACTATATTGAAATATTATTTTGACAGCTTCATCAACCTCTATTATGTTGTTATGTCTGTTTATGGCTGGTTTGCATGGAGCAACAAAAGGTCTGGAAAAAGCCTAAATGTCAATTCCATGTCTTTAAAAAAGTTCGTGATCTGGCTTTTATTAGCATTAGCAATTAGCCTTATGCTTGGTTTCAGCGCATCATATACCGATGCAGCTTTACCTTATTGGGATGCCATTACCACAGTTTATGCTGTTTTGGCCACCTTTTTGGTGGTTAAAAAAGTAATTGAAAACTGGCTAATTTGGATTGTAGTAGACTTCATTGCCATGCTTATGTACTTCGAGAAAGGACTATTATTGACATCAGGATTATTTCTTGTTTACACCATTATAGCTATAAATGGCTATGTGCAATGGAGAAAAAAACTCGGTTATGCTTAAAAAGGTTGCTATAGTAGGGCCTGAAGCGAGCGGCAAAACACGTTTAGCTTACGAACTAGCGCAACATTACCGAAGCGTATTTGCCAAGGAGTTTGCCCGAGAATACTTACAAAACATCGGTTTATCATACAAAAAAGATGACCTTTTGAAAATAGCAGTTGGCCAATTAAATGCCGAAGATGAGGCTATTAAAGAAGCAAGTGGGCTGGTATTTTTTGACACCAATTTATTGGTTATCAAAATTTGGAGTCTTTACAAGTATGGAAAGGTTGACCAAAGAATCGTTCAACTCCATCATTCTAGAGCTTACAACCTTCATCTACTTCTAAAACCTGATCTTATTTATGAAGAAGACCCACTAAGAGAGAACCCTTCAATAGAGGATAGAATGGAGCTTTTTGAGCTCTATAAAAAAGAACTCAAAGAAAATGGTGATGAATTTGCTGTTGTTGAAGGCAGTGGAAAAAATCGATTAAAAGCTGCTCTTAAAATTTTAGATTCCAAATTCAAATCTTAATTTTGACCTATCTCGTTGGGGTGCCTTTAAGGCTGAGATCATACCCGTTGAACCTGATGCCGGTAATGCGGTCGAAGGGAGACAGATACCTTATTTGTTAA
>CAJXMH010000014.1 GCA_913056345.1 uncultured Flavobacteriales bacterium | reverse complement strand
TTATTAATTGCAGCTTTATTTACAGCTGGATTTTCATTTGCACAAGATCAAATGACTTCGAAAAAAGGTACGCCAATCCTTCCTGAGGCTGGTGATTATGCTATTGGATTTGATGCTGCTGGTTTAACTAACTACGCAGGTAACCTATTGAATGGAGGTGCAAACAACTCATTTAACAATTTAGGTCTTCAAAGAGCCCAAACAATTTATGGTAAGTATTTCAAAGATGCCAACACTGCTTACAGAGGTATGTTACAGTTGGATTTCGGTTCAAATACTAACACTACCATTGTTGGTGACTCAGCTTCAGGTGCTGCTGCAGGTTCAACTGTAGAAGATGAAACTACTACAAGTAATTTAGGTATCACTATTGGTGGTGGAATCGAATACAGAAGAGGAAAAGGAAGATTGCAAGGCGTTTATGGTCCTATGGCTATGATTTCTTTGGGTTCTTCTTCAACTGAAAACACATATGGAAATGCCATCAATAATTTAGCTCCAGGTACCTCAAGAGTAACTGAATCTTCTGTTGGATCTACTTTCGGCTTATCTTTAGGTGGGTTTGCAGGAGTTGAATATTTCTTTGCTCCTAAAATGTCTATCGGTGGTGAGATCATGTGGGCTATCCAGCTTAATAGCACTGGAACAGGTGAAAGTACTACTGAAACTTGGGATGGTACTACTACAACTAGTACTACAAAAGAAACAGGTGGTTCTTCTTCTTTCAACATTGGGACTGTTCCAATGGCTAACTTGAACTTGAACTTCCACTTCTAAGAAGTAGAACAACAAGCTACAATAAAGATCCCGCTTCGGCGGGATTTTTTTATGCCCTAAACCGAAAGCTTAGCCTTTTCAAAATATTACTTTTGCGCCATGGCAAATCAAGAAGATCATTTTAAAGCAGTAATTAGTCACGCCAAGGAGTATGGCTATGTTTTTCCTTCCTCAGAAATTTACGACGGCCTAAGTGCGGTTTATGATTATGGTCCATTGGGTTGTGAACTCAAAAATAACCTCAAGCAATATTGGTGGAAAAGCATGGTGCAGCTCAATGAAAACATAGTAGGCATTGATGCAGCTATTTTCATGCATCCTAAGACATGGAAAGCCTCAGGACATACCGATGCTTTCAATGATCCTTTAATTGACAACAAGGACTCTAAAAAACGCTACCGCGCCGATGTATTGGTAGAAGAGTGGGTGGCTAAGATAGAAGGCAAGATAAACAAAGAAGTACAAAAGGCCACTAAACGTTTTGGAGATGATTTTGATGAAGCACAATTTCGCGCTACCAACCCTCGGGTTTTGCGTAACCAAGAAAAGATAGACGAAGCAAACAAGCAATTTAAGTCTGCCATGAATGCAGAAGACCTTGAAGCAGTGCGTCAATTGATCATTGATCTAGACATTGCTGATCCGGTTAGTGGTTCTAGAAATTGGACAGAAGTGCGTCAGTTTAACCTCATGTTTAGCACCGAAATGGGCTCAACAGCTGATGGAGCCCAAACTATATATCTTCGTCCGGAAACGGCCCAAGGCATATTTGTCAATTTCTTAAATGTGCAAAAAACCGCCCGCGTGAAAGTGCCATTTGGCATTGCCCAAATCGGAAAAGCCTTTCGAAATGAGATCGTAGCCCGGCAGTTCATCTTTAGAATGCGCGAATTTGAGCAGATGGAAATGCAATTCTTTGTTCGGCCGGGTGAAGAAATGAAATGGTATGAGCATTGGAAAGAAGCGCGCATGCAATGGCACTTGAGCCTTGGTTTACCCAAAGAAAAGTACCGTTTCCACGACCATTTGAAAATGGCTCACTATGCGAATGCTGCAGCAGATATTGAGTTTGAGTTTCCTTTTGGCATGAAAGAATTAGAAGGGATTCACTCTCGTACTGATTTTGACTTAAAGCAACACCAAGCGCTTTCTGGCAAGAAATTACAGTATTTTGATCCTGAGATCAATGAAAACTATGTTCCTTATGTGGTTGAAACCTCTATAGGTTTAGACCGTTTGTTCCTGGCTGTGCTTTCTACTGCGCTAGAAACCGAAACCTTAGAAGATGGCAGTAGTAGAGTGGTTATGAAAATACCTGCTTTTTTAGCACCCTACAAAGTGGCAGTCTTGCCCCTAACTAAAAAAGACGGTTTGCCTGATAAGGCGCGTGAGATCATGGATGGCTTAAAGCTGCAGTATAACTGTCAGTACGATGAAAAGGATGCTATAGGAAAGCGCTACCGGCGTCAGGATGCCATTGGGACACCTTTTGCCCTTACGGTAGATCACCAAACACTGGAAGATGACACCGTAACCATTAGGGAACGCGATAGCATGGAGCAGGAGCGCATCAAGATTGAAGAGCTAGCTGGTCGAATAGCACAGAAGCTGCAGCATACTTTTTAGGGAGAGTTAAAGATTGCTTTCTGCCAAGAGCAAGTGGGTGTCGTGCCTCCTCGCGATGACTTAGTCATTGCGAGCGGAATGCAATGGAGCGCGACCCGCCTAAATTCGGGCAGGCAATCTCTAAATTGTATTTCACAGTCTTATTTGATTGATGGATTAGCTGCTAAAAGAAAAGATCGCGTCGTCGTGCCTCCTCGCGATGACGTTTAAGTTCTCTCGAAATAAATAACCTAATTCGTTTCTAAGATCTCAAAAAGCTCGTCAAGCTTAGGCGTTAAAATGATTTCAGTTCTTCGGTTTTTCGCTCTGCCAGCTTTGGTGTCATTAGTGGCAATTGGCGCATAATCAGCCTTTCCAGCTGCGGTTAAACGCTCAGCGTTGATTGAACTGTTTTCCAACAAGATCTTTACCACGGAAGTAGCACGTTTTACACTTAAGTCCCAATTGTCTTTGATCACTCCACTTCCATTCAAAGGAACATTGTCAGTGTGACCTTCAACTAAAACGTTCACATCTCCATTATTAGCCAATACTTCGCCTAAGTTTTTTAAGGCATCTTTTCCCTTGCTGCCAATATTATAACTACCTGAGGCAAAAAGTAAGCTTTCGTCCATGGAAACATATACCTTTCCATTTTTTTGCTCAATGGTTAGGCCTTTGTTTTCAAAGCCTAAAAGTGCATTTTGAACTTTAGATTTCAAGGCATTTACAGTAGAGTCTTTACGGCTTAAAACTGACTCTAATTCATTAACGCGGGATTCTCTTTTTTCCAATTCGCTTTCTAGCTGTCTCAAGTTATCTTCTTTTGCAGCCAAGTTTTTGCGGGCTTCCTCAAGGGCAGCAGTTTGTTTCATTAAATCAGACTGCGATTGCTTTAAGTTGCCAAACAGTTCTTCCGTTTCCCTTTGGTTGCCTTTGAGCAACTGCTGATTCTTTTCCAATAAAAGGTCGTAAGTTTCATTCAGCTTATCGTAATTTTTGGTCATTACCCGCAATGATTTCCCCATTACAGTTGTATCAGAACTAAGCGCATTGTTGCGTTTGCGTAATTCTTCCAATTCACTTTTAGCCTCATTGAAATCCTCATCAATCTTGCGGTGGCGTTCTTTTAAAGAAGAAAGTTCTTCTTCACACATTTCTTTTTTACGCTTAATGTCTTCTACTTTTTTAGCAGGCACACAGGCTACTAAAAGTACCGCGCTGATCAGGGCAGTTTGGATGATTTTATTCATGGTCTGTTTATTTTATGCAATACTACGGCTTAAGCCTTAGGTTTAGTGTGTTGAAGCCGAGCTTTTATGAACACTCAACTGTTTGATTTAGTCGCTTATTTCAATTAAGATGGGGCAATGGTCGGAGTGTTTTGCTTCACTTAGAATAGCTGCTCTTTGCAAGCGTTCTTTCAACTTATTACTTGCCATGTGGTAGTCAATCCGCCATCCTAAGTTTTTTGCTCTTGCATTAGCGCGGTAGCTCCACCAACTGTATTGGTGTGGCTCTGAGTTGAATTCTCTGAAAGTATCGATAAAGCCCGACTCAATAAATTGGCTCACCCATTCTCTTTCTTCAGGTAAAAAACCAGATGTATTGGCATTCCGGCTTGGGTTATGAATGTCGATTGCTTTGTGGCAAATGTTGTAATCGCCTGAAATGATCAGATTGGGGATTTCTTGCTTAAGTTCATCAATGTAGGCTTGAAAATCGGCAAGCCATTCCATCTTAAAATCTTGCCTTGCATCGCCGCTAGAGCCTGATGGCATATAAACGCTCATTACTGAATAGTTCTCAAAATCTGCTCGGATAACCCTACCTTCTCGGTCGTATTTTTCAATTCCGCAACCGTAGGCTACATGTTTGGGTTCTTCTTTGCTCCAAATGGCCACTCCACTGTAGCCCTTCTTTTCAGCGGGATACCAATAATGATGGTAGGGTAATTTTTCCAAAAAGTCATCGTCTAGCTGCTCAGGCATGGCTTTGATCTCTTGCATGCAAAACACATCTGGTTTTGTGGCCTCTAACCAATCCATTAAGCCCTTTTTTAAAGCGGCTCTTATTCCGTTAACATTATAGCTGATAATACGTTTCATAGTGCTTGCTCTTGCTTGAATCTTTAATTTTACTGTGAAATTCCGATTAATTGACGGAAATTACACGCAGAACAGCTACTAAAGCAGCAAGAACTTCGTTAGTGCACCAGCATGCTTAACTCAACCTCATGGAAAGCAATAATTGGCCTTTTAATCGGCTTTTTCTGCTGGCAGTTTGCCTGGAGTCAAGCAGCTTCTAATTATCGGTCTAAAAGGCTTTTCGTAGCCTCGGATACCCTGCAGCTAGACAGTTTGAGTATTATCCCTAATTCCCTTCAACTTAGGTTAAACGGAAAGGCAATTGATGGAGGCTTATATAAATTAGATTATGGTGCTTCTAAACTAATTGTAAAGTCTAGCTTAAAAGGAAAAAGTGTAGAGGCAAACTACCGTGTATTTCCCCTTTTGTTTACTAAGCCTTATTCGCATAAAAGCATGCAGAATATTGAGCAAAGTGATCCCGGCAAATACGATTACTTTACTTTAAAACCAGAGAACAAGCCGATAGACCTTTTTGCGGTAAGTGGCTTGAATAAGAACGGAACTATTTCTAGAGGGGTGAACTTTGGTAACAACCAAGATTTGGCGGTTAATTCGAACTTGGATCTGCAACTATCGGGTAAGATCACCGAGGATATTGCCATTCAAGCGGCGATAAGTGATAATAATTTACCCATACAGGCCGAAGGAAATACCCAACAGCTTCAAGAGTTTGATCGGGTTTTTATTCGCCTTTTTGATGATCGATCTTCTTTAATAGCCGGTGATTTTCTGATTCAGCGGCCTGCAGGCTACTTCATGAACTTGAATAAAAAAGTGCAAGGGGGTGGTTTTTCAACTGAGATTGTAACCAAAGAAGAATTCAATGAAAAAGACAATGGGATTTTAAAAACATCCATCAATGCCGCCATTTCTCGTGGAAAGTTTGCCCGAAATATTATTCCTGGAGTAGAGGGGAATCAAGGGCCCTACTTGCTGCAGGGTGAAGAAAATGAGAGTTTTATCATCGTGCTTTCTGGGACGGAAAGAGTGTATGTGAATGGTAAACTGATGACACGTGGGCAAGATCATGATTATGTGATCGATTACAATACTGCCGAATTGACTTTTACCCCTCGCCAAATTATTACTAAAGACATGCGGATCGTGGTGGAGTTTCAATATTCTGAGCGTAACTACAGCCGGTCTGTAATCTACTCTGAAAATCAATACCGCAAAGAAAAGCTCAAACTGAACTTTAATGTCTACTCAGAACAAGATCACAGGAACCAACCGCTGCAACAAGAATTGAGTGAAGAGGAAAAGTTGGTTTTGGCTGAAGCAGGAGATCAGCTTGATGAAGCAGTGGTAAGTGGTATTGATACGAGTGGTTTTCTAAGCGATCAAGTGATGTATAAACTGGTCGATACGATGGGGTTTCAAAATGTCTTGGTTTTTTCCAAGAATCCTGATAGTGCGCTTTATCGAGCCCGTTTTAGTCAGGTGGGGCAAGGAAATGGAAATTACCGACAGATTCGTTCAGATGCTAATGGTAGGGTTTTTCAATGGGTGGCTCCGGTAAATGGGCAACCACAAGGAAATTATGAACCGGTTTTGCGCCTTATTACCCCCAAAAGAAGACAGATGGTGACTTTTGGTGGAGAGTATGTTTTCTCAAAAGAGAGCGAAATAAAACTTGAGGGGGCACTCACCAATAATGACTTGAACACTTTTTCTGAACTAGATGGTCAAGATGATCAATCTTATGCTTTTAAATTAGAAGCGAAACATACCGAGCCATTGGGAGGCGACTCTCTTCGCAAAACCAAATGGAACAGCAAGCTATTTTACGAGCAAAGGGGAACGAATTTTCAATTTATAGAACGCTATCGAGATGTAGAGTTCGATCGTGACTGGAATATCAGAGGCTTAAACTTGGAGGGGAATGAATATTTATTGAGAGCGCAAACGGGTTTGAGTAAAGGGAAAAACTCCTTTAACTACGAACTTGGAAGTTTCAATAAAGGTGAGGATTATGCAGGACTATCCAATGGCTATAATGGACAATTGCAGCACAAGGGATTCGATTTACGATCAAGAGGGAGTTATTTAACGGTTGATGCAGCTAACAACAGTGAGTTTTTGCGCCATTACACCACTGCAACCCAAAAGCTGAAAAGCCTAAAAGTGGGTTTTTACCTTGAACAGGAAAGAATCTTGTTTTACCAAGGGCAAAGCGATACCATACAAAATGGCAGCTTTGACCGTACCATCTGGAAAGCTTTTGTGGAGAAGGGCGATAGCACCTCGCGCAATTTTTATCGTCTTAGCTACAGCGAGATCTACGATTATTTTCCCGAAAATGAAGAGCTTGATTATGCCCTCAAGGGTGAAAACTTTGACTTTGATTTTAGAATCTCCCAGAAAGTGAACAGCCGTTTAAATGGAAAAGTAACTTACAGAAGGTTAGAGGTGGTGAATGAAGAACTCAGTAATCGAGAACCTGAAAACACCCTGCTTGGACAGCTAGACTACGATCTAAAAGCCTTAAAAGGATTTATTTCGTCTAATACATTCTATCAAGTAGGAAGTGGCCTAGAAAACCGTCGTGAGTTTTCCTTTTTAGAGGTTAATGATGGGCAAGGAACGCACCTTTGGAATGACTACAACGACAATGGAGTGCAGGAGTTGAACGAGTTTGAGGTAGCAGGTGCAAACAATAGCTTTCAAGCGAATTACATTAAAATCTTTACGCCGACCAATGATTTTGTTCGGGTGTTTAGCAATCAGTTCAACCAAGTACTCTTTCTTCGACCTAATGCTTTATTGAGTGGCGGCAAGAAATGGCAGAAGTTTATTGGCCGCTTTTCAAATAAAATAACCTACCGCGCTGAGCGAAAGACTCAACTAGAGGAGGATATTTACAATCCATTTAACAATCAACTGACTGACAGCACGCTGATTTCAGTTAACTCTTCTTTTGCCAATACTTTTTATTATAACCGTTTGAGTCCAAAATTCAATATGGAATTCTTTTATTTGGACAACCGAAGTAAGAATCTGTTAACTAATGGTTTTGAGAGTCGTGCACTTATTCAGCAAGAGCTAAGAGGTCGTTATAACTTAAACCGCCTTTACGCAATAGAACAGGTGATCTCAGTTAGCGAGAGGTCTACCGCTTCAGAGTTTTTTGACAACCGAAACTTTACCATTTTTAGCCGTGGGGTCAGACCAAAATTGATCTATCAGCCATCGGTAAAATTGCGCATAAGTGCCGAGCTTACTTATGAGGAAAAGGAAAATTTACAAGGCTTTGAGAAGGCATTTAATCGAAGTGCAAATATTGAGACCCAATTCAATCAAGCTGGAAAAGGAAGCTTTTCATTTTCACTTGGCTATGTGAACATAGATTTTAATGCCCAAGGAAACAGCGCACTTGCCTTTGAAATGTTAGATGGACTAACAGCAGGTGGAAACATAACATGGAATGTGCTCTGGCAGCGAAACCTTTCTAACAACCTACAATTGAACCTGAATTACAGTGGAAGAAGATCTGATGGTATTCGTACCATTCACACCGGTGGCATGCAAGTAAGGGCTTTCTTTTAGCAACTACCTTAGTTCATAAGTAGTTTTGGCAATCTCATAATCCTCTGCATAAAGGAAAATGTTGTACTCACCCTCAAGTACTTCATAATCTTCTGTAGGCTTCGCCCAATCCATACAAACCTCCATGGCTTGTTTTTGATAATCAATGGTTTCCTTGTCAGAGAAATATCCTTTAGTGCCGTTAAACTCAAAGCGGTATTCATCACCATAACCAGGAGTGAGTAATACACCATCAGGGGCAACAATTCGGATGTGAAGGTCCTTTTTACCCGCTTTGGCTACTTTGTTTTCATCTAAGGTAAAGCATACCCTTAACTTATCTGTTCTGCGCGCTCGGTCTGTTTCTTTGCCTGTCATGTCACGTTTAACCTTAACTCCAAAAACCCTTACGCTGCTAATGTCTAACCTGCTTGCCAGTTCAACCTTACTTGAAAGATTTTCATTGCTTTTTTGCAGTTTTTGTGATCTAGAACGCTCTTTTGAAAGGGTTTCTTTTACTTCAGCATTTTCCTTTCGCAAGCCTACATTTAAAGTATTGATTGAGTCAATGGTCACCACATAACCTTTCATAATGGTTCTAAGGGTTTTGGTCTCCTTTCGTAGTTTGTAAATAGCAAAATCTTTGTCTTTTACTTTATCAAGCAGTTCTTCCACCTCTAATCTGCGTTGAGAAAGCTCTACTTTCATTGAATCATTATCGGTTTCCAAACTGTCAAACTCGGTCAGCATGTCTTCAAGCTCAGATTGCAATTCTCCTCTTTCGTCTCCGAGTAGCTCAATTTCAGTGCCTTTTTGGTCAACTGTTTTACGAAGATCAAAAAATTGCCAAAGGGTGATTCCCAAAACCAATGACAAAATCACGATGATGATGATGAGAATGCGGTTGATGTTCTTGGTTTGCTCTAGGCTTGTTTCGAGTGACTTACGTCCTTCTTCTTTCGACATGTAGAATGGTTTTTGCAAATATAGTTTTATGCCAAGTTATAGGCTAGCGAGCAAGCGATTTATTCCTGCTAGCGGGCTTTTTACTAATTTAGGAAGATGATTGAGGCACTGACTAATTTGTTCTTCCCAAAGGTATGTGTGGCTTGCGGAGAGTCAATGACAGGAAAGCTTGATCATCTTTGCCTTGCTTGCCGGCACAAACTGCCACGTATGCCTCAATTTGATCAAATAGAAAACCAAGCTTCTAAAGTGTTTTGGTCTAGAGTCCCTTTTCAACGAGTTACTGCTTATTTACTTTTTCAGAAAAAGGGTAGTGTACAAGCTATTTTGCATCAATTGAAATATAAAGGGAAGAAAGAGATTGGCTTAACCATGGGAGGTTTGATGGCTCAGGAATTGCAACAAACAGACTTTTTTGCAGGAATAGATTATGCAGTGCCAGTTCCGATTCATCCTTTGAAAGAGAAAAAGCGCGGCTACAACCAAAGTTTCTATTTGGCTAAAGGGCTTGAGTCAAGAAGTGGCCTACAGCTACGAAGCGATGTGATCAAGAAAGAGATGAATACTGCCTCACAAACGCGCAAAGGAAGGTTTAAGCGCTGGGAGAATGTTTCCGCCTCATTTGCTTTACAAGAAACTGAAAACCTTCAAAACAAGCATCTGCTTTTGATTGATGATGTCTTGACTACTGGTTCAACCGCTGAAGCTTGCGCCCAAGAATTGCTAAAAATTGAAGGCGTAAAACTTAGCTTTCTTAGTCTGGCAATAAGTCAATAAGCAGGCGGCAATCTGTATTTTTGTGAGATGTCAGAAAGTATAGCATTCAACCCTGAGGCCTCAAAAGAGGAGAAATACCAAGACTTACTGCCTCAGCTAAAAGCCTTGCTTGAAGGGGAGACTGACTTGATCGCTAATTTGGCAAATGTATCTGCTGTACTGAAAACAGTTTTTGAATTTTGGTGGGTAGGATTTTACTTGATCAAGCAAGAGGAGCTTGTACTTGGGCCTTTTCAAGGGCCTTTAGCTTGCACAAGAATTGCACTAGGCCAAGGAGTTTGTGGAAAGGTGGCAAGTAATAAATCTACTATAATCGTTAAAGATGTAAGCACTTTTGAGGGTCACATCGCATGCAGCGCAGCAAGTCGATCAGAAATTGTAGTGCCTTTGTTCAGTCAAGAAAATAAGCTAGCTGGGGTTTTAGATGTTGACAGCGAACACCTGGCTCATTTCGATCACATCGATCAGCACTACTTGGAGAAGCTAAGTGCCATCTTAAAAAAACAAGATTGGGATGCGTAAAGCTGCTTTAAGAATTTTCGGAGTTTTTGCGCTCTTTTTTTATGCTTGCGCTCAACAAGTAGCTCCAACAGGTGGAACAAGAGATGAAACTCCACCTGAGATTTTAACCATTCAACCGCCTCAAGAACAACTGAATTATCAAGCTGAGCCGATAGAGATTGAATTTGATGAGTTTATTAGCCTAAAGCAACTCAACCAGCAATTGCTTACCTCACCACCTTTAAAATACGATTTGGAGACTACGGTTAAAGGGAAAACACTTCGCATTGAAATTCAAGACACCCTTAAAGCCAATACCACTTACGTTTTAAACTTTGGTGATGCAATTGTTGACTACAGGGAGTCAAATCCACTCAAAGACTTTCAATATGTGTTTTCTACAGGTAATGTTATTGATACGCTTCAACTCAATGGAAGATTGGTTGATGCCTTTACCAAAGAGGTGGTTAAAGACGCCTTGGTTGTCTTGTATGACACTAGCAACTTAGATTCTCTTCCGTACAAGCAAATACCTAAATACGTTAGTAGAACAAATGAAGACGGTAGTTTTAAGCTTAGGAATTTAAAAGAAGGGACTTACAGTGTTTTTTCGCTCAGCGACGAAAACACCAATTACCTCTTTGATAAACCTGATGAAAAAGTCGCTTTTTTGGATAGTGCAATTCGTTTAAATTCAAAAATGGATAGTTTACGCTTGTATTCCTTTCTAGAAGATCGTGAACAACAGTTTGTAAAGAGTCAAAAAGAATCGGCTGCACTCAATGTGCTTGTTTTTAACCGAAAGATCGATTCTCTAACGTTTTCATTTGTGGAAAAAGCTGATAGTACTTATCTGCTGCATCATGAAATAAGCAAAGGAAGGGATTCACTTTTACTTTGGTTTGAGGTTGATAGTGCTTACAAATCTGACATGATACTTGCTACTTCTTTTGGTTACGTAGACACTATTGGTCTAAAGTTTGACACTTTGGATAATAGAACGTTGAAATTAATTGGCAAGCCTGAAGGTAAGCATCCTTATTACAAAGCTGTTCAATTGAACTTTAGCCGACCTTTAAAAACCATTACCGACAGTCTGATTCAATTGCGTAAAGCCGATTCTACCTTGTTGGCAGCTGACTACGAGATTGATTCGCTGCGTCCACAGCAAGTAATAGTGAAACATGAGTTTGAAACTGATAGCACCTATATGTTGCAGCTTTTGCCAGGTGCAGTGAATGATCTTTTCGGGACCAGCCATGATACCTTAAGTATGCAGTTTGGTCTGAATTCGGCTAAGAGTTACGGTAATTTGTATTTAACAGTTAATTACACTGATTCTATTCCGCTATTGATTCAATTGTTGGGCAGAGACCAAAACGTTTTAAGGCAATTGCAGTTACAGGATAACAAAGCCTCTTTCAGCAATTTGAAGGCAGGAGCTTATGGCTTGAAGTTGATAGTTGATGAGAATCGAAATCAACAATGGGATACTGGAGACTTTAGTAAAAAAAGACAAGCTGAGAAAGTCTTCATTTATGAAGGGAAGATTACCATAAGAGCCAACTGGGACCAAGAGATCGAATGGGTCATCAAAAAGTAAGTTTTCTATCTACCTTCAAATAAATTGGTAGTCTTTTCCAAGGTTTTGATTAAAATATACCAGACAATCGCAGCAATAAAAAAGTAATACCAATAGGGCTGCATATCCAGTAATTCTCCTGAGTTGATGTAGCTTCCAATTACTTCAAAAATGAAAAGCACCAAGAAAAGGTTTAATAACCCACTTTTTTCCTGACGAATGATCTTCGCCCACGAAAAGGGATAAATGGGCTTTTTCCACTGAGAGAATTTAGGCCAAAAAGCAGGAGTATGAGCAGACCAATTCGTGTATTCTTTGCCATACTTTTCGATCAGAAATATCTCCTCAGCGAACATGATCCTTTCGTAATAGACCCAGTAAATAAAAACGAAGGCCACTAAAAACCATGGCTCTTGGGTAAAGCCTGCAATGCCAAGCCACATAAAAAAGTTCCCAACGTATAAAGGGTGCCGGCAGATAGAATACCAACCAGAAGTATTTACTGTGTCAGCCACTTGGCCAACAGTGGTGTTTCTTCCAGATGTGTTGGCTGCGGCATGTCCAATGGCGTGAGCACGAATATACTGGCCGATCAAGCAGACTCCTAAACATGCAAGTTTGTAAAACTCGGCTGTTTGCCCTGTTAGCAATTCATTTTGCATCACATTTTGAACGTAAACACCAATTCCAACTAGAATGATGATAATTGGAAGGTAGCTGCGGTACTTAAATAAAAAGTCTCCTTGAGATCGAAGTTCTTGTTTTAAACTCATTGATTCTTGTTTCAGGCGGTAAATGTAAAGCAATATTTGGTTTTAGGGAATATGTTCTAGAAGAGCTTTGTGGCCTAAATATTTTTTGTTCAGCCATTGTTCCGTTTGAAAAGAACATAAGTAGACTTCAAGATTTGAAAGTTAATTTTTTGCGTTTCTCTGCAATCAGCTACAGAAGGAAACCAAATTGTTAAAAAGCTAGTTTGCTTTTCTCGGTTTCTGATTTTTACTTTTCCTACATTTAAGATTCAAACAATTAAACTAAATTTTATGCGAAAATTACTTTTTACGGCAGTTGCCGCTTCAATTATGATAACCCAAACAGGCTGCTTTGGCTCTTTTACCTTAGTTAAGAAGGTATATGAATTCAATGATGGTGCTTCAGATAATAAGTTCGTGAAAACTTTACTTTTTTACGTACTAAACATTGTTCCTGTCTATGGGATTGCAGGATTTTTAGATTTGATCATTTTCAACTTGCTTGAGTTTTGGACCGGTTCCAACCCTATTGCCATGAATGAAGGAGAATTTGAAGAGTAGCTCATGACTTTTAAAGGAGAAACTTATAAATTAACTGCCACAAAGAACCAGATGAAGTTTCAGAAACTTACACCTGCGGGACTTGAAGACCTTGGTAATATGCTTTTCTCAGAAGAAAAAAGCAGTTGGAGTTTTGCTAAGGAAGGAGATGAAGTTGAACTAATGACTATCAAAGAAAATGAGGTAGACTTTCATACTGCTTTAGGAGTTAAAACCTTTGATCTAAATAGCCTAGATAACCTTGCCCTTAAGGATAAGAATGAAAATTTATACTTAGATCTTGCTAGCAATTAAGTAGGGTTTTACTTGAAAATAAAAAGTCCGAGTTTACTAACTCGGACTTTTTTGTGCTTTAGTTTGGAAGCTGTTATCTAGGCAAAAGCTTTATTATCGCTTTTTTTACCTTCATTCTCAACAATCAATTCCTTAACCGTTTTTTCTATCGCAGGGGTATCATAGCCACATTCTGTGTAGAGTTGGTCTTGTGATCCATGTTCAATTACCTTATCCGGAATTCCTAAGCGTTTTACCTGTGATTGATAGCCATGATCAACCATAAATTCTAAGATCGCACTTCCTAAGCCACCTTGTAGGCAGCCATCTTCTACTGTTACTACTTTATCAAATTTGCTAAATACCTCGTGTAACAACATTTCGTCTAAAGGTTTAACGAATCGCATATCATAATGTGCTACGCTAATGTCTTCTTCCGCGAGGTTTTGTGCTGCTTTTAGAGCATAATTACCAATATGGCCAATACTAAGAATAGCTACATCATTACCTGACTTAACCTTTCGTCCTTCTCCAATCTTTATTTTTTTGAAAGGTGTTTTCCATGAAGGCATCACTCCCTGACCTCTTGGGTAGCGAATACAAAATGGGCCATAATTATCACCTTGAGCAGTGTACATTAAATCTCTAAGTTCTTCCTCATTCATTGGGGCAGAAACAATCATATTCGGTACACAACGCATGTAGGCTAAGTCGTAAGCTCCATGGTGAGTTGGTCCATCCGCTCCCGCAATCCCTGCGCGGTCTAGGCAAAAGATAACGGGCAATTTTTGCAATGCTACATCGTGAATAACTTGGTCGTAAGCCCTTTGCATAAAAGAAGAATAGATGTTGCAAAATGGAATCATTCCTCTTGTAGCAAGACCGGCAGAAAAAGTTACGGCATGTTGCTCTGCAATTCCTACGTCAAAAGCACGATCAGGCATTGCTTCCATCATGATGTTTAATGAGCTTCCTGATGGCATCGCAGGAGTAATTCCCACAATCTTTTCATTTTTTTCGGCTAACTCAACTATGGAATGACCAAAAACTTGCTGGTATTTTGGTGGTTGAGGGCTTTTGGGCGTTACCTTAATGATTTCACCCGTTTCTTTATTGAAAAGCCCCGGAGCGTGCCACTTTGTTTGGTCTTTTTCGGCAAGTTCATAGCCCTTGCCTTTAGTGGTAAGAATGTGAAGGATTTTAGGACCTGGAATGTCCTTCAGATCTTTTAAGACTTCTACCAAATGTGTTACATCATGGCCATCTATTGGTCCAAAATATCTAAAATTTAAGGATTCAAACATGTTGCTTTGCTTCAACATGGCTGATTTTATACCATTCTCAACTTTTTGAACAATAGCTTGAGCATTAGGACCGAACTTGGAAATTTTCCCCAAGAGTGTCCAAACTTCGTCTTTCACCTTATTATAGGTGTGTGAAGTTGTAATGTCAGTAAGGTACTCTTTTAGTGCTCCGACATTAGGGTCGATTGACATGCAGTTGTCATTCAAGACTACGAGCATATTGGAATCTTCAACCCCACCATGATTCAATCCTTCAAAAGCAAGTCCTGCTGTCATAGCTCCGTCACCAATTACGGCAATGTGCTGTCTCTCTAATTCTTTTTGGAGTCTAGACCCAACCGCCATTCCCAAAGCGGCAGAGATAGAAGTAGAACTATGTCCTACCCCAAAAGTATCATATTCGCTTTCGCTTCTTTTTGGAAAACCACTTATGCCTTTGTACTTTCTGTTGGTGTGAAAAATATTTCTTCTACCTGTTAAGATCTTGTGACCATAAGCTTGATGTCCAACATCCCACACAATTTGATCGTCAGGTGTATTGAAAACATAGTGCAAGGCTACGGTGAGTTCAATAACACCTAGACTGGCGCCGAAATGACCTCCTTTAACAGAAACAAGATCAATAATAAAGTCTCTTAATTCTTTTGATATTTGAGGTAGATCACTTGTGTCAAAGCGTTCTCTCAAATCTTGAGGATATTCTATTTGCTTTAGTAATTCTCCGGCTTTAAATTCCATGGCGTTTCAGTGCTTGAAGGTGGAACAAATATAGGATTATTAAGTTCTCAACTAATTTAATTAGCTCTTGATTAGGGTTTTAATAGGCACGCTCGTTTTTTCCTTCAAAGTAATAAATGAAGCTTTTATTCACTACTTTGTTACCGCCTGCGGTGGGGTAATCGCCAGTAAAGTACCAGTCTCCTTTGTGTTCAGGTATGGCAGCATGCAGTCCTTCAATGGTTTGATAAATGATTTGGACTTCAGCATTGATGCCCTTAGGAGTTAGCAATTCTGAAATTTTAGCTGAAATTTCAGCTGCAGAAAAGGGCTCGTAAATTTCTTTTACAAAATTTCTAATTTGATTTTTAGGCATATTTTCTTGCGCCTTGCAGCGCTTGTAAACCTCTTTAATTAGCTTTTCTTTTCCCTGCTCTTTCAGCAATTCTATTGCTGCTTGAAAAGCAATGAAATCACCCAGCTTCGCCATGTCGATGCCATAACAGTCAGGATATCTAATTTGTGGCGCTGAGGAGACAATGATGATTTTTTTAGGTCCAAGACGATCTAAAATGCGTAAAATACTTTGCTTTAGCGTGGTGCCTCTTACAATGGAGTCATCAATTACGACTAAACTGTCAACTCCTCTTTTGATGGTACCGTAAGTAATATCATAAACATGGGTTACAAGGTCATCCCTGCTCTCATCTTGGGTAATGAAAGTTCTGAGTTTTGCATCCTTAATGGCAATCTTTTCTACTCTTAAGCGAATGTCAAGAATTTCATTGAGTGCTTCATCTGATGGATTGGGCGGCAATTGCTTGATCTTCTCTTTCTTTACATCGTCTAAATGCTTTTCGAGCCCATTTACCATTCCATAAAAAGAGGTTTCGGCAGTATTTGGGATAAAGGAGAAAACAGCATTTTTTAGGTCGTGATTAATTCCTTTTAAAACCTCTGGGCAAATCGAACGTCCTAGTTCTTTTCTTTCTTGGTAGATATCTTGGTCGCTACCGCGTGAAAAGTAAATGCGTTCAAATGAACAGGCCTTTTTTTCTAGGGGTTCTCGTATTTTCTTCACCTTCAGGCTAGCATCTTTCTTAACAATTACAGCATGTCCCGGCTCT
Source organism: uncultured Flavobacteriales bacterium (assembly GCA_913056345.1). Lineage (GTDB taxonomy): Bacteria > Bacteroidota > Bacteroidia > Flavobacteriales_E > Vicingaceae > CAJXMH01. The sequence continues at coordinate 52,697 of CAJXMH010000014.1, read as the reverse complement.
ATTTCTTTTATTTTCTCAATTGGGACATTAAAAGCAGTTTGGATAGCAGGTCGCTCTGATGTTACTACCACTACTTCATCATCTTCATAATAAAAAGCAGGCCTTATTCCCGAAGGGTCTCTGAGAACAAAAGCGTCTCCATGTCCCATCATGCCCGCCATAGTATAACCTCCATCCCAGTCTTCCGCTGCATTTCGTAAGATGCGCTGAACTTTCATTTCTTTCGCGATCAGTTCACTGATCTCCTTTTTTGCATACCCAAGTGCCCTGTACTTCTTGTAAAGCTTTTGGTTTTCCATATCTAGAAAATGGCCAATTTTTTCTAGCACTGTAACGGTGTCTGAACGTTCTTTTGGGTGTTGACCTAGATCCACTAATAAGCCAAAAAGTTCGTCAACGTTTGTAAGGTTAAAGTTTCCCGCTACCACTAAATTTCTGCTCATCCAATTATTTTGCCTCAAAAAAGGATGGCAGTTCTCAATGCTGTTTCGACCAAAAGTTCCATAACGCAAATGGCCAAGAAGCACCTCTCCAGTGAAGGCAACTTCTTGCTTCATGTAGGATACATCTTTTAAAAGGGCCGGATCTTTCTCTTGAACAACTTGTAACTTTTCGTTGATTTTGCCGAAGATTTCTTTAATTGGTTGCTGATCGTTTGAACGAAGTCGGCTGATGTACCTTGCGCCCGGTTCAACATCAAGTTTGATGTTAGCCACACCTGCACCATCTTGTCCTCTATTGTGCTGTTTTTCCATTAAGAGGTACAGCTTATTTAAGCCGTAGGCGATGGTGCCGTATTTTTCTATGTAATATTCAAGTGGTTGGCGTAAGCGGATGAATGCAATGCCGCATTCATGTTTTATTTGGTCGCTCATGTTAAAGTGTTTGGCCTGTGGTGCAACATGTTTTAAGGAAGCGCAAAGGTAATCATTCTGCTTCTTCGTTATCCTTTCTATCGATCTCTTCAGGATGAAGCTGTTTGGCCGAATAGCGTATGGTTAACAAGCCAATAATTCCTGCCAAGGCAGAGGCAAATAAAATAGCCATCTTGGCTTGTTTTACCATGGTTTCATCAGTAAAAGCTAGGTTGGCGATAAAGATGGACATGGTAAAGCCGATTCCAGCCATGATTGCTGCACCTGCCATAGTTCCCCAATTTGCGTTTCTTGGTAAGTCAGCAATTTTTAATTTGACTAATATCCAAGAAAACCCCATGATACCTACAAATTTTCCAACAATCAATCCCAAAATAATTCCAATTGAAACTTGATTGGTAATGGCTTCCCAAATATTTAAGTTGAATTCTATACCCGCATTACTAAGGGCAAAAAGTGGAAGTACAACAAAAGAAACAAATGGATTTAAAGCAAACTCGAGCTTTTGAAGTGGTGTTTCTACTTTTGAGCGAGTTTCTTTGATGTCTTCAATAATTTCTTGTTGCTCGTCACTTAAGTAAGAGCCATCCATTGATTTGGCCTTTTTTAATCTGCCCAATAGTTTTTTTACCTGATAAATGAAGCCAAATTTGTTGATCTTAGTTTTAGCTGGAATAGTCATAGCTAAAAGAACCCCGGCAATTGTAGCATGCACCCCTGAGAGTAGAAAGGCTACCCAAAGACCACATATTCCAATTATAGCATAGAATGCTGTATTTCTGATACCAAGCCAATTTCCTATTGCTAAAACAAGAAAGAATCCAAGACCGTATTCTAGATAAAGGATAAATAAGTTTTCTGTGTAGAAAAAAGCGATGACTAGAACAGCCCCTAAATCATCAACAATGGCAAGTGCCGTTAAAAAGATCTTTAAGCTAATAGGTACACGGTCTTTTAGAAGGGATAAAACGCCAAGTGTAAAAGCTATATCTGTAGCCATCGGTACGCCCCAGCCTGATTCAGTATCACTGCCAAAATTGAAGAGGCTGTAAATAATAGCCGGTGCAATCATGCCTCCAATAGCCGCTGCTGCAGGTAAAGATGCTTTTCTCCAAGAGGAAAGGTCGCCTGCCATAATCTCTCTCTTGATTTCAAGGCCAACTACAAAAAAGAAAATAGCCATTAAACCATCATTGATCCAATGGTGCACATCTTTCTCTATTATGTTTGATCCAAAACCAATTTGAAACTTGGTTTCCCATAAATGATGGTAGGAAGCGCCCCAAGGAGAATTAATCCAAACTAATGCTACGATTACCGCTACAAATAAGAGAATACCAGAAACAGGTTTGTTACGCAACAAATTGTCAACCGGAGCAAGTATCCGCTCAATTGGGTAGACTTTTTCTTTGCTGATTTTTTCCTTTTCCTTCTCTGTCATCGTACTGCTTCCTTTTCGTATATCTTGTAAATCGGAAATCGATTTACGCTTCTTTCATAATAAGGAGAACGTTTATAAATAAAATAAAGCTGTTCAAAGTTGCTATTTGCTAGACTTGGCTTTTGCTGCTTAGCTTTTTCAAAAGCAATTCGCAGTGAATCATTCTCCTCAAGTAGTTTCTTAGCCTTTGGCTCAAAAGCATAATCAGAAAACCACTCTTTTTGTTGTAAAATACCATCAAAAAAATTCCAAGCGAAAAAGCCATCTACGGCTGCGGGCTCCAATACATGTGTGAGATAAGCTCTTTTTTGCTGTTTACTTGGAACCAAGAGATCACCCTTATAAAAGTTGAGTTTCACCTTTTCAGATCTAGTTTGAATACCGGAATGGAGATAATGTCCTTCGTAGGGTTGTTTAGGGCTTTGATAATCTATAATCCTTTCACTACTAACTTCAATTGAAGTATCCTTATTAAGCCTAACATACTTTACACCGTTCCATGCTAATCTTTGAATTACTTTTTCATAAGCCTGCGGTACTAAATAATAATCTGGTACCTTAATCTTAGTAGCCGCTTGGTAGTATTTATAAAACCTAATGCTATCTGTATAGGATTCTTCGTGATTGTAAAAGCCTAAAGGTAGGCCCGTAAGTTTGCTTCTTTTCTCAACTTTTTCGTAACCTTTAAAGAGAATTCGTTTGTAACGAGCGCTATCTAGTTTCCACTGTACAGCAATCGAATCTTTAGCCATGATTTCTTTTACAGCCTGCTTTCGAGCCTTGTGTATTGCCTCCTTTTGCTCAACACTTTCTAAGATCAGCAACTCTAAAAAAGAGTTGGTTTGTTTTACCCTTGCTTCATAGGGTTTAAAAACGTGTGCTTCTGTAATAAAACCTAGGCAGTGATGCAATGCTGCATAGCCAGTTGAGTAACGAGGGGTTTCAAGAAAAGCCTTGATTCCCTTTTTTGGATCGCCTTCAAGGGTATACACATAGGGTGTGATTTCCTGACCGTGATCTGCCATTTTTTGATAAAGCTCAGGCTCAAAGTCGTTTTTTAAGAAGTTTGCCAATGAAGGCTCAAGTTTATCAACTTGGGTTGAAATTAAGGTTAAGGTGTAGGTATGGTCTGAGCCATTAGTAGTGTGTGTTTCAACAAATACATCGGGGTCCCATTCAACGAAGAATTGATTAAATGACTTAGCATTTTTAGAATCTGCTTTTATAAAGTCCCTATTGAGGTCTAAGTTTTTTGCATTGCCTCTAAAACCATAGGCTTTGGGACCATTTTGGTTTGCTCTTGAGAAGCTGTTGCGGTTTAACATACCACCGATATTGTAAACTGGAATAATCAGTATTCTTGCTTGTTTAAGGATTGGAGCATACCGGGAGTCGCTCAATAATTGTTCTGCAAGTTCTACTGATGCATCTATTCCACAAGACTCTCCAGGATGTATGCCGTTGTTGATCAAAATGGTCACCTTGGAAGAATCAATTTTTTTAGCTTGAAAATACCCATCAGAGTCTATCACGAAAAGCTGCAAGGGTTTGCCAATATCGCTCTTACCAATTTCAATAAGCTTGGCTTGTTTGTATGACTTTGCTAGAGCTTTATACTCAGCTATTAGTGATTCGTAGGTTCTACTTTCATTAATCTTTCGTTCTGCTTGGGCATGAACGAGACTGCAAAAAAAGATGCCGATCAGCGCAAAAGAAAACCTCAATTAATGGACAATTAATGGTGCTTGGCCCACTAACTTATTTCCACTTCTACCAATGATGAAGTACTGACCTTTAGAGAGGTTTTGAGTGGGAAGCAAAACTGTTTTTTGATTCGAAACGTTGAGCCTAATTCGTTGAATTTCCTGACCCTTGATGTTTGTAATCTGCAATTCATCCATTGTTGCTTTTTCAGCCACTCTGAGCCAAATAGCAGATCCTTTCTTTGTTGGATTAGGAAAAAGGGTAAAGGCTTTTTGGTCTTTATGCCTTTCTGTTAAACCAACTGAACTATTAACCACTTGGATATAATTTGGCCTTAAAAGCGTATCTGAGCCTTGATTGTTGCTGATAATGAGTTGAATATTGTAAGAACCAGTATCGTTAAATTGCACTGTTGGTTCTCGGCTAGAAGCGCTTGTGCCATTTGAATAAGCATGGGTGGCAGGTGAAATACTCCAAGTAGAGTTGGTTGGGGTAAGGCTCAAGCTAAGGTTGTTAAAACTTAAAGTATCACCAAGCGACACAACAGTAGTATCAGCATTGAATAATGCAATAGGGGCAAAAATAGGAGGCAAGCCTTTAGCTGTGTCTCTAAACTGAACGTTGGTAGGGATAAACTGATTGAGCACTACATTTCCACTTAAACTGAAAACAGGAATTCTTTCTTGTGTACTTAACCATTTGTATTCTCTGCTGTGGGAATTAATTCCAAAACTGTTTCCGCCAAAGCTAACAGAATCGTAGGAAACCACATCGGTTATCACCCTTATGGTGTTAAAAGTATCATAGGGAGTTATGATCGTTCCCCAAGCATCAACTTCATTAATGCGGTAGCCATTTGAGCCATAGTAAGCCCCAATCAGAGCGTTTGTGTATGCAAAGTCAAAAGTTGAGCTATCACGGTCTAAATAATTCAGCGGAAATTGATAGACTTCATCTCGATCACTAAAGGCAGGCGCTAAGGTTAAAACTGCAGGAAAAGGCCAACTCAATCCTGTTGGAACACTTGCTGCTCGGTAATCTTGAGCGTACTCTGCACTAGTATTTTGAAAAAAGTCATAAACATCATATAAGCTCACTCCACCCAGTGAAAGCGTATCAGTAACCTTAAAGCCGATCCTTCCGCTTACTTGCCCTGAGTAGGGCGTGCTTGATGAAGCAAAATATTCATCTAAGCCCTGGCGAATTGCCGTTAGGGAATCAAAGTTCCAAGATTGATTGGGTCCATTATTTTGGTAACCAAAAAGAACGGCGGTATCCAGAGGTGCCACACTAAACCTTATAGTGTCGCCTGCTTGAGGCATGTTAGTGTTGGTTATACTTATCTGGGAAAAGCAAGCGATACTAAAAAGAAGGGTAATAAAAGTGAAGCTTATTGCTTTCATACTAAATCGATTAGCGTGTTTGTAGAAATAAATGTACTACAATTAAAAGTCTTAGCCATTTATAGCTTCAACTTCTTTGATTTGACCGGGGAGCATTTCCTTAAGCATATTCTCTATACCGGCTTTCAAAGTCATGGTAGATGAAGGACAACCGCTGCAAGCACCTTTCAAAACTACACTCACTTTTCCTTCATCGTAAGCATGCAAGTGGATTGCTCCACCGTCACTTTCTACCGCAGGCCTAATGTATTCATCTAAAATATCTGCGATTTTAGCTTCAATTCCCTCAAAGCTCTCTCTTTTGGGGGTTTTAATTCCCTTTTCTTGATTTTCTTCCGTATTATTTTGCTCAAGTGATGATTGAAGAATCACTTTACCTTCGCCGTTCAAGAATTCAGATAAAAAGTCGCGTAATTGGTGAATTACATCTTCCCATTCAATAATGTCGGTTTTAGTGATGGCTACAAAGTTACTTGCGATGAATACCTTTGAAACAAAAGGGAAGTTCAATAATCTTTCTGCTAAAGGCGAGTTACTTAGATCATCCTCTACCTCATACTCATAAACCTGTCCATCAACTACTAGGTAGCGGTTTGAGACAAACTTCATGGTTGCAGGATTGGGTGTACTTTCTGCATATATGCTGTGTGGTGCTATAGTTTTCTCTTTTTCCATACTTTTTTGTTCAAAGTTAGCTAAGAATTCATGATTAGCTTTGTTCTATAACCTTAAAGAAAAAATAACAGATGGCTTTGTTCAAAACCCTTAACGAAAAAACCCCTACTTATGGGGACAATTGCTTTTTTGCTGACAATGCAACCATCATCGGTGATGTTTGCATGGGTGACGAATGCAGCGTTTGGTTCAATGCCGTGATTAGGGGAGATGTTCACTACATTAAGATTGGTGATCAAGTTAATGTGCAAGACGGAGCGGTAATCCATGCCACTTATCAGAAGGCGCCTACTACCATTGGTAATCAGGTTTCAATAGGCCATAATGCTATCGTTCATGGCTGTACAATTGAAGACCATGTTTTGATTGGTATGGGTAGTATAGTAATGGATCATGCGGTTGTAGAAAGTGGTGCTATTGTAGCAGCAGGTGCGGTAGTGCTTGAAAATACTAGGGTAGAGTCAGGTTTTATTTATGCAGGAGTGCCAGCAAAAAAGGTAAAAGCAGTAAGCAAAGAGCTTACCGAAGGAGAAATAAAAAGAATTGCCAATAGTTATTTGAAATATTCCGCTTGGTATAAAGCCTGATCAACTCCAAATGTTGCCTTTTTCAAGGGTTACTTTTTCTCCAAAAAAGTAGCGTGTACTTTGCTCAAAAGATTGGGTGTAATCTGAAACGTAAAAATGGTGATCAAGTCCACTTGACTCTTTTCTTAGCAGGTTTGCTTCTTTTAATAGATTTTTAGCTGTTTCTGCCACTACCTCAGAAGGGTCAATAATGTTGATATTTCCCTTATAATAATGTGTTATTTGAGCTTTGATCAAAGGGTAGTGCGTACAGGCTAATACCATATGTGTTATATTTTTCAGCACCTTTTCGCTTAAATAAGTGTTGATCACGGTTTGGCTTATTTGGTCATTAATAAAGCCTTCTTCGATCATAGGGCAAAGCAGGGGAGTTTCCAAACAAGCTAACTTCAAGCTTTTGTTTAGTTTGCTCAATTTATGAGGATAAATGTTCGACCCGATCGTTCCTTTTGTGCCGATTATGCCGACTAGATGCTCAGGGTCTCTCAGTTTTTGAAGTGCAGCGATAACAGGGTCTACTACATTTAGAACCAATGCTCGATTTCCTACAACTTTGCTTACTTCTTTAAAAGCAACTGAAGAAGCCGTGTGGCAGGCAATAACTATAAGTTTGACTTTTTTCTCTAATAAGAACTTGGCAATTTCGGTGGAGTAATGTTTAATGGAATAGGGCTCCTTGTCACCGTAAGGTAAATGAGCTGTGTCTCCAAAATAGATCAGTTGTTCATTTGGCAGTTTCTCTTGTATAGCGTGAGCCACTGTTAATCCGCCAATACCACTGTCAAATATGCCAATTGGGTTATTCTTCATCTCAAAAAAAAGAAGCACTTGCATGGTTCGCAAGTGCTTCGAATTTAGGGTAAAATTTAAACTTTAGAGTAAGCCTAATTTCTTTTTTACTAATGGCATGATGTTATCAGAGTCTCTTTGGTAAAGTAAAACACCAACTCCGGAGTCGAAAACGTAGGTGTAGCCATTTTCTTTTGCTACTTCCTCAATGGCATTTCTTGCTTTTTCAATCACGGGGTTTAGAAGTTGTTCTTCTTTTGTTTGTAAATCTTTTTGCGCTGTTTGCTGAAACTTATTGATGCGCTCTTCTAGGTTAGTAATTTCTTGAATTTTATCTTGTTTGATGGCATCAGTCATAGAAGCTTCTTTCGACTGGTAGTTCTGAACTTTTGCTTGGTATTCTTTTGTCATAGTAGACAATTGAGTTTCTAACTCTTGAGCATAAACCTTGATGTCTTCCTCAATTGTTGAGCGTTCAGGCATTGCTTGTAAAAGTTCATTTGAATTGATATGCCCTAGTTTTTGAGCAAAAGCCGTTGTACTTAATAAAGTGGCAAAAATGATGACTAACTTTTTCATGATGTTGTATTTAAAATATTAGGTTTTGAATTTAATTTAGGTGGTTGTTTTATCTTCTTTGTTCTTCTCCAGGCTTGTAACCCATTCGTCTTAAAATATCGTCACTCTTATCGTATTTTGGGTTGGTGTATACCATCGTTAATCCTCTACTAGCTTTGTCAAAAATAATAGAGTATCGGCCAATATTAGCGGTTTCTTGTACTGCTTTGTAAATTTTTTCTTGAATTGGCTTAATTAGTTCTTTTCTTTTCTTGAAAAGTTCGCCATCTACACCAAACTTTTCTTGTTTGAACTTTCTAGCCTCTTCTTCTCTTTTTAAGATTTCTTCTCTTCTCTTATTTTTCATGCTTTCTGTTAGCAAGATCTCCTCTGCTTCAAAGTCTTGATACATCTTATCAATTTCTTGGTACTTGCGGTCAATTTGCTGCTGCCATTGTTTAGAATAATCGTCTAACTGTTTTTGGGCATCTTTATATTCCGGTATATTCTTCAAGATGTATTCGGTATCAATGTAGGCAAACTTTTGTGCTTGAACTGCCAAAATCGACACTGCAAATAGAACGAAAAAGAATAATTTTCTCATTGTGTTACATTTTATTACCAACCTCCTATGTTTCCTCCTATAGAGAAGTGAAACTCCGTTCGCTGGTTTGGGTCTGTTCTGCCTGGAACATCATCAAATCGATAGCCCCAGTCTAGACCAAGAAGACCGAAGAAAGGCATGTAAATCCTTACACCTAGTCCGGCTGATCTTCTAACTTCAAATGGTGCAAATTCACTGAAGTCAAACCATGAATTACCAGCTTCTGCAAAAGCTAGGCCATAAATTGTTGCGGTGGGATTTAATGAGAATGGATAACGGACTTCCATGGTGTATTTACTTACAACCGTGCCGCCTACACGAGGAGATAAAATTCGATCACCATATCCTCTTAAAGCAATAATTTCACTCCCATCTAAATTGAAACCGGTCAACCCATCACCTCCAAGAAAGAACCTTTCAAAAGGGGACTGACCTTTAGCCGCACTGTAGGAACCTAGATAACCAAAGCCAACCTTACTGTTCAATACTAACTTGCCAGTTAAGGTTGTAAACCAAGAAGAATTGAATTTCCATTTATGAAATTCAATAAACTTAAAACGTTCTTGACTGGTTAATTCATCATAGCTTTCTCTGCCGTCAAACAGGGAATAAGGCGGCGTCCATTGAAGAGAGAGGGAGGTGTTAGCTCCTCTTCTTGGATAAATAGGCGCATCTACTGAATTTCTGGAAAAGGTATGTCGAAAACTTAAATTGTTGGCAAAACCAGTTCCGAAGATAAAGTTTCCCCAATTTTTAAGGTCATAGTATTGGTAGCTGATCTCATTGTAAAGTTGAAAGAAGTCATCAGGTTTGGTCAAGCGCTGCCCTAAGCCAATTGTAGCCCCCCAAATTCCTAGAAACTGACGGTTAGGGTTATCAACCTGTTCTCCATCTCCATTGGTTATAAATCGCGCTGCACCGTTAGTTTGTTGCGAGTAAAAGCCGGTTACGCTTAAACTATTGGGTTTTCTTCCTCCTAACCACGGTTCTGTAAAAGAAACATTATAGGATTGGAAGAATTGTCCGTTAGTTTGAGCCCTTAAACTCAATCTTTGACCATCTCCTGATGGAAGTGGTCTCCATGCTTCTTTTTTAAAGAACCTGCGAGCAGAAAAGTTATTGAAAGTAAGTCCAAGGCTACCTACCACTCGGCCACCGCCCCAGCCTCCTGAAAGTTCAACTTGGTCTGAGGGTTGTTCTTCAACTACATATTCAATATCAACCGTTCCACTGGCTTGATCCGGAACAGGATTTACGCCTAGCTTCTCTTGGTTGAAATAACCCAATTGCATCAGTTCCCGCTGACTTCTTATGATGTCTGCCCTACTAAATAACTGACCGGGATAAGTTCTGATCTCACGGCGAATCACATGGTCATTGGTTTTGGTATTTCCAACAATGGTTACTTCGTCTATCCTTGCCTGTTTTCCCTCTCTTAATCGGATCTCAAAGTCAATAGTGTCTTCTCTAACTTGAGTTTCAACAACGTTAGGTTGGAAGAACAAATAACCGTCATCAAGATAAAGCGAACTAATGTCTCGTCCGTTGGGGTCTTGGTAGATGCGCTGGTCCAATAAGTCTTGATTAAAAATATCTCCTCTTTCAAGGTTTAAGATTCTGTCAAGCTCATTATCAGTAAACTTTGTGTTACCTATCCATTTGATGTCACCAAAAAAGTATTGTTTCCCTTCTTTGATTTCAATGTCAATGCTAACTCGATTGGTTGCTACTTGATAAACCGTATCGTTTGCAATTTTAGCATCTCGGTAGCCCTTTGCATTATACTTGGCTACAATGTTATCTAGGTCACTTTCATAATCACTTCGAATAAATTTAGAAGGCTTGAAAATCCTGATGAAACGCTTCCTTTTGGTGTTTTTGAGAGCCTTCCTGATCTTGTCATCTGCAAAAACCTCATTTCCTTTTATGTTTATGTCTTGAATTTTTACTCTTTTATTTTTATCGACATCAATAGTGATGATGGAGCTATTGCTGAGGTTGGAGTCCACCTGTTGGATAATGTTTACCTCAGTATTGAAGTAACCTTTATCTATAAAATAGTCAGCTACTTTTCTTTTAGTTTGATCGAGTAAGTTTGGGGTTATAACCTTTCCCCTGATCAGTTTAATGTCTTCTCTTAGACTTTCTTGTTTTCCTTTTCGGACCCCTTTAAATCTAAATTTCGATAACCTTGGTCGTTCTTGCACATCAATATTTAGAAAAATCAGGTCCCCTCGTAGATCTGTAGCTTCAATGGAAATATCTGTGAATAGTTTCTGTTCCCAAAGTTTCGTGATCGCCCCCGATATTCCATCGCCAGGTACTTCTATTTCTTGTCCTTCTTGTAAGCCTGATATGGCTTTTAAAGCAGAATGATCTAGGTTTTGGGTTCCGCTAACAGAAATGCCTCCTATTTGATAAGTTCTTGGAGAAGTATAATCTAAAACTTCAAGTGATTGGTCTATGGTAATTTGACCCATCATAACTTGAGAAAAGCTTACAGCGATCACTAAACATATTATTCTGAAAACTCTAAGCATCTTTATTTCTTCGTGGCGATTTGCTCACTGGTTTTCCCAAACCTTCTTTCTCTTTTATTGTAATCATCAATAGCCTGTAAAAGATCATCTTTTCTGAAATCAGGCCAAAGTTTATCTGTAAAATAAAGCTCTGAATAAGCCAATTGCCACAATAAGAAATTACTGATTCGGTGTTCACCACTTGTTCTTATTAGTAATTCTGGATCGGGAATCTCTTTGGTACAAAGGTAGTTTTTGAATACCGCTTCATCAATCTCGTCATCTTGGATTTTGCCTTTTTTAACGTCAGTTAGAAGTTCTTTTACGGCCTCCATAATTTCCCACTTTGAACTGTAACTTAACGCTAGGTTCAATGTCATTCCAGAATTATTTGCGGTAGAAGCAATAGCCTTATTTAGTTCTTGAAAGCAACTAGCTGGTAAACTTTTTAAGTCACCTATAGCTTGCAGTTTAATGTTATTCTTACTTAGGGTTTTAGTCTCTTTAGCAATAGTAGAAACTAGTAACTGCATTAAGGCGGTTACCTCAGCCCTTGGTCTGTTCCAGTTTTCTGTAGAAAAGGCGTAAAGCGTTAGGTACTTTACTCCAATTTCAGCTGCACCTTCTGTTACGCTCCTAACAGACTTTACCCCGCTTCTATGGCCAAAAACACGGGCCTTACCATGCTTTTTAGCCCAGCGCCCATTGCCATCCATTATAATGGCAATATGTTCAGGTATGTTTTCCTTATGTTCTGCTGTAGAAGGCATGTCTTATTTTAAGGCGGGCAAATATCAGATTAATAAGCTGATTTTAAAAATTATATGCGGGGCAAGGGCCCGGATCTGAAAGCATGAAAGTCAACATAAAGTTATTGGCTACAAACCAATCGTTATCGTAGTCTTTTCCCCATTCATATATCTCTGCAAATCTGTTAGGTAAGCCATCTATGTTGTCATTAGAAGTTTTTCTAAAACCCCATTCAAAGCTAAGGCTAAGTTTTTGGCTTATACTCAGTTTTAGTCCCGCGCCAAACGGATAGGCAAGGTTAGTACTTTGCCCCTCATCTGCTTCAGGAACTTCATTGTCGTTGATTAATATTTCTGGACTGCTTCCGTAAATGCTAAAGCCTATGAATAAATATGGGCTGAAAAAATGATCTGGATCTCCTGTTTCATAAGGTAGAAAATTAAACTCGATGGTTCCGGCAAACTCAGTTACCTCATTTTTAAAACTAGCATTACGAGCTAGGTTAAAGTCAAGCTCAGAAACTTGATCTTCTGCTTGTAGGGTAGTTCTAGAAACGGTTGCCTTTAAACTGTAGCGTTTATTTAAATTATAGCGAAAAGCTCCACCATAGGTAAAACTCCCAACCCCATTTCCAAGGTGTGTACTAGGGTTGATCTCTCCCAAATAATAACTCCGACCAATCAGCAACCCAAACTCCATGGTCTTTTGAGCAAAAGTGAAAATTGAGAATACTAGGCTAAATCCAAGAAGAACTTGTTTCAACTTCATAGACTGCAATAAACGGATTAAATTTTGAAAGATTGCTAGAACTTAGGTCTACTTCTGCGCCTTTTAACAATTTTTCTAGCAATTGTGATCATGCCTGTCATAAAGGCGTCATTGTCAGTTGGGTCTCCCCTTTGTTCGTCGACCAACTGGTTGTTGCTATCAAAGCCATCAATGGTTTGGTCAAAAATATTGGGATCAGATAAAATAGCGGCTCTATTAGCTTCCGCTTGGCTGGCTCCTCCATCAAGCTTTGCTTGTCTCATGTTTTCTCTTCCATAGTAGTCGGTACTTACATCATCAATATAGTCGGTGAAGGTTGCTCGCATGGTAAATTCTACATTTACAGCCCAATAGCGATCAATTGATTTGCCGACACCAATACCATAAGGAACTGTAAAGGTAAAGCGGCTATATCTTCCATCTTCTCCTTCCAATCCTTGCCCTTCTGTACCGATTGGCTGCAATGCAACCCATTGACCTTGATACTCTGCTTTGGGGTTAAAATACATTCCACCAATACCTGCAAAAACATAAAGATCCATATTCAAGCCTCTTCTTCCTCTAACTCCTCTTAAGCGATAAAGGTTACCTCTCGCATTGTTAAACAGGTAGAATTCAGCCATCAAATTAAGGTCTAAAAAGCCCGACCTAAATGAAAGGTTTCTTCCTCGCCGATGAATTTGTTGTGTGTTTGCATCATCCCCTTTTAAAATTCCCCAAGTTAGATTAGAACGTAAGAAAATGAAGTTATTCAATTGATAACGGTAGCCGATCATTAAAGAAGGTCTAGTGGCTACAAAGTCTAGGTCAACAAGACCGTCGCGACCTATGTCGTTTGCTCCGCCTAAGTCTCCAAGAAAATTGGTTACTCCTGCGCCTCCAACAATCTGTCGTCTAAATCTTTTCCATCTTTGAGCATCTGCTAAAGAGGGAAGCAAGATGAAAACAAGTAAAAGGAGTACAAAAATTCTTTTCATTTGCCTAAATATTAGGACGAGCAAATATAATAGAATTAAGATAAAATAACTTAATTCAGTGACTTACTTATTTATTTCGTCGATCAAGCCCCCAATTTAGTTTTGCTTTAAGGCTATTTATAAAGTTGTGTTTATCGATCTGCACAATACCAATTTGATAATCTGCCTTTTGTATGCTGATTTCTTCTTGATTTAGCAATTCTTCAGAGCGAGAGTCTAAAGCAACTAAACTTTTGTCTGCTCTGCCATCAGCTTTGATTTTGAGAACAACATCATCATCAATAACCATTGGTCTCACATTTAAATTATGCGGAGCAATTGGTGTGATAACGAAATTACCCCCTCCCGGCATAAGTATTGGTCCCCCGCAACTTAATGAATAAGCCGTAGAACCTGTTGCGGTCGCAATAATTAGCCCATCAGCCCAATAGGTGTTTAACATTTCATCATTTATCTTAACTTCTATTGAGATCATTGAGGAAGTATCTCTTTTCAAAATACTGATCTCATTCAGTGCGTGGTTTTGTGCCTTAAAAAGATTTGACTCACTGTCTAATCTGAGCAAGCTCCTCTGGTCAATTTCGAAATTGCCGCTCCTCAAGCATCCAATGGCTTCCTCTATTTCTGAAGTAGCGGTGTTTGATAAAAATCCTAGTCTACCTGTATTTATACCTAAAATTGGAATATTCAGGTCACGAACTAATAGGGTAGAATCTAAAAAGGTGCCGTCTCCACCTATGCTGATCAAAAAGTCAAAGCTAGTATCTAGTTCTTCATAGCTGCTAAAATAATCTATTGATAGGCTATTGAGGATGTCTAGGCTCTTCTCAACTTCTTTAAAATTCTGATGCAGATAAAGAGTGTCTGCACCCTGTTTAAAGCAGCCTATCAAATCTTTTAGGTCTTTTGGGCTGCTGTCAGCTAGGTTCTTTCCAAATAGGGCAACTTTCATATGATACTGTTATATAGGTGCTACAAAGTGAAGAAAAAAACCACTCTCCCCAAATTTATTTACCGAAAACTCACTACGGATCACAGTGTCATAGTAGCTAACAAAGTCGAGTGCTACACCCATCCCAAACTGGAATTCATTGGCTAGATCATTTCCCGGAAAGCCAATATTGTCTTCCACATATCCAAAATCTGAAAACAAACCCAGGTAAAAAGCATAATGAAACTTATTAAAGCGTTCAAGGGGGACAAAGTCAAGCTTAGCATAATTGGGCTTAACAAGTTGATATTTAAGCTGAGCCTTAGCAAGTCCAATGTTTTGTCCATCAATCACATAATATTCGTAAGACCTTACGTTGAAGGTTGAGCTGTAGCCAAGCCCATTTTGCAATAAGTAAGGCTGGTTGTTATTGGCAGCCACTACTCCCCTTAATGAGGTCGCAGCATACCACCTTTCTTTTATTTCAAAATACTTTCTAAAATGAAATTGGACGTTGGTAAGATCAAGTTTGTCGGATAATATCCCCAAACCGTATTTCCTAGCACTCATTGATACATAGTTTCCTTTCAAAGGATAATTCCTAGAGTCTCTATTATCATGGGTGAATTTGTAATAAAGGCTTAAAAATTGACTCTCTGCTTCACTGCCTCTTAAATAATTAGGGTTAAGATCTGTGACGGTATCTTGAATCGAATAGAGGTCATATTCAACTCCAAAGCGGTGTTTATTAAAGATCTTACGTCTGTAGGTGTATTCTACTCCCCCTGCATAGTTTTTTACCGCATCTCCATTAGTACTCTTGTATAAAGACCTTTCATTGTTTTCTGTGTTGTAGACAATTTCATCAAGGCGATTGTAAGAGAAATTGAACCCTAAGCCACTTTTTTGTGATTTATTGATGTAAGGGATTTCATATTTGAGCCGAAATCTTTCAGTGAACCCAAATTGCGCGATCAAGCTGAGTTTTTCCTTTCGTCCTCTAAAATTATTGCGAATGAGCAAACCTCCATAATTGATTCGGGAATAATCTCTGTCACGCCACCAGGTGTTGAAATTATTATCGTCAATTTCAAAAATAGGAAGTGGGAAAGTGTACCACCTTTCTTCAACTTGAATAACGATAAAAACCTCATCAGGACTTAGAATAGCCCAATCTATTTTTACAAAATTAAAAAGAGAAGTATTCAACAAGTTCTTTTTCGATTGCTCTAAGGACTCGATAAAGTCTTCATTGCTAAGGGTGTCGTTCTTGCTAAAAGTCAACTCCCTTAAAATAATGTGTGCTTTGGTTACCTTGTTTCCTACAATTTGAATAGCTTGAATGCTTTTATAAGGCATTTCATACATGCTGCTATCCCGGGCTACAGGATTTATTTTGAACGCTTGGGCTGAAGCCGCGGAAAAAAAACAACAAAGAATGAGAAAGCAGCTTGCTCTTAGCATGCTTTTACATATTTAAATAGTGGAGAAAGGCGTCGTAACGTTTTTTTAGGTCATCCTCTAGCTCACTTTTGTGGAAGGATGCAACTAGGTTGTAATTGTAACGCTCAAAAGTTTGAATAATAGCAGAAAGGTCTGTTTGATTAATCTTAATGGTTAAATCCATCTTGGTAGAATCATCATGAGTGCTAACATAAGAGCTGACGATTTTAGCTCCATTGCTTTCTACAAGGGTTGCAATTTCAGCTAAAGAGTAGTCATTTACATTCATTTCGACTTGCAGAATGCCTCCGGGATCTTTCATTGCTCCTAATTGAGCAATGTGGTCAACTAGCTTAGCTAGGCTTATTGAGCCTACATATTGCTTGGCATCATCTAATACTGGCAGCAAACTCAATTTTTTTCCTGCCATTTTTCCAATTACTTCATAAATATGCTCATAGCTAGAAACTGCTGTTGGATCAAGTTCAACCTTATTTCTACCAATTTTCCGATCCAGTGAATCAAAATCTAAAATCGCATTTTCAGTTAAAAGACCTAGAAATAATCCATCTTCAATTAGAGGCATTTCGGTCAACTTGAAATCCTCCATTAGTTGAAGGGCTTTTTCCGCTGAATCAGTAGGTTTAAGTTCAGGTATTTCTTCGCTTATAAGTTCTTGCGCTAACATCTTTTAAAGTCTAGTAGGCTAGTATAAATAACCTAATTTTGAAGCTTTTGTTACAATATTACAGAATAATTCATGAGCCAATTAAGTGTAAACGTTAACAAGGTTGCAACTTTAAGAAATGCAAGGGGAGGTAATGTGCCAAACGTGGTTCAGCTTGCCTTAGACTGTGAAAAGTTTGGAGCTGATGGAATCACAGTTCACCCAAGACCAGATGAACGACATATTCGCTATCAAGATGTGAGAGAACTTTCTGCCGCTTTAAGTAAAGAGTTTAACATTGAAGGTTATCCAAGTCAAAAATTTATAGACCTAGTGCTTGAGGTTAAGCCTGCACAAGTAACATTAGTGCCTGACCCGCCAGGAGTGCTAACTTCTAATGCAGGTTGGGATGTGCTAAAGGACTTCGACTTTATAGCTAATATAGTAGGTGTTTTCAAAAAAGAGAATATACGGACTTCTATATTCATGGAAACCAATTTGGAGCAAATTCATGCTGCTTCAGAAACTAGTGTTGACCGAATAGAACTTTACACCGGGCCATATGCTGAAGGTTATGCTCAAGATCCAGCAAAAGCCATTGCCCCTTACGAAAAGGCCGCTCAAAAGGCAGACGAATTGGGCTTAGGAATTAATGCAGGTCACGATCTAGATCTCAAAAACCTTCGTTATTTCAAAGAAAACATTAGTGGCTTATTAGAAGTCTCGATTGGACATGCTCTTATTGCAGATGCGCTTTATTTTGGCTTAGAAAAAACAATAGAATTGTATTTAAAAGAATTGAAATGGACTCATCAGCAAGTGTAGAGACAGTTCAACTGAACTATAAAAAGTTAGGAAGCGGTCAAGCATTGATCATTCTGCACGGACTGTTTGGTTCATTGGACAATTGGATGACACTAGCTAAGAAATGGTCTGAAGACTACGAAGTTTGGTTGATCGATCAACGGAATCATGGGAAATCAGCTCATTCCACAAAGCATAGCTACCTGCACATGGCTGCTGATCTAGCTCGATTTATAGAAGAGCATAAGATTGATCAGCCTATAATCCTCGGTCATTCCATGGGAGGAAAAACCGCCATGGAGTTTGCTGTCCAACATGCAGATAAGTTAGCTAAGCTAATTGTAGTAGATATTGCCCCTGTTTCCTATCAAGTTCACCATTGGCAGATTATAGATGCTCTGGAGAGTATTGATGTTGAGCATTTAGAAAACCGACAAGAAGCAGATCAGCAACTTGGTTCTCAAATTAAGGAAAAGGGAATTCGTCAATTTTTATTGAAGAACCTTTATCGTAAATCAAGCGGAGGATATGACTGGCGATTCAATTTATCAGTTTTAAAAAACGAGATCCTACCGATAAGCGAATGGGCGGTTAGCGATAAAGAATATAAAGGCGAAACACTATTCATTAAGGGAGAAAATTCAAGCTACATTCTACCTCAACATGGAGCAGAAATCGTAAAAAAATTCCCAAACTACCAGCTTGAAGAAATTCCCAATGCAGGGCACTGGGTTCATGCTGAAGCACCCACTAACTTTGTAGGGGCTGTGAATAGGTTTTTAAATGAGACTTAAAAATTGCTTTCGTTATTTGAGCAGTTCATGCCTCTAAATAATTTTATTCATTTATTTACAATACTTTATGAGGTCCAACCGTCAACTGCATCAAACCTATTGGATTTTACCCTTGATCGTAAGCACGGTATTGGTCTTACTCAATTACTCAGGGGTTCCTATTCTAACGGGCATTATTTCACCTGATGTAAATCGAGAATTTGGTCTTTTGGAGAATCTTCAACTGCTCTTAATATTTTTCTGTCTTTACTACAGTGTTAAGGCGTTAAAGAGAAAAGATCACTTTCTAGAAAAGCTCATGTTTGGTGGATTTTCGCTCTTTTTTTTATGGCTTTTTCTTGAAGAGATAGATTACGGAATACACTACTATGAATATTTTTTCAAAAATGCTGAGGAAGACAAAACCATTCTACGAAACCTCCACAATCAAGGCGAAAATAAATTTTATTTGAGGCAAGCATCTTACGTGGTAATGGCTTTACTTTTCGTCATTTTACCCTTGTTGAGAGATAGAATCAATCAACCCTTAATAAAACACTTTATTCCCAATAAATGGATTGTAAGTACTTTTTTGGTTTACCTGTTTGTAGGGCGATTATCACGGTGGCTTCCTATGTTAGGGATGCCGGTTAATGAATCTTTAAGAGGAAACCATCAAGAGTTTGAAGAGCTAGTGTTGTATTACATTATCTTGTTAATGGTTTACGAACTTGCCTATATTCGGAATCCACTTCAAAACTTAAATAGGAAAAACACCTCATCTTGATCAAATAATTAGCAAACATTAAGTGCCTGCTTGTATGCAAATGTGCTGCAATTCACTACTTTTATCCGACTAAATAAGTCATGCCCAGCAAACTTGTCATCATACCTACTTACAATGAGTTAGAAAACATTCAAAAGATTATTGAAAAAGTGTTTTCGCTTAAAGAGTCTTTTGACCTGTTGATTGTAGATGATGGCTCCCCTGATGGTACTGCAGAAATAGTCAAAAGTTTAATTCCCAAACACCCTGATCGGCTTTTTATAGAAGAAAGGAAAGGGAAGCAAGGATTAGGTACTGCCTACATTCATGGATTTAAATGGGGTCTGGAAAAAGGTTACGATTACCTTTTTGAAATGGATGCAGATTTTAGTCACAACCCCGAAGATCTAGTACGTCTTTATTATGCATGTGAGAAGGAGGGAAATGATGTGGCTATTGGTTCACGGTATGCAACTGGAGTAAATGTAGTTAATTGGCCTATGGGTAGGGTCTTAATGTCTTATTACGCTTCGGTTTATGTGCGTTTTGTCACAGGAATGCCTTTTCATGATTCAACTGCAGGGTTTAAATGCTACCGGGCTGAAGTGCTGAAAACGATTCAGCTAGATCAGGTTAGATTTAAAGGCTACGCCTTTCAAATAGAGATGAAATTTAGAGCATGGAAATATGGCTTTAAGGTAAAAGAAGTGCCAATAATATTTACTGATCGGCAGGAAGGTACAAGTAAAATGAGCAGCAGTATATTCAAAGAAGCTTTTTTTGGTGTAATCTATCTAAGATTATCCGCCTTGTTTAAAAAATACCCTAAACGTGCCTAAGGTGATTAAAACAAGTTCTATTATTCCCGTAATGGGCTTCCTAAGTATGGTCTTCTTTCTTTCTTGTGGCAAAAAAGAACAGCTTCCCGATTACGTTTGGGAAGATGAAAAGTTTATTGAAGTTTTAACCGAGTTTCAAATGGCTGAAGCCATAGTTAGGTTGGGTTATCACCGGAATAAAGACAGCATGTATTTCAACGATAGTGTTTACAATGCTGCATTTCGCAAGGCTGGGGTGAGTGAGGCTCAGTTTGACAGTAATTACAATTACCACCTTAATGATCCTGAAAAAATGGAAGAATTCTACCGGAAAGTAATTACAAATTTGAATACCCGAATGGCTGAGTTTGAAGGCAAGTCGCCGGTCTCTCAAGCAGATTCCTTGTAAAAACGAGAAGCATCTTTCACTACCTCTTCAATTGGGGTGAATTCATAACCCAAAAGCTGACTTATTTTATTTGCTGTAAAGCACTTTTTACGAAAAGAAGTTCTAAGGGTTTGGGGTGTTAAAATGGCTTTTCCCCCTGTAATAAAAGCTTTTACTTGATCGACGATCAGGGCGATTTTAGCCACATTGATACTTACCTTTAAACGAGGTCTTCTTTTGTCAAAAGCATCTGCTATATAATCAAATAAGGTCTTAAACTTTAAATTTTCTGAAACCAAAATAAAGCGTTCGTTCTCAATCTTAGCATGCATCAATTTCAGCATACAATCAACAACATCTGTAACCCCTACAAAGCCATTGCTGCCTGTAGGGTAATAACTTAATCCATCTGCTACTCGCTTTATAATTGCTGAACTGCTTTCCTCCCAATCACCAAATCCAATGATTGTAGCTGGGTTGACGATCACTACCTTCAAGCCCTCTTGTGAGGCTCTCCAAACTTCGTTTTCTGCATAGTATTTACTAACTGAGTAGTCAGAGGTGTGTTTTTCTTTTTGCCAAATAGCCTCCTCATCGGTGCACTTTTTGCTGGGGTAGCTGCCTAAGGCTGCTACTGAACTTACATAGCATAATTTTTCAACTTCATTTTCCAAACAGAGGTTTACAAGGTGGGTTGTTCCTTCAACATTTACCTTCATCATGTTATTGGCATCTTTGCTGCTAAAGGAAACTACTGCAGCAGCATGGTAAACATGTGTAATTCCTTGCATTTGATCAGCTAAACTGAAATAGTCTGTGAGGTTTGCCTTTTTCCATTCAATTTGCTCAAATAATTCACGACAGTTGTAAGCTAAAAAGACCTTTTTGCATTTTTCAAGTGATGCTTGGGACCTGTATATTGCTCGAACCTTTTCACCTTTTTGCATTAGCTTTACAAGCAAATGACTGCCAACTAAACCTGTTCCTCCTGTTACTAAGATCATAAAATTTACTTGCTTCAAAAATAGAGCAAATGAAATGCTTTGTGGTTCGTTCTTCAAACTAAATTATTGCCCTTTTTCATCTTACCGAAAAATTCGTAAGCTGCAGAAGCAATGCCTTTTCTAAAGCCCTTATCTTTGTTAGCCCAAAAAATTAGGCAAATGGACTTGGTAAAAGAATTAGAATGGAGAGGTATGATTCACAACATCATGCCGGGAACCCAAGAGCAACTCAATAAAGAGATGACAACGGGTTATGTGGGCTTTGATCCAACCGCAGATTCCTTGCATATTGGAAACTTGGTCCCAATTATGTTGCTAACGCATTTGCAAAGAGCAGGACATAAACCGATTGCCTTGGTTGGAGGCGCAACCGGAATGGTTGGTGATCCTTCAGGAAAGTCAGAAGAAAGGAAATTTTTGAGTGAAGAGCAGATCCAACATAATCTAGCTTGCCAGAAAAAGCAACTTGAACGTTTTTTAGATTTCAATTCTGGTAAAGAAAACCAAGCTGAAATTGTAAACAATCATGATTGGTTTAGTCAGTTTTCATTTTTAGATTTTTTGAGAGATGCCGGAAAACACATTACCATCAATTATATGTTGGCAAAAGATTCAGTTAAAAAGAGGATGGAAACGGGACTGTCTTTTACGGAGTTTTCATACCAGTTGATACAAGGCTATGATTATTATCATTTGTTCCAGCATAAGAATTGTAAACTTCAAATGGGAGGTTCAGATCAGTGGGGAAATATTGTTACAGGAACAGAATTTATACGAAGAAAGGCAAAGGGGGAGGCTTTTGCACTAACCTGCCCTTTGATTACCAAGGCCGATGGAAGTAAGTTTGGGAAATCTGAGGGTGGAAACGTTTGGCTTGATGCTCAAAGGACTTCACCTTATAAGTTTTACCAGTACTGGCTCAATACTTCAGATGAAGATGCAGCTAAATTTATGCGAATCTTTAGTCTTAAGGGGCAGGACGAAATTGTTTCTCTGGAGAAAACGCATGCTGAAGCTCCTCATCAACGTACTTTACAGAAAGCTTTAGCTGAAGAGATCACAGAGCGGATTCACTCAAAAGAGGCTTTAGAAAATGCGATCTCTGCCTCGTCTATATTATTTGGAAAGTCTACTGCAGAGGATTTGAAAAAGCTTACAGAGGAAGATCTACTGAGTGTTTTTGAAGGAGTTCCCCAGGCTACCGTATCAAAAGAAAACCTTGAAAAAGGCATAGAGATCATCGCCTTTTCTACCGAAATAGCGAGCGCCTTTGCTTCAAACGGAGAGGCTAGAAGAATGATCCAAAACAATGGCTTAGCCTTAAACAAAGAAAAGGTAAGTCTAGCTAAAACGGTCAACTTAGATGATCTTCTACTGGACCGATATTTGTTATTGCAGAAAGGCAAGAAAAATTATTACTTAGTTCGAATTGAAGATTAAAGGCTTACTGTCAGTTTTCTTTATTGCTTTTTCATTGAGCTTGTTTGCTCAAGAGCAAGAAAAGATCAGGGTTCTATTGGTGCCTTTCGAACGTTTTGATTTTCAATCGCCCTTTTCCTTCTCTGATATTGCGAATTACAACAACTTCTCTTCTCAAGCTGAGGTTTTTCCAAAATACCAAGCGGCTGTTGTACAACAATTATCTGCTCAGCATCCGCAGGTTGAGGTTTATACCCTCCCAGAGCCTGATATACAACAAATAAGGATACAATCACCTAAAGTTTACAAATACCAACCGATAGACCATCAAGGGATCGATCTAAGCAGACTAGTGGAGCAAGGCCGACTTGCTCAACTACTTGAAAGTTTTGCCGCTGACTACATTGTGTTTTTAACATGGTATGAAATTTCAGCCAAACTACTTTCAACCAAGTCTTCCTTTCAAGGGTCTAAACTCTTGGCATGGTCCGTACATAAAATAACTTATGAAGCGTATAACGGGAAAGGCGAATTGGTTGCTTTAGTAGATAAGATGCCCTTAGAACCCAAGCTACCTAAGGAACAATTTGCTCATACTAAGGGAACGATGTTGTCAGATATTCAAGATGCTTATTTAAAAGTGCAAGATGACCTTTCTAAAAAGTTAATGCTCTACCAAAGAAAAAAGCGACCAATTTACAAGATAAAGTAAAGTTTAGCGCTAGCCTCCAACCAAGAGGTTACAACCCCTCACTTCCGCAGAATCAAATCGGCCTAGCACTTCAAACTTTCCTCCTGCATGTAGTTTTCCTAAGTCATCTGTTTGGATAAAGCCACAAGAATAAATGTTGGCTAGATCGATAACGTTTATTGCTCCGGTTTCACCTTGCAGAGCATAACTAAAAGGATTGTCTTGTTTTCGAATAAGGACCTTCATCCAAGGTGGGGTATCAAATAGACCATTACCTTTTGAATAAGCCTGAGAAAGTAGCTCGGTCATTCCATACTCTGAATGAATGCTCTTTTTGTGAAATCCCAACATCAATGTTTTGTGAAGCTCTTCTCGAATCATTTCCCTTCTTCTGCCTTTCATTCCGCCTGTTTCCATGATTTGCAATTCAGGAAACCCAGGAAGAGTATAGTGTTCACAAAAATCAAGTAAAGCAAAAGAAACACCCAGCAATAAAGTTCTTTGTTTGCGAGCGGCTAACTTATCCAATACAATTTTAAGCTCTTTGTAATTATCAAGAAAAAAACCGCTCTCTTCGCAGTTTGATTTTCTTATTAGCTTTTCAGCCATGTAGACTAAAGATGAGTTGTTGCGCTCCAAATAGGATGGAAGCAAGGCCAATATGCAGTTTTCCTCGGCTTTTCCGTAAAAACTTTCAAAGGTCTTTAAAAAGCTTTTTTCATAAACTTTAAGCTTTGCTACATAGTGCTTGCTGGTTTCATTTCCTGTGGTGCCACTGCTTTCAAAAACTTTTTCAGGGTCAATAGCACCACTCTTAACGGTGTGACTTTTAAAAAATGAAATCGGTAAAAAAGGGATCTTTTCAATACTGTCAATTGCTTCAACTTGAGTGCCTAAGGCCTTTAAATATTCATGATAGACAGAGCAGTGTTGAGCTTGATAGTGAAAGAGGTCAAGCGCATTCTTTTCAAAGTTACTCGGCTTGGTTTCAAAACAATTTATTTCGAAAGTTTTGGCCCAATTTTCCGTGAAAGCGTTTGCTTTATTTCTCATTAATTTTACAAGGTGAATCTTTTTTCAAAAATACTTATCTGTGCGCTTCTATCAGCCTTTGTCATTAGCTGCAAGCAAGAAGATGATTTCTCGGTAATTCCTGAATTGGAAGTCAGAGACTTTGTTAGAACTTCTGACACTTCTGCCTTATGGATTATAGGGTTTAGAGACGGAGATGGAAATATTGGAGTTAAACCCAATGAAAATTTACCCGATAATTTCGTCACTCAAGTTTTTGTGATAGAAAATGGAGTAGTGGTATATGATACTGCAGGTCAGGGATTTAGGGTTCCGCCAATTGAGGGAGTTGAAACAGAAAATGGAATAGAGGGAGAATTGAGGCTCAATTTTACAGGACTCGATCTTTTTGGCTTATCTGGAATTGATTCGCTTTACTATACGGGTTACCTCCTAGACCGTGATGGGAATCAGAGCAATACCATTGAAACTCCCATCATAGGACTTAACTGATCTTACCTGCAGCAGCTTCTGCAATGCTAATCACTCGATCGCCTGCACTCTCGATCGCAGCAAACATATCAGTGTAGATCATACCACTTTCGTATTTGTATTCGCCCTTCTCAATACTTTTTAGGTGCTCCTTTTTGAGGGTGTTGCGCATTTTATTGATGGCTTTTTCATTTTCGTAAGACTCCTGAAGACCTTCTTCATTGCTTTCTTTGTCTAAGTTCTCTTGCATTTGATCCATGGCATCTTCCAACAGCTTAAACATCGTTTGTAGGTTCTCTCTTTGCGAAGGAATAAAGTAGATCTTATCTTCTGATTTTCTTTTCAGAATTTTCGACATGGTGAAATTGATATCAGCAATGGTTTCTAAGTCATTTGCTATAGAAAGCATTGCTCTAATCTTTAGCGATGCCTCTTCGCTTAATTCCCCTTCTGAAACTTTGGCTAAGTAAATTACTAGCTCAGATTCAATCCGATCGGTAATCTCTTCGTATTTTTTTATTCGACTCAGTGTTTTCTTAAAGGCTTTACGGTCAGTTTCTGTGAGCAGACCCGAAACAAATCCGGTCATTTTTTTGGTGATCTTGCCAAAGCGTAAAAGCTCTTTTTTCGCTTCTAGAATTGAAGCCTCGGTGGTAACCATGGTGCCTGTTCCAATGTATTCCAAATGAAAAGCTTCATCTTCCAGGCCCTTAGAGGGAACAAGTTTGGTTACTACTCTCGCGATCAAAGGAATAAAGCCAATCATTAATAGGGTATTAATCACATTAAAAACGGTGTGAAAAAGGGACAATTGTAATTCAGATTGTGACTTATCAATGTCACTCATTACGGTTTGTAAGGCTCTTTGAGCAGGGCTCCACAAGTATTCGATCAACTCTATGAATACTGGGAAAATCAAAATCAACCAAGTAACCCCTAATACGTTGAAAATCAAGTGTGCTCTTGCCGCTCGTTTAGCATGTACATTGGCAACTATAGCCGCTAGGTTAGCTGTGATCGTGGTTCCAATGTTTTCACCAAGCACCATTGCAGCAGCAATTTCAAAAGTGATCACATTATTAAAAAGCAAGGTAAGGGTTAAAGCCATGGCCGCAGAAGAGGATTGCACTATAATCGTCATGATTGTGCCCACTCCAACAAACATGACTGTTGTAAGTATCCCGTAGCCTGTAAAAGAGCCTAGAAACTCAAGTATTTCGGGGTTTGAATTTAGATCTGGAACTGCATTTTTCAGTGCATCTAAGCCTAAGAAAAGTAAAGCGAACCCTATAAAAACATCTGCTGTAGAGCGAATGGAAGCTTTCTTAGCAAACATAAGTGGAAAGCCAATCGCGATAATGGGCAAGGCAAAAGAAGAGATCTTTACTTTAAAACCAAAAAAGGCAATAAGCCATGCCGTAACGGTAGTGCCAATATTTGCACCCATGATTACCCCTATTGACTCTATCAAGCTAAGAAGGCCTGCATTTGCAAAGCTCACTACCATAACTGTTGTGGCAGATGAAGATTGAACCAAACAAGTAATCAAAAAACCGGTAAAGACTCCAAGATAGCGGTTCTGGGTCATTCCCCTTAAAATGTCCCTTAATTTGGAACCTGCTGTGCGTTGAATGCCCTCACTCATTACTTTCATTCCATAAATGAAAAAGCCAAGCGCACCTAATAAAGTTAAACCGTCAATAAGTGAAAAATCCATGCTCCTTTTTTTGCAAGCTCGCAAAGCTAAACGAAAGCTTAATCTTGTATGTTAAGTTTGGATTAAGAAAACAAAATAAGCTAAGGTTTGAATGCGCAACATAACACGCACATTTTCAATTTTATATGTCGAATTTACTCCCTTTTTGCGCCTGTAATTTTTATCTAAGACCTGCTATTCATTTCATTATTGTTTAAAATAAGCTTAACACTTTTCTTTTTTTGACCCTCTATGTTTGTGGCTCACATTCAAAAGATGGGCAGATATAGGATTACACTTGTAGATGACAAGAAGCAAAACTTCACTTCATTAGCTGATTTTTTGGGATCTGATGACTTTATTGTAGACGCTGTTTCAGCAGAATCCGAATTGTTGGAAAAGGTTAGGCAAAAACAAACAGATCTAATTATACTACCTGTCGAGCTTCAAGGAAATAATGGAATTGACTTTTGCCATAATATAAAAAACTCCAAGGAAGGGAAACATATTTTTATTGTGTTAGTCAGCAAGCGCAAAGAGGAAGTTTCCTTAATTCAAGGCTTAGAGTCCGGTGCAGATGATTTTTTATTTCACCCAATCCATGAAAGAGTCTTGTTGAGTAGATTGAAAGCTATTCTGAAAAGAAAATCATGGAATGTTATTGAAGAAAGAAGTCAAAGTTTGGTTATTGACTATGATCGCTACTTAATTATCGCTCAAGGGAAAGAGTATTATCTTCCTAAAAAAGAGTTTGAAATTCTATCCCTCTTGAATTCCAAGCCCAACAAAGTGTTTTCAAGAGATGAAATTAAAAATGCAGTTTGGGAAAACTTTGAAAAGGTGAGGGGCAGAACAGTTGACGTTCACATTAGAAAAATAAGGGAGAAAATAGGAGAAAGTCTTATTGCTACCGTTAAGGGTGTAGGTTACCGTTTAGAAATTTAATGGAGAGAGGCGTATTTCTTCTACCAGAGTCGAGGGGCTTAAGGTTAAAACGCTAAGCACGAGTTTCGCAATATCCTCTTTTTGAATCATTTTACTGCGGTCAACCTCTAGTCCATCCCAAGAAGTTGTATCAATAGCTCCAGGGTAAATTGAACAGACCTTAACCCCATCATTACGGTAAGCTTCTCTAAGGTTATCTGACCAAGCTTTTAATGCATGTTTACTAATGGAATAGGAAACAGCTCTTTTTTTTGCTTCTAGTCCCATGATTGAATTGATATTGAGAATCAAACCTGCGCCTTTCTGCTTGTAATGGTCTTCAACCAATTGACTCATTCTAACAGCACTCTTAAAATTCAGCGCTAACTGTTGATTGATTGTTTCTTCTTTTAATTCGGTAATCTCATCTTCAAGGTATACTCCTAAATTATTGATGATCACATCTGGATAGCCTATTTCTTTGAAGGCTGTTTCAATTAGTTTAAAGGAAGTTTTATCAGTAAGGTCAGCCGAAATAACTTCCACCTCAACCTGATAAGTACTTTCAAGTCTTTCTTTAAGGTCTTTTAATAACGGTTTGCTTCTTGCCACTAAAATTAGGTTATAAGAGGCTGCTGCTAACTCTTCTGCTAATGCTTTACCTAAGCCTTTACTGGCTCCACTAATCAAAATTCTCATGCTTTAAAATTAGCTACTTTTGGTTGAGCCATGACAGAAGGGAAGAAATACCGTGTTTTAGTTGCACCACTAGATTGGGGCTTAGGTCATGCAAGCAGGTGTGTTCCTCTTATTCACACTTTGATGAAGCAGGGCTTCGAAGTTGTTTTAGCTGCGGATCATGCACCTTTAGCCTTTCTTCGAAAAAGTTTTCCAAAGCTTGAATATCATCAGCTGCCTGGTTTAAAAATAACGTATTCAAAAAAGCTCCCTAGTGCGCTGTCTATTGCTCTGCAAAGTCCTGCATTTCTTGTTAGCATTCGCCAAGAACAGAAAAACTTAGAGCACCTACTTAGTAAAATTAGGATCGACGCTATTATATCTGACAATCGCTATGGAGTGCATCACCCCAAGATACCATCGATCTTACTTACGCACCAATTAAACTTGCAGCTACCTGTTGGCGCAGGCTTAGCTAATGCTTTATTAGGTAAATATATTCGGAAATTTAGTGCAATCTGGGTTCCCGATTTTCCATCTCTCGAGCAAAATCTCAGTGGTTCTTTGTCACATAGTGCTGAGGCTAATGAAAAGTTGCGTTTTATTGGTCCCCTTTCTCAATTTGGACAGGACTCAGTCGCAGCTGTTCCGATCATCAGAAAGTTATTGGTGCTTTTGTCAGGTCCTGAGCCAAACCGCACTCAATTAGAAAATAGGGTTTTAGAACAATTAGAAGGAGTTGAATTTGAAGTGCTGATCATAAGGGGTTTGCCACTCAAGCATGAGGAAAACCTGTCTGATAACCCTAAAATAAAGGTTCTCAATTTTTTAAAGGGTCATGAATTACAAACAGAACTGATGCGCTCTGAGGTGGTACTTTGTAGATCAGGTTATTCTTCTGTAATGGATTTGTTTACTTTAAAGAAAAAGGCTGTTCTTGTTCCTACTCCTGGGCAATATGAGCAGGAATATTTGGCCAAACACCTTTTTGAGAATAGACTGTTTTACACCGTAAAGGAAAATGCCTTAAGCCTTCCAAATGAAGTTGAAAGAGCTATTGAATTCAAGGGTTTTCAAGCAGATAGAGGATCTTCTTTACTTGAAAAACAAATTAGATGTTTAGCAGACCTACTTAATCGTGAAAAATGCGTTTAACGCGGGCAGAAATGTTAGTCATGGCTTCATAACTAATGGTTTCCAAAGCTTCAGCGTAATCTTGAATGCCCTTGATTCCTCCAAAAATGGTGACTTTAGTTTGTGGTGGATACCAATCATTTCCCAAGTCGATCATGCACAAATCCATACAGATCGATCCAATGGTCGGGTAGAGCTTACCATCAATTTCAAGCTGCCAATTTCCTTGACCTAACTTTCTTGGAAAACCATCAGCATAGCCTAATGCAAGAGTAGCAATGTTTGTCTTTTCTTTCGTTTTCCCTTTTCGTCCGTAGCCTATGCTTGCATTTGCTTCAACCGTTCTAACCTGGGTTATACGACATACAAAATGGTTCACTTCTTTTAGATTTTTACGGAGCTCCTTTAAAGCGGAAGCGCCATAAAGGCCAACCCCTAAACGAACCATTTGATAGTGATGATCGGGAAAACGTTGTATGCCGTCTGTGTTGAGAGCGTGAAAAAAACAGCTTTTTGGCAAGAGTGGCTTTAATTCGCTTAAGGCTTCTTCAAATTGATTCAGTTGTCCAAATGAAAAATCATCCTCACTTTCATCTCCTGAACAGCTTAAATGCGTTAAAACCGATCGAACCTCCCAAGCTTCTGCTATTTTAATCAGCTTTTTGAGTTGGGGTAAGTCATTTAGGTCAAAACCCAAGCGATTCATGCCGGTGTTTATTTTAAGATGAACTGGATAGTTGCCTGAATCTAAGCCTGCGCTTTTTAGATAAGACTCGAAATCAATCAAAAGTTCAAGCTGGTGAATTTCTGGCTCTAAGCAATGATGCACCATTTCTTCGAAGGCGGTTCTTGCAGGGTTTAAAATGAGGATCGGCAAGTGAATTCCTGCCTTTCTGAGCTTTACTCCCTCATCTACATCTGCCACTGCTAAGTACTCCACTAGTTTTTCTTCTTCAGCTAGCTTAGCTATGTCATTTGCTCCATTTCCGTAAGCAGAGGCTTTAACTACCAACATGATTCCGGTATTCTCTTGTAAGAGACTTCTGAAATATGAGATATTATGTCTAATGGCCGAGGCACTAACGTGTAAGCGGCTTAGGTGATTTTTGTCATCGTCAGGTAGATAGGTGTGAACTTCACTCATCTTGTTTCGTTTTGTGATAACAATCGCGACAGAGCGGTTGGTAACTATCCGTTTCTCCAAGCATTACCAATTTATCATCCGCTGCTATCCTATAGGAATGATTGGCCAAGTTTCCACACCTTACGCAAATGGCATGCACTTTAGTAACATATTCTGCGGTAGCTAATAGAGCAGGAATAGGACCAAAGGGTTGACCTTTAAAATCCATATCTAAACCGGCTACAATAACGCGAATTCCTTGATTGGCCAAGCGATTGCAAACTCCAACCAATTCCATGTCAAAGAATTGAGCCTCATCAATTCCAATCACCTCTTCATCATTAATTAAAAGAGGAATGTTTGCTGATGCAGGAACAGGGGTTGAATGAATTTGATTTTCATCGTGAGAAACAACTGCTTCTTCATCGTAGCGCGTATCGATCTTAGGCTTGAATATCTCTACCTTTTGCTTCGCAATTTTGGCGCGTTTTAAACGTCGGATTAGCTCTTCTGTTTTACCCGAAAACATCGATCCACAAATCACTTCAATAGACCCCTTGCGCTTTTTTGAATTTATTGTATTTTCGAGAAACATTAAGCTGTTTGAAATTGTAATTTTGAACTGTGTAAAGGTATTATTTATCCCTCACTTTTTATTTCAATATGGATAGTCAGCAAAAACGAAAAGAGATAACAGAACTGATCGATAACATTAAAAAACATTCTGATCGTTTATCTGAAAAACCCAACATTCCCTTGTTGGAAGTGAGCGTTATTTCGGCGAAGGTTTCGCGTTTAAATGAGAAAACAGCTATTCTTAAATACTTGCTAGCCAGAGAACAAGGTTTTACGGAAGAGGAATATGAACCACAAGCTTTAAAAGCGCATGAGCTCAAGATTGATGAAGAGTTTAATGAGGTAGATGAAGAAGAAGTGGAAGAGCAAAATCATTCTGACAACCCTCATGATGAAGTGGGAGAGTTAGAGGCTGAAAGCCAAAAGGATTTGAATAAAACTCCTCCATTGGAAGATCCGATATTGACAGCAGAAGAAACCGATGAAGAAAACAGCGAAGAAGAACAGAAAGCTGAACTAGAGGAAGAGAAGCTAGAAATAATAGAAGAAGTTGAAAATACCGAAGAGATAGTCGAAAATGAAGAGATACCTTCCAAACCTGATTTAAATGAACAATATTCTGAAGAAGAGGATCCAAGTCTAAGCGAACAGTTGAAAAAACAGCCAATTGCCGACTTGCTCACTGCTATTGGTCTTAATGAACGCTACCTATATGCAAATGAGCTATTTGGAGGAGATATTGAGGATTTTAGGAATGTGGTAAGAACCTTGAATGAATTCAATAGCGCTGAAGAAGCTATCGAATACTTCGATCAGCAACTTTGTGTTAGTTATGGTTGGTCTTCTGATAACGAATTGGTTAAAGCGATTCGAACACTCGTGCAAAGAAGATATCAGTAGCTTTACAAGGCAAAATTGCCTTTTACTTCTTCTTTTGTCCACTTATACTTTAAATACTTCTCAATCGGAGTGAATCTGCTATTTTAGTGGTTTATTTCATTTCGGCTAAACAAACCAATTATGTTTAAAAATACAGCGACCAGCTTTATCCTGTTGATCTTACTTTTTTTTGCTAGCAACCTTAGTGCTCAAGAGGCTGAGGCAAAAGTGTGGACATTAGAAGAGTGTATTAATTATGCTTTAGAAAACAATATACAGGTTCAGCAAACGGAGATTAACCAACAGTTGGCCGAGCAAGATTTAAAGGCTTCTAAATATGACCTTTTGCCTAATCTAAATGGCTTTGCCACCAATATTTACAACTTCGGTCAAACCATTGACCCCTTTACCAACCAGTTTGCCACTGAACGGGTGCGTTCTAACTCTTTAGGTATTAATACCCAGCTTACTTTGTTTGATGGGTTTAGAAATATCAACACCGTAAAAAGAAATCAGGCCGACCTAGAATCTAGCAAGTTTGATCTGGAAAAAATGAAAAACGATATTTCATTGAACATAGCCAATCAGTATTTGCAAATTCTCTTTAATAAAGAGTTGCTCAAAAATGCGCGTAATCAACTTTTAGTGACTCAAATTCAAATTGACAGGGTGAGCAAGCAAGTTAAGGCTGGGGCTTTACCCGAAGGAAGTTTGCGAGATATTGAGGCACAGTTTGCTTCAGAAGAATTACAGGTCGTAAATGCTGAGAATCAATTGAGACTATCCAAACTCAACTTAGCACAACTATTACGCTTAGCCAATGCAGAGGAGTTTGACGTTTTAAGTCCACCATTAGATGATTTTCAAGGAGTGTCAGAATTAATTACACCCGGCGCGCTCTACCTGACTGCACTTGATATAATGCCCGAGATAAAAAGCGCAGAGTACTCTTACTACAGTGCTGAAAAAAACCGCTCCTTAGCAAGAGGCGCTTATTATCCGTCCCTAACAATGACAGGTTCTGTTGGATCGGGTTACTCAGGAGCTAATCAAATTGTTACAGACCGAGAATTTGTAGGCTTTACTCCTAACGGAAATACGGTGAATGGAAATCCTCAAATGCCCGTTTTTAGTCCGTCTTTCTTACCTACTTTTGAGACCAAGCCCTTTGCTGATCAGCTTGACGATAATTTTAACCGTTCATTTGGTTTTAGATTAAACATCCCAATTTTTAATGGGATGGCCACTCGTATAGGGGTTCAGCGCGCTAAATTAAGTGTGCAAAGTGCAGAGCTAGCACTAGAGGATTCTAAATTGCAATTAAGGCAAAACATTGAGTCGGCTCACAATGATGCAGTTGCCGCCTTGAAAAGATATAAAGCTGCTCGTAAATCAGTAGAAGCCTTGAAGCTTTCCTTTGCCTATACCCAAGAGCGTTTTAACGTTGGTCTCATCAATTCATTTGATTTTAACAATGAAAAAAATAGGCTTAACAATGCTCAATCTGAACTCCTTCAAGCAAAATTCGATTACATTTTCAGGACAAAAGTGCTCGACTTTTATCAAGGCAAAGCCATTAACTTAAATTAGAAAAATCAGTCAAACTCCAAACCCATGAAGTCAAAAAAGTGGATCATCATTCTACTCTCTATTGTGGTCGTTTTAATAGCAGTTGCCCTATTAAAAGGCGGTAGCAATAAGGCGGTTAAAGTAAGTACCTCTGCCGTAGAGAAAAGAGATATTGTGGAGACGGTAGCTGCGAGTGGTAAAATTCAACCTGAAACCGAAGTGATCATTAGTTCTGATGTATCTGGCGAAATAATTGAAATGCCCATTAAAGAGGGCCAAACTGTTAAGCAAGGGCAATTACTCGTTAAGATCGATCCTGACCTCGTGGCATCTGCTGTAAATCGAGCTGAAGCTGCATTAAACACTGCACGTGCAAATTTAATGGGTTCAAAAGCACGTCTAGCACAATCTGAGTCTCAGTTTGAAAATGCAAAAGCAAGTTTTCAAAGAAGTGAAAAGCTGCATAAGGACCAAGTGATCTCGCAAGCTGAATTCGATCAAGCGAAAGCGAATTTTGAAGTGGCACAAGCAGATGTGGAAGCTGCTAAAGAAAGTGTTGAAGCTGCAAGGTACAGTGTGAGAAGTGCAGATGCTACCTTGAGTGAGGCGCAGGAAAACCTCGGCAGAACTTCAATTTATTCACCCATGGAGGGGGTTGTTACTAAACTGAACCGTGAAAAAGGTGAACGGGTAGTGGGTACAGCCCAGATGGCAGGAACTGAAATAATGACCATAGCAGACCTTAGCATTATGGAAGTGGCGGTTGAGGTAAATGAAAATGACATTGTTCGCGTAAATATTGGAGATACTGCAGATATTGAGGTGGATGCCTACTTAGACCAAAAATTCAAAGGAGTGGTAACAGAAATAGCGAACTCTGCAAATGTAAGTGGGGTTAGCGCTGATCAGGTTACCAATTTTGATGTAAAGATCCGCATGCAACGATCTTCTTATGAAGACCTGCAGAGCAGGAGAGAAGGTAATTCTCCCTTCCGGCCTGGTATGTCTGCAACGGTTGATATACGAACAAAAGTTGCTGAGCAGGTTTGGTCAGTACCTATTCAAGCAGTTACCACTAGAGCTGATACGAGTTTAGAAAAAGAGGATAGGAAAGCTACCCAGCGGAATGAGTCAGAGAAAGAAGCAGAAGAAAAAGAATGTGTTTTTGTAGTAGAAGGGGAGAAAGTGAAACTTCACTACGTTAAAACGGGCATTCAGAATACCATGTACATAGAAATTTTAGAAGGGCTCACCGATTCTCTAAAGGTAGTGACCGGTCCTTACAATGTTATTTCATCTAAGTTAGAAGATGGGGATGAGGTAGAAGTAGTTAAGAAGTCAGCATTATTTAAACGCGATGATGACTAATATTCTTGGAATTGAAACCGCTACTAAGAACTGTTCAGTTGCGCTTTTCCAAAATGGGGAGTTAAAAACCTTCAAAGAGCTTGCAGGAGCATACAGTCATGCCGAAAATTTGGCTGCTTTTGCCGAAGATGTACTCGCAGAAGCTCATGTAAAATTCAACGATTTACAAGCAGTAGCAATAAGTAAAGGTCCTGGTTCATACACTGGTTTGCGTATTGGGGTTTCTTTTGCAAAGGGCTTGTGTTATGGACTAGATATTCCTTTGATTTCGGTAGATACGCTTCAACATATGGCTTATTCAGCTATTGAATATGTTCAAGATCCGGATGCGTTGTACTGTTCTATGGTAGACGCTCGCAGAATGGAAGTATATGCAGCTTTGTACAATAACAAGCTAGAAGAGCAGCGAAAAATAAAGGCGGAAGTCATAGATAGCGATACCTATTTAAGCTTCTTGGAAAAGAAAAAGGTGTTTTTTTACGGAGATGGTTCGTCAAAGTGCAAAGAGATTATAACTCACCCCAATGCTAAATTTTTAGACCTCCTCCTCCCATCCGCTAAAAGTATGGGAAAGTTGGCGCAACAGGCTCACGATAACCAAGCATATGTTGACCTGGCCTACTTTGAACCATTTTATTACAAAGAGTTTGTGGCTTTGAAAGGAAAACCCATGGTCTGATTGTTGTTAAGGTAAAGAGAATTGTTTTACCTACTTTTGACTAATGAAGATAATAACTACCTTCACTGCCCTGCTGCTCTTAACTTTGGGGCTTAATGCTCAAGATCAGGATCATAAATCTGAAATGCTCGAGGAAAACCGAATTTATTGGTCTGAGCAAGTCAAGTTGAGCTGGAATGATTTTAGGGGAGAAATTGAAGAAGACGAAAATGTTGCAGCACTTTCAAGCATTGCACTCCCTTATAATTTAAGCAGTGATGGGGAAGGTGAGCTGATTGTTCAAATGAGGGTTTGTTTTATTCGAAATGAGTCGTGGTCTAAGCCTGAGCAACAGAATAAAGTATTGTTGCAGCACGAACAAGTTCATTTTGATATAGCGGAATTACATAGGAGGAAGGTGATCAAGGCCCTGCAAGAAGTGGAAATGGATAAGAACAACTACCGCGAGACTATTCAAAATATCATGGGAAGAGTTTGGAAAAAACAGTACCGTGAAATGCAAGATCAATACGATAAGGAAACGAATTACTCAAGAGTATTCAAAGCTCAAATAAGCTGGAACAAGTTTTTGGAAGAGCAGTTGAAAAAATACCAAGCTTATTCTGACTTGGAACTGAAAATAAGTTTGATCAATTAAGACAGGCTGCATTAAAAGCTAGGGTTGACCTAACCATAAGCCCGATAATTTCTGCGAATTAGGCTACTGCCTGCAGCATGATAAACTCTTAGATTTCTTAACTGCTTTTTGAGTAAAGGAAATAGTAGATCTTGATCTTTTTGGCCAAAAAGTCACGTTCGATAATGGCTTCAATTAATCCATTTTTCTTGTAGGTCACAGCCAGTTTATGCGTTCGCTTGCCTTCTTCAAAAATCAGAACCTCATTAAGCTGCGCTTCTTTATAAAAAAACTGCTTGAAGCGCTCTGACTTTTTCGAGAAACGACTAGTCAAGCGGACCTTTTTCAATTGATTGTTTTCATAGTGGTATAAAGTATGCCGGTAAGCACCACCTCTTTGATAACTAAGTTTGCGGGATGTAATTCTACCATTTTGTCCAAAGCGAATTTGCTCTTTTTTAAACGGCAACCCATTGGTATAGGTGGTTTCCTTAATAATTCCATTCTCTTGGATTTTATAAGAATATAAATGTTGTTGTACCGTATCCTTTAGGGGCTTACTTTCGTCAATTTTGATCTCTTTGATCGGTCTATTTTCTTTGAATTGGTAATGAAATGAAAAGTGGAACGGAGGATGTATTTCATTCTTTTCAATCAATTGGCCTTTATCGTTATAGGTGTAGAGATTTTCTAGGGTGTCTATTCTGTTTGCTAGTCTTATGTTTTTTAAACTTTGAGTTAGATTTCCTTCAGCGTCAAATTCATAATGCAAAAAATCCCCCTTTTCTCTAATGATCTCTCCGTCCTTTTTTTCGTCAATCTTTATATGAATCGCTGCAATCCCTTGTTCAGCAATTGCATCTTTGCTAAAAAAGTTATCGAGCTCAAACCATTTAGTAGCTGCAGGGTCAATTAACTGAGCCTTTAAATAAAGACTGGTAAAGGCTATGAAAAGCGAGAGCAGCAGACCTTTCAATTTTCTTCCATTTGGGCTAGAATCTCACCCCTTGTTTCAACAGCTTGTCGACAACTTTTGTCATAACATAAATAGTAGCGTAATGAGCTACTCCACTTATTTTGAAGAAGTGGCAAAGTACTATTAGCTTCTTGAAGTCCTAGGACGATTACATTCGGAGTGTAATTGATATGCCAATCTTTAACGGCCTTTTGCGCTTCATCTCCTACAATGGCTAGTTCATAAAAGGTTTTAGTATTCCACAGTAAGAGTTGAGCCCAGTTGCTAGCACCCGGTAGGTACTGCTCAAATTTGTGCTCCATATTTCGCAACATTTGGCGACTGATCTCTTGGTATTTTTCTTCATGGTAAAGTATACCTACTTGCATAAGAGCTTTTGCCATACTGCTATTGGAGGATGGAATCACATTGTCATCAACTTCCATACTTCTGCTAAATAAGGCCTCATCTTCATCAGAAGTAAAATAGAACATATTAGCCTCTTCATCGAAAAAATGAGTTAAAACGAATTCACACCAACTTTTAGCCTGCTCAAGGTAAGTTTCATTTAGGCTGCATTGGTATAAAGCTACAAATGCCTCAATGCAAAAGCTATAATCCTCTAAATATCCATTTATTGATGACTTTCCTTTTTTATAGGAATGCCATAAGCCCTGATCTGTCTTTTTCTGATCCCGCAGAATGAACTTGGCGCAATCTTCTGCTAGCTCAAGGTAGGAGTCATCATGAAAGCTGAGGTATGCATCGCAAAGGCCTTTGATCATTAATGCATTCCAAGAGGTTAGAGACTTATCATCTAAACCTGGTTTTTCTCTTTCGTCTCTTTTATTCAGCAGCTTTTCTTTAAGTGAATTTATTTTATTCCGATAAGTTTCAAGTTCTAAACCTGCATCTTTTGCTAAGCTTTCCAGGCTATCTGTTTGCATCAAAATATAATTTCCATTTTCCCAAAGCCCTACCGTGTTTACATTAAAATGCTTGGCAAATAGGTCAAAATCATCTTTTAAGATAGCTTTCAATTCATCCCTTTTCCAAACGTAATATTTCCCTTCTTCTCCTTCTGAATCAGCATCAAGGGCTGAATAAAACGATCCACTTTCATCTAGTAGTTCTCTTTTGCAGAAAGCTACCGTTTCTGCAACTACCTCTTTATAGAGGGTCTTGGGATTTTGCCGATATGCTTCAGAGTAGAGTGAAATTAGCTGTGCGTTGTCATATAGCATTTTTTCAAAGTGCGGTATCTTCCATTGCATATCCGTTGCATAGCGAGCAAAGCCACCACCGACTTGATCATAAATACCTCCGTAGGCCATCTTCTTAAGACTTAATTCTAGGTGCTGGCTGATCTGCTTATTTTGAGCATAGTAGTTATAATGCAACAAAAACTGATAGTTGTTGGGTACAGGAAACTTTGGAGCTTGATTATTTCCTCCGTCTTCAGGATCAAATGCTTTAATCCATTTTTTTAGAGAAGTATTTAAAACTGCTAGGTTAAAGTCGGATTGATTTTCATTTTTTTCTATTAAAGAAGCTGTTTGCACCCCTTTGGTCAACTTAACAGCGTATTCTTCTACTTTTTGAGGCTCTTTTTCATAAACATTTGCCAGCTGAGTCAAGATATTCTCCCATTGCTCCGGCGGAAAATAAGTCCCTCCGTAAAACGGCCTTCCATCAGGGGTTGCAAAACAATTTAGCGGCCAACCTCCTCGGCCACTCATGGCCTGAACTGCAGTCATATACAATTGGTCAAGATCTGGTCTTTCTTCTCTATCAACCTTTATACAAACAAAGTGATCGTTCATTAACTTTGCTAAAGATTGGTCTTCAAAGGACTCTTTTTCCATTACATGGCACCAATGACAAGCTGAATAGCCTATGCTGATCAATAAGGGTTTGTTTTGTTTTTTGGCAAGAGCTAAACTCTCTTTATTCCACGCTTTCCAATCTACAGGATTGTAGGCATGTTGTAAGAGATAGGGGCTGCTTTCGTGAATGAGTTCGTTGCTTTTTTTCATACTATTTGTTTAAAAGTAACGGTTTATATAGAGCCTATGGTATGAGAACTCTGTTGACTAAATACTTGCTTCAGAGTTTAAAATAACTTTAGCGGAACTTCGCCCTCTCTGCTTATTTGGACCTTTCGCTTATTAAAAAGCGCCTTTCCAATTATGTAGCCATCAATTTTGAACTTGATATTGTCTTTTCCTGAAGCGGTAATGGCCAGAAGATTAGTCATTGCATTTTGTTCTAAATCCTCCAATGAGCTATTTAGCAATAGCTTATAGTATTTTTTTGAATTGCCTGCTACGCTTACTTGATCTAAGATACTAGCGGTTCCAATAGCTTTATCTTCCACTGTAAC
Organism: uncultured Flavobacteriales bacterium; assembly: GCA_913056345.1. GTDB lineage: Bacteria > Bacteroidota > Bacteroidia > Flavobacteriales_E > Vicingaceae > CAJXMH01. The sequence continues at coordinate 13,260 of CAJXMH010000014.1, read as the reverse complement.
TCGAAAGGAGGATTCAACTACCGTAATTTCAAAGCTGTTTGGATTTTCTATTTCAACTTCCGTTTCAACTTGTAGCTCTCGATCAGTCAATTCAACCAAGCGAATGCTTTTGATGTCGGTAATTTCAACTTCTTCGTAATTCACGCATGCGCTCAAGCTAAGCATGAATAAAAGACCTAAAATAAATTTGCTTAGTCTCATTCAGCCTTCATTTTAGCATACTGCTCATAAAAATGGATAATGGTTTCAGTTCCTTTCATAAAGTTTTCTATGCCAAAGTGCTCGTTAGGTGAATGTATTGCATCTGTATCTAATCCAAAGCCAAGTAAGATAGATTTCAAGCCAAGTACTTGTTCAAAAAGAGCTACAATAGGAATGCTCCCTCCTGCTCTTACCGGAACAGGTGTTTTGTCAAATGAAATCTTCATAGCCTCGCTTGCTGCCTTATATTCCGGGATGTCAATTGGCATAACGTAAGGGGTGGCACCATGATGTGGATTCACTTTTACTTTCACAGATTTTGGCGCGATTGATTCTAGGTGCTTTTGAAAGAGGGCAGAAATTTCTTCATCACTTTGATCAGGCACTAAACGCATGGAAATTTTCGCATAAGCTTTGGAAGGAAGCACGGTTTTAGCGCCTTCTCCAATATAGCCGCCCCATATACCATTAACGTCTAAGGTTGGGCGAATCCCTGTTCGCTCTATAGTTGAATAACCTTCTTCTCCTGAAACCTCATCTATATCTAATTTTTTCTTGTATTCTTCTAGGCTAAATGGGGTCTTCGCGATTAAAGCACGTTCTTCATCAGATGCATCGATCACTTTGTCGTAGAAGCCAGGAATGCTGATACGATTTTGCTCGTCTTTAAGCGAGGAGATCATATCACACAATACATTAATCGGGTTCGCAACAGCTCCACCATACAGTCCTGAATGTAAATCACGGTTTGGACCTGTAACTTCGACTTCCATGTAACTGAGGCCTTTCAATCCGGTTGTAATAGAGGGGTTTTCTAAAGAAAGCATACTTGTATCGGAGATCAGAATGATGTCCGCTTTTAGCCTCTCTTTATTTTCTTCTATGAAACCTTCTAAACTCACTGAACCCACTTCCTCTTCACCTTCAATGATAAACTTAACATTACAGGGAAGTTGGTCCGTCTGCATCATAAATTCAAAGGCCTTAACATGCATGTACATTTGACCTTTGTCATCAGCAGCTCCTCTTGCATAGATCTTATTGTCTTTAATTACCGGCTGAAAAGGAGGACTATCCCATAATTCAATAGGATCTGCTGGTTGAACATCGTAATGCCCGTAGACTAAAACGGTTGGCAGCTTTGGGTCGATGATCTTTTCAGCGTACACTACAGGAAATCCGGCAGTTTCACAGAGCTCTACCTTATCCGCTCCCGCTTTTTCGAGTTCCACGCAAACCGCATTAGCAGCCTTAATGACTTCGTTTTTATAGTTGGAATCAGCACTTATTGAAGGAATTTTTAAAAGTGAGATCAGCTCTTCTACAAAACGTTCTTTGTTTTTTTCTAGGTAATTGTTTACTTCTTTCATCAAGGAAAATAATTTTGTTTTCGAAATTAATCAATTGAGGCCTTATTGCTTAATAAATCAGCACTTCTCCGTTCATTTCTTCAGGTATTTTAAGTCCCATTAAGCTTAAAATCGTAGGCGCAACATCGGCTAATTTACCTGACTTAATTTGATCATTGTTACCATCAACAAGGATAATAGGAACAGGATTAGTGGTATGCGCCGTGTGGGGAGAGCCATCATTATTTACAATGTAATCCGCATTTCCATGGTCAGCAATAATGATGAATGAATAGTCATGCGATTTTCCAGTTTCAACTATTTTTCCAAGACAAGAATCCACCGTTTCTACCGCTTTTACAATAGCTTCTCTAACTCCGGTATGGCCAACCATATCCGGATTAGCAAAATTCAAACAAATGAAATCAGCCCATTCGGTCTTTATTTCTTCTACGATCTTATCTGTTACTTCGCCGGCACTCATTTCTGGTTGTAGGTCATAAGTAGCAACTTTTGGTGAGTTGACCATGATGCGCTTTTCACCTTCAAAAACCTTTTCTCTCCCTCCTGAAAAGAAAAATGTGACATGTGGATATTTCTCTGTTTCTGCAATCCTGATTTGCTTTTTATTTGCTTTGCTAAGCATTTCACCTAGGGTGTTTTCTAGGTTGTTTTTCTTAAATATTACCTTAACGTCTTCGAAACTATCGTTGTAATTGGTCATGGTGAGGTAATGCAAATTCATTTTTTGCATCCCATTTTCTGGGAAGTCCTCTTGATGTAGTGCTCGTGTAATTTGTCTGCACCGATCCGTTCTAAAATTAAAACTGATAACAACATCCCCTTCTTGGACTTTCGTCAAGGCATTTCCCTGCTTGTCACTTATGGCAATTGGTTTGATGAATTCGTCTGTGATACCTGCCTGATAAGAGGCCTCTATTCCTTCCTTCGCTGTCTCAAACTTTTCTCCTTTACCTTTGGTTAAAAGATCATAAGCTAGCTTAATGCGTTCCCATCTTAAGTCTCTATCCATAGCATAATAACGACCTACAAGGCTTGCAATTTTGGTAGGAGTCTCTCTGATAGCCTCCTCAACAGTTTCAATAAAACCCTTTGCGCTATGTGGATCAGTATCTCTTCCATCAGTAAATGCATGAATGTAGCTTCTCTCAACCTTGAGTTCTTTGGCCATTTGGCAGAGCGCGATCAGGTGATTCTGATGTGAATGGATTCCGCCATTGGAAACTAAGCCTATAAAATGAACTGCTTTCTTACGCTCATTTGCGTATTGAAAAGCATTGATAAGTGTTTGATTCTTGGCTAATTCACCGCTTTCAATGGCTCGGTTAATACGGACTAACTCTTGGTAGACTACTCTGCCAGCTCCAATATTCAGGTGCCCTACTTCAGAGTTTCCCATTTGGCCTTTTGGTAGACCTACCTTTTCGCCGTCGGTGACTAAAGTGGCATTTGGATTTGATTTAATGAGTTCATCAAAAACTGGAGTTTGAGCTTGAAATACGGCATCACTTTCATCTCTTTTTCCATAGCCCCAGCCATCTAAAATGATAAGTGCTAATTTCTTTGCTTTCTTCATAAAACAAAGTTAAGCCCTTTATTTTTTGACTAGAATGCTAATTTGGGGGATTTGAGTTGAATGAAGAGCTTAGTCGTTTAGCATCGACTTTAATTTTTCACCACCTTTGATTCCAAAATCCAAGGTTCTGATTGGGAAAGGAATCATGATGTCATTTTCATCAAAAGCAGCCTTGAGAGACATGATCATGTTGCTTTGTGTTTCAAGGAAACCGCCTTGGTCAATTTGCTCGATCCAAGCACAAATAATAAAATTGATCGAGCTATCGCCAAATCCTGTGTAGAAGAACTTGATTGGTTCCGAGCTCAGAACCCCATCAGTAGATTTAATGGCTTTTTCCGTAACTGCTTTTACTTTTTCTAGGTCGTCGCCATAGGAAATTCCACAACTTAGGTCAACCCTTCTTTTGCCACTATGCGAAAAATTATAAAGGGGGTTTTGAAAAACATCTTTGTTTGGAATGACAACTAGTGTTCCTTGAAAAGTATGAATTTCAGTGGCACGTAGGTTGATCTTGCTTACCACACCCATAACATCTCCAAGTTGCACCACATCTCCACTATCTATCGGGCTTTTAACGGCTAAAAAGATGCCTGAAACAAAGTTGGCAGCTGTGTCTTGAAAAGCAAAACCAAGTGCTAGACCAATTACCCCAACACCTGCAAGTAGTGAGGTTACTGTCTTTTCTAGCTCCAGTATATCCAACGCTACAAAGCAGCCAATGGAAATTACAATAAAGTAAATAATGTTTTCAATCAGGTGGTTTAGGCTAATGTTGCCTGAAACACTTCCAAGCATTTTGCTTACTCCTTTTTTGGCAAGTCTTGCAAGAAAATAAAAGGCTACTAGAACTACAACAGCCATTGCCATATTGGGCAACATGGCTACAAAGTCCTCCATCCAATGAATAAGTTTTTCGCTAATTAGCTTGTAGGCTTTTTGGATGTCAAATTCATTCATAGCATTCGGGTGTTTGATCTATTCCTCTAATGGGGCTCTTTGACTGAGCTTAGCTTCTTCAAGAAGTTTGTAGTATTCCTTCTTCATCTTCTTGGTGTAGCTCTTGTTGTGCACAAACTCCTTTTTTCTTTCGTCGTAAAAAACCAAACCGGCAGGGAAGTCGAGCAAAGAAGGGTTAACGCCTTCAAGTTCACTTTTTTTGAAAATATCCATGTCAAAATAGTACTCAGGAATTTTGTTTAAGCCCTTAGGTATATCTGTGTTAAATTGAAACCTTTTTTCGTGAAAGCCTGGGGCTTCTATTTGGATAGTCAGCATTTTGTTGGTAGGCAGATAGGTTTTAAACCGATTTGATGAACCAACTTTAACTGTTTTGTATAAAGTATTACCATCGAATATCTTGATTACCACATTCCTAACTTGATCAACATTGTTGTAGATGCTGCCTTTTAAGGCAATGCTGTCTTTAATTGAAGCTTGAGTAGTTAAACTCAAAAAGACAAAGTAAATTATTGATAAATAGGCTTTTGTGCTCATAACTACAATATTACCTACTTTGAGGACTCACTTGTCCAAAATAAGGCATTAATCTTTCTTTAAGTTTTTCGCCAAACTCACCTTGTGGATATTGTTGGGTCGTAATTACCAAAAGCCTATTCAAAATTGCAGTAGCTTGCTGTTCTTCGCTCCTTAGGCTTTGTCTATACTTTGGTTTAAGTGAACGGTAATAAGCAACTTCCTTTTCATACATATCAGCTAATTTGCCAACGATCTCATTTCCTTTCTCATTTTCGCCAATCGCATAATAGTTTTCAGCTAGATACATTACAAATACATCATAAGGAACATTTTTCTCAGGCATCACCTCAAAGGCTTTGTCAAGCACTGCCTTAGCGTCTTCATTTCTTTGCTCAGCAATTAACTGCTCAGCCAGTCTTGAGAAGGTAATCCGCAAACTCATAGTCATTCTGCGGTTTGTTTCATCCATGTAAATGTCGTTTGTATCCATTCCACCCCAGTGGAAGTCATTCATTAGACGATCATATAGAATGTCTGAATTAACATAACCAGGGTTTCCGTCAGCAGAAGGTTGCTTCTTCACAGGAACCAAGCGGTAGGTCATGCCTTCAGCTCTGAAGTAATCTTCTAAACCAATGTAACTTGCTAAACCTGTTGTACTAGCAAAGTAAATTGGTCGCTCCCAATCATTGGCTGATAAGATATCTAGAATGGTAAGGTCATTTTTCAAGACGTAATTCTTCTTGATTTCCCATTTGATATCCGTCACTTGATCAGCCATTTCAGGCGGTACAGTTCCATTGGCTAATACTTTTTGCTTATCAACCGAAACTTTTAGTTTTTTAGTTGGGATATAATCGATTCGTTTTCCACTACTAACTTGAATTTTAGTTTGAGAATTATTGCTCTTGATAAAATCGATCAAATCGTCTACATCAATATGACCTTTGATCTGCTTTCTTTCGTAAACAGGTAAATAATCATTCGTGCCTTGTCTGATTTTCTTTTCAGGCAAATTAAGCGGAATAGGCTCACTGTCGTAAGCTTTCTTACGCATTTGGTTAATGTACCAATCCGTATTTAAAAGACTCAAATTGATTACCCTCACATCCGTGCGGTATTCTTCAACCTCTTGCACATACCACAGTGGGAAGGTATCATTATCTCCATTGGTAAATAAGATCGCGTTTGGTGCGCAAGAATCAAGGTAGTTTTTTGCAAAGTCTCTTCCAGTGTATCGGTCAGCTCTGCTGTGGTCGTCCCAGTTTTCTGACGCTAAAATTCCAGGTACTAGCACAAGGCAGGCTAAAGTAACTGCCATCGCTGATAGTTTTGCGGGAAGTTTATTCTTCAAAAAGTCGAAGATGGCATAAACACCCAAGCCGATCCAAATGGCATAAGCGTAAAAGGAAGCTGCATAAGCGTAATCTCGTTCCCTTGGTTGCAAAGGATATTGATTCAGGTAGAGCACAATAGCAATTCCTGTGAAAAAGAATAATAAGCCTACAATTGCTCCGTCTTTTTTATCGCGGCTTACTTGAAAGGTTAATCCAATTAAACCTAGTAAAAAGGGCAACATATAATATTTGTTGTTAGCAGGACTCTCTGAAATGTAATCTGGTAAATTATCCTGACTGCCCAAACGAGCTTCATCTATAAAGTCAATTCCTGAGATCCAATTACCATGAACGTTATTACCATGCCCTTGAACGTCGTTCTGTCTTCCAGAGAAGTTCCACATAAAGTAACGCCAGTACATCCAGCCGAGTTGGTACTTGAAAAGATAACTCATGTTTTCACCGAAGGTTGGTGTGTTGATTACCTTGGCTTGCCCGTTGGCATCTTGATAGCGCACCGGCTTTCCCTTAAAGCCCGACCATTTTTTATAATGGGATTTGTGTTTTCCTTCCTGACTCCACATTCTTGGAATTAAGCTTAAAAAACGGTCATCAAAATTTGGGATTGAGTTTTTACGATCATCTGTGATAATGTATTTTCCTGATTCTTTGTCTTGATAATAAAGCGGGGAACCGTCCTTGTAAGGCTTTTTGGTATCAAGTGGAGAATTAAAAGAGTGTCCATTAAAAAGTGGACGATCTCCATATTGCTCACGATTCAAATAAGAAAGAAAGGTGAAAACATTCTCAGGATTGTTTTCATCCATGGGCGTATCAGCATTTGACCGAATTAAGATAACAGCAAAAGAGGAGTATCCTAAAAGAATAGCGGTAACACACAATAAAGCAGTGTTTGCAATTACCTTCTTATTCTTTTGGGTGTAATGCAAGCCAAAGATGATAGCCGCAATGAGAATTACCAAATAGGCTATAAAGCCCGTATTGAAAGGCAGGCCAAATGAATTGGTGAACAAGAGTTCGAATTTAGATGCAATAATGATCGCACCTGGAATGATTCCATATTGAATAGTTGCTAAAATGACAACTGATAAACCAAGCGCGGTAATGATTCCTTTTGGAGTGGCTTTGAATCTTCTGAAGTAGAAGACCAACACAATTGCCGGTATAGCTAGTAAGTTCAACAAGTGAACTCCGATAGAGAGCCCCATTAGATAAGCAATGAGAACAAGCCACTTAAGGTTATGGCTTTTATCTGCTGCACCTTCCCACTTTAAAATGGCCCAGAAAACCACTGCAGTAAAGAGTGATGACAAGGCATAAACCTCACCCTCAACTGCTGAAAACCAAAAAGATTCTGTAAAAGTGTAGGCCAATGCGCCAACAAAACCACTGCCTATCACAGCGTAAAGCTTAGCATCGGTTAATTCTCCAGTTTTAAGTGCAATCTTTTTTCCAAAAGAAGTAATTGTCCAAAACAGAAAAAGTATCGTGAATGAACTCGCGAGTCCTGACATGGTGTTTACCATCATAGCTGCCTGTTCAGGAGCTGCAAATAGGGTAAAAAACCGTGCGATCATCATAAAAAGCGGTGCTCCCGGGGGGTGACCAACTTCTAGTTTGTATGCGGTAGCAATGAATTCGCCACAGTCCCAAAAACTTGTTGTGGGTTCAATGGTTAGCATGTAAACAACAGTAGCAATGATCCATGTGATCCAACCACCTATTAAATTGAGTTTCCTAAAATTTGTCATTACTTGAGTTTGAGTAAGTCAAGAGTAAGCTGCGAATTTAAAAAACTTAAGCGGATGAAGCGAAAATAGTTTTTGTTAAGATTGAATAAAAAGTATTAAAGAATTTTTCTAATTTTGTCGTCCCGCAAGGGAAACTGTCCGATGGTGTAACTGGCAACACGTCTGGTTTTGGTCCAGAAGAGTCTAGGTTCGAGCCCTAGTCGGACAACTAATTTTAATTGAAAGCTCTGATTGTGAATACAGTCAGAGCTTTTTTATGATTAAGAATTTAGGGCGAAGAAGTCTATCCGTCCGTAACGCAGTGTAGGCGAAAGCCCTAGTTGGAAAAAGCTACGCAAAGGCAAGGACAACGGAAATTTACTCAAGACCCTGAACATTAAATAGTAACGCTCCGCAGGATTTGCAATCCTGCGGCAACCTGCGGCAACCTGCGGCAATTTAATGCTAGTGATTACCTAAAGGTACTGTTAGGCAGCTAACCTCAGCTAGAATATTTTCCTCTTCATCCAAATAGTTTGATGCAGAAGAATAAATCCAATCCTCAGCACGCTTTACGAAGCCTGCCTTTACGGGATTTTAATGAATGTAATTCACCTTTCTCCAACTAAACTTACTGTTGTATAATTCAATCGCATGGTTGCCTGTTTGCCACACTTTGTAGGTTTTGTTTTTTACAGATTTTTTGCCAGCATTCTCAAACTTTTCTAGCAACCATGATCTTCTGCTTTCTTTCCCATTTTTTATTTCACGAATAATGGCCTTTGAAGTGTACTTCTTTAAATCCCGGATGGTGTCTTTTAATTGAAAAGGTTCGTTGCAATTTGCGATTAAATGAACATGATTTGTCATGATGCAATAGGCATAAACGTTCAGTCCTTTTTCAGCTATGCAATACTTTAAAGCATTTACCATGATGTCTCTTTGTTCTTTGCGACAGAATACATCTACCCAATCAACGATTGTCATGGTTAAGAAATAACTCTTATTTTCTTTAATAGTATGTTTTACCCCTTGTTTGATTAAACCAAAATAGTAAAATTTTGAATGGCTTAATTCGCAATAAAAACGAATGAAATGTTCTGCTTAATCTAGGTTATCACAACAGTTAATCAAAAGCAGGATTTGCAAATCCTGCGAAGCGGAGCACCGTTTGGCTATGGTAAGTTTCTCTTTCAGCTTTTTCTGCTAAAAACTATATCCAATACCTAAAGTAAAGTTTGCAGTGGAGTACCATTGATCATATTGAATAGTTCTATTATTATAATAATCAACATCAATTTCTTTAAAATCAGAGTTTAATACAAGTAGATTAATAGTAACACTGATTTTTTCGGATAATTGATAAAGTGTGCCAATTGAACCGCCATACATTAAACCAAGAACTAACTTAGTATCTTCTTGATTAAATTTATATTCTTGCTTTAGCCCATTTGAATAGAAATAAGCGACTCCATCGGCACCTATTGTATGATATGAACCAACTCCAACCACAGGATTTACATAAGCTCTTAATCTATCGCCAAAGCTCACTCTAACTCCAAGAACTGAATATCCAACATTATGGATTCTTCTACTACCTTCGAAGTTTCTGTATTGATCTTTGTTTTCCTTGTTATTACCGAACCCTATATTAATCGTAGCAGCAAGTTTCTTTTTGAAGGAATAGTTGTAGTTTAAAAATAAAGATGCACCTGTTACAGCATATGCTCTATGTTTGCTGTAGTCTGGTATAGGAATAGAGATGCCTCCATTTACTCCGATAAGATGCTTTTTATGGCTTTGTGAAAATGAATTGAATATTGAGCATAATAAAAGAAATAAAAGGGTTGATGATTTCATATTCAAATTTAAATTATTTGTCTTTATATTCGTCAATTTTAAATATTAAGCCCTAATTTATATCTGAAATTTTCAAGAAAATTAAATTGCAATTCGGCTTTGCTGGTATTTTTTAAAATGTAGCCGCTCGCTCTATTTTTCATCTTCAGTTCTTCTCAATCCAACACCCCACTTTCCACCGCATACTTCACCAAGCCGGCAATGTTGCGTACTCCCAACTTGGCAATTAAATTCTTACGGTGAGACTCTACCGTATGGTGGCTGATGCATAGCAAGAATTATAGTGTTGTTTAAACACGCTCCGCAGGATTTGCAATCCTACGACAATTTAATGCGTACGTAATGCTGTACATTTATTAATTATCTTTGTAAGCAAGGGTTAAATCTTTAGAGCATGGATATTACTACATTAACTGACTTTAGACAAAACATGAAAGCTTATTTTGAGAAGGTATTTGAGATGGGCAAACCTTTGTTTATTAAAAGACCAAAGGGAAAGGACATGGTCTTGATTAGTAAAAGTGAATACACTAGTCTGCAAGAGACTTTTCATTTATTAAGCAGCCCTAAAAATGCCGAGCGTTTGCTAAAAGCAGTAGAGGCTGATCAAGCAGGCAAGGGGGAGATTAAAGAATTGCGAGAATAATGGTAGTTATTTTCTTAGACCAAGGGTGGGAAGACTATTTGTATTGGCAACGTCAGGATAAAAAAGTCTTGAAAAAGATAAATAGCTTGTTGAAAGACATCCATCGGAACCCTTTTCAAGGAAAAGGATCACCTGAACCCTTGAAACATCAACTATCGGGATATTGGTCGAGAAGAATAACTTTGAAACATCGCTTAGTTTACCGTATTGATAAAGGACAAATTAGAGTACTTCAATGTCGGTATCATTATTAAAGAAGGGCAAAGTAGAATGTTTTTTAAAGCGGTAAGTCTAGCGCAGGATTGCAAATCCTGCGGAGCGGGACAACGGAAATGAATTAAAGCTCCAACTGTTTAAACAGTTGGAGCTTTTTATTTAGCGTTGCTGTGGAGAGTCAATAACCGTTTTCCGGACTGCAAGTCCGGGACTTTATTGCACGGACGAAGACGTCCGCGCTATCCGGTTGCAAATCATGCGAAGCAGTGTATCACAATAGTTAATCAAAAGCGGGATTGTCCTTTTCGGAAGCAAGTGCCCTTACAAATCTTTAAAATCAATGAATTTTAATGTAATGAATTTCATGCAGTTAAAAGGTATGTTAGGAATTTATAAAAATGTTGTAATATATATAGTAAAGAATGATCTCTCAGAATCAATATTTAAAACCAAAAGCTCAGTCACCACTCTGTCTGGTTTTGAAGAATATGTCTCACTCATATTTGTAACTAATTGATTTTAAGATATTAATGTGGTTGTCCTTTGGGTATCAAATTCCTTTATAGAACTTTAGTGTCAATCATTTAACAAAACATGAAAATCACGCAGTTAAAAGGCATTATGCCAAAAGAATGTAGGGAATTATTAAAATGTTGTAATAGATAAGATTAAGAAATAAAAAATATAGTAAAAATTAGAGCCTATGATAAATACAATCTTCATTATATTTGGTTGGCTGACCTTGATGAGTTTCTTTATAGTAATTCTACCGGAAGAGAAGTACCTAAGAGTATTTTCTTTTGTAAAAATGGCACTCAATCGAATACCTTTTACCAGTGTAGCAAAAGCATTAAAAGGCACGACAAAAGACGACAAATGATTACCTTTCAGTCTATAAGATGAAAGTAATGAAACTACAATACTAAATGTTAAAAAGGAACTAGAAGACCTGCCACTCTTTTTAGTAAAGCCTCTAGGAAAAAATTAGGGAAGGTGGAAAGCTGCTTAAGTGCATACCTCTATGGGTTTAACGATATGGCAATGAGATTATAAGATAAAATGCTTGAATAAATCGATTCTGCAGGACTTCTGCTGCTGGTCGAATATGAGCGGTTTAAAATTTTAAATATATTCAAAGAAATATGAATTCTGATAGAACAATGAACATAAAATTCAACTACAGACATTATCCCAATCATACAATAATGGATGTGTCAAGTAAAACTTTTGGGAATAATTGTCAATCAATAGGGTGCGCAAGTAGCGTGACTTTAAAATCTGTAGTAGATTTTATCAATGATAATAAGGTCGGGGAAGTGTATTTATGTGAGAAATGCGTCGAAGAAGGTGAAAATTCCGACTTAATATTGGAGGGTAAAGTGTCCGTTAATTAGGAACTAAAACAGGCTAATTCATCAAATGAGCGTGGCTAAGCAAAAAAAGAAGGAGTTTATGAAGTATCTCTTATATTTAACGTTGCAAGTGTTTTGATAAGGATTTATGTTTATAAAACACAAAGAAAAACATCATGCAGACAGCATTAATATAATTTTCTGTGGGTATTTTTATTACTTATTTTCAAAGTTAGATTCACTATAATTCTAAATGTTATGGCTAACTCTTCTTCAATTCCGTATTACGATATCGAAGCAGAAATTAAACATCGTGTTGGAAGGCACATAAAGCAAGGGCTAGATAGGTTCGATACAAACAAGAAAGAAATGTTAGGATGGTCACATTCAAATAATAAAAAAGGTAGCAGCCCAACTTGGAAAATTTTAGGTTGTAGCGGAAGGGAATTCATAAAATACATAGAAAGCAAATTCTCAAAAGGGATGAGCTGGGATAATAGAGATCAATGGGATCTTGACCATATAAAACCTATTTCTTCAGCAAAATGTAGTAAAGACATTTTACTTTTATGTCATTACACAAATTATCAACCACTTTGGAGAAATGATAATATAAGAAAAGGGAATCGCAGCTAATAGGATGATTGAAGTATTCAAATTCTAGCACTCAAATTTATTTTAGTAAGGATTGATTGGCATTAAAGTTTAATTATGAGATTGAAATCAAAGTTTCTTGACATTGCAAATTTTACAATACTCATCGCTTTTTTCGGATTAGTTTTTTCGGGCTATCATTATTTTGAAGGTAAAAAACTTCTGACTAAAGCGAATGCAATGGTTTATGTGCCAAAAGGATTTTATGGAGGAACTATTGAAGATAAAGATAAATTTAAGCGTAAGAGACAGAATAAAACCAAAACAGCAAAACTTAAATTAATTACAGCAAAAGAAGGTTTATTCTACACTTCTTCAGCTGTACTCTTGCTTATAGGTATAAGGTATGTCACTAGAAAGAAAACAGCTGATTAGCAGATTCAAACTCGAAATCTCCTAGTCTTTACACGTTTTCGCAGGATTTGTAATCCTCCATTTCCTCAATCCAACACCCCATTCTCCACCGCATACTTCACCAAACCGGCAATGTTGCGTACTCTCAATTTGGCAATCAGGCTCTTACAGTGAGATTCTACCGTATGGTGGCTGATGCAAAGCAAGAATCAAAGTGTGGTTTAAATAAATAAGTCTAGAGTGAGGTTGTAAATCAGCTAGATCTGCGATTATCGATTTTGAAAAACTCTTTACTTAAAAATGCGTCTTGTATAAAGCTGTTTATTTCTAATTACGCTGCGCTTTATGCTTAATTTGGAGCTTCAATTTTTTAAAAACACAGTATGGAAAAGTCTTATTACAATCCTAAAGACCTAAAAAAATTTGGAGACATTGCAGAATTTGAGCCCAAACTAGCAGAAAAG
>CAJXMH010000013.1 GCA_913056345.1 uncultured Flavobacteriales bacterium | reverse complement strand
ACAACTGAGAGAAAAGCTTCAATAATAGCTTTACTAAACCTGGTTGTGAGAATGTTAGTTTTTAAAGTCTTCGATTTCATAAAAGTCTCCTACAAGGTATTGACCTTAACATCTTAGCCTTTTAACTAATTTGGTTCTGTCCATTTCTATTACATCCGTAAAGGGTTTAGCCTAAAAATATGACAGTTAATATAAAGTGTCTTATAATCCTTAGTTTAACATTTGTCTTATTTACCGTGATTGGCACAATTAGCCACGAATATGGTCATATAGCAGTGGCAAAGTACTACGGATATGAAACAACGCTACATTATGGCAGTATGAATTATTACCCCAAGGGATACTTAGATGATCCTGACCTGAAAGCACTTAAGTCTTTAAACAAAGATTATGTCAATACTGAATATGATTCTATTCCTCCTGAGATAAGTGAAAAAACTCAAACATTTAATAATCAATTACAGAAGCGATATTGGAATGAGGAAAATAATGACAGTCTACTGATATCAATTGGCGGTCCGTTACAAACAATGCTAACCGGTCTGATTGGATTAATCTTTCTAATACTGCGAAGGAAGTCTATCAAAATTGAAGGAATGAAACGAATTGATTGGCTCGCTGTTTTTCTTGGACTCTTTTGGCTTAGAGCAATATTTAACCTGATCACCTCATTTGGTAGTGAAATAATATCCCCAAATGGGAAATGGTTCGGAGGTGATGAATATTTTATATCGATTGGCTTAAATCTTTGGCCAGGAACATTTTCAATAATATTAGCTGCGCTAGGGCTTTTTGGGTCTGTTTATATTGTTTTCAATATTGTTCCAAAAAGTATTCGTCTAACATTTATTTTAAGCGGGCTAATTGGTGGTATTTCAGGATTCACGTTGTGGATGATCTTGATCGGACCTAAAGTTTTACCATAATACAGGAACTTCATGTTAAAATTTCAAAGACAATAAAATATTCAAAGTGGACTTAAGTAAACTAATCTCTTCGTTGGATAATCAAAGTCTTGAATAATTTGGTGCATCGAACTTCCAAGTAGCACTGAAGCTTTTTTAGGTTTCCCTCGAATTCATGGTGTAGAGCATTCTATTTTGGCTCCTTTAGTTCAAAAAACATTGTTTTATATTTTCTTTAAACATTAAAAAAAGACCATTTATGAATCTAATTCAGGAGGTGTAACTTTGTATTTCTTCTAGCAACTCAAGGCATACTAACTTACATATTAAGAACATGTTAATTGTAAAATCGTAAAAACTTCAAATTGTAAAAATATTGTCGAACTTTAAACTCTTTAAAGCCGATAAAAATGAATAGGTTAATCACATTATTTATAGCAGTAAGTTTAGCCTTCTATTCAAAAGGTCAGAATATAAACATGGGAAACCGGATCGATACGGTCTGTTCCGGTAATTTTTACGATAATGGCGGTCCCTTTGGTAATTACAGTTCCAATACCACCTTAACCCACACCTTCTACAGCAATTCTGGACAGCGTTTGGAATTTGATTTCAATAACTTCCAAACCAGAAATATTTGGAATTACCTAGAAATACATGATGGTCCTGATCGTACTTACCCCCTTTTAGGAAAATTCTTTTTTAATACAGCTCCTTCTATCATTCGGTCTACCGGAAATTCACTCACCTTCCATTTCGTTTCCAATGGCTCTTCTACCCGCTTTGGCTGGTCTGCCAGCATTCATTGCTTTGGAACTGCTTTAAGCCCGGTTGATATGAGCCACCAAGCAGTAGATACTTCCTGCGCTGTTGCTTTTTACGACAATGGTGGCTCTCAAGGGAATTACCGTGACTCTTCCTATCAAATCCATACCTTCTGTTCTGATGATCCAACAAAGCTTTTAATTGCTGATTTTAGCGCTGCCGTCACAAGTTTTAATGTTGGAGACACCCTATGGGCCTACGATGGAAGCGATACCACCGCTCCACCCATGGGCGTTTATTTGCGGAATTCGCGTATTGAAACCCTTTCTTCCAGCGGAGGCTGTTTAACGTTTAGGTTCAAATCAGACTCCTCCAATAGTAATGGCAGAGGTTGGCAAGCTGCGATTACTTGCGATACGGTGGCAGCTCCACCCAACAATATTTTGATCAGTACCGGGAGCCGCTACGTTTGTGAGGGAGTATTCTACGATAATGGAGGCAATGGGAATTACCCCAACAACACGAACTTAACCCAAACGCTACATTCCTATAATGGAAATCGAATTATCGTTGATTTCAGGTGGTTTGTCACAGATAACATCTTCGATTATTTAGAGATACATGACGGCCCGGATCGTTCCTTCCCCTTAATAGGGAAATACTATTTTACAAGCCGTGTACCTGATAGTATTATCTCTAGCGGAAATTCATTGACTTTTCATTGGGTTACATCAGGAGCCGGAAGAGACGCCGGTTGGGTGGCTGATATTTCTTGTGGCGGTCCTCCCTTGCAAATTATTAATATGGAAGCTAATGGGCTTGATAGCACTTGCAATGGGGTTTTTTATGATGATGGTGGTTTCACGGCCAATTATGATAGCTTACAAAATAGCGTACATACCTTTTGTACGGATGACAGCAGCAAGATCTTTACTATGCGGTTTAACCAAGCTGCTTTTGATCTAAGAGCAGGCGACAGCCTGATCGTTTATAATGGACTGGATACCTTAGCACCTCCCATTGCCAAATATGTTGGCCAATCAATCTTAGAACCAATCAAAAGCGAAAGCGGCTGCTTTACTATCCAATTTAAAAGTGATGCTTCTAACCAAGGAAAAGGTTGGCAAGCCTTTTTTGAGTGTGTAGACAGCTTCACACCAAGTGAATTTAGAATAAGCACTGGTGTTCGCTATGTATGCGATGGTACCTTCACAGATAACGGAGGAAGTAATGGAAACTATACCAACAGCTACGCTAGAACCCAAACCTACGTTGCTGCGAATGGGGCACATCTGCAGATGATCTTCCAAAGTTTTTTTACTGACAATATCTTTGATGACCTTCGAGTTTACGATGGCTATTCTACTTCTGCCCCACAAATTGGTCGTTATTACTACTTTACTGCCCCTGATACCATAACTTCCTCTGGGAAAGCACTCACCTTCGCATTCAGCTCAAATTCGGTCGATAATGCGTCTGGTTGGGTAGCCGACATCCGCTGTGTTGATGAACCACCGATACCACAACTTTTCTCTAATAGTCCCATTTGCAGTGGAGACAGCCTGGTCATTTGGGCACAAACTATTAGTGGTGTTACTTACCATTGGAGTGGACCCAATGGCTTTACTTCAAACCAAGATAGTGTCATCATCCCCAATGTAGACACTAGCAATAACGGAGTATATCAACTTTACCTCAGTCAATGGGGTTTCCGTTCAGATACAGCAAGCATCTTAATTCAAATTAACTCCAGACCAATTCCTCCTGCTATTAGTTTTGATGCAGCCGATAGTGTTTTTTGTCCTGGCGACACTGCAATCTTGAACTCCTCATATTCCTTCGGAAACTTATGGAGCACGGGAGATACTGCCAACAGTATAGCCCTGATTGATACAGATACGATTTCAGCAATTCATATTGATGCTAATGGCTGCCAATCAGACACAGCTGAAAAAGAAATACTATTTAAAACTAATCCGTCTAAGCCTGTAATCAGCTTAAGCGGAGATACCGCGATTTGCCAAGGAGATTCTGTCATTTTAACATCTTCTTATCAAAATAATAATTTATGGTCAACAGCTGATACGAGCCGCTCAATTACGGTAAGACTAAATGGAACTTACTTTGTTCAATACACAGATACCAATAGTTGCATTAGTATTTCTGATTCAGTGCAACTCAGTAGTCTTCAAAAGCCACAAGCACCGATACTTACCCTTTCCTCAGATTCTGCCTTTTGCCAAGGGGATTCTGTGCTGATCCAATCAAATTATAGCCAAGGCAATCTTTGGAATACCGGAGACAGTAGTAATCAGCTTTGGGTGCAACAAGCGGGTGTTTTCTATGCCACTTACACAGATACGAACAACTGTCAATCTGATACCTCTAACTTTATTCAAACCACAGTTAAACCATTGCCACTTGCGCCAAATGTCAGCATTAGTAGTGGTAGTGCATCTTTCTGCCAAGGTGATTCAGTAGTGATCAATTCTTCCTATTCTTATGGCAATTTGTGGAACTCAGGTGATACTGCGAGCAATTTAACCCTTACTAATAGTGGTACCTTTTACGTTCAACATACTGATAGTTTAGGATGCACTTCCGACACTTCAAATCATCTTAATATCACTGCTTATCCTTTACCAGCTCCTCCAGCAATCACTATTGTTCAAGGGAACCTACCACTTTGTGTTGGAGATTCAGTTACCTTACGCTCTTCTTATAGTTTTGGTAATCTATGGAGCAATGGAGATAGCAGTCAGCAAATTACACTTAGTGATAGCGGTAGGTACTTTCTAAATCACCAAGATATTAATGGTTGCATTTCTGATAGCTCTCAAAATATTCAGTTAAATCCTGTCCAACCACCCGCTCTACCCAACATTAGTCAAATTGGTATAGATACGCTAGATGCCGGTGTCTTGGCCCAGCGATACCAATGGTACCTTAATGATACCCTCCTAGCCTCTTTAAATACCCAGCAAATCATTGCTCCTCGTTCAGGGAACTACAAGGTAGTGGCTTTTAATGACAGTTGTGGAAGTGATACTTCAGCAGTTTTCAGTTTTGTGTTAACGTATACGGTTGAAAATGCCATCCCTCAAATCAATATTTATCCAAACCCTTCAAACGGTATTTTTATTTTAAACACCGGCGCAGGTAGATATAGAATCCAGCTTAGAGACATAAGAGGAAAATTGATCATTGATCGTTTTGTCCGTGAAAATCAAATAGCACTTGATCTTTCCGATCAAGCCGATGGTTTGTACTTATTGCAATTTTCAACAGAGAAGAGCCATCGTAGTTATAAGCTTATAAAAAATACTCCTTAAGAGTTGGATTACAACAGCTTAAACTTTTATAATAATATGCAACCTATTGTTAATGGTCAGACAGAAGCTGATGCTCTGCAATAAATTTCCGAGCCTGCTCCATTAAAGGTTGCATAAAAGTATCTTCTGATACAAAAGGAACTACCTCTCTGAAGTCTTCTATTTTGGCTTTAATACGAGTAGAGGTGTGGTATTTTCTAAAATGTAGTGCCTGACAAGCAGTCAACCATTCTACCCCAACTACCTTCTCAAGGTTATCCACTACCCTTTTTAATTTAGTAGCTGCGTTGGCACCCATGCTTACATGATCCTCTTGGCCGTTAGATGAGTCAATGGTGTCAACAGATGCCGGACTTGCCAACTGTTTATTTTGGCTAACTACAGCTGCGGCAGCGTATTGCACGATCATGAAACCAGAATTTAAACCCGGATTATTGACCAAAAAAGCAGGCAATCCTCTCTCGCCACTTAGCATTTTGTAAACCCTTCTTTCACTGATCGAACCAAGCTCTGCGGCGGCAATAGCAAGGTAGTCAAGTACCAATGCCAAAGGCTGTCCATGAAAGTTGCCAGCTGAAACAATCAGGTCCTCATCCTCAAAGATCGTTGGGTTATCGGTTACGGAATTGATCTCTGTTTCAACCACTTGAGTGGCATAGGCAATGGTATCTTTAGAAGCCCCATGCACTTGGGGTGCGCAACGGAAGCAGTACGGATCTTGCACAGCAGTTTTTGCTTGTTGAGCAATTTCACTATCACCTAAATGCTCCAGAATGGCTTTTGCGGTTTGTATTTGACCGGCATGTGGCCGAACCTGATGCACGCTCGCGTGAAAAGGACTTAAACGAGCATTAAATGCATCTATTGAAGCAGCCGCAGTAAAATCACACCAAGCAGACAAATGCTGCAATTTCAGTAAGCAATGGGTAGCGTAGGCACTCATAAACTGCGTGCCATTGAGCAAAGCCAAACCCTCTTTAGAAGCTAAAGCAATGGGTTCCCATCCGAGACGCTTTTGCAGTTCACTGCCAGAGATGCGCTCTCCTTTGTAACGTACTTCTCCCTCCCCAAAAAGTGGAAGAGCCAAATGGGCAAGTGGAGCGAGATCGCCGGATGCTCCAAGACTGCCTTGCTCATATACCACAGGATAAACCCCTTCATTGTAAAATGCGATCAAGCGCTTTACTGTAGCGACTTGCACTCCTGAGTGTCCGTATGACAAACCTTGAATCTTGAGTAAGATCATCAACTTAACGATTTCGCTAGGCACCTCTTCTCCCATTCCACAGGCGTGAGAGCGGACTAAATTGAGCTGAAGTTTACTTAGATCATTAGGCGATATTTCAGTGTCACACAAAGAACCGAAACCTGTGTTAATGCCATAGATCGGTTCAACTGAGCGTTTTATTTTTTCATCTAAAAAACGGCGACATTGAGCAATGCTGTTCTCTGCCTCTTGGCTCAGCACCAATTGCTTTTCCTGAGCTAAAATCTCTCTGATGTTCGCTAAACTGAGAAACGCTTTACTGATGGAATGGACTGCCTCTGCCATGTTCTTAGCCTTTTAATTGTTTCAAAATTTCTGCAAAAGAAAGCTTTTCTTGCTCACCGCTTTGCATCTTTTTAAAAGTGAGTTCGCCGCTTTGCATTTCAGACTCTCCCACCATCACCACGTAAGGGATATTCTTTTGGTTGGCGTATTTCATTTGTTTTTTCATTTTAGCAGCTTCAGGATAAAGTTCCGCACTAATGCCAGCTTCTCTCGCTTGCTGTAGCAAAGGCAAAACATAAGCTTGCTCTTTAGCTCCAAAATTGACAAAAAAGAGCTGGGTGCTCTGGCTCAGTGATTCGGGGAAAAGGCCAAGCTCCTCCATTACATCGTAGATCCGATCTGCCCCGAAGGATATACCTACGCCCGACATATCTTTTAATCCGAAAATTCCGGTAAGGTCAGCATAACGACCGCCGCCGCATATACTACCCATTTTTACTTCATTGGAAACGACTTCAAAGATGGCTCCGGTGTAATAATCCAAGCCTCTTGCCAAGGTCA
This sequence comes from uncultured Flavobacteriales bacterium, assembly GCA_913056345.1. GTDB lineage: Bacteria > Bacteroidota > Bacteroidia > Flavobacteriales_E > Vicingaceae > CAJXMH01. The sequence continues at coordinate 70,728 of CAJXMH010000013.1, read as the reverse complement.
CATCAATTTCTAGTTTAGCTTTTTGCAAGGGAATGGCTTGTAAAGTCTGTAAGATCTCCTCGACCTCAACAAGGCCTTCTTGCCCCACTTTTGACCCTTCTAAATATTCTTTTAAGATACTTATAACCAATTTACTATCACCCTTTAATTGAAATAAAGGTTTAATTTTATTGATTTCTATTTCTGTAAGGCCTTTTTCACTGAGTTCTTCTTCCACTTTGGCCTGTCCAATCTTTTCTAATTTGTCGATCGCTACTGTAATGTCCACGATCTTTTCTGGTCGACCTATCACTTCGGCAATGCCACTTAAAACTTTTCGGTTGTTAAGTTTAATGGTAAAATCTTGCATGCCCAGTTCACTCAAAACCTCATCAAAGATCTTAATCAGTTCCACCTCATTTAGCAAGGAATCGGTTCCAATGATATCTGCATCACATTGGTAAAATTCGCGGTATCTTCCCTTTTGTGGTCGATCTGCCCGCCACACTGGTTGAATTTGAAAGCGTCTAAATGGAAAAGTAATCTCATTTTGATGTTGCACCACATAACGAGCAAATGGAACGGTTAGGTCGTAGCGGAGGGCCCCATCTGAAAAATTCTCTATAATTGAGGACTTAACTGCAGGATTAAAGTTCTCCTTTGTCAATTTGTCTGTATCGGTGTCCAACTCCTTTAACCAAAGAATCTCATCAATCAACTTATCTCCTCTTTGCATCACATTAAAAATCAAGCGATCTCCTTCCTCTCCATACTTCCCGGTTAGGGTTTCTCGATTTTCCATAGCCGGAGTCTCGATCTGCTCAAAACCGTGCAATTCAAAACTCTTTCGAATGGTATTAAAAATATAATTTCGCCTGGCCATGACCGAGGGCGAAAAATCCCGCATGCCTTTTGGTATTCCGATATTTTTCATTTTACGAACTTCTTTTTCGTTTAGCTTCATAACTCATTCCACATAACACTTACGTAGTTTTTGGATCAAAGAATAAAGACAAAGGATTAAGGAGTCTTTGATCATTAATCTTTCAACCTTGCTCCTATCTAATATCTATGGTCTAAAGTCTAACTTCTTGTGTCTATACTCTCTATTTCACCAATTTCCTGTACTTAAACTTCGTGATTGCATCTCCAAGGCGTTTTCTTCGATTTTCTTCATACTCAGAGAAGCCTCCTTCAAAGAAATGCACATGGGCGTCACCTTCAAAAGCCAAAATATGGGTACAGATACGGTCTAAGAACCAACGGTCGTGAGAGATCACCACTGCACAGCCTGCGAAATTCTCAATTCCGTCTTCTAAAGCGCGTAAGGTATTGACATCAATGTCGTTCGTAGGCTCATCAAGCAAAAGCACATTTGCCTCAGTTTTGAGCGTCATGGCAAGGTGCAAGCGGTTACGCTCCCCTCCGGAAAGCACTCCTACTTTCTTGTTTTGGTCGCCTCCATTAAAATTAAAACGTGAGAGGTAAGCTCTCGAATTGATCACCTTTCCTCCTATGTCGATTTGCTCATTACCAGCTGAAACTACTTCGTAGACTGACTTTTCAGGATCTAGCGCCTCATGCGTTTGATCGACGTAGCCGATCTCCACGGTACTGCCTATGTTGAAGTCTCCTTGATCAGGCTTTTCTTCTCCCATGATCATGCGGAAAAGGGTGGTTTTTCCTGCCCCATTGGGTCCAATTACGCCAACAATACCTGCAGGTGGCAACTTAAAGTTCAAGTCTTCATAAAGTAAGCGATCTCCATAACCTTTCGCTACTCCCTTGGCTTCGATCACCTCATTCCCTAAACGGGGTCCGTTGGGAATTGGAATTTGCAAGTTTTGGATTTGCTCCTTACTTTCTTCACTCAATAGTTTTTCATAGTTGCTCAAACGCGCTTTTGACTTACTGCGCTTGGCCTTAGGGTTCATGCGCGACCATTCCAACTCCTTTTCTAAATTCTTACGGCGCTTGCTTTCTTGTTTTTCTTCGTCCTTTAAACGTTTCGATTTTTGCTCGAGCCAAGAAGTGTAATTCCCTTCAAATGGGATGCCCTCTCCTCTATCTAGTTCTAGGATCCAACCTGCAACATTATCTAAGAAATAACGGTCGTGTGTAACGGCAATTACAGTGCCTTTATATTGCTGCAGGTGACGTTCTAACCAAAAAACAGATTCTGCATCCAAGTGGTTGGTTGGCTCATCAAGCAGTAAAATATCAGGCTCTTGCAACAGCAGTCGACAAAGTGCCACCCTTCTTCGCTCACCACCTGATAGATTTTCTACCTTGGCATCTGCATCCGGGCACCGCAAGGCATCCATAGCGCGGTTTAGTTTTGTATCTAACTCCCAGGCATCTAAAGCATCTATCTTCTCTTGTAGCTTGGCTTGCTCTTGCATCAACTCTTCCATTTTGTTGCCATCAGCAAGCACATCTGGATCAGCAAATTTTTCGTTTACCGCTTCGTACGCTTTCAATACCTCAACCGTTTCAGCAGCGCCTTCTTCAACTATTTCTCGAACGGTTTTAGTATCATCAAGCTGCGGTTCTTGTGGCAGCATTCCAACAGAATATCCGTCAGAAAAGACTACTTCACCCTGATAGGCTTCTTCTTCTCCGGCAATGATCTTCATTAAGGTAGATTTACCACTTCCATTTAATCCAATAATGCCAATTTTGGCACCGTAGAAAAAAGAGAGGTAAATGTTTTTTAGAATGGCTTTCCCTGATGGTAAGGTCTTAGAGACGTTGACCATGGAAAAAATGATTTTCTTATCGTCTGACATAGCTTCTATTTTGTTCAACAAAGGTGTGAATTTATTACTTTTTAGCTCCACTGAAGCGAGATAATTCTTATTCTTGATAACAAAATAATTCGTTTGAAAAGATCAAAGCAAAAGTGCGTGGTTGGAAGGGTTGAACTCGTAGACTTTCCTGACTTTGGAATTAGCGGAATAGATGCTAAAATTGATACCGGAGCCTACTCCACAGCCATACACGCTCATAAAATATGGCTAACCGAAGATGAGGGTAATGAAATATTGAATTTTGAATTACTGGACCCTGAGAAAGAACAGTATCGTAAGCTTACCATTCGTACTGCACAATTTAAGAGAAAGAAAGTTCGCAGTAGTAATGGACGTCTAGAAGAACGCTTTGCCATAAAAACAAACATTTTGCTTGGCGGCAAAAAGCGCATTACTGACCTTACCTTAACCAATCGTGGAGAAATGCGCTACCCGGTGCTGGTGGGTAGAAAAGTATTAAAAAAGGGTTTCTTAGTTGATGTGGCTATAAAAAATGATAGCAGGTAAAACCTGCTATCATGTAGTTGAAATTAACCAACTAACCAACCTAATAAAGAACGTTTCTTAAGTTCTAACTCAAGCTCTTACTTATTTTTCTAATTCTGCCAACACATTGCGAATAGTCTCTTCATGTCCTAGTTCTAAACTTTGAGCATATTTAAGACTGTGTTGGTAGGCATTATTTTCAGCGTTGTATTTGATGTAAGCTACCGGTAAATCAATTGCTTTTTCTCTATTTTTCTTTGAATCTCGATCAAGTTCTAGATCAAACTTGAATTTTTTGGGCTTACGATCAAGTCCATATGTATTATCAGTATCTACTATAATTCTTTTAGCTAGATAACCCTCTTTAGCAACTTCAATAACGTATTCTACTTCTGGGATAGCAAAGAATAAAAACTTGCCATTTCCTTTCGTTACATATTTTGATACTTTCTTATTTCCCCGGTAAACTGAAACCTCAGCACCTTCTAATTTATTTCCATTATCAAATACTTTACCTATGAACAAATGTGATGTTTGTGCATAAGTTAAAGGAACAATGAAGAGCAGGGATATAATAATCAGACTTAATTTTTTCATGGTTTTTTGTTTTAAATTCTTAGGCTAAATTCAGCCTGAAGCTTTAATCTCAAAGCCACTAATTACCCAAAGAGTCTTAAAAGTTTCCTTGCGTTCGGAGGCGATTTTTTGAGCTAGATAGCTGTAAACAGCAAAAAAAAACCACCTATTAGGTGGCTAGATTTTGAATAGCTTTAGAGATTAATTAAAGGGTTCCACCTTCGCTAATGACAAGGCGATCAATCTCCTTTAAAGCAAATCCTTCGTATTTAAGATAATAATAGGAACCTTTTAAGTTTGCTAGATCTGCAGGTTTAAATTCAGTATAAAACAATGAGGAGGCCTCCTCTATATTTTTTCCATTTCTATCTATTAAGAATACCTTTTCCGGCTCATTATCCGACAAACTATTTGAAAGCCGCAAGCGGTGGTCAGCTTTTTCTACCCTTTTGTTAGGAAACTTCACTTTTGAAATAACTTCTTGAGATTTCACAAAACTTACCGCGCATAAAGCCACGATAAGCAAACTAATTGATTTATGCATTTTGATTTTATAAAGATTGGTTATAAACTACTTAGAGAACTTATTGGAGCTTGATTCCCATAACGGTAACATCATCAATCTGCTGGTAGCCTTCTTTCCAATTATCGAAAGAATTAACTAAAATTTCTTTTTGCTTTTCCAAGGGTTCATCTTTAAAACTCTCCAAAAGGTTCATGAAGTTCATAGACTTAAAACGTTTATCATGATTTCCGCCAAATTGATCCTCAAAACCATCTGAATTCAGGTATATGATATCACCTGCATCGTAAGGGATACTGCGCTCTTTTAAAGGAGCCTTTTTATGGTTAACCTTGAAGTATCGGTTTCCTGCCTTAATACGATATAGTGTTTTCTCTCCCTTGGTATTAACTGACTTAAAATCAGAATTGGGTAAAGGAGGCTCATTTGCGCTCAGTAAGTAAAGTGGACGTCGAGCTCCTACATAACGAATCACCTTTTTCTCTGTATCAATTTCACAAATCAAACCGTCCATACCGGTATCGTGTGCTATAGGGCCATGTTCAGAAAGGTACTCGTTTACATCTGAAATGACGCCCTCAAAGAGGTTTTTAGGCGTAATGCAATACGTGGATTTGGCTTTATTATTCAAGGCAGTGTAATAACTCATTGAAAGTAAGGAGGCAGAAATTCCATGACCGGTACAATCAATCACAGAGATCAACTTTTTATTACCCTGATCCTTCATCCAATAAAAGTCGCCTGATACATCGTACTTTGGTCTAAAAAAGATAAAATTATCGGGAAAACAAGAGTCAATCTGATCTTTGGTGGGAATAATGGCGTTTTGCACATTACCCGCGCATTTCATGTAGGATTCTAAGACTTCTAGACTCTTACTTCTTTCAGCCAACTTTTTACCTTCTTTGCCATTTAAACTTTGTGATGATCTTTGCTTTGCCTTTTTAAGTTGTATTTCTACTACTTGAAGTAATTCATCCGTTTTAAATGGCTTTGCCAAGTAATCTTCCGCCCCTTTAAGCATTCCTTTTCTGATATCTGTCTGATCATTAAGTGCGCTTAAAAAAACAAAAGGAATATTGTTTAAATCTTTATCTTTTTGAAAAGCCTCTAAAGTTGTAAGGCCATCCATAATTGGCATCATAACATCGCAAAGGATTAAATCAAATTGATTTTTTTTGGCTAATTCTATTGCCTGTTCTCCATGTATAGCCTGCTCAACTTCATAATCACTAATACTCAGGGTTTCTTGAATCAGTTCTCTTATATTCTTTTCGTCTTCAACTACTAATATTTTGTCCATAACTCGATACTTTATTAAATACGAGATAAAGATTACCATATATTAAAAGGTAGCAGAGAGCAAACTTCCCTTGAAGGTAGATGATTTACCGAATGTAATTTAGCGTTCGGTAAGTACGGCCAATAAACCCTCTTTTCTGCGTGTACTGACGCCAACTTTGGAACCGTCAGTTAATTCCAAACTGCCGCCTGCTCCACGAACATATTTAGAAACGTGCTGCAGATTCACAATGCTTGATTTGTGCACTTTGAAAAAATCATGTTCCAAAAGTCGTTCTTCGAACTCTTTCATGGGTTTAGAAACCAAAAGTGAGTCCCCATTCTGCAAAAAGAAACGGCAATATGCCCTTTCAGCAGCGCAACGAATAATTTGACTAAATGGAACAAAACGAATTCCATCTTCGCTTGGTATGCCTAATTTTTCTGTTTGTGTTGCTTGAGAGTCAGCTTTGTGTTTTTTCCTTTCTTTTTTAGTTGAATGTCTTTTTTCCAAGCGCAGCGCAACTGCTTCTAGCACGTCATTGGCTTCAAAGGGCTTTAAAATGTAATCATCTGCACCTAAATTCATCCCCTTTCTGATCTCATCTGAATCTACCCTTGCGGTAAGGAATAAAAATACGGGTCGTTCTTCGGCTTCAAGTTTTTGATTAATGGTTTTAAGTAAAGTAAAGCCATCCAACTCAGGCATGTTTACATCACAAATCACCAACTCAGGGTTTTCATCCATGATCTTTTGATAGCCAAGCTTGCCGTTTTCAGCAGTAAACACTTCATAATCTGCCAACTCCAACACCTCCTTTAAGGTTATTAAAATATTTTTTTCATCCTCAACTAGTAACAGCTTTGCTTTCATGTTTCTTTCGTTTGAATACCAAATTAAATGTTGTTCCTTCATTAACCTCAGAAACACAACTAATCTCTGCCTCTAATAAATCTGTATAAGCTCTTACTATAGACATCCCTAAACCAGTACCGTTGATTTCTGAAGTATTTGAAGCACGGTAAAAACTATCAAATACATTATCTATTTCGCTTTCTGGTATACCAATACCGTAATCACGAACCATAATTTCAACTTTATCTTCATCTAAAATACAATGCAATTCGGGGTTCCTCTCACTTTTCTCTGAATATTTGAAGGCGTTTGAAACTAAATTGGATATTGCGTTTTCAAACAAACTTGGGTCTGTGTACAAGCTTGAGCTCGCAGATCCGCTTACCTTCAATTCAAGCTCCCTGCCGTCTTTCTGAATATGATCATACTGCTCTTTTAATGAATCACAAATCTTAAGCACATCTTGATTTGAACCTTCAAAATAGATCTTACCACTTTCGTTTTTACCCAAGACCAGAACTTCATTCATAAGACTAGTCATACGCTCAATTTCAGCATTAACCCTTTCGACTAAACCATCAAATTTTTCTTGATAAGCCTCATTTTCTATTTTGTTAAGGTAAAGCCCCAACAAACCCATACTAGATTGAATAACAGTTAAAGGAGTTCTAAATTGATGAGAAGCTGTGGCCACAAATTGCGACTTCATCTTGCTCAATTGCTTTTCTTTTTCAATCGCTTTCTCAAGATCTGCCTTAGTTTGTTCTAGTTCCTTAGTTCTTTCTTTTACTTTTGTTTCTAATGCTTCGTTTGCATTCTGTAAAACGGTCTCTGCTTTTTTTACTGCTGTAACATCAGTAAAGATCAAAAGCACTTTATTGATTTTAGACTTTTCTTTTACAGGGTTCACTAAAACAAACAACCACTCAGGAAAATACCGCTGATATGAGTTATGAATTTGTAGTTTTTCTGATTTCCCAGTTTCAAAAACCTGTTTGACCTTTTGTTCGATTACAGGATCTATCTTTTTGATCTCCTTTTTAAAGCTCATAGCTGCTTTAAATAATTTTACAGAAATTGCTTCTGCAGAAGAATTAGCATACTCTACAACAAGGTTCCGGTCTACTTGAAAAATGGGACTTGGAGATTGTTCTAAAATCGATTCAAAGTTATTTTTACTTTCGATCAAGTCTATTTGATTCTCCACTTCATAGGTAATATCCAAACATGCAATTACCAAAATGGGATTTTTTACTTCAACTTTGTTGTAGTCATCGTGAAAAATTGTTCCTGAAGCTCTGATGTAGTATATACCTTTTTCCTCAATTTGAATCCTACTTTCCACATTGAAGGGTTTGTAATCCTCTATTGACTTTTGTATGACTTCCCTCATACGGTCACGATAGTTGCCTTGAAATAGCTCTAAAAATTCCGCTAAAGAAATAGTATCACTTTTATATTTACTTGCGACTTTAAAAGTTCGTTTAAACTCTTTAGTTACTAAGACCTGATCACTATTAATCTCTATATAAACACTGGCCACTTTAGCCGCTTTTTGTGATACCTTAAGTAAAGCTGATTGAATCTCTAACTTTTCTTTAAGGTGATATTCGTTTGTAATGTCCTTTAGTAAGCTTTCTATAATAATCTGACCATCAGAGTCGATTACCTTTTTAGAGGAGGAACGAAAGACCTTCACCTTCCCTGATTTCGTAACTAGCTTATTATCAAATTCTTTAACTTTTTCTTCTTTCAAATTGTCTAGAATTTCCTCACGATCTTCATAATCAAAATACAATTCTTTAATCTGCTTTCCAATCAGTTCTTCCGCTTTATAACCAAGATGCTTTTCAACAGCTGGATTTGCCATTATGATTGTACCTTCTAAGGTTACCCGTATCCATAAATCAGGAATGGAAAGAAAGATGTTACGGTATTTTTCTTCACTTCGAATTAACTCACGACGATAAAGTCTATTTCTTCTTTTCAGTTCATAGCTATCTATTAACAGGTTGATAATCGATTTTACATTTTCCTTATCAATTGGTTTACTTATAAAGCGGTCAATTTGTGCATTATTAAGCCCGTCTTTTAAAATTTCAAAGTCACTATGTGCCGAAACAAGAACGCATGGAAGGTCCTCATACTTTTTCTTGATTCTTTTCAAAAGTTCTACTCCCTCCAGTTTAGGCATAAATTGATCAGATAAAACCAAGCTGATCTCTTGAATCTTCTCGATTATTTCTTCTGCCTTTAGCGGATCTTGGCAAGTAATAACTTTAAAGTCTTTTCTCAGCGTAAAGCTTATTACCTTAAGGTTTGAAGCCTCATCGTCTATGTAAAGGATAAGAGGTTTAATTTTTTTTTCCATCTATCTAGCTAAATCAAACGTTAAATTGAAACGTGTTTTACCCATTTTGCTTTCAACATCGAAGTTTGCACCAACTTCATTTAATAATTCCTTAGTAATAGCAAGCCCCAGGCCTGTGCCTCCCTGCTTCTTTTTTGTTGTGTAAGAAGGTGCAAAGATCTTTCCAATCTCTTTTTCTTTTATTCCTTGTCCATTGTCTCCAATTGTTATATGAAGTAGATTCTGTTTACACCTAGAGGACAACGTTAACTCACCACCTTGGTCAGGAATGGCCTCTTCTGCGTTTTTAATAATGTTAAGTAAAATTTGAAAAAAGTTTTGCTCAAATGTTAATAATTCACATTCAGCTTTGAGATCTTTTTTCATTCTGAAATTCTTATTGCTTAACATTTCTACAATCTCACATGCCTCTTCAATACTTTTATTCGGGTTAAACAGTGCCTTTTCTTTAGCGTTACTGATAAGATTTTGCTTTAAGTTACCAATCAACTTGCCAACTCTCTTAGCTCCCTGGTTTACGTGGTTTGAAATTTCTATTAAGCCTTCTTTGGTTTCTGCAAACTCACTTTGTTCATAGGCACGGTCTATTTCTTCCAATAACTCTTTGTTAGCTGTACTTTTAATTATGTTGTAAACTTGGTCACACATTCTAGTCACTTCTTGCGATTCTTGAACCATAGACTGAGCTCCCAAACTAATGAAGTTAATGGGATTATTGATTTCATGGGTTACTTTAGCTGTTATTTCCCCTATAAGGGCAAATCGCTCTGCCTGCTTTAGTTTTTCTTTTGCTTTCTTTAATTCAAGATTTTTTAGCTCTAGCTCTCTTTTTTGATCTTCAATGGTGAGGTGGCTCTTTACCCTTGCTTTCACCTCTTCAACGTAAAATGGTTTTTCAATGTAATCTACTGCCCCACTTTGGAAAGCCTTTAATTTCTGCTTAACAAAATTCATGGCGCTAATAAAAATTACAGGAAAAGGTTTGTCAATCCTTTTTTTTACCTCTTCATACACTTCAAACCCGTCTAAATCAGGCATCATGATATCTAGCAACATCAAATCGGGCGTCTTTTTCTCAATTATTTTTAAAGCCTGATGCCCTGACTTAGAAATACGAACCTTATAGTCTTCTTCCTCCAAAATCTGACTAAGCAATCTTAGATTTTCAGGATTATCGTCTACAATCAGTATTTCTTGACTAAGGGGATTGGTTACTTGTGCATTCATTTTATTTTTCTTGTAGAGCTAAGTTCAAGAGCATGCTCAAGTACTCTAAATTTAGATCTTTAATGGTATCATCCATAAATTTCTTTAAGGTAGCATCATTTATTCTTTCTTTAGTCAGTGTTTTTAATTCAGAAACTTCACCACCCTCAGATAATTCTATGAAAAGCTCTATTAGCTCACGGTCAATATTTTTAAATAATTTAATCAGCTTGGCTTTGTAAGCATCATCCTTCCAATCGTTAGTGTAAGTAAACTCTAAATCCAACAAATCTTCTATCAATGACACGAGTCTTTCATGATCAAAGGGTTTACTAATAAAACTAACTGCACCATAATTCAAAGCACTATCAATTTGGTCAGGTTCTGCCTCTCCGCTAACCACTACAATAGGTGTATTTCTCAATTTAGGATATTTCTTGTGGTGCTTTAAAAAAGTAACCCCATTCACATCAGGCATTACAATATCTAAGATAATTAAGTCTATTTCCTCTGATTTTATAATTTCTTCAGCATCATTTACAGATGATGCTAAAAATAAATCAAAGTCCATTTTATTTAATAGATCAGCCACAAGGTTCAAGCTGTCTAAATGGTCATCAATAACCAAAATAGTTGGAGCGGGTCCTTTAACTTTTAGACTTTGTAGGGCAATAGCTTCATTTTCAACTTTTTTAAATGCGGATAGTTTTTCCATGCTTGGCTTATCGTAAGGCAGCATTATATTGAAACAACTACCCTCACCCTCTTTACTCTCTACTTCTATGGTTGCTTTAAGTAAGCGGACCAGTCTTTTAGTTATGCTCAAACCTAAACCTATTCCTTCTGCATTTTCATGTTTGCTGCTCTTTTCATATTGATTGAATACGTTAGCAAGCTGCTTTTTAGGAATTCCTGCGCCTGTATCTTCTACGCTCAATTTAATTTGATTCTCAATAAATTGAACTGATACTTTAATTGTGCCTTCAGAAGTAAATTTTATGGCATTTGAAATAAGGTTGATCAGAATTTGCTTGAGTTTATCTCGATCAGCAAAAATAATTTGAGGTAAGGCAAGTGAATATTCTAAAATAAATTCTAAGTCTTTTTCCTTTAGCTTTAGCATAAAAGTGTCACGCACTTCTATGATTAAATCAAGCAAATTAAAGGCTATCTTAGTAACCCTTACCTTCCCGCTTTCCAAACTTGCATTATTTAATACTTCATTGAGTAGCTTAACTAAATGTTTTCCGCTAGAATTAATAATGGAGATACTTTTATTTGCACCTTCACTCAAATTATCTCTTTGAAGCATTTGAGCATGTCCTAAAATCGCATTGAGTGGAGTTCTAATTTCATGTGACACACTAGCCACAAAAGCATCTTTAATTTTGTTTGCTTTTTCTGCTTTCTCTTTAGCTGACTCAATTCTCTCCTTGTCTTTGATCCGCTCAAAAGTTTGGTACAACATTTCTTCAATATCTTCAAAAAAGGAGGTAATGAATTCTTTGGACTGATGCTCTTGAGGGTGGAAGAAAAAATAATAACAGAAGACTTTTTGTTCTTCTCTATCTATTGTAGGAAAAAAGTAGATTAATTTATGGTAAGCCTCTCTGGTTGACTTTTTGGGATCTTCAAAAAACAACTGAGGTCCGTCAGAAACGTTTATTTCTAAATTTTCAAGAATGTTCTTTTTCTCTTCAGCATCCTTGTAAGCTTGCAACGCTTGTTTTCCATGTTTTAGATCTTGACAATACCAAGCCTGACAAGCTTCTTCCTCTTTTTCTGGGTCAGAATTGTCTACAAAACCAAAGTCTAATAGAGCAAAGTCTGCAAAACATTTCAAACTTCTTCTCAGTAATTGTTGTATAGAAGTCGATTTGTTTAACGATGCGCCTATTTTGCCCTTTGCCTCTGATAGAATTTCATTCTTATAGTTTTGGGTTATCTCTATTCCGTAGGCAAGAAAGTTGAATTTATCTTGATATGTTAATTCTAAGCAGGATATTCTCCATTCAATGTAGATGTGCTTACCATCTCTAGTTTGTGCCCAATTATTAAACGTAGCACCAGAAGGTACGCCTTGGGCTATTGTCTCCAAATTATTTTTAGCTTTCTCCAAGTCTTTACTCGGTGTGAAAACTTCGCAGAATTTTTTTCCAATCAACTCCTCAGCTTGATAGCCTATAATTGAACTGGAATATTGGTTGGCATATAGAATTAAGCCATCACTTTTCAGTTTTAGAAAAATGAGTGGCATGGTATCTAAATTCTCTTGCTTAAATACAAAAGGTTGTTCCATTTATTAGGTCGGTTAAGCTCTAGTTATCATAACCGCTTTAAAATACCTTATTAGTAAGACGTTTAAAGGTAAGCCAACTTCCCAACGTGAGCTTTTAGTTTCCCAACGTAAGAAAATTCATTTGAATCTACATTATAAAAGCGCAATACATTTGAAAGATAACTACCTAATGAATGAAAAGTCTTTTTAGCTCAATTCTACTTCTATTTTCCTTGAACGTCATCTGCCAAAACGTGCAGGCTGATTTTGAAGTAAATCAAACACATGGCTGCATCCCGCATAGTGTTCAATTTACTAATAAATCAAGTGGTGCGACGAACTACTTATGGAAATTCGGTGACGGCTCTACCTCAACGGCTGTAAATCCTGCTAAAATTTATCTTAATAAAAACTTGTACGATATTACACTTATCGCATTTGATAATAATGGACAGCGTGACACCCTAATTCAAGAAGATTTAATCTCAGTTAGGGATACGCCTCAAGTATCTTTTTCTTACCAGATAATAGACTCATGTGCAAACAATAATTTAGTGCATTTCCAGGAACGAAGCACAGGTGGACAACTCTTTATTTGGGATTTTGGTGATGGGCATCAGTCCACGCAAGCAAATCCAACTCATGTATACCAACAAGCCGGAAGTTACACAGTTAGTTTGATGGTAACAGATACGCTAGGTTGTAGCCGAATGCATACCAGTCAGAATTGCATTTTGATTCATCCTAAGGCTGATGCCAGCTTTGCAAGCCCAAAGCCCGTTCAATGCGAGGCAAGCGATTCGATTAAGCTGTATAGTCTAGGGCAAAACCTTCAATCTTGGCAATGGGATTTTGGCAATGGTAACTCTGCATCAATAGGCAACCCTTCATTACAGTATCAAGACACGGGAAGCTATCAAGTTCGTTTGATTGTTCAAAACCAAATGGCTTGCAAGGATACCGCTTTTCAAACCCTTAAATTCAAGGAAAAATCTAGGATTACCACAAGCCTTTTCGACAGTGTAGCTTGCGCACCGATGCAGCTAAGAGCTTCAGCCACGCCAATTTCAAATCAAATCAATTACCGCTGGTTTTTAGATAGTACAGAAATAGGTCAGCAAGCTCAATTAAATACTAATATTTCACAAAGTGGAAGCAGTAAGCTACTATTAGTTAGCCAACAGTATCAGTATTGTACAGACACTATAGAGGTTCATCCATCTATTCAAATACATCAAGCTGCAGACGCAAGTTTTACTTATGATTCGCTAAATCACTGTGCAGGTGGTACACTAAATTTTTCTTCGCTTTTTCAAGGCCAAAACTATACTTGGGATTTTGGTGATGGAACAAATTCAAACGCTCAAAATCCAAATCATACGTATCAAGATACCGGTATTTACCCCGTGAAATTGATCTTACAAAATGCAATGCATTGCAGTGATACGGTGCAAAGGAATTTATTAATCAAGAACTATGAAGCTGAACTAGCAGCTGATCCTAAAGAAGGTTGTACTCCGCTTAATATTCAGTTTTCTGATAGCAGCAGTCAATCAAGCTTTTGGAAATGGATCTTTGACGATGGTGATACTTCCTACCTACAAAATCCACAGCATACCTACTCTAATTCAGGAGCTTATTATCCTTATCTAGTTTCTCAGACTCAAAACGGCTGTAGCGATACGAGTTATATTGCAAATGGCATATCTGTTAGTTCAGACACCATTGATCTTAATGGTGATACCATAAAAAGTTGTTCACCTTCTCCCCTTAGTTTATCCAACATAAAATTAGGGCAGAATAATTGGCTTTGGCATTTTGGTAATGGCGATACAAGCCATGCACAAAACCCTACTTACGTTTACAACAGTTCGGGTACTTATTCATTGACGCTACAAACTGAAAACCACATGGGTTGCCCCACGATTTATGAAAACATCTTAACCTACGAAATCGAAGAAATTCAGTTAAACCCAAAGCTGGTTTACTTTGATTGTAGTCAAAAAATAGTGGCTTTTGCAGACTCAACTCCTAATGCCGTTAGTTGGTTGTGGAACTTTGGTGATGGAAACTCTTCTAATTTACAAAGTCCGGGACATCGTTATAATGATAGTGGAAGCTATAACATTAGTTTAACGGTAGTTACAGCAGGTGGTTGTGTGGAGAGTGTTTTCTATCCTCATTTGGTTGACTTTAGCAAGTGTAAAATTTCATCGGCAGTAATAGTTGATACATCAAATGCAAGCTCTTCAGGAGTTGTAGCGAATATCCCACATAATAATACAGGAAATGGTCCGTCTAATTGTGCACCGCAATTGGTACAATTTAGTGCAGAAAGTGACTCGGCTTTAAGCTATTTATGGGACTTTGGAGATGGGCAAGCTTCCACAGCAGAAAATCCATTGCACATCTACTACAACAGAGGAATTTACAATGTAAAACTCATAGAACGGCATCTAAATAGAACCGACACCTTTGATTATCCTCAGTTAATCGAAGTTAATAGTCCCAAGACTGCTATAAATAGCTTATTGGAACCTGACTGTGAAGAGACTAATGTTAAGCTGTTTAATGAATTTACCAATAGCGAACATTATTGGTTTTATGGCGGCCAAGATTCTTTAACCTATGATACTTTAAACTTAATGCTGCCGCATGGCCATGCATTTTATACGGTTGTATATAAAGGCTTCGACTCTACAGGATGTTCCTCAACAAGTGTCAGCGCGTTTAACTTGCCCGAGAAACGTTACAATATTTACCACCAAGATAGTAGTTGCGTCGGTGACAGCTTAAGCTTTATGGCCAATCTACAGGATGCACGTTATGTTTGGCACTGGGGAGATGGGCAAATTGATACTACAGATGATCGCAATTTTCACCGCTATCAAAATCCGGGTTGGTACACACCATTTGTAGAGGCTCTTGATACTTTAGGATGCATTGATACCATTCAACTAGATTCCATTAAAATCAAGGGAGCTAGGGCAAACTTTACAACGCATGTACATCAACTTTGTGAAGCAGAAGAACTAAGTGCTGTTGCAGATCACCAACAAGCAGATCAGTATAATTGGTATTTGAATGATTCTTTGGTTGCTCATGGCGCCCAATTGCATTACAACATTAATAAATCAGGTGATTATCAATTAAAACTAAGTATCACTAAAGACAATTGCAGCCATACTCAATTTGATTCTACTCGGGTAACCGTTAAGCCATTCGAACGAAGTTTTGTAGTGGATCAGCTTAATGCCTGTTTACCGATTCAATATAGCTTAAAGGATACAGCCTCAGTTAGAGCCTATAGCATTTGGTTAATTGACGGCCAAAGCTACCAGAATGATTCAATGGTGATTAGTCGTGCAGACACCCATTCATTTAGGGTAAAACTGATTGCGCAAAATCTAAACGGCTGCCAAGACACCCTTAGTCAGCTAATTAATCCTCAGTTGCTAAGTGCAAACTTCTCGGTTAACGACACAGTAAGTTGCGCTCCTTTTGATGCTCGTTTCAATTTACTTAACACCACAGTTGACAGCGTAATTTGGAACTTTGGTGATGGGCATAGCTCAAAAGCAATGCAGCCAAATCATCGGTATTTACAAGCAGGAGTTTATACCGTTAAAGCAAAAGTATACAGTGCGGGTGGTTGCGTAGACTCTTTAAGTTTAACTAATCTCATAAGGGTGAATGAGGTGAAAGCTGCTTTTGGTGAAAGCTTTACGCCTACCTGCGCCCCCATGATGGTTCATTTTCAAAACTTGAGTAGTAATGCTGTAAGTTACCATTGGGATTTTGGAGACGGTAGTCAAAGTCAGCTTGAAAGCCCTACTCACACCTACTTGAATTCTGGTTACTTCTCCCCTCAACTGATTGTAAGCAGTGCAGAAGGATGTTTAGATACCTTAAGAAAAGAAACTCAAATTCAAGTTCCCGGTCCACTAGTGAAATTTGGGGTTGATGATCCCCTCTTATGTGATCAAAAAAGTGTTCAATTTCATGATTCTACTCAAAATGCTGTAAGCTGGCTATGGGATTTTGGAGATGGAAACAGTTCAACTAGTCGTAATCCACAACACACCTATCAAGACACGGGGAGTTATGTAGTTAGGTTAATGGCCACAGATGCTAGCGGTTGCAGTGGTTTCTACCAAATGAATGATACGCTTAAAATTGATTATAAGCCAAACGCTGAGTTTAATTTACCTTCAACAGTCAGCTGCAGTCCTTTTAATCCGCAAATACAAAATACATCAAACGGCGCTGTGCGTTATGGCTGGTACTTAAATGATAGTACATACTTGAGTGATTCAATACCTCAAAGCATTACAGACAGTGGCTCCCATCAACTTAGCTTAATAGCTTTTAGTAGACTTGGATGCAGCGATACCACTAGACAAGCCATTCGCATAAACCATACCCCGAACCCAGAAATTCAAGCACCTGAAAGTATTTGCTTTAATGAAAGTCCCATAAGCTTAAGTGCAGCCAATTCGGGTGGTAAATGGTTTGCTACTGGCATTCGTGATGAAAATTCCAATTTGTACCGTGCACCCTCCAATCAGAGAATGACTGATAGCATTATTTACCGTTTTGACGGAAATTGTCCTGCTTCTGATACTGCAATTTTGCACATCAAGCCTTCTCCTGCAATTAAAATATCAGTTGGACCTCAAGAGGCTTGCTCAACTCTAAATACGCAGCTTCAAGCATTAGATACTTCAGGAATCAACCCTGCTAACTTGAATTATCAATGGTATACAAACGAAAATCCACTTAGTCAACAAGCTAACTTTCACTATACGTTCAATGCAGGTTATTATGATATTAGTCTAAAGGTTAGCAGCAATGATGGTTGCTCAGACAGCCTGATGCACCAAAAGTTGATTCGGGTGCACGATACCGTTCCATATCGAGTAAATGTGTTAAATGTAGATGTAATGGGGCATAATCAATTGATGGTAAACTGGGATACCATTACAGACCTTGGATTTGATCAGCTTAAGATTTTTCGTAAAAGAAGTGATTCAGAAGAGTATATTGAATTGGCCCAGATCAACAACAAGAACTCTACGTTTTACCTCGATCAATCAGTTGAAACAGATCGTTATGGCTACTGCTACAAGGTGATTGCGGCAGATAAATGTAATTTACAATACAGTCTAGAACAAGTTGAAACCCATTGTAGTATTAAACTCAATAAACAAAAAATTAACCAGAACACTGTAAATGTTTTTTGGACACCCTATAGAGGTAGCAATGTTCTGAGATACAAGTTATTTCGCTATGATCTTGAGGAAAAAGAACTAATTGAACTAGCAGACCTGGACTGGCAAACTCGGTTTTATCAAGATAGCACCGCCTATTGTGCACATGAGTATCAATATCAAGTAAAAGCTATTTTGGATACCCAAATCAATCTTAGCAGTCAGTCAAATATTATCCAAGAGCATCTAGAAGGCATCTTCCAAGGCAAAAGCGTTAATATTTTAAGAAGTACAATTAAGAACAATGAATTCATAGCATTAGATTGGGAAGCCTATCAAGGAAATATTCCTCAATTTATTGGCTATAAGATCTACCGTAAATCGCCTACTGTAAATGAATTTCAACTGATAGACCAGGTGCCCCATACACATCTTAATTATGTTGATGAAGAAGTACTTGTTGATTCAGAGAAATACACCTACAAAATTGGCTTAGCATCACAATGTTTTATTGATGGTTCACCTGATCAGTCAACTTCCCCTATCCTACTAAAGGCTATTCCTTACAGCGACAGATCGGGTCGATTAGAATGGAGCAAATACCATTTAAACAATAAAGAAGTTGACTACTATGAGATCCAAAAAAAGGATAAATACGGCAGATGGATCAGGGTGAAAACAGTGCCTGCAACTAGCACGACTTCCGAAATTGACTTTTAAGCTTCCTAACGCAACTTTAGACCTTCCTGCGTAAGGTAACAAGGCCGTGGTCAAGGCATTAAGGCATCCTAACTTAGCCTTGACCATGATAAAGAACTTCCTGACATATAGCACTACTGTGATTCTTCTGTGTCTTGGCCTCTCTTTAAAAGCACAGGTGGAGGATGGCAAGCATGAATTTCGCTTGATTGCTCACATGAAAGATGGTTCTCTTTTAGCTTCTACTTCAAACGAAGTTTCCTTTACAGGCAGAACAACACTTTATTTCCCGACAGCTTTCAGCCCTGACCATGACGGACACAACGACACATTTGGTGCAGTTGGACTTAACGCTCAAGAGTATCATTTAAAAATTTACAACCGTTGGGGTGAACTACTATTCGAAAGCAAACACATTTACGATAGATGGGATGGCACTTTTCAAGGTGAAACGGTTTCAGAGGGAGTTTACGTTTATCAGTTTACAGCTACTGAGGCACAAAGCGGCAAAAGTATAGAGCAAAAAGGAACCATAACTGTGCTCTTATGAAAAAAGGTTCCCTATATGTGTTATTCTTTTTGTTAAGCCTAACTGCATTCACGCAATCAGCTCACTTTACCCAATATTTTAACAGTGGCCCATTTCTAAATCCTTCCTTAACTGGAATAGATGTACAAAAACAAGCTACCCTACTTTACCGAAATCATTGGCCACAGCTAGAGAATTCATTTATTACCCAAGCCTTTATTTACGAAACCAATATTAAACGTTCAACCAATGGTTTTGCCTTTTCACTACTTAATGACAGAGCAGGCGCAGGAAACTTTTCCCAAAATAGCATTAACCTAAGCTATGCACATGAAATTGCAGTAAGTCAAAATTGGTATTTGCGCTCAGGCATCATGGGCGGCTATTCAATTAAGTCGGTTGATTGGGATAAATTGGTTTTTGAAGACATGATCGACCCGCGAAGTGGAGTTTCTTTTGACAGTCAGCAGCCAATGGGAGAGAATATAGATCACTTTGATGTATCGTTAGGTTTTACCTTATTTTCAGATAAGCACTTTTTCGGTTTTAACGTTGATCACCTAACACAACCAAGAGGAGGACTCATTAATCAGGTAGGCGAAGCAGTTTTAAGAAGAGCTTACGCTTTTCAATTGGGGACTCAAATAGGCATGGGCAATCAAACTTCATTAACTCCGGTAATTTTATTCAGAAAACAAGGCCGCTATAATGTCTTACAGACAGGAGCTTTAATGAATATTGGTAGCTTGCAAGTAGGCGCATGGTATGGAAGTGAGGAACGTTTAATCCTTTCAACAGGACTTAACCTTAAACAGTTTAGTTTCGCCTACTCCTACGACCTCTACTCTTCTAAAATGCTTAATGAGCCTTTAGGCTCTCATGAATTAGCAGTGCAATACAGGTTTCAAAAGCACCGAAGAAAGAAAAATTACCGCAGACAATCTTGCCCCAAATTTTAAATTTAGCGTCTAGGAGCATTTTCACGAAGCCTCTTTTTCTTTCGATCTAGAAGATCTCCATAAGTATCGTCCATGTAAAAAGCCTGCTTTTTTCTATCGTATTTGATTAAAGCCACCGGAATTTCATAAAGCTCATCATATTTAGAACGCTTATCTTTTTTTAAACCCACATCAAATTTAAAATTAGGTGGTTGTTGTGCGAGCTTTTCTGTCTGCTTGGTATTGATCCATATTGTTTTCGACTTCAATCCCTCCTTGCTTAGGCTTAGCATATACTCACTTTCTGCCTGTACTTCTAAAGTAAATTTCCCATTACCCTTGGTCACCTCAGTGTAAACCACTTCCCCTGCTTGTTTCAATTCTACCTTTACATCATCACAAGGGTCTCCATAACTGTATACTTTACCGCTAAATTTATGTACCACTTGTGCGCTCAAATTTGAAGCAAGAGAACCAAATAACAGCAGGATAGCTAAGAATTTCAATGAGGAAAAGTTGGGCATGATCATCTTACAACTTTGAGAAATCGAAAATAAGCAAACAGAACGATTTGATTTTGACATTTTATTAGCCGCTTCTGTTTTAGTATTGCTTCAAGAACATTAGTTTTGGAATGTACCATAGTAAATACCATTTCATGAACATTGCCATACTTTCAAGAAACCCACATCTATACTCAACTTCAAGATTAGTTCAAGCCGGCGAAGAAAGAGGACACAATATGAGAGTGCTCGACCACGCTAAATGCTATATCGTAAACGAAAGTCGTGACCCGTCCATTTACTATGGTAAGGAAGAAATAAAAGGAATTGACGCCATAATACCACGAATAGGAGCCTCTGTAACTTTTTATGGTGCTTCCATAATCCGTCAGTTTGAGATGCAGAAAATATTTTCTACAGTCAAGTCCGTAGCCTTGACCCGCTCAAGAGATAAACTGAGGAGCATACAGATCATGTCGAGAGAGAATTTGGATATTCCCAAAACAGCTTTTGCCCGAAGTCCTAAAGATATTCCTCACCTTATCAGAACTGTAGGCGGTGCCCCATTAATCTTAAAGGT
The DNA here is from genome assembly GCA_913056345.1 of uncultured Flavobacteriales bacterium. Lineage (GTDB taxonomy): Bacteria > Bacteroidota > Bacteroidia > Flavobacteriales_E > Vicingaceae > CAJXMH01. The sequence goes on along the minus strand of CAJXMH010000013.1, from coordinate 49,903 downwards.
TTTAGAAGGAACACAAGGCTTAGGAGTTGTCTTGGCCGAAACACAAAAGGCGGCCAAATCGGTAATTGAAGCCTTTATGGGTATGGATAAGAGTATTTTGGTACAGGAGTTTATTAAAGAAGCAGGAGGAGCTGATATTCGGGCATTTGTGGTCGATGGAAAAGTTGTTGGTGCCATGAAACGTCAAGGTAAGGAGGGTGAATTTAGAAGTAACCTACACCGTGGTGGCAGCAGCAGCATGATCAAACTCAAAAGAAGAGAGACTGCGGCGGCTGTAAAAGCTGCCAAAGCCATGGGCCTAAGTATTGCAGGAGTAGATATGCTCCAATCTGATCGTGGACCTTTAATCTTAGAAGTTAACTCTTCGCCTGGATTAGGCGGCATTGAGCGCTCTACCGGAGTTGATATTGCTGGCAAGATCATTGAATACGTAGAAAATAGCGTAGGTAAAAAGGCAAAATTGAAAGACAAGGTAGGCGTATAATGAAAAGAGAGCTTAGTGTAGATGGCCAGCTCATAAAGCGAGGAGAAAGCAAAGTCATTGACTTAAACATCGCTCGTTTAGTTTCAGGTACTGCAATCGATCTACCTATTTATGTTTATCGGAGTAAAAAGCCTGGCCCAATTATTCTGTTAAGCGGTGGTTTGCATGGCGATGAAGTGGACGGGATCGAAATCATCCGTAGACTGATAAGAGCAAAGACTTTTAAAAACCTAAAAAGGGGCTCTGTAATAGCCATACCTGTGCTGAATATCTATGGTTTTCTCAACTTTTCTAGAGAAGTCCCTGACGGAAAAGATGTTAATCGGTATTTCCCGGGAAATAAGACCGGTTCACTTGCTTCTCGCGTAGCTTATAATCTTACAAAGAAAGTATTAGCTGAAATTGATTTTGGGATTGACTTCCACACCGGAGGTGCCAATCGTTATAATTATCCACAAAGTCGATTTGCGCCTAATGATTCAAAGGCCCGTGAAATCGCCGCTATCTTCAATGCTCCGATTAGCTTAGAATCCAATCTGATTGATAAATCTTTGCGAAAAGAAGCCTACAAAATGGGAAAATCCATTGTGGTTTATGAAGGAGGAGAATCCATGCGCTTTGATGAGTTGAGCATTACGGAAGGAATTAGAGGTGCGAAGAGAGTATTATCTCACTTTGGTATGATCGAAGAGGAAATACCAGTTCAAAACCATACTTTCTGCTCTAAAAGTCAATGGGTACGAGCAAGAAGAGCAGGCCTTTTTCACCCTGCTTTAAAAAGTGGAGAATGGGTTGATCAAAATGATGTGATGGGCTATCTATCCGATCCTTTTGGCAGCAAACCTGTTAGGATTAAAGCTCCTGATTCTGGAATTATCATCGGTCACAATAATGCCCCTTTGGTCAATCAAGGGGATGCCTTGTTTCATTTGGGCACTTTAAATCATTAAGAAAGTCCAAAAAATGATCCAATCACAACTTTACCTAAAGTTGATAGCATCCTTTAAAAGAAGCAAATGACGCTAAAAAACAATCAACCTTCCTTCCGTCATTTCATCCATGGCGTAGGTTAAACCTTCACGACCTAATCCGGAGTCCTTCACCCCACCATAGGGCATGTGGTCAATGCGGAAGCCGGGAATGTTGTTCATCATTACCCCTCCTACTTCACACCTTTCAAAGGCTTCTTTAAAATGGCTCATTGAATTCGTAAAAACACCCACTTGTAATCCATATTTGGAATCATTGACAGCTTTAATACCGGCCTCAAAATCTTTTACTTGCTCTATCACAGCTACTGGTCCAAATACCTCTTCGGCACAGACTTTCATGCTGTTCTGAGTGTTGGTCAACACAGTAGGCAGGTAAAGATTTTGCGATTTGTTTTTCACCATTCCACCACAGAGAACTTCAGCACCTCCATCCACAGCTTCTTTTACCCAATTGTCTATACGCTCTAGGTGTCCGGCGTCTATAACCGGCCCTACCAAAGTCTCTTCTTGATTGGGATCGCCAACCGGAAGCTTCTCTACTTCGGCTAAAAATGCATTTTTGAATCGCTCAAATACTTTTTCATGTACAAAAATCCGTTGGGTAGAAATACAAATTTGTCCGGCGTATAAAAATGAACCTACTGCCATCAACTTGGCCTTTGCTTCAACATCTGTGTCTTCATCGACGAGAATAGCCGCATTTCCTCCAAGTTCAAGGGTCACCCTTTTCTTACCGCAAATGCTTTTTAAATACCAACCCACTTTGTCACTTCCAGTAAAAGATAGCTTAGCTACTCGATCATCTCGCACTAATTTCTCTGCCACCGGAATATCGCAACAAAGCACGTTGATCGTTCCTGCGGGATAGCCTACTTCTTTCATGAGTTCAGCAAAAGCCAAACAACTCATAGGAGCCTGAGGTGCAGGTTTAATCACAACGGTGCAGCCAACTGCTAAGGCAGGAGCCACTTTGTGCATCACTAAGTTTAAAGGAAAGTTAAAAGGCGTAATGCAAGCGATCACCCCAATAGGATAACGCTTGGTGAAAGCGGTTTTCCCTTCACCGTTGTCAAAATCCATGGGCACCACTTCTCCCCCATATCTGGTTGCTTCTTCAATTGCAATACTCAAAGTTGAAAGACAACGATCGATCTCAGTAGTGGCATAAGAGCGTGGTTTTCCTCCTTCATCAATGATCAATTGAATAAATCGTTCCTTCTCTGAAGCCAAGCGGTCGTGTAGCTTCTGCATCATCTCTGCGCGCTTTCCTGCGGACCATTTCTTAGTAGTTTCAAAGGCCTCTAAAGCAGAAACTATGGCAGTTTCCATTTGCGCTTCAGATGCTTGCGGTATTTTCCCTATTTCTTTACCGCTATACTTTTGTAATATCGATAAATGGTTGCCATCACCATCGCCTAACCATTGATTATTCACGAAATTGTGAGAAGTATACTTACTCATCTTTGTTTTTTATTTTATGGATAAATCTAATCTTTAGGTAAATCTTAATATTGAATTAATGCAATTTATACTGAGTCAGTTCCCCTTTTCCCGGCTTCTGCATTTTCACCATTTCTCTGCATTCTGAAAACTTATCAAACGTTTGCTTGATTTCTTTATTGGGCCAAAATACGGTAGCACTTAATTCTTCTAGATCATACTGCATGCTGTAGAGCGTTACAAATGATCGTTTGAGGTCTTCGTTGTACAAGGGAGCAGCTAAAAAGCGCTGCCTTAGGTCGTCTCTATCTTGAGCTTCTTGATCAACCAAGTGATCCAAAAAAGCTTTTCGTTCTTTGGTAGCGGTCATTTCAGCATATTCAAACCATTCCACATCTTGCTGATGATTGGTAGCAACTTTTTCAATGTCTACATGTGGGCCTTTATCCGGAGTGAGGTAAACAGTTTTGTATTTTCCGGTCTTGTCTAAAATAGTCACATTGTAACTCATGTGCACAGGTAGTCGAAGCAAGGTAGAAACAGCTTCGGGAACATCTTTACAAGTCTCTAATACATAGCGCATCACTAAAGGGATACCAAAACCTTCACCCGAGACTTTTCTTCCTCCAAAGGTCAAGGATATAGCTAAGCCATCAGCATTCATGCCATCTAACAGTCCCCAGTTACAATCTGACATCCCAATCACGGGCTTTAGCCAATTGGTCTTGAAAAAATTACCTTCAAACCACTTGGGGTTGTAGTCGTAATTTCTAATCAAACTGTAAGGTTCACGATTCCAAGCAACTTGGGTGCAACCACTCATAAAAAGCGGTGGGTTAAATTGGCTCAAGTAACGAGATGCAATATCCCCTCCTCCTGCTAACTCGCACAATCTTTCGTAGGTAGGCAGAAGTTCAGGCATGTGCTCTTCTAGCGCTTCCAAGCAACTCAGATAACCTGGCCTAGCGGTATAACCCTCTGACAGATACCACTTTTTATAATAAGGCCATGATTTGTCGAAGCGTTTTTTCCATTGCTCTCCTGCCTCATCTATCTCCACACACTTCAAAGAAATTAACATGCTTACATCATTTTAAAGCCACCAATCTCTGCTTCTTTTTGTGCTAAAGTCTCATTGCTAGGTGGCTCTCCTATGTACTGATCCTTCAAGGCCTTGATCCATACTTTTGCCCGTTCTTTTAACTGAAATTTATCTGTCATCAACCTGCCACGAAGTACTAAGATTCCAATATCGGCCCCTTCGTAAACATAGTCTCCCACCCTGGTAATGCGTAAGAAGAAAGCCTCATCATCATTATCAATTGCTCTTCGGTGCGTATCCATGCGATCATAGTGGATCTTTCCTTTTTTATCTAATCTCCAAATCCCTGATTTGGGCGCGTTTGTGACTTTAAGCACATCATCTTTGGTGTACTTAATTACCAATTGACACCAATCGTCAATGTTTTCTTTTCTTGCCCATCTTGCGTTTATGGCATTTACACTGATCTTGTATGGCTGATCCATCCACTCTAATAAGTGAAACATAAACAATGGCATATCAGCCAAAGCAAACACGGCATGGTTGGTAATGGAGCTAGCACCAGTGATGCGCGGATTCAATTCACCCAAATAGATCTCATTGGTGTCTTGATCGATCAAATAATCCAATTCAAAATACCCTTTGTAACCCTCTTCTCTCAGCTGATCGCCGAAAAGTCTGGTGTATTTTCTTGCCTTTTGACGAAGTCTAGGGGTAAATGCATCTGCATAGATCTCATTACCGCACCATCCACCTTTATAGGGAGTTAGCTCTTTAAAACCAACTAGTTCTGTCATTAGGGGAGCTACAATCGTTCCGTGTCTGGTCACACAGGCCTCTTGAGCTGCCCCCCGACAATTGATGCGCTTCATCACCTTTACTTCATCCTCTCCAACAATTTCTTTCTCATGCTTCTTCCAAGATTTCTCATCAGAAATGAAAAAGGTAGTATGACCACTATCGCCAAATGGTAATTGAATCACTAAATGTTTGCCAAGATGCTTAGATTTTTCTCTTAGATCTTCATAGCTATTGATCTTATCGAGAATGTAAGGCACGCATGGAACACCTGCTTTCTCAGCAATGCGGTTAGTGTTCACCTTATTATCCATGAAGTCCCGCATTTTGGCAGGCGGAAAACAAACTTCGAGTTTGTGCTTTTTGGCTAACTCCTCCGTCCGTTCGTCAAACATCAAAAACAGCGCTTTACCGCCTTTTCCTCGCTTTTTAATGTATTCAACAACCTCTTTATGCTCAAGCAAATAGTTGTTGATATCTTCAATACTTTCAAACTCTTCATGGGGCAGCTCCTCTTGCGGAGAAAACACATTTGGATGCAATCCGTCGAAGCATTCAATGTAACAGATAAAACGAAACTTTCTAACCCATTCATCAGCTCCAAGCAAATTAAAGTTTGTAGCTGAGATGAAGTAAATGGGTTTTTCATTCCGGTAAAAGAACCGCCTAATCTCAGGTATTCCTCTTAAAACTTTCTCCTTATTCTTGGCTTTTGTCTTCTTGCTTTTGGGCATGGTAATAGGTTTATTTCGTATTAGTATTTCCGTTCTTCTGTCCAATGGGAATCCCATCTTTTATTTTAGTGTGCATCATGGCCGTAGCGGTTTGCTTCCTATTTAAGGCAGCTTCTGTAAAAACCCTAATTCCTAGTTCATCTCGATAACCGTGTATTTCCTTCACATCAAGCTTTATGAAAAAGTCTAGGATCTCTTCACTTAACACTTGCCCGGGCACTAGAATAGGAAAACCAGGTGGATAGGGAATTACGAAGGAGGCACTAACGATCTCCCGACCGCTTCGCATAGCTCTTCGACAAGCTGTTCTTCCAATGTACTCTGTTTTCGTTTCATCGTAAGATAAAAAATACGCTTCTCGAATATTCCCTCCAGGAACACCGGGTACCGCTTGAAATGAGGAATGAAAATGGCTAAAGTCAGGTAAAGGGGGTGTTTGCGTTGTAAGCGAATTAATGTTCTTTTCTACATTCTTCAATTGGGTTTGGCTCATTGCCTCTCTTTGCTGATCCAATTGATCGGCAATTTTCAAAAGAACTGAGATCAGATAAGCCACTGAAGACCGAGTAGTACCAATATTGGTCATGAACAGCACAGTATTTCGAGAAGTCTTATTAATCTGAATCCCAAACTGATCCATCAGATATTGGTTCTTAAAAGTATCTCCGTCTACACCTGTCCGACCAATAAAAAGGTTGATTTTAGTTGGATCCAAAACGAATTCATCACTCGCCCAGGCTTCTTCCATACGTACCCATCCATTTTCGGGGTGGTTATATTCAGAAATTCCCGACTTACGAAACTCCTTTGGAATAAAATTGCGTACCGTAAGTACATCAAAATACTTTTTTAGTTGCGGATGAGTCATAATTTTAGAACGCAAAACCATTGCCATTTCTACAGCCTTTTCAACCATTTCATAGCCTTCAAATTCTACTTGCCTCCTACCTGCATCTAGCGAAGCTAAAATTTGGTAGTTAGGTGATGTAGAAGTATGGGTTTTATAGGCTTCATGAAAAGAATCCTCGGTTTTCCTTCTAAATACCTCATCGAATATGTGAATCATTGAACCCTGCCGCAATGAAGAGAGCGTTTTGTGAGTCGATTGGGTTGAGTAAACTCGAATTTGAACTTCTTCAGGATCAACCATCAATAGAGGCTGCTCGGCTTTCTGATTGGCTTCGAAAGCCTTTCTGTAGGCCTTGGATTGGAATTTCTTTTGCAGTTTACGTGCCGCTCTCATTGCGGTACGCTGCTTGTAAATAGGTGTAAAACCGGCAAAAGCAAACCAAGCCTCATCCCATAAGAAGACCATATCTGGCTTGATGGCCAACACTTCTTCCATTACCCTTTCTACATTGTACACAATACCGTCGAAAGTACAATTAGTAAGCAGTAGCATTTTGACATGCTCTAAACGACCTGCTTCTTTTAAGTCGAGAAGCTTTTTCTTTATTTCAGCTAAAGGAACTGCTCCATACATAGAATATTCCTCTACAGGATAAGAGTCCAAGTAAACTGGTAAAGCTCCACTTAATACCAAGCCATAATGGTGAGACTTATGGCAATCACGGTCGATCAAAACCAAATCATCAGGCTTAACTAAAGCTTGAAGTACTATTTTATTAGCTGTTGATGTCCCATTAGTTACAAAGTAAGTTTTCTTTGAACTATACGCTCTCGCAGCCATTTCTTGAGCCTTCTTTAAGGGCCCTACAGGTTGCAGCAATGAGTCCAGGCCACCTGTGGTAGCAGAAGTTTCTGCCAAGAAAATATTGCGACCATAGAATTCGCCAAAATCCTGCAGCCATTGGGAGCGAAAAATAGAATTTCCCCGTGATATTGGCATAGCATGAAACACGCCCGTCGGTTTGCGGCTGTAGTCCATTAAAGCCGAAAAGAAAGGGGTTTCATAGCGTTCTTTTACCCCTTGAATAAGACTTAAATGAATCTCTTGTAGGTCTTCAGTTCGGTAGAATACTCTGCGAAAGCCATCAAGCATTTGGTCTCCCAATTGAGAAACAGCCATATCTGCAATGTAGTAAGTATCTATTTCAGGTCGCATTTGCTTTAAATGCTTGGCTAAACTATCCCCGAGGTCTAATTTCCCTTCAGAGGTAATATCAATACTTTCTAGACTACTGATAAAAGGCTTGATCACTTCAAGGTCTTCATTACTCTTGAGCTTTATGCCGGAGCGAATGACACATGCTTGAATATTGGGATTAAAAAGCAGAGCAATTAAAGCATCTTTAGCATTATCGAGCAATATTACATCATAAGTAAATTGGTCTTTCTTGCTTTTTAATTCGCTAAAGCGTTCTTGCAGTTTGGGCTTGTCATTGACCTTAAAGTCATCTACAAAAACTACTTCAAAATAATTCTGTTTACGTGGAGCCGATGCTTGGTCTTCTTTTAGAATTTTTTTCCGCTTTTCTTCCGTTTCAGTGGCTGAACGGTTCGATCGGTAAGATTGACTTACAAGAGAACGAACAACATCAGAAATAGCGTGGGTAAATGCGCTGTATTCACCTTTTGAATACATGCTTTCCAAGTGCTCTACGAAGTTAGTTCCAGGATAGGCAAAATAGCGTTCAATCAGTTTGAGGGTCTTGAAAGATTCCCCGATACGATCAGAAAATTCATTAGAGTCAATTTTCTGATAATTGGTTTGCACAAACTGATTAGCGGCCAACTTTAAATTATTCCATGTATCACTTCTAAATTGAGCGATATTAAAATAATTTGTAGCCTTAAACTTATTTTTCTTTTTTGTTGATGCCATGTTACGCTTTTGAGTGCAGCGCCATTTTGTTGCCTTCGCTATCAATAAAAAGGGCAAAGCAACCTGCCTCTGCACTTATCGTTTGTTTTTCTAGTAAAATCCTACCACCTGCCTCAGGTATGCGGTCTAATATCAATTGGAGATCATCTCCGCCATTTAAATAAAGTAAAGAACCAGTATCAGAAGGCACTGATCCTTCCCCGCATATTATGGCTCCTCCTATTCCTCCTTCGGCTGGAAAATAGGCCATTTTAAAATCCTTTCCTTGATGCCTTTCTAACTGAATACCATAAATGTTCTCGTAAAATTCAACCGCACGTTCAAAATTAATCGCCGGTATTTCAAACCAGCTAACAAAGTTTTTGTAATTCGCTATATCGGCGGGCCTCTTTGAGGGTGATTTCATGATAGTAGATAAGATTGGTTAAAATACAAAAAATTAGTTTGTTTATTTATCACTAGAGCTATTTGAAGAAGGATCGCTGATCGAGCCTCCCATAGCTTGCTCAATTTCCTTCAATCTACTCGGTTTGGTTAGTGTTCCTAAACTATTTAAATAAGGACTCTCTTTTTGTTGGTAAATATCGAAATGAACTCTTCTGTCTCGAAAGCTTTTAAGGGGTTGTCCTAAGCGAAGTAAACCTTCCTCTCTGCTACGCTTTACACGTTCCAAATCAATTTCTATAGGAATTAGCTCAGGGCCTGTACTGGCTTGATAAAGCACTCTACCATCCGGGCCGCAGACGATAGACCTTCCAGTTCCGCCATCTCCCAAACCATTGATATCAAAAACATAACATTGGTTGGTTGCTGCAGTGGCCTGCATGAGCGACAGTTCAATGTCACGATCAATGGTTCCGGTTAAGGTTGGGTGTAAAATTACTTCTGCTCCCTGCACCGCCAAGGTTCTTGATGTCTCAGGAAACCATGCATCATAGCAAATGGAGAGTCCAAAACGACCAACATCGGGTACATCAAATAATAAAAATTGGTCACCTCCTGTAACGCCGACCTCATAAGGGTAAAATGGAAACATCTTATCGTAACGGCCTACGATTTCTCCCTCAGGATTAATAACTGAAGCAGTATTGTAAATGTGTGCTCCTTCTTTTCGAAACATACTACCTGGAATAAGCCAAATTTTATGCTTCTTGGCTAGTTCTTGAAAAACTTTTTCGTCTTCATTTGGAAATTCTTGCGCATGATGCGTTAAGGGACCATGAGCGCATAATTCAGACAACATGATCATTTGTACCCAAGGGTAAACCGAGCACATTACTTCTATTTTGTGTTTCATTAGCTCTATATTGGAATGAGCTGCTGATACATGCATTTGGATGCCTCCGATGGAAAATGGCTTCATTAATTAATAATTCGTTTAAGTAAAAAATCTTTGATTAATCTTCTGTCAATTTAGAAAGCTCTTCCTCTATAATATCCAACCCTTTGTTTAAAAGGTTTTCTTCAATAGTTAAGGGTGATAAGATGCGCAATACATTTTTGTGTACACCTGCAGAAATTACAATTAAATCGCGCTTCGCACAAGCTTTGATCAACTTATGGCATAAGTCTGCGTCTGGTTTAGCAGGATTCTGGTCAATTACAAACTCCATAGCGTTCATGGCACCTAAGCCTCGCACATCACCAATGCATGAAAACTGATCTTTCATAGCTTGGAAACGTTGCATGGTAATTTCTCCTACTCTTTTCGCTTTGGCATTCAGATCAATATCTTCCATATACTTAATGGTAGCCAAAGAAGCGGCGCAAGCAACAGGATTACCAATGTAAGTCCCTCCAATGGTACTCGGCTTGGCTGAATCTACAACATCTGCTTTACCAATTACACAACCAATGGGTAAACCTGAACCCATGCTTTTGGCCCAGGTAGACAGATCAGGAGTTACCCCGAAATGATCCATAGCACCCCAAGCAGCAGTTCGACCAAAGCCGGTTTGCACCTCATCAAAGATCAAGCAGATTCCGTATTCATCGCATATTTCTCGCAAGCCTTCCACATAGCCTTTAGGAGCGACATGAAAGCCACCTTCTCCTTGCACCAATTCAATAATAATTGCTGCTAGGTCTTCCGCCCTCACATTAGTCTTGAAAAACTTACGCAAGCGATGAAGCTCTTGTTCAACAAATTCAGCTTCTGTTAAACCGATTCCTTTCTTGTAAAAATTAGGATAATCAATGCGGTAAACCTCCGGCGCAAAAGGTCCACAACCAATAGAATAAGAGGTTCTTGAGGTTAAGGTCATGGCCATTAAAGTTCTACCATGAAAAGCTCCTGAATAGCACAATACCGCATTTCTACCGGTAGCCTGCTTGGCAATTTTAATGGCGTTTTCTACCGCTTCAGCACCGGTGCTCACCAACATAGTTTTCGTCTTTTCACCATGTGGAAAAAGCGCATTCAATTTTTCACATAGGGCAACATAAGGTTCATAAGTAACCACATTAAAACTAACGTGGATGTATTTTTTTACTTGCTCAATTATGGCCTCAATTACCGGTTCCGGACAATGACCTGCATTCGCCACTCCAATACCTCCTGCAAAATCGATCAACTCATTCCCATTGGTATCTATTATGGTGGCATTATTGGCTGAAATTGCGGTAGCTGTATTAAATACTCCTACCCCATTTGCTACTGCTTCTTTTCTTCTTCTTAGAAGATCTTCGCTCTTTGCTGTATCACTCATTCTATCTTTTATTTTTTAGTTGCTTCAAGAAGCTAAATGACTTATTTTAAAGCCGCAAAAGTATTTCTTTTTGAGTTCTAAATGAGCAATTTGCATTTTATTTGTAAGTAGCCTACAATGCCCAATTCTAGCCAAATTTTAGAAAGAGTTTTCAAATTCAGCTAAGCCTATTTTACGTTTCTTATCATAAAGGCTTTTTCATAACTTCGTGCCAACGAAAAAAGAAAGTAAAAACACAAAAATATAGACTGCATGGATTACGATGTAATTGTATTAGGAAGTGGACCTGGAGGTTATGTAGCCGCCATCCGTTCAGCTCAATTGGGATTAAAAACTGCCGTGATTGAAAAGGAATCATTAGGTGGTGTGTGCTTGAATTGGGGCTGCATTCCTACCAAAGCTTTACTGAAAAGTGCTAATGTATTTGAATACATTCAGCACGCACAAGATTATGGCATTGAAGTGAAAGAAAGCAAAGTAAACTTCGATGGAATGATAAGTAGAAGTAGAAACGTGGCCGAAGGCATGAGTAAAGGGGTTCAGTTCTTAATGAAAAAGAACAAGATCGACGTGATCATGGGAACGGGAAAAGTGAAGCCAAGGAAGAAAATTGAAGTTACCGATGCGGATGGTAAAAAGAAGGAGGTTTCGGGCAAGAACATCATCATTGCTACCGGAGCAAGATCAAGAGAATTACCAAACCTTCCACAAGATGGTAAGAAAATTATTGGCTACCGCAAGGCCATGACCTTGGAGAAAATGCCTAAGAAGATGGTCGTAGTTGGATCAGGAGCTATTGGTGTTGAGTTTGCCTACATGTACAATGCTATTGGTGTTGATGTAACAGTGGTAGAATACATGCCCAACATCGTACCCGTTGAAGACGAAGAGGTCTCGAAGCAATTAGCGAGAACTTTCAAGAAGAATGGTATGAAGATCATGACCGAAGCTGAGGTAACCGAGGTAGACACGAAAGGAAAAGGCTGTAAAGTAACGGTAAAGACCAAAAAAGGTGAAGAAAAGCTTGACTGCGACATCGTGCTTTCTGCAGTTGGTGTTTCAGCGAACATCGAGAATATTGGTTTAGAAGATGTAGGCATTGCCACCGATAAAGGGAAGATCATGGTCGACGACTTTTACAAGACCAACATAGACGGCTATTACGCCATCGGAGATTGTGTTCCCGGTCAAGCTCTTGCTCACGTAGCTTCTGCAGAAGGCATTATTTGCGTAGAGAAAATTGCTGGTGAGAATCCTCAACCATTAGATTACAATAACATTCCTGGTTGCACTTACTGCTCTCCTGAGATTGCCTCAGTAGGGCATACAGAAAAAGCAGCGAAAGAAGCAGGTTTTGAAGTTAAGGTGGGTAAGTTTCCTTTCTCTGCCTCAGGAAAAGCAAGTGCAGCAGGTCATAAAGATGGTTTTGTAAAGGTAATTTACGACGCCAAATACGGTGAACTCCTAGGTGCCCACATGATCGGTGCTAATGTTACCGAAATGATCGCAGAGATCGTGGCAGCTAGAAAACTTGAGACAACAGGACACGAGTTACTCAAAACAGTTCATCCTCACCCAACTATGAGTGAAGCAGTAATGGAGGCAACAGCTGCTGCTTACGATGAAGTGATTCACCTTTAAGCCATTTCTAAAAACAAAAAAGACCGTTCAGCACTTTGATGAACGGTCTTTCTTTTTGAGTCTAAATGAAGTTTTCATCGGTTAACAATTTCTTTTCTCTCGTAAAGTTCAGTCATACGCTTTTTGCCTTACCGTTCGCCCTGATCGGTTATTTCTTAGCGCTAGAATTTTCAATTCATGAATTTGAATGGAGTCTGTTTATTAAAGTATTGCTATGTATGGTATTTGCGCGTAGCGCAGCCATGGCGTTTAACCGTTACATTGATCGCGATATTGACAAAGCAAATGAACGCACTGCTAAAGTGAGAGAAATTCCGAAAGGAGTTATCAGCCCAAAAGCTGCCTTGCTCTTTGTGGTCTTGAACGCTGTACTTTTTATATTGACGACCTACTTGATCAATACTATTTGCTTTTACCTTTCACCTGTAGCTTTAATTGTAATATTAGGTTACAGCTATACCAAGCGTTTCACAGCCCTGTGTCACCTTATTCTAGGCTTGGGTTTATCCCTTGCGCCTATTGGTGCTTATTTAGCGGTGGTTGGAAGCTTTGCTTGGCTCCCACTCTACTTTTCTTTTGCGGTACTTTTTTGGGTTTCAGGTTTTGATATGATCTATGCCTTACAAGATGAAGCCTTTGACCGTAAGATGAGCCTAAAATCTATTCCTGTTGCTTTAGGGGCTAAAGGAGCTCTTCTTCTATCGACTTTATTACACCTTTTTAGCGCCTTTTTTATCATTCTTGCCACCTACAGGGCTGAAGGAAATTGGATCTTTTGGACAGGATCAGCACTTTTCATTGCTTTGTTATTTTACCAACACACCTTAGTCAAACCTAATGACCTCTCAAAGGTCAATTTAGCCTTCTTTACCACCAATGGAGTTGCAAGTGTTATCTTTTCTATCTTTGTAATTGCAAGCTTTTACTTGGCTTAATATGTTCACCACAAAGCCCATTCATTTTCTTCAATCTTTCGATTTTCCCTTATTAGAAGCCTTCATGGAATTCATTTCCTTTTTGGGCCTAGCTCCTATTCTAATAGTTTTAATAGGACTGATCGCATATGGGATTAATTTTAAAAAGGGTCTTTTTCTTATTAATGTGCTTGCTTGGAGTTCAATTGTGGTTGTTTTTGCAAAAGTTTCCATCGATTTTCCAAGACCTCCCGATATAGATCCAAACATCCAAAGTATCTACCCTAGCCCAAAGAAATACTTGAACACAACTACTCCTGAGGCTTTTTGGGAATTGTTTTCCGCTGAAACACTTCAAAAGACGCAAAACGATGAGCTTGTGCAGTTTGGTTTTCCTTCGGGACACGCAGCTCTTCAAACTGCATTATGGGTTTCTATTTTTTATGCTTTTAGAAAAAGATGGGTCTTTATTTTAGGTAGTTCAATAGTTACCTTAACATCGCTCTCTCGTCTTTACCTTGGCGCACACTTTTTAGCCGATGTTGTGGCAGGTACGCTATTAGGACTCTTAATCGCTTTACTATTAATAGCCCTAATCAGGTTTTCAAATTATGAAAAACAAAGAACTCATCAGGCTAAAAGCTTGAGTATACTTTGGATTCCGCTCCTTTTAATTCCTTTTAGTGCGTTTGTTAATATCAGCGTTCTAGGAGCAATCTTAGGTCTTAATGCAGCTGCCTTACTTCTAATACTGCGACGGAATTTTCCTGTTTTTCACATCGTGCCTTGGAAGCGTATATCAACCACTCTTATAGGATTGATTTCCCTTTTGGCTTGCTTTTACCTCAATCCACGGCTTCACTTTACAGGCATAGATTATGCTGATGTAATCATCATCGCCTTACTCAATTTCCTTTTATTTTATGGAGGATTCAGCTTAAGCAGAAGGTTAGGCTTAATCAGGTTTCGCTATTAATCTATTATAATAGCTGAATAGTATTTTTTGAGAATACCCTAGGCGATACAAGAAAAAGAGAAAGAAATAACCAAACTGTAGTTTATACACGCCTACATTTTGATACTTCCTAGCTGATGTTGTGATTGGAGCATTTATCTTGACTAAACTAGCTTCCTTTTTTAGATTTCTTATGATTGCTTGATCTTCGAAGAGTAAATAATCTTCAGGATATCCCCCTAAGCGCTCAAACAACTCGTGCTTTACTACTAAAGCCTGATCTCCGAATTGAAAAGCAGTATAGGTTAATCGACTAAACCAAGCATTAAATTTTAAGAACCAATGATCTAAGTCAAATTGCAAATAAAAATTACCAAAGTCATGGCCTGCATCGAGGAAAGCTGAAAGGGATAAAAGTGCCTGTTTACTTAGAACAGAATCAGCGTGAATAAATAGTAGGTAGGTACCCTTTGCTTTAGTTGCTCCAAAATTGAGTTGTTTGGCTCTACCTTTCTGGCTCTTAAAAAAATAGATTGGAAATGAATTCGCAATTAATGCTGTATCATCTGAGCTACCGCCATCAACTATTATGATTTCTTTTTGAAATCTCGTTTGCCAATTTAAAAGGGAGTTCAAGAGACTTGAAAGGTGTTTCTCCTCATTTAAGGTTGGTATAATAATGCTAAGCTTCATTTAAGAGCCTTCGTCAGGCTGCTTTTTAGGTTGACCAAAATAGCGCCTCCATAGCTCATTTAAATTATCGAACTCTTCTCGGTAAAACAAACCAACACCTTGGGTGTAAGGACTAACTGTTTGTAGCAAGTTATTATTTACTGATCGGTTAAACCCACTCACTCTTAAACGCCCATCACGGCTTAACTTGTACTCTACCGTAAACTCTCCAATAAAATTTGATTGATTATCCTCTTGGATCATATTGTTTTGGGCATAACCAAAATTCCCATCCAAGATCAAGCGATCCGAAAAGAGCTCGGTTGATAAGGATAGATCAAACTCATCTCCGGTAAACTCATTGCCTTGGCGATAGTTGACTCCTACATCGAATTGATCGCTGACTTTAGATAGCCAATTGCTCATCTGATTTGACAGCATTTCGTAGCCATTATTAATTCCTGGAGAACCTCGACCAGAACTTACAGCTGTTCCACTCTGTGGTGGAATAAAACGGTTCAAGAAAAGTAAACCGAACACTTGTTGGTTCATCTCTTGCTCGTTAACGGTGTTTTGGTTGACATACAAAATGCTTCTTAATCGTTGTTTGATTTCTTCTGTAGCGTTTGGCAAACGAATATCAAAACCTACCTCAGGAGACATCAAAAAGCTGGTCATGTGTAATTCAAGTTCAACCGGTGAACGACGTCTTAAATTTGAGGTACTATCTTCAGGCATAAGGTCAGCCAGTGGGGCTCTTAAATTGTAAATTGCTCTCAGGTCGATCTTCGCTCTGTATGGATCACCATCCCACGCAATGCGACTTCCATTCGCTAACTGGAAGCGTTTACTGATTACATTTTTTAAAGTGAAGAGGTAGTTTCCCTCATCGATTATATATTGCCCATAAATATTAAAGTTCCCTAAGGTGTTGATTTCCAATTTCAAATTCCCACTCCCCTTTGCCTCTAGAATATCTCCTATTTGCTCATCAAATATGATCTTGAGCTTGGCCTCATCGTCAATATCCAGATCAAAATTCATTTGAATACCACTTAAGTCTATTGCCTGGACTGTTTCCCCTTCCTTCTTCGGACTATTGGTAAACACCAGAAAGTCACTGCTAGAAACTTCTGCCTCATCTGTCAACGGAATGTTAAAGTCGGTTCCTTTTTGGGCGGTGGCGTTAATATTGATGATCAACTGATCAGCAAAGCCTGTAATGTTCGCTGTTCCTGAGCAAATGGCTTTGCCATAAAATAGTTCATTGTCTTTAGCCTTGGTACTTAAGGCAGTAAAATCCTGATACTCGAGACCAATATCTAGATTAAAATTACTGTAATTCTGATGAAAAATAGTCCCGGTAGCAATAGCTTTCTTTCCCTTCGGATCGACAATTTCAATTAGATCAAAGCCAATAAAATCGGGCCGAACGATAATCTCATCATCAATTTTATAATGCGTTTTTAGGTAATCTACTGTCATTCCAGCATTTTCCAGCATGAGATCTCCATTGAGTGATGGCTCAGAGAGTTTTCCCTTCACTGTAATTTCACCTTGAATACCTCCATCTATATCCGTGAGGTAATCTTTAAGATAGGGTTGTAAAACCTTAATAGGAAGCTCACTGAAATTGATCTTCATATCAAGCTGATCAGCGATGTCTCTTGGAGTATAAGAACCTCTGATGTTAAGTTTTTCATTCTCATCACGACCAAGGTAACCATCTACTTCTAGCGCTTTTCGATTAGCATTCCAACTGCTTTTAAAGGCAGAGTTGCCTATTTTGATTTGATTGACAATTAACTGGTCTATTCTTACATCAGCGAGCAAAGAGAGTTCTTGGTAAGGGTCTTTCAGAAATAGCTGCCCATTCGTAACTCCTTTTAAGGAAGTTTTATGGTCGGGCATTAAAAAATTAAGATAACTCAATTGAAAGTCTTGCAATGAGACGTTTAGACTATCTTTTGGGTCTTTCGATAACCTTCCATCAAAGCTTAAGTGCTGGTCAACATTTTCAAATTCAAAATTCTGAACCGTTAAGGTATCGGAATTTAGTTTCAATGAATTTCCGTTCTTCAAATTCCATAAACTGTCACCTATGCTTATAAAGGAGTTTTTAAACTGCAATTCCACCTGACTATATTGACTCCATTCTCCCTGCATGGAAAGATAAGCTCGATCTAGGGTTTGCTCTTTTCCATTCCATTTTAAAATACTTGATAGTCTGCTATTGCTTAAACTACTCTCCCATTGCAAAGTATCCAGCTTGTTAACCTTTCCCAAGACCAATTGCTCTGCTTTTAGTTTGTGATAAACACTATCTGCATTTGCCTCCAAATCAAGCTTAAAGTCTCTAATGTGGTTACTTAAATAAGTAAGGCTTGGTCCACTGACCTTTAGACTTGCCTTTTGCTCTGCGGTGTTAAAATCAGATTGAACCTTGAGTCCACTATCAATTTCTAAACCTGGAACTAAGGCTGAATAAATTGCAGTAGACTTTTTAAAAGAGGCGTTTAAACTAAATGATTGCTCAACTTCCGGTTTCTTTGCCTCTTCTCCTTTGAAATAATGGCTAAAAAATGAACGGTAAGAGTCGGCTAAGTATTTGAAACTGTATTGCCCTGAAAGTTCAGCATCTAAAAATGTTGAATTTACAATCAAATGCTTTTCTTCTTTTTCATTTTTTGCTTGAAGGGTAAGTGCTTTGTCTTTTACTTCCAGCTTTTGGTCTTGATAGTACATGCTATCAATAACCATTTTACCATTTAAATCGTCAACACTTGCAAACTCAAGGTCTGTTATGGCATTTAGACTTAGGTTTGCTGTGCTGTCTTTACTGTCCACCAGACCCAATTGCTTTAGTTTGCATTTTCTTAGGTCTAAAATAAAATCGGCCTCAGTAAGCCCTGAAATATTTGTAATCTCTCCTTCAAAATCCAAATCTAAATTTGGGTCTTGAATGAAAATCTTACCTAGATATTGATTTGGCCCAACTTCTCCATCCAACTTAATATCTTCATAGCGGTAATTGGCAAATTCAAGTTTTGAAATAGTTCCCTTAGCTTTAGCTTTTATGTTGTCCTTTTCAATTCCCTCTCCCTCTACCTTTAAATCTAAGCCCATACCACCCAATTTCGCGATTTGAAAAAAGCGCCCTAAATCAAAATAAGAAGAATTCACAGCGCCCTTGTAGGTGAATTTTTCCTCCTTGTTTTGAAGAAGTTGCAAGTCAGTTGATATTTCGCCCAACTGCGTTTGTAATTCACCAAAGGCAACGAAATCATCATAATAGCCTGTAAAATTCCCTTGAAAACTTATGATACCAAGTTGGTCAACATTTTCAGGAACTTCAAGGTGGTTTTGCTCCTTAAAAGGAGGATAAGGAATTGCTCTTAAACCTGCAGCAGTGGTGGCAAACTCATTCAAGTCTAAGAAAATAAAGGTTTCTTCTAACTCTGGTAAACCTCGTAGCTTAAAGTCACCTCGTAAATAGGTTTGCTCATTCAAATGTAAATTAAGGTCCTCACAACTCAAATTAGAAACTGTTCCATTTACTCTACCACTTAACTTAAGCGATTCATCTAAATAACGAAGAGATGGAACGAAAAGAGCGAGATCTTTTGTTTGGATTCGAGTTCGGTCCAAATTAGCAGAAAGGTAAACTAGCTCAACAAACTGACTATAGTCTTGGAACGAATTGGCTATAAAATTTAAATTTCCATTTACCTCAGACTGATTGGCTTGTAGCTTTAAACTATCGAATACCAATTGCTCTTGATTCATCTTAAAATTTGTTCTAAGGTTCTCCAGATTTAAACCGCTCTTCTCCTTTAAACTTAAAGAATCCACCATTGCCTTCAAACCACCATCTATAAACTTTATTTTAGAGGCAATCAGCTTTAAATCACTAACATCTAGATGATTGTAATTAACTCCCCAGCTTGTATCTTGCTTTTGATAATTATGCAGTTTAAAGCTTGTATTTTCTAAGGCTAAAGCATCAACAGTAAAGTTCCACTTCGAAGAATCTTGATTCTCTTGCGGGGCAGTAAAATAATCCAGCACAAATTGGTAATTAAAGAGCGAGTCCGTTTTAGTTTTATAAAGATTAAGTAAGCAGCTATCGAGCGATAATGATAACCTAATGTCCTTCTTTTTTCGGTCAAAAGCATCTAGAGAGACGGTAAGGCTTTTCAATTGCAATAAGGTATCCTGAGCTCGATCTTCTATGTAAAGATCTTGCAACTCCACTTGGTTGAAAAAATCAACTTTCAAAAGCGCAATCTCAATTTTGGTATCTAGCTCTTTTTCAAGATAATCTGTTACTTTTTGCGCTAAGAAAGTCTGTACCATTGTAAATTGCAGTGCAACCCACAAAAGAAGCAGCAGCAGTAAAAAGCTACTTAGAACTAAGCGAATGTAAAAGGCAATGCTTCTTTTGATAGTCTTAATTTTACCGAAAATTCAAAATTCTACAAAATCGTTTAATATGAAAGGCTGCATTCTAGCTATTGAATCTTCTTGTGATGAAACTTCTGCAGCTATCATGATCAATAGAGAAGTTAAGTCAAATTTAATTGCCAACCAAACTATACACGCTGATTATGGCGGGGTTGTACCTGAACTCGCATCGCGTGAACATCAAAAAAACATATTACCTGTAGTTGACCAAGCCTTAAAAAAAGCAAAGGTAAGTATAGATGAGCTGGAAGCAATAGCTTACACCAAAGGCCCGGGATTACTTGGCTCGCTTTTGGTTGGAAGTTCCTTTGCTAAAGGTATTGCTCTAAGCAGAAATCTACCATTGATAGAGGTCAATCACATGAAAGCCCACATTTTAGCGCATTTTATCAAGGATGAAAACAAGGAGCCTGAGTTACCTTTTTTATGCCTCACAGTTAGCGGCGGACATACCCAAATTGTGAAGGTCAAAAGCCAATTGGATATGGAAGTTTTAGGAGAAACCCTTGATGATGCCGCAGGCGAAGCTTTTGACAAGGCTGCAAAAATGATGAACCTACCCTATCCCGGAGGACCCTTAATCGACGAATTAGCAAAAAAGGGAAACGAAGATCGATTCAAATTCAAGGTAGGAGAAATGGAAGGCTATAACTTTAGCTTCAGTGGCTTGAAGACAGGTATCCTCTACTTTTTAAGAGATGAGGTAAAGAAAGATCCTGATTTTATTGAAAAGAATAAAGCCGACTTATGTGCTTCAATTCAAAAGAGCATAGTTGATGCCTTGATGTTGAAATTGAACAAGGCCGTAAAAGATACAGGAATCACACACCTTGCTTTAGCAGGTGGAGTTTCAGCCAATTCTAAACTAAGAGCCGCCTTTACAGAACTAGAAGAAAAAGCTTGTACGTGCTATATACCAAAGTTTGAATACTGCACGGACAACGCAGCCATGATCGCGATTGCTGCGCATTATTTAATCGAATCTGGAGAAATTGCCAAGCAAGCTAGTGCTCCTGAGCCTAGAATGAAGATCTAGTCAGACTTTAAAAAACTTAGCGTTACATGAAGCAGTTCTTTAGCTTCTGGCGGAAGTGCTTGGTCCTTTGGCCAAGGTTGCTTCCCGCCAAAGGTGTGATTAGCTCCATTTATGCTAACTAATTTAGCTTTTTGATTCCAAGCATTTAAGTCTTCAGCCATTTGCAATGGAACAGTTTCATCTTCACTTCCATGCACGATCAATTGCGGTATATCAATTCGCTTACAAGCTTTCTGCAAGGATAATTCCGCTTGATGCTCTTCTAGCTCTTCTACAAATTGATAGCGCATAGGCATTTGTTGCTTAGTTCTAGCGTTTGAGATGTACCGTACCCCCTCTTTCTTCCATTTATACAATTCTTCTTCAGCAGGTAGTCGCATCAATAAATCAGAAACTGCTGACCAAGAAACCACCTTTTTTATTCTCGCATCTTGAGCTGCCTTTAAAATAGCCATACTTCCGCCTCTGCTATGGCCAATTAAATAGATTTCTCCAGGATTCCATATCCGCATGGGTAAGGGCTGATCTTTTTGAGCCCAGCTCAAAATCTCATCTAGATCAGCTTGTTCTTTAAGATAAGTATTCTCAGCAAAAGCCGCTAGATCGGGAAAGTCAATCGGATCTTCTATTGAGCCTCCGTTATGGCTGAAATTGAACTTCAATACACAAAAACCAGATGCTGCTATCTTTTCCATCAATAGTGGAAAATGTCCCCAATCTTTATACCCTTTGAAACCATGCGCAAATATTATCAAAGGTAAAGGCTCAACTTTTTCAGGGTAAATGACGTCTAATAAAGAGAGTTTTTGGTTTGCCCCAATATACTTTAGATTTCGAACAGAATTTAGCTTCATACTATATGCTTATTTTTACTCTTAAGATGAAAAAAATATCAAAATACTTATTTAGTCTGTTTTCATTGTTAGGAATGAGCTTTTTAGCAATTGCTCAGATCGAAACGAATGAATATCCTCCATCTTTTTATCAAGCAGAATTAACAAGCAATCAAAAAGCTCAAGCAGATTGGAAAGTTGAATTGGCGAAACCTAATCTAGCAACTTTAAAGGCTGAAGACCAAGTAGAAGACCCAATAAAGGATATTCCATGGCGATTTGGCCAAGCCATCGACGTTAGTTATGATTTAGATGAGGATGGGGTGTGGCAAAACCATGGTAACCAATCTAAAATATGGAGACTTAAGATCAAAGCTAAGGGAGCAAATTCTCTAAACCTTAATTTCAGTGCCTTTCACCTCAGCAAGCATGCAAAGTTATTTATTTACAATGCTGACTACAGTGATGTATTAGGTGCGCTCACTCATCAGAACAACAAAGCTGATAGTTTATTTGCAACAAGACCTATTAGGGGTGACGAATTAGTCCTTGAGCTCATTGTTCCTGAAGCAGAACTTGAAGAAAACAGCATTAAGATCAAGCAAGTAGTTTATGGTTACCGAGACATTTTCGATAAAGCTTTGAAGTCATTTGGCAGTTCAGGCAGCTGCAACATTAACGTAAATTGCACTGAAGGTGGAAGGTGGGACGATGTTAAACGTTCGATAGTACTTATTCTAAGGTCGAATAATACCAGAGTTTGCACAGGAGCATTAATCAACAGCAACACCACCCCTAAAAAACCATTCGTGCTAACAGCAGCGCACTGTGGCTTACAAACAAGCTCAGTATTCGTTTTCAATTATGAGAGTGCCAATTGTCGTCCCAATACCGATGGCTCATTGAGCAATTCCATTTCAAACGCTTTTCTTAGAGCGACAAGAAGCACTTCTGATTTCACTTTGTTTGAACTTAGTTCATCACCGCCGAGCAGTTACAATGTTTATTATGCGGCATGGAATAATCAAGACCAAGCTTCAAAACGATCAACCGCCATTCACCACCCTAGCAATGATGTCATGAAAATTAGTTTCGACCATGACTCTGTTAAAGAAAGTGGGTACTACTCTTCAGGTACCAGCCACTGGCAAGTAAGCAATTGGGAAAGAGGAACTACTGAAGGTGGAAGCTCTGGCTCACCCTTGTTTGACCAATACCAAAGAATTGTAGGCCAATTGCATGGAGGCGATGCAGCTTGTGGCAATCGTTTACAAGATTTTTACGGTAAATTTTCGCAGTCATGGAATGCCTCCTCTGCTGCTAACAGTCAGCTGCAAAACTGGTTAGACCCTAATAATTCTGGTTTAAGCTCAATAAGTGGTTTCGATCCTAATGCTGCTCCTTTTAATTATGACTTAGAACTATTGCACATTTACGATTTACCAAGGTATTCTTGCGATAGTTTACAAAGCGGTAGAATTGTTCTCAAAAACAAGGGTGCAAATCCGATCAATGCCATCAACTTTAACGTCAAGCTGAATGGGTCTACCGTTGCACCAATAAGCTGGACAGGAAACCTTCTAAGAAATGAACTGATTAGCTTACCGCTAAATACAATTAACTTCTTGAATGGCAATAACAATGTTGAAATCACCCTTAACAATTTAGGTACAAATACAGACCAAAATAGCAGTAATGACACCTTGAGAGCGAGCATTTTTATGAATAATCAGAATGCGCAAACCGTTAATTTAACCTTTAAAACCGACGATTATGGCTCTGAGTTAAGCTGGAATATTAGGCAGCAGGGCGAGAGTTTATTTATTCATTCAAGCCCACCCTACCCTGACATAAATGGTGGCCGAGTTTACAGAGAGTCATTATGTTTATACGATAGTTGTTTTACATTTAGCTTAAACGACTCATACGGAGATGGATTCAACGGTAATTTTGGTAATGGCTACTTGCTTTTAACTGACCTCAATGGGGATACATTAATTTTTGAGAACAATTTTAGAGGCTCACAAACAACATATAATTTTTGTCTAAATACCATTACCTCAATTGAAGAAATTCGTCAGGAGACAAATCTTAAACTTTACCCTAATCCGATAAAAGCAGGTGAAACCATTGGGCTTGGCAACACTAGCGGTCAAGATGGTATTGATTTTCTTGAACTTAGAAATTTGAACGGGAAAAAGATCCTAAACATTCCCAATTCAAAAGAGGGATTCACCTTGCCTTCTAATCTTGCAAAGGGGATTTACTTTATAAATGCAAGTTCTTCTAAAAAGATATATCCTGCAGAAAAGCTAGTTATTTATTAGAGACTTACCAATTAGAGCGATACATCTGGTTAGAAGAACGTACCTTTTTGGTTTTCTTTGCTTTTTTAGAACTTGAACAGCCTGAGTTTAAAAAAAAGGAAATTAGTATAATGGAAGCAAAAAATGATTTTTTGCTCTTGAAAGTTATTCCTGTTTTCATTTTCCCCAAACGTGTTTGTTCTTATGGTTCTTATTGCCCATGCCTGAGCCAGATTTTACCCGACTGCTATTCTTACTGCTTGCGCATGATTCAAAAGCCATTGTTAAACTCAAAAGAAAAGCCGCTGTAAGAAAAAGGCTAAGTAGTGATTTTGCTCTCTTCATCATCTAATTTAATTTATAGTTAATTTGTAAGGAACGATTGCTTCAAATATTCGAACTCCCGGATCACAAGCATTACCTTGTTTTGCCAGGCTATTGTAATTTAAAGTAATCTTGAAATTACCTGTTCCTGGTGTATTTGCATTAAAGTCAACAGCCCATATACCATCCAATCCTAGTTTATCGCCATTACTATCTTCACTTTCTTCTATAATTCGAATATCTCGGGTATCAAAGTCTCTAAAACAATTTACGTAACGTTCAGCTTGTTGTTTCAGGCTGGTTGTTACATTCTGACCATTGTCAAAATATAAAAGACTATACTCATACCTTCTTGTTGAATTGACAGCAGTATCTAAGAAAATAGTATCAAAGTTACCTGAACCTTGTGTCAATGATCCGTAACCAAATGTGTCGACTTCGGAAGTTTTGATATCTTCAAGCAGCAACAAATAAGCATTAGCGCTTACATTACCACGATCTACTGGTGGGAAGTCGGGTTCATCCTCTTCATCTTCTTCACAAGAAATGGCTAAGAAGGCAAGCATAAGCATTGCCAAAAGCATTTTATTAAAGTTCCTCATCAGCTCAGTTAAAACTCAAATATAAGATTACCTTTAAAAATAAAAGCCCCAAGTGATCACTTGGGGCTTTCGTCTAAGGTCTATTTTCTTTTATTGCAAAACAAAAGGAAAATCAACTTCAATGTCTGAGTCACCTGGTGCACAGGTACCATCTTTTACACCACCATCTTGATGACGCAAAGTTATTCTGAAGGTTCCGTTAGCAGAACTGCTAGTTGTCCAATCAGTATCAATCCCTAGATCTAAATTGTTTGCATCTTGGTCATTATAGCTGACGGTGATCTCATTATTTCCACCCTGAACTTCATAACAAATAAAATGCTCATCGGCTTCTGCAAGAATCTCGGCAGTTTTGTTTTCAATGTCATTCGGATCAGACTCGTCTAAGAAATACAGTTGCACATTAAAGGTGCTATCTGCAGGAATTCTTAGGGTGTCAACTACCCCATCATTTCCACCATCTCCATCAAGGTCTCTGAACAAGAAAGTATCTTGTGCAACCTGATTAGAGAAAGTTACCACACCTAGGGTGGTTATCACTTCTTCCTCATTAGGCGTTACATTAGTTCCACCATTAGGGGTCACCGAATCATCATCATCGTCAGTACAAGCTGTAAAAACAGATGCTGATAGTGCGAATACAAATGCATATTTAAAAAAACGTTTCATAGTAAAAAATTTAAGGTTAATGAATAATTATAAAAGGTTAATTTTTAATCTTAATTGAAGATCAAGGCCTTGTTCATCGGTGTAAAAACGAAATCGATTCATGTAATCGCGATACACCTCATTCAAGGCATTGTTTAATTGTAAGGCTATTTGATAGCCTAGTTTTTTTCTAGTTGTGTTATAGCTTAAAGCGGTACCCATCAACTGATAAGCTGGCGGCGGAGGAGCAATTTCTTCTTCCACATCAAACCGTTCTTGCCGTTGCACAAATAGATGATTGAGTTCTAAACTCAGTTCGTCTTTTTTTCTTTTCATATCAAAGCGATACCGCAAGACGTTTCGGTAACGGTTCGAGGGGATGTTGACTAAAAAGCTATTGCTTGTTAAGTCGTTCGCCCACAAAAAATTAGCACTTCCCTCCCAACTCAAGCTCTCGTATACAGGGTGTTTGAATTTAAGATCTGTTCCTCTAAATAATCCATCTACGTTCATCCAATCAAAAGAAGGAAATGCCCCTCTGATGGTCAGGTCTACCCCTTGTGGACTCAGGTAAATGAAATCATCTATTCGCTGAACAAATGCATCAATTTCCAGATCAAGCTTTTTCCATTTGCCTTCTAAAGCGGTATTGACAGCCAAGGCTTTTTCTTTTTCCAAATCCTGACTTCCAAACTCCAAGGAAGCTGTTCCATGATGCAATCCATCACTGTAAAGCTCATTGATTGCAGGAGGTCTCTCAGCATAACTCACATTTGCCTTCCAAGTCCACTCCTTGCCAAGCCTTCTGTATCCACCAAAATTTGCGGTAATAGCTGTAAAGTCTTGTTCTGTCCTTACAATGCCGCTTTGAGTGTATTGCTTAACATCCATTTGATTTTGGTCGTACCTTACACCTAACTCAACTTGTCCTTTTAAATAAGTTTTTGTTGATATACTGTAAAAACCAATAGCTTGATTTTTATAATCAGGAATAAAGTCAATAAAACTATTAATGGTGTTTTCAATGTTTTTAGCTGTAGCTCCAAAAGAGGTTTGAATGTTTCTCCACGCCGGCAATTGCCAATGTGCTTGTGCTACATAACTCTCAAGGCTTAAAGAAAATTCAGGAATATTCAAGCTTCTCAAAAATGGATCCCTAGGTAAACCGCGGTCAAACTCTTCTCTTATGTTAAACTGTCGACTAAGGCTTAGTTCTACTTGGCCCATTTTGTCAAAGTAGCGTTTAAACTCTACCTTAAAAAGCTCATGGATCAATCGCTGATAAGGTCTTCTTATTTCATAAGAAAAGCCTTCCTGGTCTTGCTCCCTTGGTTCATTCATAGCAATGGCCTTTTGCAAATCAGTAAGGTTTCCAATATGAGCGCCACTGAAAATGCCCACGTTTGAATTAAACAAACTGTAGTGCAATTTTGCTGTCCAGTTTTCAGCCGTATAGCCAAGCAGGTATGAATAATTAAACTCTTCCACTCCTGAGTTCCTTTGGTAGTAATTAGGAGTTCTAATGTTTCCACCCTTCTTTAAACTACCTTGAATACGCCAAGAAAGTCTTGGTAAGGCCTTAAACTTCCCTTCTAACATCAAACTGCTTGCACCTAAGCGATTGTTGCTTGCTAGCATTGAATTAAACTCAGCTTTAATACCTGCAGTTTGTGGAAGGGGTTTGGGCTCAACCAAAACCACTCCGCCAATAGCGCCATTTCCATAACGAACTGCTCCTGCTCCCTTAATAACAGAATAAGAAGCACTTGCAAAAGGGTCGATTTCTGGGGCGTGTTCATCACCCCAGTTCTGCCCTTGATGCTCAACCCCATGATTAAGTATCTGTACACGGTTATTGGTAAATCCCTGTATAACCGGCTTGGATATGTTACTACCTGTATTCAATGTGTTTACACCATTTATGCTTGCTATCATTTGCGCTATCGGAAGACCTGATTTTCTAAAAACATCCTCCTGACTGATCCTTTGCTTCACCACCCCTTGATCTTTATCCTTTGAAGACTCAATAGTTACTTGTTCTAATTCTTCAGTATGATGCTCTAGAAAAAGATCTAACTGAAGATTCTTCTCAAGCTTTACTTTGATTGTATCTGGCTCACAACCTAAATGTGCTACCACAAGCTGATAATTTCCGGGACAAAGTCCTTTTAGCTCATACTTACCAAGTCCATCTGCTGAAACACCATGAGTGGTGTTTAACAACTGCACTGAAGCATAAGAGAGAGCAGATTGATCATGCTCATCAATTACTTGTCCACTAAGCTTTAGCTGACAATTATCTTGGCCAAGCGTAATTGAATAAATAGCCAATAAAATTATCAGCAAGCCAATTGACTTGCTCATTTTAATTTAAAGGTTGTAAGATAAATTGGGTTAAGAAAAGTGCTATCCCAATTTTGGTGGTGCCCTCCCTTTGTAGAGGTTATGAGCACTGCTTGACGGATTGATTACCTCGTTGAGGATCAATTCCGTTAAAAGCGGTTGTGCCTTTATGTTAGCCGTCTGAAATCCTATTTCGTAAGCAGGTAGCACAAAGTCACATAACTCACATTCAAAGAAAGGTTCTTCTACGTGATTCGTAGATTCGTGGCAAACAACTGTAGCTTCTTCATGATGATGAAAAGTCTCTGCAGGGATTAGAGTACCTGCTAAGACAAGCAATAAAAAGCTAGCTATATATGTTTGAAGTTGTTTTTGCATTTGGAGTGCAAAAGTAAGGGCTATTTTTTAAATGTAATATTGGTCTTAGATGGATATTGATTATTGCTTTGGTCAATATCTGCTATCCGACCTGTTGGATCAATCATTATGCTTTCTATTTCATCCTTTGGCAAGTCTAAGATCCACTCGTATTGAGGGAAGGTCCAAGGCCAATCTTCAGCTACCATCAATTCTCCCACTCCTTTTTCATTCCGCTTAGCTCCTCGCATAATACGTAAAGGAATAGTATAATACTTTGTCTCCCCTTTTTTGGTTTTTACCTCTATATCAAGCGGCATCGGCATATTGCCTAGCTTACTTAGTAATACTTTTGTTTTCTTTCCTTCCTCATTTACACTTTCTATCGCATAATCGATATGATTCGTAGTTTCAATCCACTGTTCTAAATACCAATTTAACTCAATACCACTTTCCTTTTCTACAATTCTAATGAAATCATTAGGGGTAGGATGTTTGTAACGCCATTCGTGATAATAACGCTTCAAGGAGCTCAAAAGCACATCCTCGCCAACGATGTAAGCCAATTGATTAAGGAAGATGAGCCCCATAGAGTAAGATGCTGTTCCGTAAGCTCTATTGGTGTGGTAATGGTCGGCGTGGGTTGTTAGAGGTTCTTGTTTACCAGATTCAACCAATCGATAGTAAGAGCGGTAACTGCCTTCAAAAGGTGTAAAGCCATTCCAAATTGAATCCATCACAAAATCACCCGCATAGGAGGTAAAGCCTTCATCCATCCATGGATACTGAGCTTCATTAGTGGCTAAAAGGTGCTGGTACCAAGAATGTATGGCTTCATGTGCCGTAACCCCAACTAAACTTCCTTTTGAACGCTTTCCGGTAATTAAAGTGATCATGGGGTATTCCATGCCGCCATCACCTCCTTGAGCAACCGTATATTGCTTGTATGGATACTCGCCGAAATAGTGGTTCATAATGTTAAAAATGCGCGCTGTGTAGTGCGGCAAGCTATCCCAATGAACGGTGTTGCTATCTGCCTGATATAAGAAATGCAATACTGTACCGTTTTCCAACTTAGTTTTTGTGTGGGTAAAATCTGGATCTGCAACCCAAGCAAAATCATGAGTCTTTGCTGCCTTGAAGTGCCAAGTAAGTTTCTCCTCCTTATGCTCTATTTCTTTATCTGAATAACCATAACCGATCTCATCCGGATTTTGCAAAATACCAGTCGCTCCTAAGATGTAATCAGCATCGATCGAAATCTTTACGTCAAAAGAGCCCCAAACACCATGAAATTCCCTTCCGATATATGGGTTGGTATGCCATCCTTCTTGATCGTATTCTACCATTTTAGGATACCATTGGGTCATGGAAAATCGTATTCCTTCCTTGTTATCTCTTCCAGATCGTCTAACTTGTAAAGGAACTTGGGCAGAAAACTCCATTTCAAAAACGGTTTGTTCTCCCGGTAAGATGGGCTCATTTAACTGAACTTCAAGAATTGTACCTACTACTTCAAAATCAAGCTTTTTCCCATCTTGATGTAGTTGCTCTATTTTCTGGTATCCGATCTCTTCAGGACTTAACTTTTCTATTCGGCTCCCAACTCTTCGATCAGGGTCTTCAATGGTTCGACTTCTTACATCCATCATACTGTTTGGCTGAAAAGCATTAAAGTACAAATGGTAAAAAACTCGATTTAAGGTATCTGGTGAGTGATTGGTGTAGCTCAGCTTTTGTATTCCATTAAACTGATTTTGCTCTGCATCCATATCGATTTGCATCTCATAAGCTACTTCTTGTTGCCAATAACATTTTTGGCCATAAACAGTAAATGAAAAAAGTGTAAAAAGTAATACTAGTAAATTGTTGAGTCGCATGATTTTTTTATTTGCCGCGAATTTAACAAAAGATTAACGCCTCTTTTTGTTCATAGTATAAACGGTAGATTAGCTAGTCTATGTTAACTTTGAACTCAAAATAGCGAGATGAAAAAGCTTCTTTTATTCGGTTTGATGGCAGTTTTCAGCAGCCATCTTTTTGCCCATAAATTTTACATGAGCATAACTGAGATGCACTACAATGAAAAAAATCAAAGTCTCGAGATCATGATCAAACTGTTTACGGATGATATAGAAAAGGCGCTAGAATCAAAGATTGAAAAGCCTATTTTTTTGGGAACTGAAAAGGAAGCAAATCAAACTGACTCTATTATGGAAGCCTATTTGCGCAAACATTTTATCTTAAAGGAGGGCGATGAAATTATGGAGTATGACTACTTAGGAAAGGAAGTGGACCGTGATTATACTTGGCTGTACATTGAAGTAGAAAAGTTTTCAACTGATTTAGATCACGAAATCAAACATGCCTTGCTAACAGACCAATTTGAAGACCAAAAAAATCAGGTAAATTATTACTTAAATGGTAAGGTTGAAACTTTAGACCTACATCTTGGGAAACTGTGGGGTACATTCTAGCCAAGTCCCTTATATTTGATTTTTTTTAGTCCTTAATAACTTAAACTTCTTATGAAGCATCTCTTTTTGGCAGTTTTTCTTGGTATTAGTTCAATATTAGTTTTTTCACAGGAAAACATTAACTACAATAAATTCAGACAGTTAAAACAAGAATTACCCACCCCCAATGTTTACAGGAATGCTTCAGGAATGCCTGGTCATCAATACTACCAGCAGCAAGCAGACTATAAAATGGACATCCGTTTGGATGATGAAAAACAACGGATTTATGGTGAAGAGACCATCACCTATTACAACAATTCACCCGACCAACTGCCCTACTTATGGGTGCAGTTAGACCAAAATGTGAGAGCTAAAGATTCTGATTCTAAAAAAATAAGGACTTCCTCCATAGGCGATAAAACCAGCTTTTCAAACTTAAAGCGATTAACCAACGACTTTGATGGCGGTTTTAAATTAGATTTTGTGCAAGATCTTGATGGCAATGAATTAGACGTGATGGTAAATAAGACTATGATGCGTATTCACCTCAAGAAACCACTTGAGTCAGGAGAGAAATTTAGCTTTAGGGTCAAATGGTGGTACAACATCAATAACCGCATGGAAATTGGAGGAAGATCGGGATACGAGTATTTTGAAGAAGAAGACAACTACCTTTATACCATTGCACAGTATTACCCTAGAATGGCAGTATACAATGATGTTGAGGGCTGGCAGAACAAACAATTCTTAGGCAGAGGTGAGTTTACATTGCCCTTTGGAAATTATGAAGTAAGCATAACTGCACCGGCAGACCATATAGTGGCTTCAACCGGGGAACTTCAAAATCCTGATGAAGTATTAAGCGAGGAACAGAAAGAAAGACTCGAGCAGGCCAAAGAAGCTGATCAGCCTGTTATGATTGTTACAGAAAGTGAGGCAAAGAAAACTGAAAAGAAAAAATCAAAAGAAAATAAAACATGGACCTATAAAGCGCAGATGGTTCGAGATTTTGCCTTTGCTTCCTCAAGAAAGTTCATTTGGGATGCTATGGGAGTAAAATTTGGCGACCGCACAGTAATGGCCATGTCCTACTACCCCAAAGAAGGAAATCCACTTTGGGAGCAATATTCTACTAAAGCTGTGGCTCATACGCTTAGAAGTTATTCCAACACAACTTTTGACTATCCCTACCCAATCGCTATTTCTGTAAACGCAGCAAGCATAGGCATGGAGTATCCCATGATCTGTTTCAACTATGGGCGACCAGAAGAAGATGGCACCTATACAGAACGCTTAAAATATGGCGTAATTTCTGTGATCATACATGAGGTGGGACACAATTTCTTTCCCATGATCGTAAATTCTGATGAACGTCAGTGGACATGGATGGATGAAGGGCTTAACACCTTTTGTCAATACCTTGCTGAAAAGGAATGGGATGTGGATTACCCTTCAAGAAGAGGACCAGCATACAAAATTGTCGACTACATGAAAGGTGATAAAAATAAGATCAGCCCCATCATGACTAACTCTGAGTCGATATTTCAATTTGGTAACAACGCCTACGGGAAACCGGCTACTGCGCTTAATATTTTGAGAGAAACCATAATGGGACGAGAACTCTTTGATTATGCCTTCAAACAATATGCTCAAACATGGAAGTTCAAACACCCAACTCCGGCAGACTTTTTTAGAATCATGGAGGATGCTTCAGCAGTAGACCTAGACTGGTTTTGGAGAGGTTGGTTCTTCTCTACAGATCATGTAGACCTTGCGATTGACGAAGTACACTATTTAGAACTAGACACTAAAAATCCTGATGTAGAGTTCTCGAAAGAAAAAGCAAAAGCGGAATCTAAAGAAGACTTTATAGGTGACATTAGAAATGAATCCAACCGCTCTAATACAGTTGTTGAACTCGATCCCTCGACAAAAGACTTTTACAATTCTCACGACCCTTTTAAAGTGACTAGCATAGATCGAGAGGAATACCAAGAGTACTTCGATGAATTAGATGAAGATGAAAAAGCAATGCTAAAGAATAAAAAGCACCTGTATGAAGTAAGATTTTCCTCTCCCGGAGGATTGGTGATGCCGATTATTGTTGAGTTTACCTTTACTGATGGGGCTACCCAAAAGGAATACATTCCGGCTGAAATATGGCGTTACAACCAAAGTAAAATTTCAAAAGTCTTCTTTCTTGATAAAAGGGTAAAAGAAATCAACCTAGATCCAAACTTGGAAACAGCAGATGTAGATCGTTCAAACAATTATTACCCTACACGAATCATTGAAAGTCGATTTGAACTCTTTAAACGAAAAGAATCAGAAAGGGAAAACGAAATGCAAAGAGCGAAAAGAGCGAAATAAAACAGCCTATTTCTATTATCTAAATTATTGTCAACTATTTATAACATTCAGTATATTCGCCATGAATTTAATTTCCATATCAATGAAAAAGATTCTATTCACTTCGATGCTGCTCTTTAGTAGCCTGTTAATTAATCAGTTGTTTGCGCAAACAGCAAATTGCGACATTAAAGCACTAAAAAAAGAGGGTATTGCTCAATTAAGTCCATTCTATTATTCATCAGCTAAGGTGAGTAAGATTGAATATCAAAATGAACAGCTAACTAAAGAGATTGAAGTTCCCCTATTTAAAGGAGAACAATACAGAATGGTTTTTAACCGTAAAGCGCTTCCTCAAGAAGTAGAGATTCAGGTTTATGATCAGGACAAAAGTCATGAAAGCAGAAAAGCTTTATTTTCTTCAAAGGGAGATAATAGAGACATTCTGTATTTTGAACCTGAAAAATCTAAAAGACATTATGTAACCTATACAATTCCTGCAGTTACTGAAACAGTTGAAGCAGGTTGTCTTGTTTTTGTTTTGGGTTACCAACTCACATTTGTGGACACTTCAAAAGCTGAAGAATAAGACCCCATCAAGTAATCATTACCATCCTAAACTTTTACCAAATGAAATTAATGCAATCACTAAAATTTAGCTCATTGCTGATAGCTGTAGTATTTTTTGCTGTTTCTTGTGCGGAAGCACCGAATAAAGAAGAAGCTGAGTCCACAACGGAAGATACTGAAGAAAAAATTGAAGAAAAAAACGAGCCAACTGAGGAAATGGAAGATCTTTCATTTATGCTCCCCTCTCCTATTCAAATTGCGGCTATGTTTAACCGTGCGGGATTAGAGTACAAAAGTGGCTTAACCAACCCAACCGAAAATCAAAGTAAATACAATACTAAAACTGCAAAATATTTGAACTTCGGAGTCTACTCAGCTGATCTTGCCTACACAGTTCTAAATAATCAACAACAAGAATCTATTGACTATTTAGGTGCTGTTAAAAATTTAACTGACGAAATTGGAATGCCGAGTGTTTTTGGAACAGGGGAGTTAATTAAGAGCTTTGAGCAAAACATTGGTAATCAAGATACTATTCTTAGAATCTTGACCACTATAAAAAGAAGAACGGACGAGTATTTAGCCGAAAATGAAGAGCAATCTAAAGAGGCCGTTTTCTTCTCATCAGCATGGGTAGAAGGGATGTATTTGGGCGCAAACAGTCCTTCTAACCAAGCCAAATTGACGACACGTCTAGTTGAACAAATGACCATAGTTGGAGATTTGATCAAAGCTTTAAAAGTGCAAAATGACCCTTCTTTAGATCTTACTTTTTTAATAGATGGCCTGAAAAACATTCGTGATACCTTCAATGGGTTTGAAAGCGTTAAGCAGCTTGACAATAGTGATATGTCAATCTCTGATGTTGAACTTACAGAAGCTGAATTAAATGAGTTAACAAATCAAATTAATACCCTGAGAACTAAAATCATTGAAGGTTAATTGATCAGTACCTAAAAGCACAATTAGAAAGAGCGCTAAATGGCGCTCTTTTTTGTTTCAATTGCTTTTTGAAGCTAGTATCTTTGCACCCAATTTAATTAACTTATGGTTTCAATTACCCTGCCCGATGGGGCTGTTAAAAAATATGATGAAAGTGTTACTCCCCTTGATGTAGCAAAAGAAATCAGCGAAGGACTTGCAAGAAATGTACTTGCAGCTAAAGTAAACGGTAAAGTGCAAGATGCCTTCACCCCTATTACCAGCGATGCTGATCTACAATTGCTTACTTGGAGAGATGAAGAAGGAAAGAATACTTTTTGGCACTCCTCTGCTCACCTGCTCGCTGAAGCGCTTGAAGATCTCTATCCTGGAATAAAGCTTGGCATAGGACCTCCAATTGAAAATGGTTTTTACTATGATGTTGATTCTGGTGACCGCACAATTACAGCAGAAGATTTGCCAAAGATCGAGCAAAAAATGAAAGCCCTGGCTAAACAAAAAAATGCCTATCAAAGAGAAGAAATTGCTAAAGCTAAAGCAGTAGAATACTACGAGAAAAAAGGCGATGAATACAAACTAGAACTAATCAGTGAATTAGAGGATGGTAGCATTACTTTCTACCATCAAGGCAACTTTACTGACTTATGCAGAGGCCCACACATCCCTCATACTGGGCATATTAAAGCAGTAAAACTTTTGAATTTAGCCGGTGCATATTGGAGAGGTGATGAAAAAAATAAACAACTGACCAGAATTTACGGTACTGCTTTTCCTAAAAAAAGTGAGCTAACCGAGTATTTAGAGTTGTTAGAGAAAGCAAAAGAAAGAGATCACCGTAAACTTGGAAAAGAGCTCGGTTTGTTCACCTTTAGCCAAAAAGTAGGTCAAGGCCTACCACTTTGGTTACCTAAAGGGGCGGAATTAAGAGAACGTCTCGAGAAATTCATGCGAGATGCACAACTTAAGGCAGGTTATCAAGCGGTAATTACACCCCATATTGGAAGTAAAGAACTTTACGTTACTTCAGGACATTATGCCAAATACGGTGAAGACTCCTTCCAACCGATCAAGACGCCTAATGAGAACGAAGAGTTCTTGTTAAAGCCAATGAATTGTCCACACCATTGTGAGATATACAAGTCAGAGCCTCGCTCCTACCGTGATCTTCCAATTAGGTTTGCGGAATTTGGGACAGTATACCGCTATGAACAAAGCGGAGAGTTACATGGACTAACACGGGTAAGAGGTTTCACCCAAGATGATGCGCATTTGTTTTGTACTCCTGATCAAGTTGAGGAAGAATTCAAAAAAGTGATCGATCTTGTGCTTTACGTTTTCAAAGCTTTAGATTTTCAAGAATTTACGGCTCAAATCTCTTTAAGAGATAAAGAAGATAAAACGAAGTACATTGGAAGCGATTCAAATTGGGAAAAAGCTGAGAATGCCATTAAGAATGCGGTTGAAGGTAAAAACCTAAAAACCGTAATTGAATATGGCGAAGCAGCATTTTACGGTCCCAAGCTTGACTTTATGGTAAAGGACGCTTTAGGGCGAAAATGGCAATTAGGTACCATACAAGTAGATTACAACTTACCTGAACGCTTTGAACTCGAATACATTGGCAGCGATGACGGTAGACATAGACCGGTAATGATTCACCGTGCTCCCTTCGGTTCTCTTGAACGATTTGTTGCGGTTCTTATTGAACATTGTGGAGGTAATTTTCCGCTTTGGTTAACCCCTGATCAGCTGGCTATTTTGCCTTTAAGTGAGAAATACAATGAAAAGTGTAAAGAGGTTTTAAATGTTTTAAATAATTCCGATATTCGCGGATTCGTTGATGAGCGAAATGAAAAGGTAGGAAAAAAGATACGAGATGCAGAAGTATCTAAGGTTCCATACATGTTGATCATTGGCGAAAAAGAGATTGAGAATGGTACGGTTTCAGTTAGAAAACACGGAGAAGGTGATCAAGGTACCATGAAGATCAGTGAATTCATAAGTTTGATACAAGAAGAAGTTAATAATTTAATAAAAACCATTTAGGGAGGACCAAGAAATAGCTAGAGGAAGAAATACACGCAATTTTAGGAGAAGAACCGAAGATCCGCATAAGATCAACAGCAAAATTGATGCTCATGAAGTACGCGTTGTTGGTGAAGATGTAGAACAAGGAGTTTATCCAATTGAAAAAGCCCTTGAATTGGCAAATGAAGCTAATCTTGATTTAGTTGAAATTTCGCCAAAGGCAGATCCGCCTGTTTGTAAAATCATTGATTATAAGAAATTTTTATACGAGCAGAAGAAGAAAAAGAAAGAAATGAAGGCCAAGACAACCAAAGTTGTTGTTAAGGAAATTCGTTTTGGACCCAATACTGATGATCATGACTTTGACTTTAAGCTGAAACATGCAGAAAAGTTTATAGAGGAAGGCTCAAAAGTAAAAGCGTATGTATTCTTTAAAGGAAGATCTATACTGTTCAAAGATAAAGGTCAAATCCTTTTATTAAAGCTAGCACAGGCTTTAGAAGAAGTTGCAACAGTGGAGTCTATGCCTAAAATGGAAGGGAAACGCATGATTATGATGATTGCCCCTAAAAAGAAGAAGTAAAATCAATCTATTTAATAACCCAATAATTTAGCAAGATGCCTAAAATGAAATCTATTTCCAGTGCTAAGAAGCGATTCAAACTCACTGGATCTGGTAAGATCAAGCGGAAGCATGCTTTCAAAAGTCACATTTTGACCAAGAAAGAGACAAAGAGAAAACGCAACTTGACTCAATCTACTTTAGTACACAAAGCAGATGAGTACAATATTAAGTTGCAACTTTGCATGAAGTAAGACCAAGCCAGGTTATCGTAAATCAATTCAATCAAAAAAACCCGGACTGTCGCCCATTAAAGCGTGAATCTCACCGCGGCTTTCCAAAAAACGAAAAAAAATGCCAAGATCAGTAAATTCAGTTGCTGCAAAAGCAAGAAGAAAAAAAGTATTAAAACAAGCGAAAGGTTATTTCGGTAGAAGAAAAAATGTTCATACCGTAGCCAAAAACGCTGTAGAAAGAAGTCAACAGTTTGCATACGTAGGCCGTAAGCAAAAGAAAAGAAACTTTAGAGCCCTTTGGATCCAAAGAATCAATGCAGCCACTCGAGAACATGGAATGTCTTATTCTCAATTTATGGGCTTGCTCAATAAGAAAGGTATCGAGCTAAATAGAAAAGTTTTAGCAGATCTAGCCATGAATGATGCAACTGCATTTAAAGCTATAGTAGACCAAATAAAATAAAGTCTAGCTTCATAAAAAATTAAAGCCAATCATTGTGATTGGCTTTTTTTATGCATTACTGAATTCGATACAAATCGCTTTTATTCTCTTTCCATAGATTGTAAGGCATTCAATCTATTGAAGCCATATAATCTACTTACTTTTGCGCCCTCAAAAATTCGGCATGCGCAAGTATTTAAATCTCTTTGATCTCTCCCAAAAAGTAAATTATAAAAACGAAGTCCTCTCAGGTCTTACCGTTGCCATGGCATTGGTTCCTGAAGCAGTCGCTTTTGCTTTAATTGCAGGCCTCTCCCCTCTTACTGGTTTATATGCGGCTTTTGTAATGGGATTGGTTACATCAGTTTTAGGGGGTAGACCAGGAATGATCTCAGGAGCAACTGGTGCCGTAGCAGTTGTAATTGTTAGTTTGGCAAAGGACCATGGTGTTGAGTACGTTTTTGCTGCAGTGATTCTAGCCGGAATCCTTCAAATGTCAGCTGGTTTTCTTAAGCTCGGTAAGCTGATGCGCTTAGTACCACAACCAGTTATTTTTGGCTTTGTTAATGGGCTAGCAGTGGTAATTTTTATGTCGCAGCTAAGTGCGTTTAAAACTGCGGATGGAAGTTGGTTAACAGGAGGTTCCCTTTATGTTTTGTTAGGACTTGTGGTCTTAACCATGCTGATTATTTGGGGTTTGCCCAAAATAAGTAAAGCACTCCCTGCTTCGCTCGTTTCGATATTGGTGATTTTTGGGATTGTAGTGGCCTTTGATATTGACACCAAATCAGTTGGAGACATTGCCTCCATTAAAGGTGGGTTCCCTCCTTTTCACATCCCATCCATTCCCTTAAAGCTCGAAACTTTGGTTATCATTTTCCCCTACTCAGCAATTGTAGCAGGTGTTGGTTTAATCGAAAGTCTGTTAACCTTAAACATTGTAGATGAGATTACAGAAACTCGAGGAAGAGGCAACAAAGAGGCAGTGGCGCAAGGTTTGGCAAACGTACTTTCAGGATTCTTTTCAGGAATGGGTGGCTGCGCCATGATCGGACAGAGCTTGATCAACATCTCCTCAGGCGCTCGAGCAAGACTATCGGGCATTGTAGCCTCCGTGATGTTACTTGTTTTCATCATGTTTGGCTCATCCATTATCGAAAAACTGCCCATTGCAGCTCTTACAGGATTAATGATCATGGTTTCAATCGGCACCTTTGAATGGGCAAGCTTGAGGACCTTTAACCGTATGCCGAAGTCTGACATTCTAGTGATGGTTACCGTAACCTTGATCACTGCAGTGCTGCACAACCTTGCATTAGCAGTACTGATCGGAGTCATTATATCCGCCCTGGTTTTTGCATGGGACAATGCCAAACGAATTCGAGCAAGAAAGCATATTGATAAAAATGGGGTGAAGCATTATGAAATCTATGGACCACTCTTTTTTGGTTCAACCACTGTGTTCAACGATAAGTTTGATGTCTTAAATGATCCGGATGAGATCGTGATCGACTTTGAAGAAAGCAGAGTGGTTGACATGTCTGCCATTGAGGCCTTAAATAAAATTACTGAACGCTATCAAAAGGTCGGTAAGAAGGTGCATTTGAAACATCTAAGTCCTGATTGTCAGAAATTATTGAAGAATGCAGAGCGAATTATTGATGTGAATGTGATGGAAGATCCGACCTATAAAGTCATGGTAGATCAAGTTTAGGACAAAAAAAAGTCCCCCGATCAAATCGGGGGACGTACTCAAAATTTATGATGATGCTTGTTAAACGATTTTCACGTTTACAGCGTTCATACCTTTCTTTCCTTGTTTAAGCTCATATTCGACAGCGTCGCCTTCTTTAACCTCATCGATCAATCCGGTTACGTGTACAAAATGTTCTTCTTCTGAGCCTTCCTCTTTAATAAAACCAAAACCTTTGGTGTCATTAAAAAACTTTACAGTTCCTGTATTCATAAAAAATAAAATAAAATAATTAAAGTGCTAAAGTAGGTTTAATAAGGATGCAAAAGCCGAATAATCAGTTTTTTATTTTTAAAGGCTTAAAAAGCCGAATTAGATTTTAAATAGCATCGTCTATTTGGCAATATTTTTCTTTGAAAAAGTAAAAACAAATTGAAAAATTATTTTACATTTGCCGTCCTGCAAAATAGCAGAACGATCTCAAAAATATTGGTCCGGTAGTTCAGTTGGTTAGAATACCTGCCTGTCACGCAGGGGGTCGCGAGTTCGAGTCTCGTCCGGACCGCAAAGCCACGCCCAAAGCGTGGCTTTGTTTTTAAATATGATTGGTCGCGTAGCTTCCGCCTCCGTTTCACTGCGGACGGATAGGCAGCTTCGCTTCACAACATAAGGTCGCGTAGCTTCCGCCTCCGTTTCACTGCGGACGGACAGGCAGCTTCGCTTCACAACATAAGGTCGCGTAGCTTCCGCCTCCGTTTCACTGCGGACGGACAGGCAGCTTCGCTACACAACATAAGGTCGCGTAGCTCAGCTGGATAGAGCATCTGCCTTCTAAGCAGACGGTCACAGGTTCGAATCCTGTCGCGATCACTGAAAACCATCGCAACGGTTGATTTTAAAGGCTAGGGTTCTGATAAACAGATGTTTAACTGAACCCTTTTTTTATGATTTCTACAGCAGTTTCGTTATTTAAACTGAAAAATGCCACACAACATGACACAAAAAAAATTCTTGTGGCAATTACAACTCATTTCGCCATTCGGAAGTACGTCCGTAAAAAGGACGGAAAGTCACCTATTCTACTTCACGCTTCACAAAGCGGTGTAAGAGCACGCATTTCATTAGATCTTTTTGTATTAGAAAAAGACTGGAGCACCAAAAAAGAACGATGCAAACAAGATCACGATATAAATCTTATCTTTTGACGTGAATTATAAATTAATTGCTTTCATGGATTTGTTAAGGGTGAATTTTTAATAAAACTGATATGACTTGTGTCAAAAAAACTTTTTGACACACATTTAGCGGGGTGGTCTTCTGTTTTTATCCTCGTCTAGGATACATTTAACCTCTAAATTATAAATTAGTTGTAATGAGGTTTCCTAAATTTTGCTTTATTCTTTTCTTATTTATGTCGGTTAGTCAGTTAAATGCTCAAACTAATAGAGATTTTTTCTCTTTTGCCGTCGCAATCTTTAGTAATAGCCGAGATAATGCGAACAGTTCAAATACAAAATATCGCATACGTGACTATTGGGACAAAGGCCCTAAAGATATAGTCATTCCAGATTTTTTAACCTCACCTGATTATTTGTTACCTAATATATTTGATGTTCCTGTTGGTGAAATTATGGATAAGAGTTTTAGGGAGAAAGGAATTAGAACAGTTGTCATTCCAAACACAATAAAGAAAATTGGATATGAGGCTTTTTATGGAAATAACCTCACTGAAGTTACAGTAGAGTCAACTGTACCTCCTGCTCTACATGCAACAGCTTTTGAAAACAACCCTCCTTTTTCACTTATAGTTCCTCAACAAAGTATAGACGCTTATAAAGAACATGCCACATGGAAACACCTAAAGCCTAAAATAAAACCAAGCATTACCTTCAATCTTCAAAACGAAGAGTTTACAATAAATGAGCCCATTTCTCTAAATGCTACGTCTAATTCTGGCGGTAAAATAGTCTACTCTATTGAGGAAGGTGGGACAGCAACAGCCAGTTTATATGGAAATGAAAATGTAATACTTGAAGCATCGTCTTTTGGTACAGTAAAAGTTAAGGCAACTGTTTTAGAGAAAGGAGATTATGTCACTCATAGCAAAACAATCACCCTGCAGATAGTACCTCAAGTTGGTTCGGAGTTTATGCAGAATGATTTTATGTATAAAGTAACCGATAATTCACCTTACGAATTATCAGTTTCAGGCTATACGGCTAATGAAAAAGAAATAACTATCCCTGGACATATATCCAATTTAGGGGGTGATTTTGCTGTAACAGCCGTTGAAAAAAAAGCGTTTTTTGAGAAAGGTTTAAAAGAAGTAGTTATTTCTGCTCCTGTTTCTACTATTGGTGAAGATGCTTTTGGTAGAAATGAATTGACCAAAGTTATCTTACCCGAATCTTTACTGAGTATTGGACCTTTTGCATTTGAAGGTAATAAATTAACAACGATAGCACTTCCAAATTCAGTAACTACAATTGGAAACAACGCCTTTGCAACAAACAGTTTAACAAGTATTATATTACCTGAAGCACTTACAAGTTTAGAGGAAGCAACCTTTTCTAGTAATAAATTTACAGAGGTAGTAATACCCGAAAATATAACTGATATAGAAAAGTATGTGTTTTTAGGAAATAATGAATTGACTAAAGTAACGTTGCCAAAATCCTTGAAGAGAATGGATTCTCGGGTATTTCCAGCCAATAGTGTAGAAAAAATCATAACACACGCTACAGTCCCACCTACGATAACATCTTCATCACTTGGTAGTTCTTACCTAACTAATTTAGTTGTTGTAGTCCCTGAAGGGAGCTTATCGGCATATAAAAATAATGCGGAATGGGATCAATATATTCTAAAAGGAAGGCCTACTATTAATTTTGAAGATACTAGTATTGTATTTTCAGAAATGATTCCTTTAAATGCCACATCCAATTCTGGAGGTTCTTTTACCTATGAGATAGTGCAAGGGGGTACAACAACCGCAAGTCTTTCTGGCACAAACAACCAAGTATTACAGCCAACAAACTTAGGTAGCTTGCATGTTAAAGCAAAGGTTGCAGCTAGTGGAGATTATGTAGAAGCAGAAAAGACTAGTGTCATTACCTTAACACGTAGAAATGAATTTGTAAAAGCAGGCGTACACTACAAAATATCAGAGAAATGGTCCGGATCCCTAGATAATGTTGTTGACGTTTTCGATTATACCGGTACTGATACAGACCTAGTTATTCCAAAACAAGTAACAGATTTAGGTATTTCATATTATGTTGTGAGTATTGATGACAACGCGTTTAAAAACAAACAAATAGAAAAAATATCAATTCCTAATTATGTGTTCAAAATACGGGAAAATGCGTTTCAAAATACACCACTAAGCCAAGTGATTCTTGAACATGTAAACCCTCCTGAAT
Source organism: uncultured Flavobacteriales bacterium (assembly GCA_913056345.1). GTDB lineage: Bacteria > Bacteroidota > Bacteroidia > Flavobacteriales_E > Vicingaceae > CAJXMH01. The sequence continues at coordinate 7,122 of CAJXMH010000013.1, read as the reverse complement.
TTGCTTCCAACACCTTTAGTAGTAGTGCAAATTTCAAATTACAGGTTCCGTCAAGAGGTTTAGAACTATATAAGAATAGTCCTTGGGCCCCTTATTTACCAAAAATAATTCCAGGAGTTTCTTTCTCAAGTAAGAATATAGCATTTTCAGAACATATTCCATTAAATGCAACAACCGATTCTAAAGGTAAAATTACGTATGCCATTGTTTCAGAAGGCACCACTGCTGAAGCATCGCTATCGGGTGAAAACAATGAAGTTTTAAATCCAGAATCTTTGGGTGACGTTGTCATTAAAGTTATGGTAGAAGCGGATGGGGATTATTTAAGCAGAGAGCTTACTCAAAAATTAACGATTACTCCAAGAATTAATTTTACTAAAGATGGGTTTACCTATAAAATTATAACTGATTACAATCAAACCACTCGTGTTCAAACCCTTTCAGATGAAGTTATTTTGGAAGGATATTCAGGAGAAGATAAAGAAATTACTATCCCTGAGACGGTAACAGATTTAGGTAATAACTACACAGTTTACAGTATAGGCAATAGTGCTTTTTATGACAAGAGCATAACCAAAGTTAATATGCCTAACACAATTAAAGAAATAGGACAAAATGCCTTTATGAATAATCATCTTGAAGAGGTCGTATTTCCAAATTCAGTAAGGCTAATAAGAAAGTGGGCATTTGCTAATAATAAAATTACACAGGTTGATATACCTTCTTCAATAAGTGTTCTTTATGCTTATGTTTTCAAAAATAACCTCATCGAAGAGGTTCGTATTCCTAATCAAATTTCAGGAATTTGGAAAGGAGCTTTTCATCAAAATCCAATCACGAGAGTTTTCGTAGAACCTTTAACACCACCAAATTTATTCGATCTTCCTTTTGATATAAATACAGACCTTTTAGTTGAAGTCTCCCAAGAAAGCCTTCAATCCTATAAAAATGAAGATTTCTGGAAAGATTATTTTCCTAAAAGTGTACCCAACCTTAATTTTAATGATGTTTCTAAAACTTTTTCAGAAACTATAGAGCTCAATGCTAGTTCGGAATCTAATGGAGAAATCACCTACAGCATTGTACCTGGTGGGACAGCAACAGCTACCCTTACAGGAGAACGCAACCAAATACTAAACCCAACAAGTTTAGGAACAGTACATATAAAGGCTAATATTGCTGCAAAAGGAGATTATTTAGCTACTGGAGCTACAGCAATTTACACAATTCTTAACAGAACAGAGTTTGAAAAAGAAGGCCTTGTGTATGTGGTTACTGCAACAGGTCCAACACCAACCGTTGAGGTTATAGCTTATACTGGAAGTTCTAGGGAAGTATCTATTCCAAGTAGTGTAGAAGATGTTGGATTAGCATATACCGTAACAGGGATAGGTAGTGCAGCATTCTTTGGTAGTGACCTGTCCAGTATTAGTCTTCCTGACTCCATAACTAAAATTGGATCCTCGGCATTTAAATACAATAACTTAACTACAATTTCACTCCCTAATTCGCTAACACATATTAGTGCACATGCATTTGCATTTAATAATTTTACGGCTATAGCACTACCTAATTCGTTAACAGTTATTGGAAATTGGGCTTTTAACAAGAATAAGCTGCAGGAGGTCACTATTCCATCTGCTGTATCCTCAATTGGACCCTGGGCTTTTGCCAATAACCCGTTGGAACGTGTATTACTAAATGGAACAGTTCCACCTTCGTTAAGCAACTATTTTTATCTCCCATCTAAACTAGAACAAGTACTTGTACCATTTTCTAGTGTAAATGCCTATTGGGAAGATTCTATATGGGAGGAATATACCCCACAAGCAACTCCTAACTTAACCATGGAAGATTTTAGTACTTCCTATGGAGAAGAAGAAAGTTTGCCTACCAACTCAAGCTTTAGCACCTCTTTATCTTACAAAGTTATTGAAGGAGGCTCTGGAAAAGCTGTTTTGTCATCAGATAATCACACCTTTACACCTACAGAAGTAGGTACTGTGTTGCTAGAGGTAACTTCTCTAGAAAGTGAGCGGTATTTAGAAGTAAAAGACACCATAACAGCTACCATCTTAAAAAAGGCAATAACCATAGAAGCCCTAGCTACATCAAAATTTTATGGAGATACAGATGCGTCTTTACCTCTTAAAATAGATGGTGAAGTAACCAATACCAGTGCATTGAATACCACCTTCTTTTTAAATGGCAACAATCAATTATCAGGAGCCCTTACAAGAGCAGCTGGCGAAGATGTAGGTGAATACGCCATTACCTCTACTCTAGCACATCCAAATTATGATATTACCTACATAGGTGCAATGTTTAGCATACAGAAAAAAGAAATTTCGATTACCGCAGATACATTATCAAAACACTATGGGGATGAAGATCCAGAATTTACTTACACAGTCTCACCAACAGGAATAAACTTAACTAGTATAAATGGAACATTAACCCGAGAAGCTGGGGAAAATGTTGGGGTGTATTCTATAAGTTCTTCTTTAACTAGCAACAACTTCAATATCAACTTTACCCCAGCCGAATTAACTATTACTAAAAAACCAATAACAGTAAAGGCAGTAGATAAAGAACATATTTATGGGGAAGCGTTACAAGCTCTTACTTATGAAGTATCTCCCAGTCTAAATGAGAACGCATCTTTAGATGTATTTATGTATAGAGGGTCTTCGAGCATAGCTCCTGATCGATATCTTATACATATTGAAGGGAACAACCCAAACTATGATGTGTCATGGGAAAAAGGCATATATACTATAAAGAAGAAACCTCTTACCATTACTGCAAACCCAATAACACAAATATATGATGCTGCAGAAAAGCCTCTTACCTATAGTTTAAGTGAAAATTTAGTAGGTGATGATGTGCTAACAGGTAGCTTATCTAGAGAAACAGGAAATCTCCCTGGAACCTATAAAATAAGTTCTACCTTAACCCATCCAAATTATGACATTACATTTAATCAAGCCAACTATGTAATCACAAAAAAAAGCATAAGCCTAACAGCAGATGCTAAAACAAAGGTATATGGAGAACAAGACCCAGTACTCACCTACACCTTATCCACGGCACTTATGACAGGTGTTAGTTTACAAGGGGGGCTGACTAGAGAAGCTGGCAATGCTCCAGGTAGTTATGAAATACGCTCAAATGTATCACATCCACTCTACGACATAACTTATATCCCTGCAGATTTAACAATTACGAAAAAACCAATTACCATAACTGCAGATAGTAAAACAGTGGTGTATGGAGAAGACTCTGAGCCACTAACTTATACCTTAAGTGAAAATTTAGTGGGTACAGATAATTTAGTAGGGCAGCTTGTAAGAGAAACAAGAGAAACTGTTGGCACCTATCCTATAACTTCAACATTAGCTCATCCTGGATACTCTATAACATATGTAGGAGCTAATTATGAGATTACCAAAAAACCGATTACAATTACTGCAGAGGATAAAACTATTTTTTATGGTGATACAGATGTTGAGTTAACGTTTACTACAGAGCCAGCTATAAGTAGTGGAGATGAGTTTACAGGAGAAATAAGCAGAGCAACAGGTAAAGAAGTAGGTGAGTATCTTATAACCTCTACTTTGGCCAACCCTAATTATGACATCACGTTTAAAAGTGGAAAATATACTATAGCAAACAGAGCAATAACCATTAAAGCAGATAATATTGTAAAGAAGTATGGTCAAGAAGAACCAGAATTAACCTATTCTGTTTCTCCACCTTTGGTAGGAAATGATGAATTAACAGGTAGTTTAACAAGGGCTTCAGGTGAAGATCTTGGTGATTATCAAATCACCTCAACTTTAGCTAATGATGAATATGATATTACTTTTGAGCCTGGAACCTTCTCTATTATACCAGAAAATATTTTTGAAATAGATGGTTTCGTTTTTGAAATTACTTCGGTTACCTCTCCATATACTGTGAAGCTTACTGGAGCTAATTTTCCTTATCCTGAAATAACAGAAATTACTATTCCAAATACTGTAGAAAATTCTACGATTACCTACACAGTAACTGGAATTGGCGATGGTGTTTTTGTTAATATGCAGACAATAACAAAAGTAAATCTACCTAATCAATTAAGATTTATAGGAGAAAGTGCATTTCAAGAAACTGGCATAAATTCAATTGTGTTTCCAGCTAGTTTAGAAGAAATACAAAGCTACGCCTTTAGAAACTCTAATTTAGAAGAAGTTATTCTAACTGACAATATTCGTAAGGTTGGGGCTGGTGCTTTTGAAAATAATAATATTGCTGCTGTTCGTTTCCCAGAGCAACTAGAAAATATTGAATCTGAAGCATTTGCAGGTAATAAATTAACTGAAATTGATTTGCCTGATGCGCTAAATTATATTCAGCCAGCATCGTTTAAAAATAATTTACTTTCCAAAGTGTCATTACCAAATCAACTTGTTTCAATTGGAGATGAGGCATTTGCAGGAAATGAATTGACAGAACTAGCACTACCCAAATTTATGATGCAAATTGGCCAAATGGCGTTTGCTGGAAATAAATTTAAGCACATAATGGTTTCAAATGAACTCATGATGCTTGGAAGAGAAGCTTTTAATCAAACCCAAGATGAATTTGAATACATTATTGTTGACACTCCAGAGCCTCCTTTTATTGAAGAAGATGGGGGCTTAAGTGCAACATTTGGAAACAAGCAAGAAAACATTAAGGTTCTAGTCCCTGCAGCACAGTTAGCAGTGTATGAAGAGCATCCTTTTTGGAAACTGTATCAGTTAGAAGCCATTCCAGAAATTAACTTTCAAGATACATCGGTTACCTTTGGTGAAACATTAAATCTAGAAGCATCTATCCTTGATGTAAGTGGTGATTTTGAATTCTTTATTGAAAAGGGCGGAACCGGTTTAGCGAGCTTAGCTGGTACTAACAATTCGGTTTTATCTACAAATAGAGCTGGAGAAGTCTTGGTAAAAGTAATTTTTACAGAAGCTAACGGGTATTATCAGCTAGAAAAAACAAGTACGATTACCATTACTAAAAGAGATATTGATGTAATTGCAAACAGTAGTAGTAAACTATTTGGCGAAGAAGATCCAGAATTAACATATAAGGTAAATAACCTATTAAATAATGACCTTTTGGATGGCGAATTGTATAGAACTTCTGGAGAACAGGTAGGCTCTTATGAAATTAAATCTTCATTAAGTAGTCCTAATTACACTATAAATTTTGAAAACTCAGACTTTATCATCACGAAAAAGAATATTAGTATAAAAGTACCTCAAGTCACTAAAATTTATGGAGAAGAAGATCCAGAAATCACCTACCAATTGCCATCAGGTTATGATTGGATAGATCTAGATGACATCAAAGGAACCTTAACAAGAGAAGCTGGAGAAGATGTAGGTACCTATATAATAACCTCTTCTCTAGAAAGTAAAAACTTCGAGATTACTACTGTAATTGAAGATTTTATAATTTTACCAAGGCCTATTACCTTAACAGCTGATGAAAGTTCAAAAATATACGGAGAAGAAGATCCCGTGTTTAGTTATTCATTATCAGAAGAGTTGTTAAATGAAGACGAATTAGAAGGGTCTTTAACTAGAGTTTTCGGAGAAGAAGTAGGTAGTTATGCAATAGAAAGCACATTGCAAAACCCAAATTATGACATTGATTTTGTTTCAAAAAACTTAACGATTACACCAAGAACTATTTTTATTTTCGCAGATGCTATTACTAAAACATATGGAGAAGAAGACCCTGAATTAACCTATTCACTTTCTGAGCCCCTACTAAACAACCAGGTTTTACAAGGCAGTTTATCAAGAGAAACTGGAGAAAATGTAGGGACATATCGTATTAGTGGTAGTTTTTCTAATGCTAATTATGATGTTGATTTTCTAGCATCAGAATTTACAATCACAAAAAAACAGATTTCAGCATCTGTTCCAAATACAAAAGTGTATGGTGAAGCTGATCCTGAATTTAGCTATACCCTTTCAAGCGAATTAATAGGAAATGACCGTCTTACTGGTACAGTGAGTAGAGCACTTGGTGAAGATGTTGGTATTTACACGTTAACAAGTACCTTAGAAAACCCAAATTATAACATCACATTAACTTCCTCAGAATTTACGATTACTCCAAAACCATTAGCAGTAACTGTAACAAATACAAAAATGTATGGTGAACCCGACCCTGAATTTAGCTATACCTTGTCAGATGAATTAATAGGAAATGAGACCCTAACTGGTGCAATTAGTAGAACACCAGGTGAAGATGTGGGCACTTATACATTAACAAGTACCTTAGAAAACAAAAATTATAGCATCACATTAACTTCCTCAGAATTTACGATTACACCAAAACTAATAACGGCTACCGTATTTCCAAGTAGCAAAGTGTATGGAGATGAAGATCCAACATTTTCTTACGAATGGTCTGAATTTCCTTTAGCAACAGATATACTTACAATAAATCTTTCTAGAGAAGCTGGTGAGGATGCTGGTACTTACACATTAACAAGTTCTTCTAATAACGAGAATTATAATATAACTTTAAGTTCTTCAGAATTTACGATTACACCTAAACCGATTAGAGCAACACTCTATACTGACTCAAAAGTGTATGGAGAAGAAGATCCTGAACTATTATATATACTATCTAATAGTTTAATCGGTACCGACGCTTTAACGGGAGGGATTTCCAGAGAGGATGGTGAGGATGTGGGGACTTACGCCATCTTAAACAATCTGGAAAATGAAAACTATACCATCGATTTTACTTCTAATACTTTTGAGATCACCAAAGCACCACAAGTCATTACATTTCATCAATTAGATGTTGAAAATACTGTAGGTAAAACACTAGTTTTAACAGCACATGCATCATCAGGTTTATCAGTTTCATATACGAGTTCAAACGAATCTATTGCAACAGTACTTGAAGATAAGCTTACTTTTACTACTGAAGGAACTGTACTAATTACGGCAAGTCAGGATGGTAATGCTAATTATAAAGCAGCTGAACCCGTCTCGCAAGAACTCAGGATATTAACTCTATCTGTTTTGGACGAAACATTTAACTCAGAAGAGGTTATAATATACCCCA
>CAJXMH010000012.1 GCA_913056345.1 uncultured Flavobacteriales bacterium | reverse complement strand
TCCACCTATACAAATAGCCTGATCTGCTCCTGCATCTACTACAGGTAAAGGATCTACCGTAATGGTGATCTGATCGGATGCAGTACAACCGTTTGGATGACTTACCGTTACTGTATAAGTAGTCGTTACTGTTGGGGTAGCAGTTGGATTGGCTGAAGTTGCATCATCTAAACTTGCTGCATTGTCCCAGGCATAAGTTGCGCCTGCTGTAGTCGATGTTGGAGCGCCTCCTAGGCTTACACTACCTCCTAAACAGATCGACTGGTCTGCTCCTGCATCTACATTGGGTAAAGGATCTACTGTAATGGTGATCTGATCGGTATCAATACAACCACTGCCATCACTTACCGTTACCGTATAAGTGGTCGTGACCGTTGGTGTTGCGGTTGGGTTTGCTAAGGTCGCATCATCTAAACTCGCCGCATTATCCCAGTTGTAGCTCACTCCTGCTGTAGTTGAAGTTGGGCTGCCACCTAATGTCGCGCTCTCTCCCGAACAGATAGTCTGATCGGCTCCTGCATCCACATCAGGCAAGGACCCTACTGAGATGGTGATCTGATCGGTTGCAGTACACCCATTTGGATGGCTTACTGTTACCGTATAAGTGGTGGTTGCGGTTGGTGTTGCGGTTGGATTAGCTATAGTTGCATCGTCTAAACTCGCCGCATTATCCCAAGCATAAGTTGCGCCTACTGTAGTCGACGTTGGAGCGCCTCCTAGGCTTACACTACCTCCTGAACAGATCGATTGGTCTGCTCCTGCATCTACATTGGGTAAAGGGTCTACTGTAATGGTGATTTGGTCTGTATCACTACAGCCACTGCCATTGCTTACTGTTACTGTATAAGTGGTGGTGACCGTTGGTGTTGCGGTTGGATTGGCTGAAGTTGCATCATCTAAGCTCCCTGCATTGTCCCAAGCATAAGTTGCGCCTGCAGGACCTGTAGGTGCTCCGCCTAAAGTGGCATTCTCTCCTTCACAAATGGTCTGATCTACTCCTGCATCAACTGTGGGAAGTGGGTTTACTGTAATGGTGATTTGGTCTGTATTACTACAGCCATTGCCATCAGTTACTGTTACCGTATAAGTGGTGGTTACTGCAGGTGTTGCGGTTGGATTGGCTAAAGTTGCATCATCCAAACTTCCTGCATTGTCCCATGCATAAGTAGATCCTGCAGGACCTGTAGGTGCTCCGCCTAAAGTGGCACTTCCACCTATACAAATAGCCTGATCTGCTCCTGCATCTACTACAGGTAAAGGATCTACCGTAATGGTGATCTGATCGGTTGCAGTACAGCCGTTCCCATCAGTTACAGTTAAGGTATATGTTGTGGTTACTGTTGGAGTGGCGGTTGGCTGGGCAATTGTTCCATTGGTTAAACTTGCACTATTGTTCCAATTATAAGTAAGTCCTGGTAAAGTTGCTGTACCTAGTGTTACTGAGCTTCCGGGACAGATATTTTGATCAGTGCCCGCGTTTGCTATCGGTAACGGATCAACGGTTATGGTAACTTGGTCTGTAGCAGAACAATTAACCCCTGAAGTCACAGTAACATTATAAATCGTAGTGACGGTTGGATTAGCAGTAGGATTAGGGCTTGTTGCATCATTTAAAGTTCCGGCGTTGTCCCATTGATAAGTTGCCCCAGTTGGCCCAGTTGGAGAACCACCTAAAGTAGCGATTTCTCCTTCACATATATCTTGATTGCTACCTGCATCTGCAAATGGAAGAGGATTTACGGTAACTACAACTTGGTCGGTGCTTGTACAGCTATTTTGGTCGGTAACTACTAAGGTATAAGTAGTGGTCGAGTTTGGTGTAGCGGTTGGATTAGAGACTGTTGTACTGCTCAATCCCGCAGCGGGTGACCAACTGTAAGTTGGATTACTTGCGCTCGTGGTAGGAAACCCTCCGAGGGTAACATTTCCTCCAGGACAAATGGAAACATCCGCTCCGGCGTCTACATCAGGACCAAGGTTTACAACTTGCGTAAAAGTAGAATCACAGCCGGGTCCAGTGCTTGCTGTTAAGCTTACAGTAAAGGGTCCGGTGCCGGTAAAAGTATGGGAAGGATTTATTTGGTTGGAAGTAGGAGAGCCGTCACCGAAGTCCCAAGTGTAGGTAATATTTCCTCCAATGGCTGTAGTCAGGTTTGTAAAATTCACAGGGCCTGTACAAGTAGTACTCGGGAAAGTAAAATTAGTTTGTGGTTGGCGATCAAACCTAAAGCCAATAACATTGGATCTTGAGGTGCATGCTTCGACCGTATTAATTAGCTCTATTCGATAAGCAACAGAATCTTCGCAAGCAGAGAAATTATCACAAAAAGACTCTACAGCAGCATTTTGCAAAAAATTCATTCCTGTGCCTATCGGATATTCTCTAAAAATTCGATAAGTCGTAGCTGAACCAGCCGGATTATTTGGATCGGATAAAGAGTTCCAAGAAATGCCAACACATGTTTGATCCAAGGTTGGTTGCACAAAAAGGGTTGAGACGGTATCTCTTGCAACATTTTGTACAATCCCTTTACAACCTGAACGACTCCTTATGTAATACCATCTTCTTTGATTATCTGCACCTGCCCCGCTGTGGGTATAGGTAGTTTGATTGTAGGTTTTCACACTATCAATGATGGTATATGGCCCATTCTGATTAGTAGCAGAATAAATCATCCATGCCGTAAAGGAATTATTGGGGTCAGGAGTTGTATTCCAATCTAGATCTACATCTCCATTCGGCAATACATCAACACAATTAATGAGCGGAGACTGAATCACAGAATCGGCCAAAACGGTGATCGATATGGTGGCTATGGTTTGCCCGGGAATTGGACAAGCATCGTCAGTTGCACGAATCACAAAGTTGTAGGTATTTTCTAAAGAAACACAACCATCGGTGAAGGCGACATGATTACAGTCTGTTTGCCACCTAAAGGTGTTGTTTGGTGCAGCAAAAAGTCCACTATCAGGCAGAGGCCGTGTTAAAGTAGCACATGGGGGATTAGCACAGCCTGAATTGGCACTAGTGAAATTTGTCCCAAATTGAAAGCCAGTTGCCGTTACAAAAACCGAGTCGCTATTGGGGTTATTTGGTCCAGGAAAATCTGTGATCTGCAGGTTAAAAGTTACAAGGTCTCCAGCTCTTACAGTGTCCCGATAACTCGTAAAACTATTAAAGGGTGGTCTTAAAACAGGGTCCTCGTTTAGAGCACAATTAGCTGCAATATTGGATTGCAGTTCTCGATAAATCTCGGCTACCTTCTCACCGCATTTGTATGCATCAACCTGAACTACCGAAACAAATTTACCTGAAGTAAAGGAAGTTAAAGATATCTCACCTGTTGTAGAATCAAGCTGAGCAGCAACATTTCTCGGATCTTCTCCTTGATCAGGAAAAGGACTATTTTGACCGGGCAATCCCGAGCCGTAGCCGGGGTCGTAATTAATAAAAGTGGGATTACTTCCTTCATTGTAAGGAAAATTAGGATTTACATCGTCAAGTGGTCTGGCCCAACGGTAAACTAGCGAATCCAACTCAACATCAGAGGCATTATGGTTGTAAGTAAATGCCGAACCTAAACATAAAAGGGAGGTTGCCTCTTCTCTGAAAGTTGGTGAATTATCAACACATGTATCTGCAAGAGAGCCCGAGAATGGAAAAATCTTGGCCCTCAAAGTCATTCCTTCTTGACCTTGAAGATTTTCATTATCATTTCGTGCAACGTCATCATAAGTAATGATCCAACCCTGAGCGGGAGGGGTTCCTAAGAGACGAACAGGGTCAGATTCCCTTATATATTCAAATACAGATTCATCATCACCTCCGGCACAAGTAAACGTTACACCACCAGGTCTACATTCTGGTGAAATATCACGATCCACAGTCGGATTTGCATTGTATTGAGCTTGGGTGGCAAGCGTGGTTGACTGTCCAACATTAGGATAATTAAAGATCACAAGCGGTCCACGAGGAGGAATATTTGCCCCACTGCAATCCCTATACACAGAAAACCGAAAAACATAACGACCGTCAGAAAGACATTGCCAAGTAATTTCCCCTCCCATAATGTGGGTAGCAAAGGACTGTATTGGGGTCAAAACAAAAAGGATAGCAAGAATGCTAACTATTCTTAAAAATCTAATCATGAAACACTTTTTAGCAATTGACTAAAGTAAACAATTATAAGTTTTATTAGACGTGAATTATATAGGCATAGTTGCTCCTGATTTGAAAGATTTTGTAGTGAGAATGTTTAGTTTTACGATTCAAATTAATTTGTATGGATTTATCAGGTATAATCTCTATTTCAGGGAAGCCAGGCTTGGCAAAAATTGTAACCCAAAGCAGAAACGGAATCATTGTCGAATCGCTGATTGACGGAAAAAAATTCCCAGTAGTGGGAACAGAACGAATAAGTTCCCTAGAAGATATAAGCATTTATACTTATGAAGAGGATGTGCTACTTTTAGAAGTTTTCAAAAAAATGTTTGAACACTATGGCGGGAAAGAGGCTTTATCTCATAAAACTGAGGCCAAATTGCTAAAAAACACTTTTGGAGAAGTACTCCCCAACTTTGATGAAGATAAAGTCTACACTTCTGATATCAAGAAAGTATTTCAGTGGTACAACCTACTTTTGAAAGGAGGTTTTTTGAAAGAAGGGAAAGCCAAAAAAGAAGAAAAGAAAAGCAGTCCAAAAAAAGCAAAAAAATCCTCTGAGAAAACTGTAAAAGGCACGAAAGGAAAAAAAGCAGCCAAAAAACCTAAAGCGAAGCAGGATAAAGAATGAACAACACAACTAAGATCGAACGATCATTTGTTAGCAACGAACTTGAGATTAAATGGGAAGGAATTGAACCTTACTTCAAAGCACTAGTAAAGCGTGAATTAAAAAGTTTAGAAGACCTTAAACAATGGCTTAGAGATAGAAGTGAGTTAGCAGCAGTTTTGGAAGAAGAATTTGCTTGGCGATACATTAGGATGAATATTGAAACCGAGAACATGGAATTCCAAAAGGCATTCCAGTTTTTCGTACAAGAAATAAATCCAAAACTCGCCCCTTACCAAGATGAACTAAACCGAAAACTTCACAGCTGTCCACATAGTCATAAACTAAAGGCTGCGGAATATCAAAACTTACTTAAATCTTGCGAAACACAGATAGCACTCTATCGTGAAGCAAACATTCCACTTTTTACTCAACTAGAAGAAGATGCTCAAAAGTTTGGTGCTTTAGCCGCAAAAATGTCGGTTGAAATTGATGGAAAAGAGTACACCTTGCAACAAGCGGCCAAATTTTTAAAGTCAACCAATCGAGATAAAAGAGAAAGATCTTACCGCCTAATACAGAAAAGAAGACTGAAAGACAAAACCGCCTTGAACGAGCTTTTTGACAAACTCATTAAGCTAAGACAAGATGTTTCACAAAACGCAGGATTCGCTAATTACCGGGATTACAAATTCAAAGCTCTCGAGCGTTTTGATTATTCAGTTGAAGACTGCGAAGTCTTTCACAAATCCATAAAGCAAGCTGTAGTGCCCTTGGCTGAAACTGTTGACAGAAAAAGAAAGGCCTTACTTCAATTAGACCAACTAAGACCTTGGGATACCGCTGTAGATTTAGATGAAAAACAGCCCCTTGAACCTTTTGAATCCGCAGATGAACTAATTGAAAAAACAATTAAATGCTTCGATCGAATCGATCCTTTCTTTGGAGATTGTATTCGGGAAATGAAACGTAAGAAACATTTAGACCTTGAATCAAAGAAAGGTAAAGCTCCCGGTGGTTTCAACTATCCATTGTATGAATCAGGACTGCCCTTCATATTTATGAATGCAGTTGGCTCTATGAGAGATGTAACCACGATGTTGCACGAAGGCGGGCATGCTATACATTCAGTGCTTGCCCATCCTTTAGAGTTAGTTGAGTTTAAAAGTCCTCCTTCAGAAGTAGCAGAGCTTGCCTCCATGAGCATGGAGTTGATCAGCATGGATCAATGGGATGTTTTCTTTGACAACGAAGATGAGCTGAATCGAGCAAAAAGAGAGCAGCTGTTGGATGTATTGAGCACCTTACCATGGGTAGCTACAATAGATAAGTTTCAGCATTGGATATACACCAATCCTGATCATACACATGAAGAACGTTATGCTTTTTGGTGCAATTTGATGGATGATTTCGGATCAAATGTAGTTGATTGGTCAGGACTTGAGGAAGAGAGAAAAAATCTTTGGCAAAAGCAATTACACCTCTATGAGGTTCCTTTTTATTACATTGAGTACGGTATGGCGCAATTAGGAGCGATTGCACTTTGGCGGAACTATAGAAATGACCCAAAAAAGACTATCGCTCAATACAAAGCAGCCTTGCAAGTCGGCTACACTAAATCTATCGGAGAAATTTATCAAACAGCCGGAATAGAATTCAACTTCTCTGAAGCTTATGTCGGTGAACTGATGAATTTTGTACAAGAAGAAATCAACCTTACTTTTAATACCAAGCTATGAAACTAGACAACTTACACGCCTTAAATGCCATCTCCCCTATCGATGGCAGATACCATGATAAAGTAAGCAACTTGAGCTTGTACTTTTCAGAAAGTGCCTTGATCAGATACCGTGTTCGCGTAGAGGTGGAGTATTACATCGCTCTTTGCAAGCTTTCATTACCCCAACTTGAAGGGATTACAGAAAGTGACTTCATGAAGCTTAGAAAGCTATATGTTGACTTTTCTGAAATAGATGCTGCGAGGGTTAAGGAAATAGAAAAAACAACCAACCATGATGTTAAAGCGGTTGAGTATTTTATCAAAGAAAAATTATCCAATAGCAACTTAGCTGAGAAATTGGAGTATATCCATTTTGGTTTGACCTCTCAGGATATTAACAACACGGCGGTACCTCTGAGCCTTAGAGATGCAATAGAAGATGTTTATTTGATAGAGCTAAACGAGGTAATTTCTGAATTAAACGCCTTTGCCATTGAATGGAAAGACATACCGATGCTGGCTAGAACACATGGTCAAGCAGCTTCTCCAACCAAGCTTGGCAAAGAAGTAATGGTTTATGCTGAAAGACTTAAAGAACAATACAATAGCTTGATCGACACTCCCTTTTCAGCGAAATTTGGAGGAGCAACAGGCAACTTTAACGCCCACCATGTTGCTTATCCTAATATAGACTGGGTAGAGTTTGCCAATGAGTTTGTAAACGAGACACTTGGATTATACCGTTCGCAAACTACAACACAGATCGAACACTATGACAATCTAGCTCGACTGTTTGATGCTATGAAGCGCATCAATACCATTTTACTTGATCTGAACAAAGACCTTTGGACCTACATATCGATGGATTATTTCAAGCAGAAGATCAAGGAAGGAGAGGTAGGCTCTTCCGCTATGCCTCATAAAGTAAATCCAATAGATTTTGAGAATTCTGAGGGGAATTTGGGAATTGCAAATGCCCTTTTTGAACATCTATCTGCAAAATTGCCCATCAGTCGCCTTCAGAGAGACCTAACCGATTCTACCGTCCTACGCAATGTTGGAATGCCAATTGCCCATAGTTTACTTGCTATTAAATCTTTGCAAAAAGGAATGAGCAAGTTATTGATCAACAAGGAAAAGATATCTTCCGACCTGGATCAAAATTGGGCAGTGGTTGCTGAAGCCATTCAAACAATTTTAAGAAGAGAAGGCTTCTCAAAACCTTACGAAGCCTTGAAAGAGCTTACCCGTAAAAATGAGGAAATTAACCAAGCAAGCATTCAAGCTTTTATTCAAACTCTAGATGTTAGCGATGCAGTAAAGGAAGAACTTTTGGCCATCAGTCCCCACAATTATACAGGTGTAGACCTATTCTAAATACTTGATCGGCCACTTCTTAAAGCTATCGAGAAATATCCTTATCTTTCTAAGGTTCAAAAACGCACTATGAATTCGCTTCCTAGCATAAGTCATCATGAAATTAATGAGGTTTTTGCCAAACCATTTTTGGCTAAGCTAAAGGAAGATATTGAGCTTCAGCAGAGCTTGCTGAGGAAAACAGAAAAGGTTTATAAAACCTACCACCAAAAGCTTAAACGGCTAAATAGTGAAACTGAGATCCCAAAGTTTATTAACGAAACAGATTGGTTAAAATCTACCCTTTATCAAATCCTTGAGGATGAGTTTCCAGAAAAAAGGGAGATCTATTTCGAAGAAGAGTTTAAGTTGTTTTACGAATCTGCCATGCTCTTTCTTGAGAAACAGCCTCAAGAAGTGGTAATTGAACAAAGTGTAGATCGATACAAACCTTTAAGCAGTGACGCTGCTTGGGTTGCATTTGTAAAACCTTTTAAACAAGCTGCTTTTTTAGTAAGTCGATTCCCACAAAAGGTTTCTAATCTCTTTCGAAAAGAGAAAAAACCCATAAGTAGGTGGAAGCAGAAAATACCATTGAGGAGAATTATGCAACATTTCTTCCTCAATCAGTTTATTGACAAGCACCTCCCCCTTTTCAAAGAAATGCAACAGCTGAAGTGCGATGCGCTTAATTTAAAGTGGAGTATTGATCGAGATATTAATGTTGAAATTGGGCTTTTCATTGAAAAGGAAGGAAATGATGCCAAAGAACTACTAGCACACATTGACACTATTGCAGAGCGAAATAGAATACAAGAACATATTGAAAATCTTGATCGCAAATACGAGCAATGGGAAAAATTGATTCATGAAAATTTAAACGAACTTTTAAACCAATTTGAGTTTGCTGTTGAGCGGGTAGATACGTTTGAGCTTAATAGGTCAGATTTCAACCTTAGCAAAATACAGAGCGGTCAAAAAGTATATCAGAATCAACACTTAAGGCTTTTCAATGGCTGGAGGAACACCCTATTTGCACAGCTTGATGATTTTCAGCTTGATATTGAGTTTTTCCACATTAAGTACAGTTCATTACTCCAATATTATTTGTTGCAGAATAGTTTGAAAATGCGAATCCACAAGACCATCAAAGGTCAAATGGACCGGATCACAGAAGCATTTGACCAAATTGTTCTAAAAGTAGAAGAAGAATCTGCGGGAGCGAAAGCTATTGAGAAGCGCCTTTTAACTGAAAAAAATAAATTACGAAGAGAGCTGGACAGTAAGATCATTCCCCAGACAGTAGAAGAAATTTACAACCAGAATCTCCCTTATCTATTAGATCGGCTTGAAAATAAAATCAAGCAGCAATTAAATAAAATGAAGCCTAAGCGGATCATTTACGCTCAAAACGAATACAATGCTCCAATCAGTAAAAGTGACCTCAGTCATTTTAATCCCAAAGAGCTGGTGCTCATAGATGCCTACCAGCGATTCATTGATCAAAATAAAAAATTAAAATCTGAAGTCATCACTAAACTTGAGTCACTTCAAGGTACTATAAAAGAGTTAAGCGGTATAGTTGATTACAACCTAGATTCAGCCATTAATTCAGTGCAAGAGCAAGCAGAAAATAGTAAAACGATTGCCCTTGAAGGATTAGAAAGAAGCAGACAAAAAGTGACATCTGTAGAGAATGGCTTTTCAGAAGTTGAAGACAGAATTATAGAACATTTGAATAAGAATTTGAGTGCTTTTAATTCTGCTCTAATAGAACTTACTGATAATGAAAACATAACCAACCTTAGACTTAAGTTAGCCAAAGCAAAGGCAGTAAAAAGCACAGAGGCTTATCGAAAAAACATCATCAACAACATTCGATCTGCAGCTCCAACCGCCCTTCGTTTTTTAAGAGCAAAACTCTTTCAACTAAATGAGAATCTAGCTCAATATCTAAAGCTATTAGGTTTAAGGGAAGAAAAAGAAGAGCTAAGCGCAGAGTTAAGCGACTTTTTAAGCCAATCAGAGATAGCACTTGAAAAGCTACCTTATGTTTACCGCAGGCTTTACCGTATTGAACCCCTTAGCGAAGAGATGTTTTTTGAGGGAAGGAGACAAGAATTAAGGCAGATCAAAGCAGCTTATCAAAATTGGCAAGATGGACAATTCTCTAATTGCTGTATCATAGGTGAGAAAGGAAGTGGAGCGAGTAGTTTACTCAACTTCTTTTTAGACGATAAAGACGAGAAAAAAGTAGTTAGACATAAGTTTTTTGAAGCTCACCATTCCAAAGAAGATTTTTTGGCCTTCTTCAGCAATCTACTTAAAAAACCAAAAGTTGGAAGTTTAGAAGAATTGATCGAAATTATGCTAAACAGCAAATTAGAGGTGATCGTACTTGAGGATGTTCAACATTTTTTTCTCAAAAAGATCAAGGGTTTTGAAGCACTTAATTTGCTTTTCGAGCTTATGTCCCAAACTTCTAAGAAAGTGTTTTGGTGCTTGGAGTTCACAACTTACACTTGGCGCTACCTTAAGAATACTATCAACATACAACGCTACTTTAAGCATACAATCAATTTAAGCTTATTGGAAGAAAATCAAATCGTAGAGCTTGTTCTAAAAAGACATCGAGTAAGTGGTTACAACCTTCGTTTTGAACCAAGCACTTTAAGTAAAGCCGATGAACGAAAACTGAAGCGTATGAGCACTCAAGAAAAGCAAAACTACCTGCAAGAACAGTTTTTCAAACGGCTTAATGCTTTTGCTAGAAATAACATTAGCCTGGCCCTACTCTATTGGATTAGATCGACCCAAAAAGTAGAAGAAAATACCATTGTGATCGGAGAGCTTGAAAACATGCAATTTTCATTCTTAAAAAATCTTGATGAGCAATACTTATTTACTCTGCACAACCTACTGATTCATGATAGTTTAAGTGCTGAGGAACATGCACAGCTTTTTCATCAAAATATAGAATCTAGCAGAATGGCCTTAATGGTTTTAGAAGATAATGGAGTGTTGAAGAATAACAAAGGTCGTTACTACATTAATCGCTTACTTTACAGGCAAACCGTGGACGTATTAACGACAAAAAACATTTTACACTAAAATGAAAAAGCGCTTTACAATTCTTTTTTCGTTTATGTGGCTTTGCTTATCGCTTTTGCATGCACAGGATACAGCAGTGCAGCCAACGGATAGCAATATCGTCACACAAGACAGTGTTCAAGTTGACACCACAGAAGCAAGTAAAGAGCTCATTGAAAAAGTTAGACCCATTACACGCCCGATTACAGGAGAAACACTTTCACCAAAACCTAGGAAGAGGGCTCAGCTTACTGCAGCAGAAGAGGATACGGCAAAAGACCATGATGAAAGCAGTTTGAAGCCTTCACAAAAGGAAACAGTAAAGCACGCGGAAAAAGAAGAAAAACAACCGGAAAATACACCAAAAGAGAATATTGAAGAAGATCAGCTAAGGAAGTTGCTATCATGGAGCAAAATCATTTGGGCGATTGTAGTACTTGTAGTTGCTCATTTTATCATTAAACTAATTGTAATCATTCTGGAGCGTTTTGCCGAGCGTTCGGTCAAGCATAGAATGAGTTTAAAGAGTATTGCTCCTGTCTTTAGAATTTTTGCTTGGTTAATCGTTTCATTTATTGTAATTCAAGGCATTTTTAAGCCCTCCATCGAAACGGTTTTTGCAGTAACAGCTTCTATTGGAATAGCAGTAGGCTTTGCAGCTCAAGATGTTCTTAAAAATATTTTTGGTGGAATCATGATCCTTTTTGATCGTCCTTTTACGGTGGGTGACAAAATTCAAGTGGGCGAGCATTATGGTGAAGTAAAGGAAATTGGTCTCCGGTCTACTAGAATAGTCACCAAAGATGATTCTTTAGTTTCTATCCCAAATGCAGAAGTGGTCAATTCAGCAGTTTCCAATGCAAATGCAGGTGAGCCAAATTGCCAGGTAGTTGCTGAGATATACCTACCACTTGATATAGATACTAATCGAGCAAGACAACTGGCAATTGAAGCTGCTCAGGTATCACAGTATATCTACCTCAATAAACCAATTGCGGTGATCTTTATCAATGAAATAAAAGAAAGAAGGTCCTTGATCAAAATGAGACTAAAAGCTTACGTTTCAGACATTCGATATGAATTTGCCTTTCAAAGCGACATGACCGAAATTGTTTTAAAAGAGTTCATTGCTGAAGGCCTAATCCAGAAAAAAGACATCAACTAATGAGTCTAGTCACTCTAGCAATTTCAGGCAAAGAGCTTGCACTGTGGCTTGAAAGCACCAAAGCCTTTTTCGGCCCTTCGCGCTACCTAATCTATGCCTTGATCATCATCATCACTATGATTGTTGCAGCGCGTTTAGTTAGGGGAGTTATAAAAGCACAATTTGAAAAGTCAAACCACCTAGGAACAGGAAATCAAACCAATTACTTGTTTCTGCGGAATGGGGTTAGTTTTTTCTTCTTTTTACTCGGAATTACCCTCATCTTTTACACTATTCCAGCTTTAAAACAGCTTGGACTAACCCTTTTTGCCGGTGCAGGAATTTTTGCGGCTATAATAGGATTTGCCTCTCAGGCGGCTTTTGCCAATATTGTTGGCGGTATTTTTATTGTAATCTTTAAGCCTTTTAGGGTTGGAGATGTTTTAAAAGTGGCTTCAAACAATTGGGGTATTGTAGAAGATATTACGCTAAGGCATACGATAATAAAAAGTTTCCAAAATGAACGCTACATTATTCCCAATTCAAGCATTAACTCTGACACCTTACTAAATGCCTCAATCAGTGAAGAAAAAACCTGCACTTTTTTAGAAATGGGCATCAGCTATGATAGTGACATTGACCATGCGATGAAGATCATGGCCGAAGAAGCAGAGAAACACCCAAATCTCATTGACAATAGAAGTCAGGAACAGATTCAAAAAGGAGAGCCTAAGGTTGTTATTCGACTGATTGGATTTGGCGACTCTTCTGTTAATCTGAGAGCCTATACTTGGGCAGAAGACCCGATTTCAGGCTTTATTATGAAAACAGAACTTTTCAAGAGCATTAAAGAAAAGTTTGACCAAGAAGGGATTGAAATACCCTTCCCTTATCGCACCATAGTGTACAAGAATGAAAAAAAGGATTAAAGTACCAGTACCTCCTATACCTAAAATTAGCTTCAGGCGATTCTCTGAAAAAGGGAAAGCTAATGAGACTGTTGGTCAAGCACCTGGGACATTGATCTATACTGGAAAAAAGACCGAGGAGAAGGTTCATGTAGAACTATATAGCTACGATCAAGATGAAATAGCCGTAGCGGCCGACCAAGATTTTGAAACAATAAAAGGCAACTACCATGAGGGGCGCGTCAATTGGATCAATGTTAGCGGCTTGCATAATGTGGCACTTATTGAGAAAGTGGGTCAGCACTTTAAGCTGCATCCCTTGTTGCTTGAAGATGTGGTGCACGTTGACCAGAGGCCAAAGACGGAAGACTTTGGAGATTACCTCTTTTTTACCATTAAAGTATTCCATAAAAAATCTGCAGATGAAACAGATTTTGAACACATTAGCTTTGTGCTTGGTCAAGATTTTATCATTTGTTTTCAAGAGAACGCTATTGACAATTTTGACCTGATCAGAGACCGTCTTAAAAAATCCTTTGGTAAAATAAGAGAGAAAAAAGCTGACTATTTATTCTATCGGTTTATCGACACCATTATAGATCATTACTTTATTATTCTTGACGGACTTGCGGAGAAAATAGAACTACTGGAAGACGAAGTGATGGAACGCCCTAATACCGGAACCCTTCATAAGTTGCAAACGGTTAGGAAAGAATTGATCTATTTGCGACGATCCATTTATCCTTTGAGAGAGTCGATCAACAGCATTTTGAAAAGTGAGACAAAGCTGCTCAACCATGAAACTGAGCGCTTTTTTACTGATGTATACGACCACACTATACAGGTAATTGAAAGCATGGAAACCTACCGAGAGCTTTTAAGTGGAATCATGGACTTGTATATGAATACAGCTAGTAATCGAATGAACGAGATCATGAAAGTTCTCACCATAATGTCAACTATCTTTATTCCACTTACCTTCATTGCAGGCATCTACGGTATGAACTTTGAACACATGCCTGAGTTAGGTCACCCATGGGCTTATCCATTAGCCTTATTACTTATGGTGCTTATTGCTCTATTAATGTTGCTTTATTTCAAGCGAAAGAAATGGTTGTAATCTTTTGAAAAGGTAAAACAAAATCAATTAAACTCCATCTGTTAATTACTTGTCAATAAGCTGTTAGAAATCAAAAAGGTGATAAACTTAGTCTGACCATTTGGCTATATGTGTGCGTCAAACTCCTTGAAAAAAGGATCTTAAGACAAGGATACCTTTAACAGCTGTGCAAATTGAGGTTATTAACAAAATCTCAAAATAGTTAATAACTTTGTTGATAAGGATTTTTACATTCACTTAAGGCAGGCTTTACAATGCTCTAATTTTGAAGACATCAACCTCAAAAAAGCCCTTTAAATATGTTTACAAAAATCTTCGGCAAGAAAAAACTCAAAGAAGATAAGCTGGCAAACATATTTGTTAATGCCACTTTGAAAGGAGTAGAAGATGGTTTCTCGGATATTGCTGGCTTGATCAATGAGTCACCAGAGTTTATCGAAAGTCCTGAATTGGATAGCAATAACGACAGCAAATTTTTACTGATCGTGATTGCAGCTAACCTAAAAGAAATCCCTCGCCATTTAAGCGCTCACCAAGATAACCGCATGATTAACCTGATCTTAACTAAATTATCAGCTGTCTTTGATGTAGAATTTGATAAGTTAGAAGGTATCTTAAGAGACTATCAAAGCTATTTGGGCCGGGTTAATCATCCTAGCAATAATAATCTTTATGCTATGTCGAAGGCTGTTTTCTTTAAGTATGAGCTTGGTAAATATCAAGAAGATTACTTTAGAAAAATGAATGCTCCTAATCCGCTCTTTTTAAAACGCCTTGATGAAGCAATGGCGGTTTTTATGTTTGATTGGAAAGGTACCTCTCAAGATTTCCAATTAGTAGAATAAATTAAGCTTTCAGATTAAATCGCTTTTCTGCTATTTCTGTTATGTCTTCTCCTATTGCCAAACAAGCGGTAGCAGCAGGTGACGGTGCATTTAGCACGTGAATACTATTGCCGCTGTATTCAATTTCGAAATCCTCAATCATCTCACCATCTGGCCCCAATGCCATGGCTCTAACTCCTGAGCGTCCGGGTCTGATATCCTCCATGGTTAAAGAAGGGATAAGACGATTCAAACGATTTAAGAACAAGCGTTTGCTAAAGGCTCTTTTATACTCATCTAAACCAAATCTCCAATGCTTGGCAAAAAGTTTCCAAGTCCCACTAAAGGTCAAAGCATCGGTGGTATCTTTAAGATCAAAGTCAGTTTTGCCGTAGCCTTCTCTTTTAAATGTAAAAACTGCGTTTGGGCCACATTCTACATTTCCATCTACCATGCGTGTAAAATGCACCCCTAAAAAGGGAAAAGCAGGATTAGGCGTAGGATAGATCAAGTGTTTAACCTTGTGTAAAGCATGGTCTTCTAATTCATAATAGTCTCCTCTAAAACCAACGATTTGGGTTTCTGTTTCTACACCATCTTTCTTAGCCAAACGATCTGATTGCAATCCACCGCAAAAAACGAAGTGTTTACTCTGGTAACTTGCTTTATTGGTTTTAACGAGTCCAATCTCGCTACTCTGGTCAACCCCTAACACTTCTTCAGCAAGCTTTATTTGACTCTTAGGATTGATTGCCAATGTTAATTCAGCCATCTTCTCTGTAGCGCCTCGATAGTCTATAATACCGGTTACGGGCACGCGTATCCCCGCGATGCTGGCACACTCAGGTTCAATTTCTCTTACTTGATCACCGGTAATTTTCTCGATTCCTTCTATCTCATTCTCTAGTCCGGTTTTAAATATCTTTTCCAAATGGGGTAACTCAGACTCATCTGTTGCCACTACCACCTTGCCACACACCTCATGATCAACCCCATATTCCTGTGAAAACTTCACTAAGGCTTTTCTTCCCTTAACGCAATTAATGGCTTTTTTAGACCCTGGCTTATAATACAAACCCGAATGAATAACGCCAGAATTATTCCCTGTTTGGTGTGCCGCTAAATGCTCTTCTTTTTCAATGAGCAACAAATTTAGCTTAGGGTATTTTTTTTGGAGCTGATACATACTAGCCGCTCCAACGATTCCTCCACCAATTATGGTTATATCAAAAACTGTTTTATCTGCCACTTTCTACTTTTTAGAATGCAAAAATAAGATGAAACTAAGAGACAGCCCGAATTACTTTTTTGTTCGGTACTCGAATTATCAAGATCAGTCCAATTATAAAAAAAGCAATTAGGGCAAAAATGGAATTTCTCATACTTCCGGTTATCCCTTCAATAAAGCCATAAGAAAAAGTCCCGATCACGATTCCCATTTTTTCTAAAACATCATAAAAACTAAAAAAAGAAGCATGGTCTTTAGTGCTAGAAGGCAACAACTTAGAGTATGTAGAACGTGAAAGAGATTGAATACCTCCCATTACCAAACCAACAATTCCCGCAATTATATAAAACTCATACGGCTGCTGAATGAAATACGCAGCCACGCAAATACAGATCCAAATGCTATTCGCCAAGATCAGAGCTTTTATATTACCCCACTTTGAAGATAGGTATGAAAACAAATAAGCTCCTCCAATGGCTATGAATTGGATGATCAATACAGAAACGATCAAACCTGTTTTGGCAGCACCGTCAGCTCCCCAATCTATTTCCTTGGCTGCAAAAAGCGTAGCCATAAGCATAACAGTTTGCACACCCATGCTGTAGACAAAAAAAGCATACAAGTACCTTTTCAATGGTTTAAGCTCTTTAGCCTGTTTCCATACTTTTTGTAATTCTTTCCACCCTTTCAAAAGCTTATTCGCTTTGGGCTTTTCTTTATAAACTGCATTAGGAAGCTTGCTATAGGTTACTTGACTGAATCCAATCCACCAAATGGCAACGGTTAAAAAGGCATAGCGGGCCTCTATATCAAAGACCATGATCATAACAAGATTAGCAATCAGTAATAGAGAACTCCCAATGTATCCTAATGCATAGCCTTTGGCCGAAATAGCATCGTGTCTAGCAGGTGGAGCGATTTCAGGTAAATAGGCGTTGTAAAAGACTAAACTGCCCCAAAAACCGATAGATGCAGTAAAAACAGGCACCATACTGAGCTCTAATCGATTGGGGTCGAAGAAAAAGAGAGTAGCACAGGACAAAGCACCTAAATAGCAAAAAAACTGCAAAAAGCTTTTTTTCCGGTCAGCGTAATCCGCAATTCCCGATAGAATAGGTGAAATTATAGAAACAACCAAAAAGGATAATGAAGCAACATAGGAATATAATTCAGTATTTCTAAATGTACCACCAAAAAATGTTACTAAATCAGTGGTTTCACCTGAGGGTAATGAAGTAGTAGTCACTGCTTCATAATACATAGGAAAGATAGCAGTGGTTATTACTAAGGGGTAAACCGAATTGGCCCAATCGTAAAATGCCCATGCATTAATGACAGATTGATTTCCTTTTTTAAGCATGCGTTAAATTTAAAGTCAATTAGAAGAGGAAGTGTCACAGCTTTTGCAATACAATTCCTTTACGTCAAGATCTTCTAAAATTTGGATACCTTGCTTTTGCTTGCTAAAAAAGTCACAAAACTGTTTTGGAAATTGCTCCTGAGCCAATTCGAGCAAACCAGAAAACTTCTTCTTATTAAACTGTTCAGCGTCATAACGCACTATTTGCAGATAATAAAACAATAGGTCAGAGTTAATCGGTTCAACCGCTATAACTGGCTCTATAACTTGAATGGCTTTTGGGAATTGGTCTTGAAAACAAAAATATTGAGCTAGGCTTAATACCTCTTCAGAATTCAAATCTGCTTTCGGCTGCCATTTAATCAATGCTTTAAAATCTTTTTTTCTAGCATTAAAATCCTCTTTCTCATAATGGTAATTAGCCGCTATTAAATGATACTGCATTTTTAGTCGAGCAAGGTTTTTTGAAGGTATAATTTTTTTCCCCTGCAAACTTTCGATTAAGTCCTCCAGTTCTTCCAGTTTTTCAAGTTGGTCTTGGTGCGAGGCGTAATAATTCAAAGCAGCAAGGGCATAATTGTAGCTTACTATAGCGTTTCCTTGGTCAACAAGATGTAATTCAAGTGCTGCTAGGTGAAGTCGGTTTCCCGCAAAAACCTTTTCTCCTTGATTTGCTGCGGTAGCAAACTGATTATTGATAATGGGTAGGTTTCTTTTTTTCTGGGCAGGATCCAATATAATCTCATTTTGGAAGTTGTTACTTGCCGAATGCTCAATAAGAAACCTTTGGATAGCAGCTGCGCGTTCAATTTTATTCTCTTTGATCAAACTCTTCATTAAATCGATCAACAGTCCTCTATCCATTTTGGTATTAACTGTTATTCGGGCTTCGAGCTCTAAGTTCAGTTGATGAATGCCATTTAAAAACTCATTTAACTCCGCATCAGTCTTTGCCGTTTCAATCAGATAAGCGCTTAAGTCTAGAGAGTCCATACCCTTGGTTTCAATTTCATAGAAACTATTTTCTTGAAAATCATAGTAGGCTTGCCAATTGATCCCCTTTTCTTGTTCCCATTTTATTGTTTCTCCAGATAGCTTGAGAGATCCTAGTAGTCTTCTTTCAAGGCCTGTATCTTGAGCATTTGGTTTGTTTGGTGGAAGCAACTCTATTGCACGGATGCGCTTAACATCCATTTCCAACAGCTTCATTTTCTTGCTTAAGTTTTCGAGGGATTTAGGCTCAAGTTTATTCTCTCTATAAGGAATGAACACTTCAAGTGTATCTAACCAACTTTCAGATTCTGCAAGGGTGTCTCCTTGCAGCAAATAACGGTTAGGTAGCTTACTGAGATTTTTAGTTTCTATTTGATTGTAGGGCACAAGTTCACAGGCAACACCCTTTTTGATGATAATTAAATTAAGTTCATAATCTGCCGGAGTATAATACTCAGGAAGATCTGCCAGATGCACCTTAACTTCTTTCTCCTCTATCTTTTCATTTGCATTGATAAGCTTTGTTTTCTTTGCGGGTTTTAGCATCAAACCATTTACGAATGCTCCCGGAAACAACCGGTTACCTGATCTGCAATCATATTGGTCTCTTGCAACAAGGTCCACTGCCAAAGCATCTCCCCCGTCTTGAATAATGGACTCAAAATAACTTAAACTATGATAATTAAAGTAGGCCTTTTGCCCTTCTACTGATATGGCCTCAGAAAATAATTGAGGAAGGGTTCCGTGCTCCTCTATGAAGCGGTCGCAGACTGCCTTTTGATAAGGCTCCACCCCATAATGATCAAAAGGAAGCTTCTTTTCTTTTGAATTCTGATAAGGTAGACTAGCCATAACGACAACCAAAATCACCTTTTCATCATACTCTAGAATTGACCTGCCGTAACGGTAGTAATTGGGTTCGTCTAAAATTTGCTCTGTTTCTTCATCTTCTTGCCAGGCATAAATAGCAGCTTTGATCAGCGATGTTTCGCTTTTTACCTCAACTGCGGTGCCATCAGGACTTAGGTCATATTTTGAGCCAACCTTAATATCAAGTATTAGTTCTCCCGCATCTGCAAAAGGGGCCTCAAAAAAACTTAATCGATCGGCTAAGGATTCCTTTTCTTCTTTTTCTTGAGTGTGAGTCAGTCTACCAAGATCTAAAATATACTCTGCTTGTTCGAATGCCACTGCATTGAGTTTCTCTGACAAGGTAATATCTGGCAATTGATTCTGACTCCGGTATTGACTTAATTGCAAGTCTAGCTGCTGCTCAGCAGTTTTTAAGTCAATGGTTTGAGCGCTTAGCTGAACAGAAAAAAACAAACTAAAGAAAAAGAGAACCCTAAGTTTTTTCATTCTTCTATTAAAATAATTTCAACCCTCCTATTTAGTGCTTTCTCTACATCGCCATCATTTCGATTAACAGGTTTTGTCTCCCCTTCCCAAAGTAAATAGGTCGAAACCCCTAATTTACGCTTTAAAACCTTGTCTACCGCCTCTACCCTTCTCTTTGATAATTCAATATTATAAAGAATATCAGCATCAGAATCAGTATGCCCGATCAGCTTTAATTGCTTTGGTTTGTTCTTTTTTACTTTTTCAAGAAAACCATTCAGCTTCTTCATTTCCTCTTCATTTATGAAAGCCTGATCCTGATCAAATAATACTAAGTGTTTGTTGGGAATTTTTTCGGCATTTTGATCATCAACTTTTGACAAAGGAGGATTGGAACAAGCTAGCTTTTTAGGCCAAACTGCTACTTCATCAACATAGTAATAACTAAATCGCTGTCTGCCCTGTGAGTTAACATGTTCTTCAACATACCAAGACTCTACGAAGTTTCCGATTGTCAGAAAGCGTTCACCACCCCTTGCTCGGAACTCCCCCGCTACCTTGGACCACATTTCAGTATCTGA
Source organism: uncultured Flavobacteriales bacterium (assembly GCA_913056345.1). Lineage (GTDB taxonomy): Bacteria > Bacteroidota > Bacteroidia > Flavobacteriales_E > Vicingaceae > CAJXMH01. The sequence goes on along the minus strand of CAJXMH010000012.1, from coordinate 63,056 downwards.
AATAACTTTTTTAGTGTATAACTGCGGAAATACAATAAAGGGCTCCCAATTTGGCGTTTTCAGTGCTTTTCGCGCCAAGTGCATTCCTATTCTATCGATCATTACAGCATTTCGTTCATCGGCTAAAAGATGAAAACTCAAACAATAATCTACTCCTGCTTGAAGGCTATCTAAAAGCTCTAGCTGCAAATATTCTACTCCACTCCTTGAATTATCGAAGAAAATGGCACCTGCCATACCCAAACCCGAAAATGGCTCAACAGGTGCTTTAAAGCCACATTCGTGAAAGAATTCAGGAGAACCTGCATTGGCCTGCCTCCATGGCTCAGCTAATTCTAGTTGTTTGAGCCCGTCCGGGCAATTAAGGTATGACTCAAACCCTCCATTTGGAACAAGATTTTGAGCGCCTAAACTCAGCCCAATTAAACTGATTAGTAAGAGGGCAAGTTTATTCAAGACCTACTGAATCTTGAAAGTAACTCTTTGGTTTTTATCTGTTTGGCCAGACGGATGTGGATTTCCGGTTTCATCACTCTCAAGTTTCATTCTTGCTTCTGCAATCCCGAGTGCCTCAAGTGCCTTCCTAACAGCAAGTGCTCTTCTCTTTCCTAAAAAACTGACCTCCGATTCACTTTCATCATAATGACCAATCACCACGATCTTAGTGGCAGCATTTTTTGATAAAACATCCGCAACCTTTTCTAGCTTCTTCATTTCAGCGGATTTGGGATCTGACTTCTTACTATCAAAGAAAATGGATGTTGTAGCTACGCTAAATGGTTTAGCTGCCTCTGACTTTTTTCCCGATTCAGGCTTAGAAGCAACCTCCCCTTGAGCTGTCTCTTCTGCCCCTTCTCCTTCTTTTTCCTTGCCAACCGTTCCATCAGAATTGTACAAGGTTTTCTTGTTTGCACTTTTATCAGGTGTTGAACCGAAGCTCTTGTACTCTACTTCCATTTGACCACCTGCGATTTCGTCGCACATGCAATCCTCTTGCTGCTTTTCTGTATCGATAACTGATACATCATCAATAAAATAATAGGCATCATAGATCTGACGGCCTGAAAATTCTCTAGATAGCCTGATCTTTTCTGTGAGGGTTTCTTCATCAGACTTGAAGTTTCCGATAACTAGAAACTGCTCACCCCCATCAGCTTCATAAGTTGTGCACACAGGCTTCCATAAAAATTGCTGCTCATAAATTTTATTGGTAATGCTCTGCACGTGTGGCTCTAGTTTTAAGTTGGCTTCATTCATTTCGTTTATCTCTTCCTTGCTAAGGTGAGCAGAAATATTATTTGATGCGAATTTTGACATATCTGACATGCTTACAAAAAACTTCACACAATAAGACTTCCCTGCCTCTAATGGCTTTTTTAGTTTAGTCTGTAGGTAAGTTCTTGCTCTTCTGCCTCTATAGCCATAAAAAGATACGCCAACATAATTACTTCCCGTTCGGGCCTTTTCTTTACCGTATTTATTTTCAGGCACTCCAAATTCATCATTCTTGGCATCAGCGGAATATAGATCTACCGGATTCATAGTGGCAGAGCTCCAAGGAGCCGCATAACCAATCTGTCCTGCTTCTTTTATTTTTTTTGCTACCTCTTCAAAACTTGGATTTTCTACTAAATTATTAGACTCTTGAGCAGAGGTGTAACTTAGAAATGCAAACGTGGTTGCAATGAGTAAATTGATCTTTTTCATGTTTTTATTTTTTCAGCTTAAACCAAAGATTGTTCCGAAATTATTAATAATTATCTAAAGCTAGAAACCAACAAAAAACCCTGAGCCGAAAAGCTCAGGGTTTTGGGGAATTATAATGTTATCTAATTACTGTTTCCTAATCATGTTAAGTGCAGAACCTGCTCTAAACCATCCAATTTGCTGTGCATTGTATGTATGGTTCAATTTGATCTCCTCTTTTGAACCATCTTGATGGACAATCTCAAGGGTTAATTGCTTGTCAGGCGCAAACTGGTCTAGATCCAAGAAATTAAAGGTATCATCCTCTTTGATCTTGTCATAGTCAGCTTCATTAGCGAAGGTTAAACCAAGCATTCCTTGCTTTTTCAAGTTCGTTTCGTGAATACGTGCAAAAGATTTAACAATTACCGCTTTTACACCCAAATGTCTTGGTTCCATGGCAGCATGCTCTCGAGAGGAACCTTCACCGTAATTGTGATCACCCACTACGATGGTAGGTACTCCATTCTTTTTATAATCGCGTGCTGCAGCAGGCACTTCACTTTCTTCACCAGTCAATTGATTAACAACTTTGTTGGTTTCCTTATTGAAAGCGTTAACTGCGCCAATCAGACAATTGTCTGAAATGTTATCCAAATGCCCACGGTAACGCAACCAAGGACCAGCCATAGAAATATGGTCGGTGGTACACTTGCCAAAAGCCTTGATCAGCAGCTTCATGCCTGTTATATTTTCTCCATTCCATGGCTCAAATGGTGTAAGTAATTGTAGACGATCTGAATCAGGAGCTACATCTACTGATACATTACTGCCATCTTCTGCAGGAGCTTGATAACCGTTATCCTCAACCGCAAAACCTTTATCAGGTAATTCCATTCCTGTAGGTTCTTTCAACAACACCTCTTCTCCTTTCTCGTTGGTTAATTTATCCGTAATCGGGTTAAAGTCTAATCTTCCACTAATAGCAATAGCAGCTACCATTTCAGGTGAAGTTACAAAAGCGTGTGTGTTTGGATTTCCGTCTGCCCTTTTGGCAAAATTTCGATTGAAAGAATGAACAATTGAGTTCTTTTCTTCTTTCTCAGCACCCTCACGATCCCATTGACCGATGCAGGGACCACAAGCATTGGTAAAGATCTTAACGGTTTCGAATTTCTTGAAGGTATCCATCAAACCGTCTCTTTCTGCTGTAAAGCGCACTTGTTCAGAACCAGGATTAATTCCCAAAATTGATTTGGGTTTTACTCCTTGAGCAAAGGCATCATCCACAATAGAAGCTGCACGCGTCAAATCCTCGTAAGAAGAATTGGTGCAAGAACCGATCAGAGCCCATTCGATTTCTGTTGGCCAATCATTGGCTTTAGCTTTTTCAGCCATTTCAGCAACAGGGGTGGCTAGATCGGGGGTAAAGGGTCCATTTAAATGTGGACTTAACGTATCAAGATCAATTTCGATTACTTCATCAAAGTATTGCTCTGGATTGGCATATACCTCATCATCACCAGTTAAATGCTCTGCTACTTCGTCAGCCATTTCCACCACATCTGCTCTTCCTGTAGCTCTTAGATACCTTCTCATGGAATCATCATAACCGAATGTAGAAGTGGTTGCTCCAATTTCAGCTCCCATGTTACAAATGGTTCCTTTACCTGTACACGAAAGGTTTTTGGCCCCTTCACCAAAATATTCTACAATAGCTCCGGTTCCGCCTTTTACGGTTAAAATTCCAGCAACTTTTAAAATTACATCCTTAGGTGAAGTCCATCCGTTTAATTTACCAGTGAGCTTAACGCCAATGAGCTTAGGAAACTTAAGTTCCCATGGCATTCCTGCCATTACATCCACAGCGTCTGCTCCACCAACACCTACAGCAACCATTCCTAGTCCACCCGCATTTACGGTATGGGAATCAGTACCGATCATCATTCCACCTGGGAATGCGTAATTCTCCAATACAACTTGGTGAATAATACCAGCACCAGGCTTCCAAAAACCGATTCCATATTTATTGCAAACAGAACTTAAAAAGTTAAAGACTTCATTATTCTTATTCAAAGAATCTTGAAGGTCCTTATCTGCTCCATTTTTAGCCAGTATTAAGTGATCGGCATGAGCAGTAGAAGGCACAGCAACTTTGTCTTTTCCGGCTTGCATAAACTGCAACAAAGCCATTTGTGCAGTAGCATCTTGCATCGCTACTCGATCAGGTTTAAAGTCTACATAAGATTTTTTCCGTTCGTACTCTTCGGTGGGATTACCTTGGTCCAGGTGAGAATATAGAATTTTTTCAGTTAGGGTTAAAGGACGTTTCAAGATCTCTCTTGCAGCCTTAACTCTTTCGGGCATTTTATCATAAACCCCTTTTATCATATCAATGTCAAAAGCCATAGGAATATTGGTTTGTTTATTTATTAAGTGGGTAGCAAAATTAACCATTTTGAAGCGAAAAATAAACCGCTCATCCCATACTTGATATGCCTTATGCGCGCTTATGCTTAACCTTGCAATATGTTTAAATTGCTTAAAGAAAACATAAGGGAAGCTATTAAGTCAATCAAGGCACAATTGCTTCGGACAATCTTAACCATCATGATCATAGCAGTTGGCATTACGGCTTTGGTTGGCATCCTTACTTCTATAGACGCAATGGAATCATCCATTACAGACAATTTTAGCAGCATGGGCTCCAACACTTTAGCAATAAGAAACTATGGCTCAGGCATTAGAGCCGGTCGAGGAGGCAAGAAAGCGAAAGTATACGAAAGGGTAAGTTATGATGAGGCAATAGCTTTTAAAGAACGGTTTGATTTCCCTGCAACGGTCTCAGTCTCTATGAGAGCTACTGCATTTGCGACTCTTAAATTCCAATCACAAAAAACAAAGCCCAATATTTTTGTATTTGGAGTCGATGAAAACTATCTTCTAACTAATGGTTATAAATTAGCCCAAGGAAGAAACTTCTCTCCGCACGACATACGCTACGGAACGCATGGAGTGATCATTGGCAGTAGCATTAAAAAAGAATTGTTTCCATCTACTAACCCAATTGATCAAATAATTTCTATTGGAAGCGGCAAATACAGGGTAATAGGAGTGCTTGAAGAGAAAGGAAGCAGTATCGGCTTTAGCGCTGATAAGAACGCTTTTATTCCCTTAACCAATGCACGGCAATATTTTGCTGCTACCGAACCTAACTTCTTGATTAATGTCATGACGACTAACCCTGAGGACCTTGATCCTGCTACAGGTGAAGCGATGGGCTTATTCAGAATCGTAAGAGGAGATCGAGCAGGGGAAGAAGCCAGCTTTGAAATTAGCAGGAGTGACAACATCTCTCAACTCTTAATAGAGAACTTAAGCAAAGTCACGCTTTCTGCAACAGTGATTGGCATTATAACCCTGCTTGGAGCAGCTATTGGACTTATGAACATTATGCTCGTTTCCGTAACGGAAAGAACCAGAGAAATTGGAATAAGAAAAGCCATTGGAGCAGCAGCAGCTACAATTCGGAATCAGTTTTTGATCGAAGCTGTCGTAATCTGTCAATTAGGCGGTTTGCTAGGGATAGTGCTCGGTATATTAATCGGCAATCTCGTAGCACAATTTGTTGGCAGTGGTTTTATTATTCCGTGGGATTGGATGCTTCTTGGTATCAGTCTGTGCGTGTTCGTTGGACTGATCTCAGGTATTTACCCTGCCTACAAGGCAGCTAAATTAGATCCGATCGAATCTTTGCGTTACGAATAGCTTCTTTTCTTTTTTGTAAAATTGTAGCTAATTCGACGGCATGAGAAAAAATGCTTCTCTATTCCTTTTCATGGCAGCCCTAGCCTTACTTGCTTTGGCTCATATTGTGGGCTATTCAGGACATTTTGGTTTTGATGATATGCACTATGCCCATTTAGCTAAAGAGCTCAATGAAGGGCAATTCAATCAAAACGACCACTTTTCTTTTCGGCTAGTTTTATTGGCTTTTACTGCCCTTAGTTATTCCTTATTGGGTATTCAAGATCTAGCTTCCTCCCTGCCAAGTATGTTATTTTCAGCTAGCTGTTTATGGGTAGTTTACCAACTTTTAAAAACCCATTCACCAATTACACTTGCCATTGGACTAGCCTTGACTTTGGGTTCAGAATGGTTCTTATTCTACAGCGATAAATTAATGCCAGACTTGGCCGTAACTATGGGGGCATGTTTTGCTTATCTCGCAGCTTACCGTCAGTACTTTTCACAAAGCTCTAACCATAAACAAAATGGCTTTTTATTAGCCTTTGCCCTCTTTATAGGCTTTAATAGTAAGGGAACCATTTTGCTTCTTTTACCTTGGCTTTTGTTTATTTTAATCAATGACTTAAGACTAAAACGCAACCAGAAATTCTGGTTATATGCACTTGGAACAGGACTTTCATTGCTATTACTTTATTTTGGTGCTTGCTTTTTCTTTTTTGATGATGCTTTTATCCGTTTTAAAGCACTAGAAACTAATAGCTACCTGAATCGATGCAGCTACGGCAGCCAATCCTTGAAAATCTTAGTAAAAAGGCTAAGCAGTGGCTTTTGGGGTATGAGCTATAGAGAAGGTTTACTTTTTCCTTTCTTACTCCTAGCACCCTATTTTTTCTCCATCAAAAGTAGTTGGTTCAAGTTTGAGAAACCCTTGCAGTTTTTCAGCCTTAGTGCCATTACCTTGCTACTCTCTGCCTGTTTCATGAGCATTTCGCTGAAAGCCTACAATCCCATGTGTTTAGACATAAGGCATTACTTATTTGTTATTCCAATGGTTGCGATTGCTGCTGCTTTATATATCGGAGGGCTTTTAACCCAGAAAGAAGCCCTTAAATGGTACCATTTCATCGTTTACATTGGCGTTTTGCTTCTTACATTTTATTTAGGTGGACGCTCTTTTTGGTGGGCTTACCTTGGAAGTTTCAGTATTCTGATAGTCTATTTAATACTTCAAGAAAAAGCAACAACTAATCTAAAAAACCTCCTTAAAGCATTGTTTATAACAAGCTTATTGGCACTTTCTGCAAAGCAGGTTGTGAAACAACAAAAGTCAAAATACCCTGAACTGCGCTCCATGATCTATGAGCAATTGATTGACGAAAAAGAACCAAAATATGTAATCACCAATCCCGTCCAAGCGAGAATTGGAAACTATTACACTGGCTTTGAAGCTCAAAGCACCCAATTTCTAGCTTATAATGACTTTGACCCTGACACACTAAAGCCCGAGAGGGAAAAATACATCCTCACCACCTGGTTTGGTAGATCACTTTCTTTTTTAATTGAAAGTGAATTGCCTTTTTACGTTCAAACTTTAACTGACGAAAAGGCCATTTTTAGGAATGAAGACCCACAGATGACCATTTACCCAATTGAACGCTTGCTGCTAGACCCAAGTGAAAGTGACACTTTGTTCTACTCCCTTCATAGCTTTGAAGAAAACGTTGACGGCTGGCAGCTTAATGAAGCCGATTTAAAAAGTACGGAATCCTCAAGGAAAACCGTAAATAAAGTCTACGAATATTCCGCTACCTTAAAGATTCCGGTTGACACCTTAAAGCTAGGATCTTACTCTACTTACTTACTAGAATTCAAGCTAGACCTTTATGTCGAAGAACCAACTGAAGCCTTGATAGTTGCAAGTTTTGATAAGCCAGAAGGCGCTGTAAAATGGATTGGCTTGGATGTAAATAAGCAGCTGAAATCGTACTCAAATTGGTGGTCTGTCAATCACCAAGTAGTGGTTAAGCACTCAGAAATTAAAAAAGCCAAAGAACTGACGGTCTTTTTATGGAACAAGGATAAGAAGCACTGCGAGCTCGACAATTTCAAGATTACTATCAGTGGCATTAAATAAAAAAAGCGCTTCCCTTGCGGAAAACGCTTTTTATTAAATCTATCTCAGCTTATTCAGCGACTACCTCAAAATCGATGGTAACGCTTACGTCTTTATGTAAACGAATCTCCGCTTGATAAGTACCAATCTCTTTAATTTGAGAACCAAGAATCTTGATGTTCTTCTTATCAACTTCGTGGCCTGCCTTATTGATCGAATCGGCAAGTTGGATGTTGTTAACAGAACCGAAGATCTTCTTACCTGCTTCACCTACTTTAGCTCCCACCTTAATCTCGGCAGATTCTAGTGCTTTTGCAGTTTTTTCAGCAGTTTCTTTAATCTTGGCTTCCTTATGACTGCGCTGACGCATGTTTTCTTCCCACACTTTGCGGTTAGAGGTGGTTGCGGCAACGGCCTTTCCTTGAGGAATCAAAAAGTTTCTAGCATAACCAGGTTTAACAGTTACTAACTCATCTCTGAATCCAAGGTTCTCGATGTCTTCTCTTAAAATAATATCCATGGTTTATCCTCCTTTATTTTAATAAGTCAGTTACATAAGGCATCAAACCAAGGTGACGCGCTCTTTTAATTGCCTGAGCTACTTTTCTTTGATATTTCAAAGATGTTCCAGTAATTCTTCTTGGAAGAAGTTTTCCTTGTTCATTAACAAACTGTAGCAAGAAGTCAGGATCCTTAAAGTCAATGTATTTAATGCGATTCTTTTTGAATCGACAATATTTCTCTTTTTTAACGTCAATCGCAGGTGGATTGAGGTATCTAATTTCTGATGAATTTTCAGCCATGGTGTTCTACTTTTAAATTATTTCTCTGCCTTAGCAGTTGATTTTTTTCTTTCAATTCGCTTTTTAGCATACGCTTGAGCGTGCTTATCAAGCTTCACTGTTAGGAATCGCATAACGCGCTCATCACGTTTGAATGCTAATTCCAACTTGGCGATAAAATCACCTTCAGCTTCGTATTGAAAAAGTTGGTAAAAACCGGTTGACTTCTTTTGAATGGGATAGGCCAATTTTTTCATGCCCCAATGCTCCTCATTCACAACTTTTGCTCCATTATCTTGAAGCATTTTTTTGTACAGTGCAACTGTTTCCTTTGCCTGGTCTGCAGACAAAACGGGAGTTAAAATGAAAACAGTCTCATAATGATTGCTCATTGTTAAACGTTTATTAGTTATTTTCCCAAAATTGGGGCGGCAAAAATAAGGAATTAATCTTTTTCGAGAAAGCTTAAAGAGAGTGGCTTACAAAAGTAAGCAGCTGTTTATAACTTCCTATCAGTTTAGCGGTTCAAAATTGTACTTTTGTTAACCTAAGCATTATGGATAATTTCATTGTTTCAGCACGTAAGTACAGACCGTCTACTTTCAGCACGGTTGTTGGGCAACAGTCGATTACCAACACTCTGAAAAACGCCATCAAAACTAACCATTTGGCTCAAGCCTTTTTGTTTTGTGGCTCTAGAGGAGTTGGAAAAACCACCTGTGCTCGAATATTAGCGAAAACCATTAATTGTTCTAATAGAACAGAGCAAATCGAGGCTTGCAATGAGTGTGACTCATGCCAGTCATTTAATGCAGGCAATAGCTTAAACATTTACGAACTGGATGCGGCATCGAATAACTCTGTTGATGACATACGGAACCTTACGGATCAAGTACGCTTTGCTCCCCAAATTGGCAGCCACAAAGTTTACATCATAGATGAGGTGCACATGCTTTCAAAAGCGGCCTTCAATGCTTTTTTGAAAACACTCGAAGAACCACCTAAGCATGCTATTTTCATATTAGCTACCACTGAAAAGCATAAGATCATCCCCACCATACTTTCGCGTTGCCAAATTTTTGACTTTCATCGTATTGGGGTAGATGATATTGCAGAACATTTAAATGGTATTGCAAAAAAAGAAGGCATTGAGGCAGAAGAAGAAGCGCTTCATATGATTGCAGAAAAAGCTGATGGAGCGCTTAGGGATGCGCTTTCTATTTTCGATCAGTTGGTAAGCTTTTCGGGCAAAAAACTGAGCTACGAAGCGGTGATCGAAAACCTTAACATTCTCGATTACGATTACTATTTCCGATGCACCAATCATTTTTTAAACCAGGATCTATCAGCTTGTCTACTGCTTTTCAACGAAGTGCTCAAAAAGGGATTTGACGGCCATTTATTTATCAATGGCATTGCATCACACATGCGTAACCTTTTGGTTTGCCAAGATGAAAAAACCCTGCCGCTGCTGGAAGTAGGCAAAAACGTACAGGCTAAATACAGAGAGCAAGCATTGACTTGTGAGGTTTCCTTTTTAAAACAAGCCCTTGAGGTGTGTCGCAAATGCGACATTGAATACCGCAACAGTAAAAACCAACGTTTACTAGTTGAGCTTAGCCTGATGCAGATTGCTTCAATTGGTGAAGCTGTTGCTGAAAAAAAAAAGCCTAGAATAAAATCCCCGGAAGAACTCGCACCATCTGCTAAAACAGTTGATGAGCAGAAAAGCAATTCAGAAAACACGAACACTAGCATATCCGAAGAAAAAATTGAACCAGAAGCGCCGCTGCAAAAACCTGCAATAGAAAAAGAGGTAAAGGAAGAAGAGCCAAAGGTTGCTGATAGACAAGAGGTTGAACCCAATGCTCCAACTACAGAGCATCAGTCAACTAAAGATAAAGCCTCAAAAGCTGAAAAACTGGCCAAATTAAAAGCTCAAAGAGCCAAAACCTCTTCACTTTCCATTAATAAGCTAACCAAAGAGCAAGAAGAAAAAGCCGAGCAAGCTAAAAAAGAAGCCTACTCTTCTGACTTACGAGAAGCCTTCAGTAAAGAAGAGTTTTTAGCTACCTGGAAAACTTTAGCCGAAAAGATTAAAAAGAAAAATGATGAGGGCAATTCAATCATTTATGCTGCAATGACCGCTCACGAGCTAAACATTGACATTGAAAGCGGCAAAATACACTTACTGCTTGACAATAAAAGTCAGTTAGAAGAGATGGGTGTTCGTTTAGCTGACATCCATGAGTACTTGCGTAAAAAATTAAAAAATGGGCTGATCGAACTCTCTTTCGAAGTCATTAAAAATCAAAAACAACGTAAGGCATTTACTCCTGAAGAAAAGTTTAATAAACTGGCTGAAGAAAACCCTGCTTTAATCCAATTGAAGAGGGAATTTGACCTAGATATCTTCTAAACTGAATTACAATTATTTAGCAATCGAGAAGCGATAGAAGAGTTTCAATTTCTTTCCATACTTTTACCAATATTCTATTTACTTTTATTTTTAATTACATGAAAATCAAATCCTTTACCCTAGGCAATTTATTTATTGCCCTTGTATTCTTAGCTGTTTCTTGCGGAGACACAAAAAACGAGACAAACCAAGAAGCAAATCAAGCGGAATACGAAACGATCGAGAATGATCCATCCAAAACACGGATCTACACTTTAGAAAATGGCTTAAAGGTTTACTTATCAGTAAATCAAGAAGCACCAAGGGTTCAAACTTCAATTGCTATACGAGCAGGTAGTAAGAACGATCCTGCAGATGCAACTGGTTTGGCGCACTACCTTGAACACATGCTTTTTAAAGGAACTGACCTATATGGTACCACTGATTACGAGAAGGAAGCACCTCTTCTGCTACGAATCGATAGTTTGTACGAAGTTTACCGAGCAACTACTGACGCCACAAGCAGAGAAGCATTATATGCGCAAATCGACAGTATTTCTCAAGTAGCCTCCACTTTTGCTATTGCTAACGAATATGACAAAATGGTATCCGAAATGGGAGCAAAAGGAACTAATGCCTACACCTCTCAAGAGCGAACAGTTTATGTTAACGACATTCCAACTAATCAATTAGAAAAGTGGTTAAACGTGGAAGCTGAGCGTTTTAGAAGTCCACAAATGCGGTTGTTCCACACAGAGTTAGAAGCAGTTTATGAAGAAAAGAATAGAACTTTAGACAGTGATTCAAGAAAAGTATGGTATGCTACCTTAGAGAACCTCTTTCCTAACCACCAATATGGTCAACAAACCACTATTGGTACCATAGATCATTTAAAGAATCCTTCTATTCAAGCCATAAAAGAATATTTCAACACCTATTATGTTCCTAATAACATGGCCATTTGCTTGGCGGGTGATTTTGATCCTGATCAGGTAATTGAAATGATCGAAGAGAAATTTGGCAGTTTTGAAGCCAAAGAAGTGCCAAAATTTCAAGTAGCCGAGGAAGCTCCGATCACCAAACCTATTGAAATAGAAGTAAAAGGACCAGATGCTGAGTTTATGAGATTAGCTTATCGATTTGATGGGGTAGATAGCAGAGAGTCTGAATTGATTCAAATGTGCGACATGATCTTATCTAACCGCAGCGCTGGTTTAATCGACCTTAACTTGAACCAAGAGCAAAAAGTATTGGGTGCGAGCTCCTTTACTTATATTCTAAGTGATTATTCTGCACACATGTTTTATGGATCTGCAAAGCAGGGCCAAAGTCTAGAGGAAGTAAAAGATCTATTGCTTGCTCAAATAGACAGCCTGAAAGCAGGAGCTTTCCCTGATTGGCTGCCACAAGCTTGCATTAATGATATGAAGCTTGGCAGAATCAGACAAATGGAATATAACCGAGGTCGAACTAGCATGATGGTTAATGCCTTTATTCAAAAACGCGACTGGGAAGAAGAAGTAGGCGAAATTGATGCATTGAGTAAATACACCAAAGAAGACATCGTAAGTTTTGCAAATGAGCACTATGGCAACAATTACGTAGTGGTTTATAAAAAAACTGGTGAAGACAAAAGCGTAAAAGAAGTTGAAAAACCAAAGATCACTCCAATCAAGGTGAACCGAGATGACGCCTCTCCTTTCCTCAAAGAAGTAAGCAATATGGCAGTAAAGGAGATCGAGCCGCTTTTCTTGGATTACAAAAAAGACATTAATGAGTCTAGCCTAGATAATGGTATTACCGTTAGAAGTATAGAAAACACAAGTAACGACTTGTTTTCGCTGTACTACCTTTTTGATATGGGAACCAACCAAGATAAGGAAATGGGAGTGGCAATTGAATATCTCCCTTTCTTAGGCACTTCGGATTATAGCCCTTCTGAAATCCAGCAAGAATTTTACAAGATTGGCTGTGAGTTTGATGTATTTGCTTCAAACGAGCGTATTTACGTTACCTTATCAGGCCTGAATGAAAATTTTGAAGACGGAGTAAAGCTATTTGAGCACCTACTCGCCAATGCAAAACCAGACGAAGAGGCGCTTGCTAAAATGGTTGACAATGTATTGAAAGGAAGAAAAGATGCTAAGTTGAATAAAGGCAACATTTTGTTTGGTGCTATGGCTGCTTATGCCCAATATGGACCTGAATCTCCGTTCAAAAACATTCTATCTGAATCAGAATTGAAGGCTCTTGAGGCAGAAGCGTTGACTGAGAAAATCAAATCGCTTAATCAATATGAGCACCGTGTACTTTATTATGGACCGCAAAGCAATCAAGAGCTTGCAGAAAACATTAAAAAAATACACCAAGCTCCCGCTACTTTAAAAGAGCTACCTGATGGAATTGATTTTGTGGAGCAAGAAAACGATGGTAACAAGGTTTACTTTGTGGATTATGACATGAAGCAGGCTGAGATCTACATGATGTCGAAAAAAGAGCTTTACAATCCGGAAACGGTAGCGGCCGCGGCCATTTACAATGAGTATTTTGGCGGTGGAATGGGTTCTATTGTTTTCCAAGAAATGAGAGAATCTAAGGCATTAGCTTACTCTGTCTATTCTGTGTTCCGCTCACCTGGTGATACGGCTAAATCGCACTACGTTATGGCCTACATTGGCACCCAAGCTGACAAACTGAAGGAAGCTATGGCGGGCATGACAGACCTGTTGAATAACATGCCAGAATCTGAAAAAAGTTTTGAATTAGCTAAGAAAGCAGCTTTGGAGAAAATCAGAACCGAACGTATTACCCGCTCTAGCAAGCTTTGGAACTATGAAAACGCCTTGAAACGAGGACTTGATTATGACATTAGAGCAGATGTATACAAAGCCATTCCCACCATGAGCATGGACGACCTGAGAGCTTTTCACCAAGCTTATGTAAAAGACAGTGAGTACAACATAATGGTAATTGGTAAAGAAGATAAGGTAGACATGGCGGCCTTGAAAGAATACGGACCCTTAACTCAGTTGAGTTTAGAAGAAGTGTTCGGGTATTAATAGTTGAATCATACAAGAACAAAGGCCGGTGGTTATGAAACTACCGGCCTTTTTGTTTGGATTTATCAATAGATTCCAAAGTTGTAATACCTATACAGCAAAGCGCTAAATTACCTGCCTGCAGCTATATCAGACCTCAACCTTCTTTCTCGCCATAACAAAGCTTTTAATTATGAATCTCACAAAAGTTAATTGAGAGATTGCTTCGCTTCGCTCGCAATGACTTTAAATTGAAACGTCATCGCGAGGAGGCACGACAAAGCGATCTTTTCATGATCACTGAATTCAAACAGAAGCGCTAGCAAAGCGCTACATTAACTGCCAGGAGCTAGCAGGCCTCAACCTTCGTCCTTGCCATGACAGCGCTTTTTAATTTCGTATGGGTATACTACAAATCGAATCAATCCACCTCTCGCCTTCTTCCACATGTTCTTATCTCACTCCTCTCTGATAATCTCCACCAAATAATTAAAAGTAGCAACGCCAGGGCTTAACTTTACCTTTTCATAACAAATCCCACAAAAGCTACTCAACTTATGACAGATCGTATTATTTACACCGAAACTGATGAGGCTCCTGCCTTGGCTACTTATTCCTTTTTACCCGTGGTACGAAGTTTTACCAAGGCAGTCGGCGTATCGGTTGTAAGTAGTGACATCTCATTAGCAGCAAGGATTTTGGCTGCCTTCCCTGAATATTTAAAACCAGAGCAAGTAGTAAACGACAACTTAAAAGATCTTGGCAAACTGGCCAAAAGCCCCAAAGCGAACATTGTTAAACTGCCCAATATCAGCGCCTCCTTGCCTCAATTACAAGCGGCTATTGAAGAATTGCAAGCCGAAGGTTTTGCCTTACCGGATTATCCCGAAATACCGACAAGTCAAATAGAAAGAACCATAAAGCGGAAATACGATAAAGTAAAAGGGAGTGCGGTAAATCCAGTGCTTCGAGAAGGTAACTCAGACCGCAGAGCACCTAAAGCTGTGAAAGCCTATGCTCAAAAAAATCCCCATCGTATGGGGGAATGGAATAAAGACTCTAAGTCCCATGTAGCAAGTATGCGCAAAGGTGATTTCATGGCCAATGAAAAATCGCATACCTTAAAAGCAGCGACTAAAGTAAATATTGAATTACACAGCTCAGAGGGTGAAGTAAGCGTGCTGAAAGCCAACCTTAGCTTAGAAGCCGGTGAGGTGATCGACGGTGCTTTCATGAGCAAAAAAGCACTCTTACGCTTTTTGAAACAGCAAAAAGAGGAGGCAAAAAAAGAAGGTGTGCTTTACTCTTTGCATATGAAGGCTACTATGATGAAGGTATCCGATCCTATCATTTTTGGCCATGCCGTCCGCAGCTATTTTGAAAAGGTATTTGAAAAGCATGCCAAAGCACTAACTGCTGCAGCCGTGAACCCCAACGATGGTTTAAAGAGTTTATTAAATCAAATCACAGTGCTTCCTCCCGCAGAGCGAGAAGCGATTGAAAAAGACCTTGAAAAAGCCATGGAAAAAGGCCCAGACCTAGCCATGGTAAATTCAGATGAAGGGATCACTAATTTGCACGTTCCGTCTGATGTGATCATTGATGCTTCTATGCCGGCCATGATCCGTACCTCAGGTAAAATGTGGAACAAGCAGGGTGAACCGCAAGATGCGAAAGCCATTATTCCCGACAGCAGTTATGCCGACTTGTACCAAGAAACCATCAGTTTTTGTAAGAAACATGGTGCCTTTGACCCAACAGCTATGGGCACGGTTCCCAACGTTGGATTAATGGCCAAAAAAGCGGAGGAATATGGCTCTCATGATAAAACCTTTGAGCTGAAAAAAGAAGGTATCGTAAAAGTGATTGACCAAGAAGGCAAGCTGTTAATGAAACATAAAGTTGAAGCTGGAGACATCTGGCGGATGTGCCAAACTAAAGATGATGCGGTAGAGAATTGGGTTGGCCTGGCCGTGAAGCGAGCGGGCGCTACCGGATGGCCGGCGGTTTTTTGGTTAGATGAAAATCGGGCTCACGATGCGGAATTGATCAAAAAGGTGCGTTATTATCTGAAAGATCACGATACCGAGGACTTGGTGCTTAAGATCATGAGCACGAAGGAAGCTAGCCGTTATACTTTAGAAAGGGTGAAAGCAGGAAAAAACACCATTTCGGTTACCGGAAATGTGCTCAGAGATTACCTTACCGACCTCTTCCCTATTTTGGAATTGGGAACCTCAGCCAAAATGTTATCCATTGTTCCCCTCCTAAATGGTGGGGGATTATTTGAGACTGGCGCCGGTGGGTCTGCCCCAAAGCATGTGCAGCAGTTTGTCAAGGAAAATCACCTGCGTTGGGATTCCTTAGGAGAATTTTTAGCCCTGGTTCCATCCTTGGAACATTTGGCAGAAAGCAGCGGCAATCAGCAAGCTAAGATTTTGGCCGACTGTCTAGATCAAGCAACGACCAAGTATCTAATGCAAGGAAAGTCGCCTTCACGCAAAGTAAACGAGCCTGACAATCGGGCGAGTCACTTCTACTTGGCTCTATACTGGGCTGAGTCCTTGGCAGAGCAAACAGAGTCAAAGGAATTACAAGAGCGTTTTAAGAAAGTGGCCAAAGAGTTAAGGGAAAATGAGGAGGAAATCTTATCGGAACTGAATTTGGTGCAGGGTAAAAAAGTCGATCTCGGAGGCTACTACTATCCAGATAAAGAAAAAGTGGCCAAAGCCATGCGTCCCTCTTTAAGACTAAATGCCATAATTGATCAGATCTAAAAGCGAGCAAAATAGAAAGCGCTTACTTTTGTGGTATGAATAAAAAAATCCCCCTTTATTGCATCCCCGGTCTAGGCCTTGACCACCGCTTGTTTGGTAAATTGAACCTTCCTAGCGCTGAGCTACATCCTATTGATTGGATTAAACCAGAGGGAAAAGAAACTATAAAGGATTATGCCAAAAGGCTAGCAAGTGTGATTCCAGAGGACGAGGAGGTTTCACTTTTAGGTGTGAGCTTAGGTGGAATTATGAGCATTGAAATTGCTCAAATTAGAAAGGTTAAAAAGCTCTATTTGATCTCTACCGTAAAAAGTGCAGCGGAAATGCCAAAATACATGGCTTGGTTGGATCGTTTGCCTGAACAAAGCAAAACGGCAGCAAAATTTGCCATTGAAGCCAGCATTACCCTAAAACCCTTTTACGATAGAGCAACCGCTGAAGGAAATGAACTCTTTCACAAAATGGTGAGGTCGGCCAATATTGATTTCATTAATTGGGGTGTAAAAGCAATTGCCAAATGGAAAGGAATTGAGGCATTAGAAACTCCTTTTTTACACTTGCATGGCACAGAGGATCTTGTCTTTCCGATCAAAAATATTGATCAGGCGCTAACCATAAAAGGGGGGACTCACTATACCATTTACAACGAAGCGGAGAAAATTTCCAACATTGTTGAAAAAGATCTCCGCCTCGAGTTAACTAAATAGCTTAAACTTTTAGAGTAGTGAATCTACTGCCTTCATAGCTTCATCATAATTCGGCTCATGCGTGATGTCATCCACTTCTTCTTTGTATTTGATCTCATTGTTCTGATCAATCACGAATACAACACGCGCTAAAAGACCTTTTAAGGGGCCGTCAATCATTTCGGCATTATACTGACTAGCAAAATCGCTGTATCTAAAATCCGATGCAGGTACAACACTTTCAATTCCCTCTGCTGCACAAAAACGTTTCATAGCAAAAGGTAGGTCGCGTGAAACTACCAATCCAACTGCTCCATCCTTAGCATTTAATTTTTCATTGAATGCACGTGTTTCCATTTGGCAAATACCTGTGTCTAAACTAGGTAAAGCAATGATCACTTTTACTTTGTTTTCATAATCGCTTAAACTGCCTTCTGAAAGATCTTCTTTTACAAAAGAAAAATCTTCAGCTTTAGCTCCTACTTCAGGAATTTTACCGCTTACTTGTATTGGATCTCCTTTGAATTTAATATTACTCATAGCTTGGTTTTTTAGAAGTTAAATTTAAGTACAACAACGGCAATTAATCAAGATTGTTTAAGCTTCTTGAGAGAAAAACGCTGGATGAAAGTTCACTAAATAGAGTCGTTCTGTTGCCCTAGTAACTGCAGTGTATAACCACCGCATGTATTCTTTGTCAACCATTTCTTCAGTTAGGTAGCCTTGATCCACAAAAACTGCTTTCCACTGCCCACCCTGAGACTTATGGCAAGTAACAGCATAGGCAAACTTAATTTGCAATGCATTGAAATAAGGATCCTTTTTTACTGCTTCTAGCTGCTTCTTTTTGGAAGACAAATCAGCATAATCTGCCAAAACAGATTGGTACAATTCGCGGCTTCTTTCTTTTCCAAGTGAAGGGCTTTCAGCTTGAATCACTTCCACCAATAATTTAGCTTCTACAGTTGGTTGATTTGGGTAATCGAGTAAACGTAAAGTAGCATTTGCAAACCGAAAACCGTGCAGCTCTTCGTAACTGCCCAAAGCCATGATCTCGGCTATGTCTCCATTGGCTATAAAGCCTGCGGCAGCATTATCCCCTAACCAAAAATAATTGTTCTTCACAACCATTATATAGTCTCCCGTGGAGAGCTCTTCTTCTTGCCCCCTGATGCGAATACGCACTTGCTGATTAAAATCATTTGCGCGTTTATTAGAGCGTGTAATCAACATTACCTCTTCATCACCAAAATCAGCATAAGCTTGATGCAGTTCATCTTCTAATTCCATCCCATTAATTCGACGCACATCCTCAAAACCCTCTACATCAAAGGCAATTTTAGGCTCTTCTCTCTCAATTTCTTCCCGTAAGCGAGTTGCATTGTGCAAAATACCTGAAGCAGCATCTTGACGAAGTACTTGTTTTAATTCAACCCCCTTCAAGCTCAAATTAAAGTTTCGCTGTAAATACTTTGGATCAAGCGCAGGACTGAGCTCACTGCCAACGGGAGGCAATTGGGCAATATCACCAATAAATACCAAGCGACAATTTTTTCCTGAGTAAACATACTCGATCAGATCTTCCAGTAGGCTACTACTTTGCCAGCCTCGCTGTCGAATTCCACCCTGATCTGAGATCATGGAGGCTTCATCAACCATAAAAACCGTATTGGTGTGCAAATTAGCGGCTAATTCGAACTGCATTTGGCCGTTAAATCCCTTACGGCTTTGGTAAATTTTTTTGTGGATGGTGAAGGCCTCTCTACGGGAAAACTTTGCCAGAACTTTAGCAGCTCTTCCTGTTGGAGCGAGTAAAACTGACTTATAACGAAATTGTGGTAAGGTTTTGACCAAAGCTCCAATTGCTGTGGTTTTTCCGGTACCTGCGTAACCACGTACAATAAATGCAGGCCTTTCTATTGCCTGAAATAAAAAGCGCTCCATCCGCTGGATCAAGTCTACCTGATCATGGGTAGGGCTCGCCGGTAAGTATTCGTAAAAAACCTTTTTAAACTTACTGCTCATCTAGCTTCACGCTTCTGATCAAAATTAACCTTAATTCAATGCTCACAGGGGATTTGACAGACATAAAAAAATTGTAGATTTGTGACCGATGAAAATTTTTAAACCAAATACTCCATGAAGATCGTAATACAACTTGCTTTAGTAGCTGTATCTGCAGTTTTAGCTTATTTCATCTATGATGGTATTCAAAATAAAATAGCTTTTAAGGAAGAAGCTAAAAGTAGACAAGAAGTAGTTCATGAAAGACTTGAGTACGTGGTGGATGCCCAAAAAGAGTTTAAAAACGAAAATGGCCGTTATGCAGGAAGTTTTGCCGAACTATTTAACTTCTTAAACAATGATTCTCTTACTATAGTGAAAGCCATTGGTAACGTACCTGATACATTAACGGAAGCTGAGGCAGTGGCTCAGGGTATTGTTATTCGAGACACCTTGCTTGTTCCTGCTCGCACCATTTTTGAAGAAGATTTTGCTGTAGATTCATTGAAGATCGTTCCTTTCAGCAATGGTTCTGAGTTCAAAATGAAGGCTGATGTGATTGAAAAGAACAAAGTAAATGTGAACGTATTTGAAGTCTACACTACTTACGGTGAGATTTACAAAGGTCTGAGCACAAAAAGCGAAAACGTAGATTTGGATGCACGTATTCAAGTAGGTTCGCTAACCGAGCCCATTACAACGGGCAACTGGAAGTAGTTGGCATGTCGGCAAAGAAAGTGCTGCAAAAGCAGTATTTTGATCAAGCTTACATTGATCAGAAATCAAAACTTCACCTTTTTCTTCAAGTCGATAAAAAGAACTTACACGCCTGCTATCTTGCTCCAACAGAAAATCAATTTGTTGGCCTTGAATCCTATTCCATAGGAGATCATCAAGAGTGGGGAACTACTTTAGAGCCATTAAGATCAATACTTAATCATTTAGATCGAAATCATAAAAAAGTAAGCCTTACAGTCTGTTCACCTTACTTTGTGCAAGTTCCATCGGCCTTGTTTTCTGAAGAGGCAGCTATGGACTTTTTTGAATACAATCACAAACGTCCTATTGCAAAATCTGATCTTCTCACCCATGCGATAGAAGGAGCCTCTATTCAGCTGGCTTTTGAGTTTCCATTTTTGATCAAAAACTTATTTCAATCGCGCTTCAATCTTGGGCAGATCATTCACGAAAGTGCCCCTTTTTTAGAGTATACCGCAAATCGGAAGCAGGCGGCAAAAGAAACTGTTTACCTGGAAGTTCATCAGAACCATTTCCAAATTGGAATATACAAAGATGGAAAATTACACTTATACAACCAGTTCAAATATGCCACCGTTGAAGACTTTATGTACTTCTTTTTATACACACTAGAGCAGCTAGAACTTGACCGTGAAACCTTAGAGCTAAAACTATCGGGTATGGTGGAAAAAGATTCACCAATTTACCGTATGCTCTTTACATACATTCGAAAACTAGAGCTGATCAGCAGACCAAAGGTGATTCAAGAATCGCAAGTTTTAAGTCAGCTTGGAGAATCGCACTTCTTTAATCTTTTCAACCAGTATTTGTGCGAATCATAGGAGGTAGCCACAAGGGCAGAAAAATTCAGGCTCCAAAAAAACTACCTGTGCGGCCAACTACAGACTTTGCCAAAGAAGGATTATTCAATTTATTGCAAAATAGGCTTGAAATCAGTGGCTTAGAAGTGCTAGACCTTTGCTCCGGAACCGGCAATATTGCCTATGAGTTTTGCTCTAGAGGTGCTGCAAAAGTACATTGTATAGATGCTCATTATCCTTGTATCGCATACATAAAAAAAACTGCAGCAAACCTAGAGTTTAAGCAGTTAGTGGCACGCAAAGCAGATCTATTCAAATACCTCAACCAAACCAAAGAGAGGTACGACCTGATCTTTTCCGATCCACCTTATGCCATGGAAGGTTTAGAAAAACTGATCGATTTGGTTTTTGAGCGAAAGCTCTTAAACGAGGGTGGGTTATTGATCCTAGAGCACGATAAACATAGTGATTTCAGCAAGCACCCATGCTTTAATAATCAAAGAAAATACGGAAATGTTAACTTTACTTTTTTTGAATCACCAAGCGAATGAAAAGAGTAGCCGTTTTTCCTGGATCTTTTGATCCCATAACCCTAGGCCATGTATCTGTTGTTGAGAGAGCCTTACCCCTCTTTGACCGAATCGTGGTTGCAATAGGCAATAACTCACAGAAAAAATACATGTTTGATCTTGACCAGCGTAAAAATTGGATAAAAGGAGCATTTGAGAGTGATAAGATCGTGGTAGATATTTACAACACACTAACGGTGAATTACTGTCGCAAAATCGGAGCCAACTACCTGCTAAGGGGCCTACGCAATCAAATGGATTTTGAATACGAACACTCCATTGCTCAAATGAATCGCCAGCTGGCTCCTGAAATTGAAACCGTCTTTTTATTCAC
Organism: uncultured Flavobacteriales bacterium; assembly: GCA_913056345.1. Classification (GTDB taxonomy): domain Bacteria; phylum Bacteroidota; class Bacteroidia; order Flavobacteriales_E; family Vicingaceae; genus CAJXMH01. The sequence continues at coordinate 41,360 of CAJXMH010000012.1, read as the reverse complement.
TGAATTGGAACATGCAGCAATAAACTCAACTATTGTGCGTGATATAATTCGTAATGATGGAGATGCCTCACAATTTTTACCGACCAACATTAAATTTTAACATGCGCTTATTGCTGGTAATCTTGTTTCTTTTAAGCGCCGTGCAGCTTAAAAGCCAAAGTGTGGTAATTCAGGGACAAGTAGCAGGCTTTAATGGTAAAAAGCTAAAAGTGCTTGCCGTAAGCAATTACCTAACCAATGAAAAAGAAACCCTAGCAGAAACTACTATCGAAAAAGAGAAATTCAGGCTTGAATTGGAGTTATCAAGCACTAAGCAGCTGTTAATTAAGATTGAAGATAAGGTGAGTAGTTTTTTTGCAGAAAGCGGTGAGGTTTACAATTTAACTTTAGCTTATGATGCAGATAAGAATCAAGGAAAGGCCTACAACAAACTTTTAGACCTTAAGCTTGCTTTCCCAAAGCCACAGGAGCTTAATCAAAAGATCAAATCCTTTAATCGAGCTTATCAAACTTTTTTTACTGAGCATTATGAAAAGTTTGTGGTAAATGCAGCGCAAGAAGCTATAAATGAATTCATTTCAAAAATGAATACTGAAGCTAAATATCAAAGCCCAAAGTTTATGGCAGATTATGCAACTTACGCCTTAGCAAATCTTGAGGATATCAATCGCGTCTCCAATCAAACCCTTTTCGAAAAATACCTGAAGGGAAAAGAAGTTTTGCACCATCACAAAGAATACATGAATTTCTTCAGCCAATTCTACCAAAAAGACTTTGGACAGTTCTGTATTACAAAAAATGGGGCTGAACTGCTTAAGTTGATCATGTTTGAAAAAGATATGGGCAAGAGCTTAGCACTAATTCAAGCAGAGAAAGGTTTCCAGCAAATAGAATTAGCTGAACTATACTTCATAAATGGACTTTTAGAGGTTTATCATGATAAGGTAATTGAGCCCGAAAGTAATCTGGCAATGCTTCAACAGCTAAGTAAAAAGGCAAGTAGTCAAGAAAACAAGAATGCGGCAGTTTCAGTAATTGAACACCTTGAGGCTTTTGCGCAAAATAAAGCTGCTCCAACTTTTAGTTTGTACAACAGTAAGGATGAACTAGTAAACCTCAGTGACTATAAAGGAAAACACCTGTACTTAGGGTTTTGGGCAGATTGGTCGATTCCTAGCTTGAAAGATCTGAAGATCATGCAGAAATTAGAGGAAAAGTATGGAGAGAAAGTTCAATTTGTGAGTATAAACCTAGACGAAGAGAAATCTTTTTACAAAAAAGTGAAAGCTGAAAATACTTACAACTGGCCCTTTCTTCATTATGGCAATGACTATGAATTGAGAGAAAAGTATGAAGTAAAAGCAGTCCCCTCCTATTACTTAATTGATCCAGACGGTAAAATGATAAAAGCATTTGCACCGGGTCCTGCTGATGTTGAAAGAATGCTGTACCAAATAAATCGACAACCTTAAGCCAAAGGTGCTTTTCGGTATATTTGATAATCCCATACATTAAAACAAGCAGCATGGAAAATTACATTAGTCTCCTCTTATTTTCAGTTATAGCCTTCTTTTTAGTTAAGGGAACTTTTTTCGTGGTAAAACAACAAACCTCAGGTATTGTGGAACGATTTGGACGCTTTAACAGCACACGAAATTCAGGGCTTCAACTTAAGATACCAATAATTGATCAAGTAGTGGGACGCATCAACCTCAAGGTGCAGCAATTAGACGTTTTGGTTGAAACCAAAACCAAAGATGATGTTTTTGTACGTTTAAAAGTCTCAGTGCAGTTTCAGGTAGTGAGAAGTAAAGTTTACGATGCCTTTTACAGACTTGAAAACTCTAATGCACAGATTACCTCCTACGTTTTTGATGTGGTAAGAGCTGAAGTTCCGAAAATGAAATTGGATGATGTATTTGTGCGCAAAGATGACATAGCGATTGCAGTTAAGGGTGAATTGAATGACGCCATGCAAGATTATGGTTATGACATCATTAAAACCCTTGTCACCGACATTGATCCTGACGAGCAAGTCAAGTCGGCCATGAACCGCATTAATGCCTCTGAAAGAGAAAAAGTGGCAGCGGAATTCGAGGCGGAAGCTGATCGAATCAAGATCGTAGCTAAAGCAAGTGCTGAAGCTGAAAGTAAAAGACTTCAAGGTCAAGGGATAGCTGATCAGCGAAGAGAAATTGCACGGGGTTTAGAAGAAAGTGTGGAAGTGCTGAATAAAGTAGGCATCAATTCTCAGGAAGCATCTGCTTTAATTGTGGTTACCCAACATTACGATACACTTCAATCTCTGGGAGAGGAAACAGATAGTAATTTGATCTTGTTGCCTAATGCTCCTCAAGCAGGCAGCGATATGCTTAACAATATGATTGCCTCTTTTACCGCTTCTAACCAAATTGGCGAACAGATGAAATCAAAGAATCTCAAAAAAGGTGGCACAGAGGCTGAGAAATCAAGCTAGCTATTGAAAAGCGAGCTAATTGATGGGTAAGTATCAGAAAGTTTATTAGCTAAGTCATTAGGCTCAACCCAAACAGCCGCCTCAATGTCCTCTTCCTCTTGTGGAATCAAACCTGCATCATCGGCTGTTTCCATCTCAAACCAAAAGGTCTCCTTAAGTATGATTTCTTCTTTAAGTTTATACATGTGATAAGTAGTTGATAAGGGGGCAGTAATTTTTAATTTACCAATACCACATTCCTCTTCTACTTCACGAACAGCTGCCAACTCTACGGTTTCTCCTTGCTCAATTTTGCCTTTTGGTAGGTCCCACACTCCAAGTCTCTTAATCCAAAGCATCTGGCCCTTTGAATTAGTTACCCTGCCACCTGCCGCTTGAATAAGGGAAAAATGTTGTTTAAACACTTTCCAACTCTTAGTGGGGTCGGCAACTACAAACTGCAAATTTAGTTTTTGAGGTAGCTCAAGCAGACCCTTTACCATGATTTCAAACTCCTCACTTTCAGGGCTAGTTATGAACAAAGTGTTGGCCGATTGTTCATACTTTTCGGCCTTTTCAACGAAGCTAAGCTGGTTTTGCTTGATAAAAACTTGATACTTTTGCATGTATGCAAAATAACAAAGAAACGGCTCTTAAAGTAGCGGAATTTTTGCTTCAAATAAAAGCCATCAAACTGAGTAAAAAAGAGTCCTTCCAATGGGCTTCAGGATGGCATTCCCCTATTTATTGTGACAATAGACGCACACTCTCATTTCCTAAAGTAAGGACCTTCATTCGTCAGAAATATGCCGAAACCATTCAAGAAAATTTTGGTCAGGTTGATGTGATTGCAGGCGTTGCTACCGGAGGTATTGCTCAGGGTGCTTTGGTAGCCCAAGAGTTGGAACTTCCCTTCATTTATGTTCGCTCTTCAAGCAAGGGGCATGGATTGCAAAACTTGATTGAAGGAGAAGTAGAAGCAGGTCAAAGAGTGGTAGTGATCGAAGACCTGATCTCTACAGGAATGAGCAGTTTAAATGCTGTTCAGGCCCTTAGAGAGAAAGGCTGCCATGTGGTAGGAATGGTTGCCATTTTTACCTACAACTTTGAACTTGCAAAAAATAATTTCCAAAAATACAAGTGTCCACTTTACACTTTAAGTGATTATCATTCGCTCATTGAAGTGGCAGCCGAGAAAGGATACATTAATCAAGAAGATATTAGTTCACTAAAAAGTTGGAGAGAAGATCCAGCAAATTGGAAGGTATACGTATGACAACCATTGAAACAAAAAAGGCCGTTTCGCCAAATAGTGCAGAAAAGTTATTTTCATTTCTTACCGACATGAACAACTTTGAAAAGTTGATGCCGGAAGACAAGATCGAAAAGTGGACTTCTGAAAAAGACCAATGCGAATTTACCATCAAAGGGATGGCTAGAATAGGATTGAAGATCAAAGACACCGAAGCGCCCAATAAGATTACTGTTGAATCATTTGGTAAAGTTCCTTTCCCATTTGACCTTGAGATCTACCTTGATCAAAAATCTGAGTCAGAAACAGAAACTTACATGATCTTTAAAGGAGAAATTAATGCTTTCATGAAAATGATGGTTGAAAAACCTTTAAAGAACTTCTTTGAGATGCTGGTTGACAAGGCTGCTAAGCTTTCGCTATAAATCGAACTTGCTTTAATTCATATTCTTTGATTCCCGAGGAGCGCTTGAGTAAAAGATAGCCTTGATCATTAACTCCTTGTACTTCGGCCTCAAACTCACCTTCTGTATCCTCAAAGCGGGCTAATCTTCCTTTTAAAAAGAGGTTATCATGGTAAATCTGCTTTATTTTTTGCCATTTTCGGGCTTTAATCAAAGTGTAGTATCTAGCAAAAACAGGCTTCCAACTTTCCATAACCGTTGACAGCCGGTAAGTTTTATTAGTTTCCCTTGCCAAAGAACTCGCAAGTTTAAGATCTGCAGGAAAGTCGACTTGATTTACATTTAAGCCTACTCCAACAATGCAATGCGTTATAAGTCCTTTCGAAAAATGATTTTCTATTAGAATTCCTCCAATTTTGTATCCATTCAATATCAAATCGTTTGGCCATTTTAATTCGCAAGCCATGTTTGTAAGTTGTTGAATCAACTCCCTTAGGCTGTTGGCCACTGCCATACTGATAAAGAATTGATGCTGAATTTGAATATTCGGCTCTAGCACAAGACTGAAAAGTAAATTCTTTCCCGGCTCGGATTGCCAAGTACTTTTTATCTGCCCTTTCCCATTTGACTGGTATGCGCTTATAAAAAGGTCTCCATCCTTTGCACTTTTGGCATGAATTAAATTGCGGGCATGAATATTGGTAGATTCAAGCTGAGAAAAATGATAAACTTTAAAACTAAAATCGCTAAAACTCATTTATTAAAAGGAAAGGCAAGTAAATCCGCAACTTAGCGGAACATTGATTTGCTTACTTTTGCACCAAATTTGTAAACGAATATATGGCTAAAAACAACAATCCAGAAAAATCAGACGAATTGTCAGCATGTATAATTAAAGGGATACAAGAAAAAAAAGGGGAAAACATTGTTGTTCTAGACTTGCAAACAGTAGACGGAGCCGTTACAGATTTTTTTGTAATCTGTGAGGGGAACTCTAATACTCAGGTTGATGCCATTAAAGATTCAATTGAAGAAGAGGTGAGAAAAGCCTTAGGAGAAAAACCTTGGCACATTGAGGGAACTTCGAACCTAGAATGGGTGTTGTTAGACTACGTTAATGTAGTTGCTCATGTTTTTCAGAAAGATAAACGAGCCCATTATAACCTTGAAGGCCTTTGGGCTGATGCAGATACGAAGCAGATTGAAGCGATAAACTAAAGAAAGAAATGCCAGAACAAAAGAAAACAACACAAAAAAGAACTACTAGTAAAAGTAAAACTGGTGGAAACAAAGGGGGTGGACCAAAAAAGAATTTTAATTTTTATTGGATCTACGCCATTATAGGAGTAGTGCTAATCGGCCTAAACTTATTTCAATTTAGCGGTGGAGAGAAAAAAGTAAGCTGGAACAAGTTTGTAGACAGCATGATAAAAACTGGGGAGGTAGAGCGTTTACTTGTAGTCACTACGGGTAATGATTCTCGAGTAGAAATATTTATTAAAGGACAAGCCCTGCAGCAAGAAAAATATAAAGCTGTTCGTGAAAACGGCATTGGTGCTATGGGTAGTCAGGGGCCGCACTTCTATTTAAAAATTGGCACCATAGACCAATTTAACAGTGACTTGAACCGTGTATATGAAAACCTACCAGAGGACAAGCAGGTTAGGCCAGATTATGAAACAAGAAGTAATTGGGCTGGTGAACTAATTGGCTGGTTACTTCCAATTGCCTTAATAATTGGATTCTGGGTATTTATAATGCGAAGAATGACTGGAGGATCAGGAGGACCGGGAGGCCAGATTTTCAACATAGGTAAATCCAAAGCCACTCTTTTTGATAAAGCTAAGAACGTTAATATTAGTTTTGACGATGTGGCAGGACTTGAAGAAGCAAAAGCCGAAATTGAAGAGATTGTTGAATTCTTGAAAAACCCCAAACGCTACACTGAGTTAGGAGCAAAAATTCCAAAAGGAGCGCTACTTGTAGGACCTCCTGGTACAGGAAAAACTTTAATTGCAAAAGCAGTTGCCGGAGAAGCACAAGTACCTTTTTTCAGCTTAAGTGGTTCCGATTTTGTTGAAATGTTTGTAGGGGTCGGAGCTTCTCGTGTGCGAGACTTATTTAAACAAGCAAAAGAAAAAGCGCCTGCCATCGTGTTTATTGATGAAATTGATGCCATTGGTAGAGCAAGAGGTAAAAGCATGGCTCAAGGTGGTAATGATGAGAGAGAAAACACTCTAAATCAGCTATTAACAGAAATGGATGGTTTTGGCACAAACAGCGGAGTAATCTTACTTGCCGCAACTAACCGCGCTGAAGTATTAGACCGTGCTTTGCTTCGTCCAGGAAGATTTGACCGACAAATCCACGTTGATCTACCTGACCTTAAAGAGCGTATTGAAATTTTCAAGGTACATGTTAAGCCTCTTAAAATTGATGATTCTGTAGACTTAACTTTCTTAGGAAAGCAAACTCCAGGTTTTTCAGGAGCAGATATTGCCAATATTTGTAACGAATCCGCTTTGATCGCAGCAAGAAAGAAAAAGAAAAAGATCGTTCAGCAAGATTTTATTGACGCAGTAGACAGAGTGATTGGCGGTTTAGAAAAGAAAAACAAGATCATAACCAAAGAAGAAAAGAAAACCATTGCTTATCATGAGGCAGGTCATGCGGCAGTGAGCTGGCTAACACGCTACGCTTCACCTCTAGTGAAAGTAACAATCGTACCAAGGGGTAGAAGTTTGGGAGCTGCATGGTACTTGCCTGAAGAGCGTCAAATCACCACCAAAGAGCAAATGCTTGACGAAATGTGCGCAGCACTTGGAGGAAGAGCAGCAGAAGAAATCACCTTTGGAAAGGTTTCTACAGGCGCCTTGAGTGACCTTGAAAAGATAACCAAGCAAGCATATGCAATGGTTTCAGTTTATGGTTTAAATGATGAAATTGGAAATATCAGTTTCTACGATTCGAGTGGCCAAAATGAATACAGCTTTCAAAAACCTTATTCTGAAAAAACAGCCGAAAAAATTGACCAAGAGGTTAAGAAAATGGTCGACGAGGCTTATAAAAGAACCAAAAAGATCTTAGAAGACAACCAAGACCATCTCAAAGAGTTAGCTGAGCTTTTACTTGAAAAGGAAGTGATCTTTAAAGATGACTTAGAGAAGATATTTGGGAAGCGCGCCTACGAAGATGAAAGTAGATCAGAAGAATTGCTTAAGGCAAATATGAAGGAGGAAGATCAGGCAGATATAGCCAGAGCAAAGCAAGAACAAAGCAAGTCGCCCGACCAAAAATTAGCAGAAACTGAAAACAAAGAAAAAAAGGAAGAAACAGCCGCTAATGGGAAGGGTGAAAGCGAAGATGCTAAATCCAGTAAGAAGGATGAGGAGGAAATTACTTCAGAGGAAAAAAATTCCATTAATTGAATTACTTTTAACCCATGCAAATTGAATGGGTTAAAGTATTTAGTACAAAAGCTTCCTATTTAGTTGAATTAGTTAAAGGAATTCTAGAAAAGGAAAGCATTCAAACGGTAGTGGTGAATAAACAAGACTCTATGTATTCTCCCATATTTGGAGAAATTGAGTTGTACGTTAACCGGGAGGATGTTTTAAAAGCCAAGCACCTGATTTCTAAAACAGAGTTTTGACAAACCTTACCGAAAGAATTCTTACTAGTGTCGTTTTTGTGGTGGTGTTGCTAGGCGCCATTATCCAGAGCGAATATGCATCATCTATACTCTTTTTTGGAATGATCTTGCTTTGCCAAAGAGAATTTTACGCTTTCTTCAAGCCGACTAAAGTAAAACCGCAAAGGAATATTGGTATGATTGCCGGTCTTCTGTTTTTTACCATTTCAGTACTCTCTAAGATCATCAATTTGAACCTTGATGTGATGGTTTTACTAGTTCCCATAGTATTCATCATTTTTATTGTTGAGCTATACCGGAACCGTCCACAACCTATTCCTAATATTGCGAATACTCTTTTGGGAATCATCTACATTGCTGTTCCCATTACCCTCTTGCATGAGTTAGCTTATTTCAAAGACCTCTCTTATGGCAATACCTACAGTTATGAAATTTTGATCGGTTACTTTTTTGTACTTTGGGCTAATGACACAGGTGCTTATTTTGTAGGAAGAAGCCTTGGCCGTAACAAATTATTTCCCCGTATATCACCTAAAAAGACTTGGGAAGGCAGTATTGGAGGAGCAATAAGTGGGCTAGCAATTGGTTATGTAAATTCGCTTATGTTTCCCACTATCTCGCTAACACTATGGCTATCTATTGCAGCTATAGTGGTGCTATTTGGCTCCTTAGGAGATCTAGTAGAATCCTTATTCAAACGCAGTTTAGACATTAAAGACTCAGGTAAATTACTGCCAGGGCATGGTGGTGTGCTAGATCGTTTTGATGGAATCTTTATATCAGCTCCTATGGTTTACACTTTTTTAAAGCTCGTATCAATCTGGCAATAGATTCACTATTTTTGAATCATTATGAAATTTCACAAAGAAGGAGGAGCAAGTTTAGTGGTAGTGGTAGTATTTGGCATTGCCATCTCTCTGCTTGCTAATGTATTTGCTTCTGAGTACCCGATCATTCAATACCTGGCTTACGCGATCAGTCTCTTCCTCTTGACCATGATTCTGCAATTTTTCAGAGATCCCAAAAAGAATTTAGTCGTTAATGAGAAGCAGATTATTTCACCTTGTGATGGAAAGGTTGTGGTGATCGAAGAAGCAGAAGAAACCGAATACTTGAATGAAAAGCGCAAGCAGATTTCCATTTTCATGTCGCCACTAAATGTGCACAACAACCGCTACCCTATTGGTGGAATTATAAAGTATTTTAAATACCACCCCGGTAAATACTTGGTAGCTTGGCATCCAAAATCTTCTACTGACAATGAAAGAACTACTGTTGTGGTTGAAGATGCTAAAGGAAGAAGTGTTTTATTCCGACAGATTGCTGGCGCTTTGGCCCGTCGTATTGTGTTTTACGGCAAGGAAAATGAAAAGGTGGAACAATCCGCTGAATGTGGCTTCATTAAATTTGGCTCGCGGGTAGACCTCTTCCTACCTCTTGACTGTGAAATAAAAGCCAATATAAACGATAAGGTTATTGGTGGCGAAACAGTGATTGCCGAATTTGATTAAACAGAAGGGAAAAAGTTTTACGAAATCCTACCTGCGTTAACTAAACTTTGAAATCCTAATTAACTATCTTTTTCAAAACCATAAGCTCGTTCCACTTTCGCTACCCGAACCTGAAATTTATCATACCACTCTTCCCTGCCCCTCTTTTGAGCTATCTCATGACTAGCCACAGCTTTCCAATTCTGAATGGCTTCCTCATCTTTCCAATAGGAAATAAACAAGCCAAGCCCTGAGCGCGCTGCTTCGAAACCCAAAAATCCGTCTTGTTTTTCAGCCAAGGCTTCTAAGTCGGCAGATACTTTTTGATACTCCTCCGTGTCTTCAATCAAAACTGAGGTAAAGATCACCGCATAATAAGGAGGCTTAGGCGTCTTGGCTATCATGGGATTGATTTTGAATCAAGGTTTGTTGACGAATGGATTCATCGTGTATGGCATTGTAAAAATCCTTGATAAAATCACCCTCCACTCCAAGAGCATCTCCAAGTTTAAGCGCACGATCCATTATTTCCTTCCAGCGCTCTAATTGCAGGATGGTCACCTGATTTTCTTTCTTGTATTTGCCAATTTGCTTTACAATCTCCATTCGATGAGCAAGCCGATCCATTAAGTCATCATCTACCTTATCAATCTTGGCTCTCAAGAGTTCCAATTGACTCTGAAACTCCTGATCAAAGCAAGCAGACTTCTTTTCTACTAACTCATGTAAAATAATTTTTAACTGCTTAGGTGTCACCTGCTGTTGCTTGTCGCTCAGGGCATGATCGGGTTTGTGATGAGTCTCGATCATTAAACCATCCATGTCAAGATCAAGTGCTTTTTGAGCCACTTGTGGAATGAGTTTGGGTCTACCACTGATGTGACTTGCATCGCAAACCAGCGGTAAATTAGGGTAAGCAGCCTTTAGTTGAACTGCTAAATTCCAGTTAGGCATATTGCGGTACGGCCCATTGTCGTTTAAGTGGAAGCCACGATGAATGGCTCCAAGCTTAGTAATTCCTGCTTTGTTAATTCGCTCCAGTGCTCCTATCCACAAACTCAAATCAGGATTAATGGGGTTTTTTATAAAAATAGGAACATCTACTCCTTGCAACGCATCAGCTAAAGCTTGCACCGTAAATGGGTTAACCGTTGTTCTTGCTCCAATCCAAAGTACATCGATCTCAGCCTTTAAAGCCTTCTCTAAATGGTCAGGGTGGGCTACTTCTGTTGCAACCTTTAAGTTATATTCAGCTTTTATTTCGCTCAACCAACTCAAGGCATCTTCTCCAATACCTTGAAAGCTATCAGGTCGGGTTCTTGGTTTCCAAACTCCTGCTCTAAAGATATTATTTTCAATATCAGCTACTTGCTTGGCGGTTGCCGCTAGTTGCTCAGGACTTTCGGCACTGCAAGGACCAAAAAAATGAAAGGGCTTTTGTTTTGCCCATGCCTCATCGATCTTAAGTGTTTTCTCTTCTTTCATTGATTTTTCAACCGCTAATTTTTGCAATTTGTTCGCCCCTTTTAAAGGATATCTAGCAGTTCTTTTAGGTTTGCAATAGTAAAGGTCGCTATTTGACCTGAAACAGGCTTTGCACAAAGATAAACTTGATCCATACCCACTGCTTTCGCGCCAATTACATCAGGCCCGTAGTCGTCCCCAATCATTAAACTATTGGCCGACTTTGCTCCTGCCTCTTTCATCGCGTGGTGAAAAATCCGTTTGTCAGGTTTTCGGAAACCCATCCCATCTGATATGATTATGGTGGTAAAATATTTTCGAATATCACAATTATCCAATTTTACATTTTGTGCTTCTACAAAACCATTGGTGATAATGTGCAAGTTATACTTCTGCTTTAAATACTCTAAAACCTCTATAGCATGAGGCAATAAATGCGTTTTTGATGAAGAGGTGCTCACATACTCATCATTAAATTGCAAAGCCAAAGGGGCATCGTCATAACCAAAATGCTGGAAACTCAATAAATAACGTTGTTGCCGCAATTCATCTTTAACCACTTCTCCTTTACGGTATTGCGCCCACAGCTCATCATTGATAAAGCTGTAGACCTTGAAAAAATCAGGAAACTCTACGCTCAATTTCTGGTCTAACTTATGCTTGTAAAAAAGCTCCTCGATAGCTTCGGCTGAGTTGCGGTTAAAATCCCAAAGGGTTCGATCAAGGTCGAAAAATAAATGCTTGTAACTTTTTGCTTGCATCAAGTTGTTTTAATGAATACACTAAAGTAGGTTAGAATAAATGACCACAGAAGGATAAAGCTAAAGAATACCCAAAGTGCACCCTTTTGTTTTCGATAATAGGCTGATGCCAAAAATGCTCCTAAGGGTACTCCTAATAAAAAAGGTGTTAAAATGGCCAAACCCCACAACCCATAGCGGCGTTTTAGTTTAACGATCATTTTATTTCTTTTGGAAAAGCGCTTTTTTGGTTTAGCTTTTATGATCAGTTTGAAACCTCTTTGCAAAACCTCACCGAATTTAAAAAAAAGTAAAAACCCCAATAATCCGCCTGAGCTCGTGATCAGAAAAGTTTCCCAGAAAGTGTAACCCGCAATAACCGCTGCTGAAGGTGCTAAAAAAAACTTGAGAGCGCTAAAAATCAATAGGCCCAATACCTTGCTGAATTCCAGCATACTTACTCCTTGGTACCGAAAGCCAGATCACCTGCATCTCCCAAGCCCGGAACAATATAGCTTTGGGCAGTCATTTCATGATCGAGGGCGCCTAGCCAAATAGTTGCATTTTCAGGAAGGTTTTTCTTTGTGTATTCTAAACCTTCGCTGCTCCCTATAAGGGAAACTACATGACAATGCTTGGGCTTTCCTTTTGATAGAAGGGCCTTGTAAGCCAGCACCATAGATGAACCGCTTGCAAGCATTGGATCACAGAGAATCACCGTTCGGCCTTCTAGTGAAGGACATGCCAAATACTCCAACTCAATATCAAAGGTGCCGTCTTTATGATGTTTTCGGTAAGCCGAAATATAGCCGTTATCAGCATGATCTAAGTAGTTAAGCAATCCTTGATGAAGGGGCAATCCTGCACGCAAAATTGTAACCAAAACCGGTTGCTCTTGGATAAGCTGCTCATCAGAAACTCCTAAAGGCGTGGTAATCTCGGTCTTTTTGTAGGCTAAGGTTTTGGAGATCTCATAAGCAAACAACTCACCTGCACGCTCTAAATTTCTTCGAAAACGCATTCTATCTTTCTGTATCTCAACGTCTCTTATCTCCGCAATAAATTGACTTAAGACAGAGTTATTTTCTTCAGTAAGGATGTGCACTTGATTCATTCAGCTAATTTTTAGAGAGGTTAAATTTAGCGGTTTTCAACGGCAATCAAAATCATTTTTCAATAGCGTAGGCTACCATGCCTTCATAAACGTTTCTCCAACCCTCCCACTCATCTTCATTGCTTAGACTTTCATTGTGCCAAAGACTTATAAAAGTACCTTTAACAGCCTTTACTTCATCTATTATTGGCTTTAAAAGCTCAAGTGCCTTTTCAGGTGAAACTTTTAAATAATATTTAAAGGTAGCTTCCATCAATTGAAAGGGGTAAATGGTGAGTTTGCATTCTACTTCTTCATCAAGGTCGTAAAAAGGATAAGGGGTGCAAGTCCCTGCTCTGAAGCCAAGATTTCCCGCAAAACCCATGGTGTAATCCTCGTGTATGTCTGCTTCTATTAAATTACGGTAGGTCTCAGGCAAGCTTAATTTCAAAAAGTGCTGACGGCTGCGGTGAATGTCTCGTTTTACGGTTCGCTCCAATCGCCTGATCTCCTGCGCTAACTTCCCTTTTTGTTTATTGGAGCCATATGATGGATGGATTCCGACCTCAGCATAGTCAGCAATTGATTTGACGAGCGACTGAAAGTGCCGGTTTTCGTGAGAGAGGTTTTTATCGTTTAAACCATAATCTGCAAGTAGAAAAAAATAGATGGGTTTGAGCTTGTACTTCTTTTGAATATTAAGCTGGTAATTAAACGTATCAAAGGGGTCTTTGCGTTTGCCAATCAGCACTGAAATTTGTTTTTGCAGCTGCTTTAGATCAAACTTAGAGACTTGCTTTAACAATGAGCCCAAAATACGGATAAATCCCTTTTGACGGAAAGCATAAGCATTATCAATATCAAAGGTCGGCAAGTAGCGGTATTTTCGTTCTTTAAAAGGAAGTTCAGGAAACTCTTTTACTAAAACTGACTTTACTTGCAAAAACCAGCGATCTACCACCGCCTGTTGAATAAAGCCGTGCTGATAAGCTAAACTTTCATTTATGGTAAAGCGATCATATTTGTCTCTTAAATGCGGGAGATACTCTTCGTATCTGCTGAGTAAGTAAAAAGCAGCAGAAAAAGCATCATAAGGTAAAGCCCCAGTTGAAACTTGAAAGAGGGTTTTCACTTCTTGATATTCTAAACAATTTATACTTTGTTCCTTAATGCCACGACTTTCCAATAAACCATAAGCTTCAAAGAACAACTCATCAGCAATAGGTTTTTTTGCATAGGAAAACTTAGGTCCTAAATATGCCATAAACTCTTCACTATCAGAAGTTAACTTATAGTCGTCAAGCTGTAAAAAAACGTTGAAAGCCGTCTTGAATAAATAACGGTTTCGGGGAGTAAGTTGCGAAAGATAAATTAATAACATGCTCTACATTAGACCTTCATCAGCGAGGCTAAGGTAAGCTTGATTCCCCACAATAAGGTGATCAAGCACGGCAATATCTAAAGTTTTTCCTGCTTCCACTATTTTTTGAGTCAGTTTAAGATCCGCTTGACTGGCTTTCAAGTTTCCTGAAGGATGATTGTGGCAGATAATGATGGAAGAGGCTAGTTTCTCTATGGCAGGCTTAAAAATCAGCTTGGCATCAGCTACCGTGCCGCTTACTCCGCCTTTAGAAACATTGCGTTTCTCAATAAGTTGGTTGGCGCGGTTCAACAACAAAACCCAAAATTCTTCATGCGGTAAATCTTCTAAAACGTCGGCTATTTGTTGGTAAGCGGTTTGGGAGGAGGTGATCTTAGGTTTTTCTATGATTTCTTCTGCTTTCCGCCGTCGACCCAATTCCATGGCCGCAGCAATGGTGATGGCTTTGGCTTCTCCGATCCCTTTGAACTCCATCAGCGCTTTTACATCCATTTTACCTAATGTATTCAGCTGATGTTCTACACTTGCCAAAATTCGTTTACCAAGCTCTACCGCGGTTTCATCGCGACTGCCGGAACCTAATAAGATACCGATCAACTCAGCATCTGACAAACTGCTTTTTCCTTTAAGTAAGAATTTCTCTCTTGGACGATCTTCTTCTGCCCAGGCTTTGAGGTTGAGTCGTTTTTCGTAAGTCATGAGCTAAAGGTAGAAAAAAGACATTTATTAAAGAAAAAGCGGACTAAGCTTTTAAGTTGCTTTACTTTCTCCTTATCAAATGAATTGCAGAATGTTTAACTTTGATAAGACAATAAGGTAAGGCATGAAAAATCAATACATTACAAATGAAGATGGCAAGAAGGTAGCTGTTATCCTTTCCATAGAAGATTACAATAAGATGTTGGAAGATTTAGAGATGTTGGAAGACATTAAACTTTATGACCTGTCTAAAAAGTCAAAACAGGTATTTGTAGATGCTGACAAAGCCTTTGAGGAGATTGAAAACTATAAGAAAGGCTAATGTACAAGGTTCGAATTGAAAGAAAGGCGATTAAAAAGCTTGCTAAAATTCCTGAACCTTATTACTCCAAGATCAAATCTTCCATTATTTCTCTAGCAAAAGACCCCAAACCAAAATCATGTAAAAAGCTAAAAGGCCGAGAAGCTTTCAGAATAAGAGTAGCGAACTACAGAATTATTTACGAAGTATACGACAAATTACTCTTAATCGATGTAATTGAAATCGGTCACAGAAAAGACATCTACAAATAGTTCTAGCTATTCAAATACACTTCCAAGGCATTCTCAAAAGCTTCTTTCGCTTCACTCACCTTTCCAAAATTCTCCTCGTCAATCAGCATGCTGTCTCCTTTTACTTCTCCCAATAAACTAAAGGGCACATCTGAAGCAGATAAGCTTTCCACAAAGGCTTCTTCTTGCTCTGCTCTTACTGAAACCACGACTCTACTTTGAAATTCCCAAAACAAGAAAACATCCTTTCACACTGTTATTCAGATTCTTATATTTATTAATCGAACCTATTTAAAAGGAAAACCGGCTTAATCGCCATTTTTTTATCCTAAGCCAAGCACCTGTTATGGGCAAAATGTAGATTATACTAACTTTATAAAAAATTAATCATGGAAAAAATTAATTATACCCTTTTAGCCCTTTTTCTACCTTTAATGAGTTTGGGGCAAAATCTTAATTGGCAAACTATAAATTTGCCATTTGCAGGTCGAGTGAACTCTATTTTATTTATTGACTCTCTGAAAGGTTACGCTACTCAGGAAAATAAATTACTTAAAACTTTAGATGGAGGTAATAGCTGGAGTATGGTGGATAGTCTAATATATAGCAACTTACTTAATAAAAGATCACTATGTTGTTTTAGGAAGAATAATGATACTTTGCTTTTAACTGGAAGTGGCTACCGAATGCCAGGAAGTAATTACGGTTTAAAAGGAAACATAATCAAATTAAAAATTGACTCTTCACAATTATTAGTTGATTCAATAAGTAAAGATGCAGGATTTCTTAATTCTAGACAATTTATAGGCACATTGAAAGTAGGTATTGATTCTAATCAATCTTTAATCAGTTACAAGAGTGGTGTTAAACAAGTCTTGTTTCAACACTCTACTGCATTCGAAATAAACCGTGGAAATATAATTGCAGCAGATTACAACAATTTATATTTAAGTACCGATACAACCAATAGCTGGGATACCATTAACCTTCCTACTACTTTCTCTTTTTATAGCCCAAATTACTTGAACTATTTTAGCCAAGATACTTTTAGTGTTCACTACAATGGTTTTCCTCGAGAAGAATACATAACTTTTAACCAAGGGGCAAATTGGCAGCCACACGATACCGTTTATACCCGTCGGCCCTGGAGATACCATTTGACTGATAAAAGTGGCGAAGTAATAGGCAATTATGGAAATGTTTTTTTATACTCAAATAATTATGGATTTAGTTTTTACCCTGATACAATTGCACAGCACGTAAACGGTAATAGCTTTTCATATTTAGATACTTACATTAATAAATGGGGTATGGTTATCATTTACGGAGACAGCGGAAAAATCTACAAAACCACGAATTACGATCAAATTACTGCACTTACAGAAAAGAAAAAGAGAATTCCTACCATACGTTTGTCACCCAATCCAACAAATGAGAGTTTCAAGATAAGTCCTGCAGTTTGTCATAGTATTTCGGAAGTCAGTATTTACAATCAAAAAGGACAAATCGTTAAAACCTTAAAAAAGCCATGCAATGAAATAAATGTGAGTGATTTTGAGTCCGGTATTTACATCCTAAGCGGACTTTACCAAAATCAGCGTTTTTCTTCGAAAATTGTGGTACAAAAGGAATAGATTTAGCAAACACAAATAAGAAGGCCAAAACAAAATTGTTTTGGCCTTTTTGTAATTGTGTAAACTCTCTGAACTAACTATTCAAATAGCCTTCCAAAGCATTTTCGAAAGCCTCTTTAGCTTCATTAACTTTTCCAAAGTCTTCCTCGTCAATCAACATGCTGTCACCTTTTACTTCGCCCAATAAACTAAACGGCACATCCGAAGCGGATAAGCTTTCCACAAAGGCTTCTTCTTGCTCTACTCTTACTGAAACCACCACTCTACTTTGAGCTTCACCAAATAAGAAGGCGTCTTTTCTAACTTCATCATCTGAGGAAACCTCAAAACCTAGGTTATTTGGCATGGCTGCTTCTAACAAAGAAATAAACAAACCTCCATCGGCACAGTCGTGCGCAGAAACCACCAAGTCATTATGAATCAATTCTTTCAATTTGGCCTGTAAGCTAAACTCTTCGTCTAAATCAAAGTGAGGAGCCGGAGATTGTTTCACTTTATGGTAGGCATATAAATACTCCGAAGAGTTAATGTCGTTTCTCGATTCGCCCAACATGTAGATCTTGTCACCTTCATTTTGGAAGGCTAAGCTAGTTACTTTGGTCTTGTCGGGTACAATACCCATCATACCGATGGTTGGGGTTGGAAAAACAGGTACATCTTTATCGTCTTGGGTACTTTGGTTGTAGAAACTTACATTTCCACCCGTAACCGGTGTCTTAAACTTCTCACAAGACTTTCTCATTCCATTTATCGCTCCTACAAATTGCCAATAAACTTCCGGACTGTATGGGTTTCCAAAGTTCAAGCAATTGGTAATGGCCGATGGCTCTCCCCCAGAACAAACAATATTTCTGGCTGCTTCTGCCACCGCAATGGCACAACCTTGCTCCGGATCCGCATGTACATAACGAGCATTGCAATCTACTGTAAAGGCCAAGGCTTTTTTCAAGCCTTTTAGGTTTACGATACCGGCATCAGTCGGTTTATTGGTGCTCATGTTCACCGTACCCACCATGCTGTCGTACTGCTCGATCACCCACTTTTTAGAAGCAATGTTAGGATGCGTGTACAAAAACTTGGCAACTGCTTTTAGGTCTTTCGGTTGTTCAATGTTTTCTATTTTGAATTTCTGATTCTCTTGATAATAGGCAGGTTCATTGTATTCTCTTTCATAAACCGGAGCACCTCCTCCAAGAATCAAAGATTCTGCCGGAACATCAGCTACTTTTTCTCCACCCATGTAATATTCTAATCTTCCTCCTTCGGTTACTTCTCCAATCTGCTCGCAGTTCAAATCCCACTTCTCAAAAATGGCTTCTACTTCTGCTTCTCTTCCTTTCTTTACCACAACAAGCATTCGCTCTTGCGACTCTGAAAGTAGAATTTCAAAAGGCAACATACCCGCTTGTCTGGTTGGCACCTTATCCAAATCGATGGTCATGCCAAAGCCTTCTTTGCCCGACATCTCAGAAGTTGAACAAGTAATGCCGGCAGCGCCCATATCTTGCATGCCAATTATGGCATCTGTTTCTGCTAATTCAAGTGAAGCTTCTAGCAATAATTTTTCTTGAAAAGGATCACCAACTTGCACAGCTGGTAAATCTTCCATGGAGTCTTCCGAAATATCTTTCGAAGCAAAGGCTGCTCCGTGTATTCCATCCTTACCGGTAGAGGAGCCTACAATGTAAACCGGATTACCTACGCCATAAGAAGTAGCAGAGATCATTTTACCAGCATCCATAATTCCTGCTGACATGGCATTCACCAAAGGATTGGTGTTGTAACACTCATCAAAAAACACTTCACCTCCTACAACTGGAATCCCAAAAGAGTTTCCATAATCACCAATGCCTTTTACTACTCCTTTTAACAACCACTTGGTGCGGTCTAAGTCAATAGATCCAAAACGCAAAGAATTTAATTGTGCCACCGGACGAGCACCCATGGTAAAGATATCCCGATTTATTCCGCCTACTCCGGTTGCTGCTCCTTGATAAGGCTCCAAGGCCGAAGGGTGATTATGCGATTCAATTTTAAAGGCACAAGCTAAGTCATCGCCAATGTCAACAAGACCAGCATTTTCTTCTCCGGCTTCAGCCAACATGTGTGGCCCTTCTTTGGGTAAAGTCTTCAACCACTTAATGGAATTTTTATATGAACAATGCTCCGACCACATTACGGAATAAATACTCAACTCCGTAAAGTTTGGTGTACGTCCTAAAATTTTCTTGATCTGATCAAACTCCTCAGGTAAAAGACCTAATTCTTTGGCGGTTTCAACGGTCACTTCCGTTTGATTGGCGGCTGTATCCATGGGTTATATGTAGTATGATTTTGGAAGTGCAAAAGTAAGGCTTTTCAACTGCTTGCCAAGAGTGTGCTAAGCCATTTCTTTCTCAAAGGCTGATTAAAATAAACTATTTTTGAAGCAATGATCTCGGCTAGTCTTTTTTCCATTTTTTTACTTATACTGACTCTTTTTTTATTGGTAAAGTCAAGGGCTCAATTGGAAATAAAAACTAGCTGGCTGATTGGCGGTCTTGGAGTAAAACTTCTAGCTGCGGCTTTTTTATGGTGGCTTTATACCGACTACTATTCAGATAGAAGTTCAGCAGACATTTACAAATACTTTGACGATGCAGTTGCTATCGAAAGTGCGTGCAAAAAGCTTGAGGTGGATCAGCTTGACTTTTTCAACCAATGGCTTAAGCCAAATGCTGCGCATCTTGAAGCGCTGAGTCAGACCCAGCATTGGGATTTAAAAAAGGTCTACTTCATCAATGACAATAGAAGTATTATTCGCATTCATTTACTTTTACTACCCTTATCGCAAGGACAGTTTTGGGTGCATCAGCTCTTTTTCACTCTTTTAGGATTCTGGGGTACTATCTTGCTGTTTTATTTTTTAAAAACACACTTTGGCGAAAAGAAAAACTGGCTTTACATCTTGATGCTCCTTTTCCCATCTCTTTTACTTTGGACATCCGGAGCGTTAAAAGAAAGCTACCTCTTTTTTGCTATGGGCGGTTTTTTGACGTCTGCTCAAGGCAGCTTTGTTCGTCCAAATTTCAAGCATATTGGATCGCTACTTTTTTTTACCCTATTGCTACTAACAATAAAAGTCTACGTAGCAATCGTCCTAATCCCCTTAACCTTTTCAACTTTGACCCTAAAAAAAGTAAGGTACAAGGACTTTGGGTTCAATTCCTTTTTAGAAGTCATATCTGTTGGCCTTATAAGTACTCTGATATCAGGACAGTACATAATTGATATACTACAAGATAAATTGAAAAATTTTACGGATCTCGCAATGGATCACAATGCAAGCAGTTATTTTAATATTCCCATCTACGAATCATTGATCGATTTTATCCTGTATACCCCATTTGCTTTGTATAACGTCTTTTTAAGGCCTGTTTTCCCAAGTACGCTTAATGTTTTAACCCTATTGTCTGTTGCAGAAAACCTTGTTTTATTGCTTTTGCTTGTTTTGGCTGTTTTAAATAAGAAAGCAGTAAATAGAAATCAAAAGCAATGGGCGTGGTATTATGCTGCCCTCATCTTCCCTGTAGCTCTTTTAATTGGCAGTACAGTTCCCATATTGGGAGCATTGGTGCGGTATAAAGTGGTCATTCTTCCATTTTATCTAGCACTACTCCTTACCTTTGTGGATCTTGGCAAACTACCTACCTTCAAGAAGCTAAAATGAAGAATAAATTTGTATTTATAATCCTAATCACTTCGCTGATGAGTTCATGCTATTACACCGAAACAGCTGATATTTTAATCCACAACGCCAAAATTTATACAGTTGATGCAAATTTTACGGTGACTGAAGCCATGGCCATTAAGGATGGGAAGATCATAGATATTGGTCCTAATAATGAGCTAAAGAACCGCTACCAAGCAGAAAAAGAAATTGATGCTAGACTGAGACCCATTTATCCGGGATTTATAGATGCGCATTGTCACTTTCTCTGGTATGGAAATTCTTTTTTTCAAGTTGATCTTATCGGTACAAAAAGCTGGGATGAAGTGATTGAACGCACGCAAGCTTTTGCAAAAACAAATCAGGATGAGTGGATTACTGGAAGAGGCTGGGATCAAAATGATTGGTCCACCAATGAGTTTCCTAGTAAGCAAAAGCTAGACAGTCTTTTTCCAAATCGAGCAGTGCTGCTAAAAAGAATTGATGAACATGCGGCCATTGCCAACCAAAAGGCCCTTGATCTTGCAGGAATAACTGAAAAAAGCGAGATTGAGGGAGGTGTCTATCAAAAACAAGATGGAAAACTAACAGGTCTATTAATCGATAATGCCATTTCTACAGTTTCAAATGCTATGCCCAAAATGAGCTTTGAGCACATGGAGCGAGCTTTGATCAAAGCACAAGAAATGTGCTTTGAAAAAGGTTTAACTACGGTTGATGATGCCATGCTAGAAAACGAAATGGTGAATGCAATAGATAGCCTTCATAAAAGTGGCAAACTTAAAATGAAGGTTTATGGCATGTTAGTGCCAAGTGCGGCAAATAAAAAGCAATTTCTTGAAAAAGGTCCGTACTTAACTGATCGTCTTAGTGTTCGTGCATTCAAATACTTTGCAGACGGAGCACTCGGCTCTAGAGGCGCCAAATTAATTGACCCTTACCATGATGACCCTAGTAACACAGGTTTATTTTTAAAGGATAGTGCTTACCTCCAAGCAGAAGCTAGAGTGCTACACAACAAGGGATTTCAGATGAATACACATTGCATCGGTGATGGAGCAAACAGGCTGATGCTTACTATTTACGGTGATGTTCTAAAGTCCACTAATGACAGAAGATGGCGCATTGAACATGCTCAAATAGTAGCAGCAGATGACCTGAAAAAATTTAAAGCGTTTACAATTATTCCAAGCGTACAGCCAACGCATGCTACTTCAGACATGTATTGGGTAGAGGATCGTTTAGGTAAGGATAGAGTTCAAACAGCCTATGCCTGGAAAGAATTACTCAACCAAAATGGAATAATAGCTTTGGGTACAGATTTTCCAATCGAAGATATTGATCCATTAAAAACATTCTATGCTGCGGTGTTTAGAAAAGATGCTGAGGGATATCCCGAAGAAGGTTTCCAAAAGGAGAATGCACTAAGTCGGGAAGAGGCTCTTAAGGGAATGACTATTTGGGCTGCCATTTCAAATTTCGAAGAAGGGCAAAAAGGAAGTTTGGAAAAAGGTAAAAGTGCTGATTTTATTATTCTAGATCAGGACATTATGGAAATTCCAGAGAATCAAATTCTTGAAACTAAAGTTGAAAAAACGTACGTATCAGGAGAGCAAGTTTTTGGTATTAAAAAGTAACTTCCTCATAATCGAAAGGCAGACCTAATTCATGTTCTACCAATTCGCCTACCGATAGAATATCGTCGTCCCCCTCTTCGTACTTCCATTTTACAACAAAACTTTTTCCTTGGTCATGCAATGGCTTAAAGGCCATTAGCAACTCAACCAATTGTTTCTGGGAAGCAGAGTTTAAATATTCTATCTCACAGATCAATTTAGTCTCTTTTGCGGCTTGTTTTGCATATTCATTGCACCAATCTATTACAGGCTGGTAAAACTCAATAGCGTCTGCAGGGTATGACTTTCCCGTGATCTTTAGTTCTCCGCTCTCAGGGTCAAAGTCTACCTCAGGTGTCTGTAAATAAGGTTCAATGTGTAATTTTTTCATGCTGCGATTCTTAAGTCAAATAACAACCAATTGTCTTTACCAATTTGCTGTATGGAATAATTAAAGTAAGCATTTTTCATTCTTCTTATCATAATCAAACCCAAACTCTTGCCCTTAACAATAGCTTTAGCTCTTGCAATATCTAGATCTGAATGTGATAAATTAAAAATTTCGTCAAATAATTTAGTTAACTGCGCTACATCCTCAATTTTTAATTTATTGGCTGTTGTTACCTCTATTCTATCATCCTGATATTTTAAATTCAAGTATGAATCAGCAGGACAAGACTCATTTTTAAAGGCTATTTCGTAATATTCTGAAATATTTTGAATCAATTCTATAAGTGCTGTAAAAACTTTTTTTTGGTCTACTTTGCCTAAGGAAGAGCGACCTATAAAGTCTTTGGCAACAGCTAAAAATGAGTTTGAAAAACTTGTATCAATAGGGCCCCAAAACTCAAGCTCATTTTGCTTGAATGGCAAATCGAACAGTTCTTTCTTTTTTTGTATTTGTAATACAGCGCTCATAATAGGTTTTGGTTAGCTTCTATCAAATTAACAAGGATGTAAATCACCTTACTAATTTTTGTATTAAAGTACGGTGGACCGGAAACTTTGTTACAAAATTTTTATCTGCCAATTCAAAGTCATTAAAATCAAAACCCGGTGAAACTGTGCACCCTACCAAAGAATAACTACCCTGATCAATCACCTCTGAAGCAAACCAAACACCAGCAGGCACCACAAACTGTAACGTTTGACCTTGATCCAGTTTAGGACCAATAAGTTGTTTATTGTAATTTCCTTCTTCGTCGATCATGTGCACAACCAAAGGGTCACCGGCATAAAAATGCCACATTTCGTCTGACTTTATCCGATGAAAAGCCGAAAAATTGCCTTTTTCTAGCAAAAAGTAAATTCCGGTTGAAAGGTTTCTTTTATCAGTAAATCCTGCAAATTCTCCGCTTGTTTTTGATCGATATGTTTCTTTAAAGTAACCACCTTCGGGGTGAGGTTTCAACTCTAAATTTTTTACCCAATAGTTAATATTATCCATAGTTCTTAGTTAAAATAGACAAAATAATCTCTTTTTAGTTTTATCTTTACTCGAAAACCAATCAATATGCTGAAGCGAATATTTGACCTACACTACCACCAACTTAAGCACTATCCGAAATCAGATGCTCTTACTGCAAAAATCAATGGCGATTGGAAAAGCATTAGTACCCAAGAATTTATTGACCAAGCAAAGGAAGTAGGATCAGGTTTATTAGAACTTGGGCTAGAGCCGGGTGATAAAGTGGCGGTGATTTCAAACAACAGACCTGAGTGGCACATTGTAGACCTTGGTATCTTAATGGCAGGCATGATCAATGTCCCAATTTACCCTACAATTACCAAAGAGGATTATGACTTCATCATGAACGATGCGGGAGTTAAGGTTTGCTTCGTTTCTGATCGTGAAATATACAATAAGGTCAATGCGGTAAAAGAGAAGATTAAATCTCTCAAGCAGATTTACGCTTTTGATAAAATAGAATGTGACCCATGGACTAGCCTAAAAGAAAAAGGCAGTGGAAATGAGTCGAATTACAAGAAAATGGAAGCCATCCAGGCTGAAGTTAAAGAAGACGATCTGGCCACTTTGATCTACACCTCAGGAACCACAGGAAGACCAAAGGGGGTAATGCTTTCACATAAAAATATTGTTACCAACTCTGTAAGCTCAAGAAAAAGACTTCCGGTTACGGAGGATTCAAAAGCATTAAGTTTTCTTCCTTTATGTCATGTGTATGAAAGAATGGTGACTTACATGTATATATATACAGGCACTTCAATCTACTACGCCGAATCTCTTGAAACCATTGGCGAAAATCTAAAAGAAGTAAAACCAGATGTTTTCACTGCTGTGCCAAGGTTACTTGAAAAAGTTTATGACAAGATTGTAGCAAAAGGCCAAGAACTTACCGGCATTAAAAGAGCCTTATTCTTTTGGGCTCTAGGCTTAGGTCAACGGTATGAGCTTAATGGTAAAAATGGGGCTTGGTACGAATGGCAACTTAAAATGGCCAATAAGATTATATTCAGTAAATGGAGAGAAGCATTAGGTGGAAATGCCAAAGCTGTAGCCTCAGGTGCCGCTGCTTTGCAACCACGTTTAGCTCGAGTTTTCTTAGCTGCTCAAATTCCAGTTATGGAAGGTTACGGATTGACGGAAACATCTCCTGTTATTGCGGTAAATGAGCAAAACAACGATGGAGTGCGCATCGGTACCGTCGGCAGGCCATTAGAACATGTTGATGTTCGTATTGCAAGTGATGGTGAGATTGAGGTAAAGGGTCCAAATGTTATGTTAGGCTATTACAATAGAGAGGAAGCTACCAAAGAGGTATTCACAGATGATGGATGGTTTAAAACAGGTGATCTTGGAGAAATGGTTGAAGGGGAATACCTAAAGATTACTGGCCGTAAAAAAGAAACCTTTAAAACTTCAGGCGGTAAATATGTTGCACCTCAACTGCTTGAAAATAAAATGAAAGAATCTTCTTTTATAGAACAGATCATGGTTATTGGAGAGGGAGAAAAACATCCAGCTGCCATCATTCAACCTTCTTTTGAATTCTTGATCGAATGGTGCAAACGCAAAGAGATTCCATACACTACTGATGCTGAAATGGCGAAAAACCAGAGCATTCACGACAGGATTATGGAAGAAGTTGAAAAATACAACCAATACTTTGCCCAGTATGAAAGAGTGAAGAAAATAATTATATCAGGCACAGCATGGGGAATTGATAGTGGAGAAATGACTCCTACGATGAAAGTGAAACGAAGAATAGTGATGGAAAACTTTAAAAATGAAATTGAAAAGTGTTATCGAGGTTAAACTGAAGTGAGTGGATTTAGTTAAATCCCAGACACACCTCTAACCTAGCCATTACTATTGCTTTTGTGGAAGGCCTATCAATTTGAAATGTAGAACCACTCTTGTTTTTTAAAAGAATACTGCTTTCTGACCTTAAAGGAGGTATCTCGTGTTAATTCAATTACATGTGAAAGCGGGGAACGAGTTGAATCTTCATTTATGACGATCCAATGGACCTGACGACCCTTATCTTTTCTGTTAAAGTAATTGTGTCTTGTCAGTTCTATTTGTTCTAATTCCCAAATTATACCTGCAGGTGAGGGTATATCAAACAAAAAGTTGATCATTGGATATTTCCATAGAATCCCTAGATAATCATCATTGGTAAGTTCTTTATCTCGAACTATATCCTTAAATTGATGGTAAATTTCGGCGTGTTCCTTAGAGATTTTGATAGGCCCTAGTCTTGTATTACCAACTTCAACAGTCGCATACTTCGGGTCAGGTGACCTGTAGGGTAAATGAGTGTAGTATAGGGTATTCACGAAGCAAGTTAAAGCAACAAAGAAAATCAGGTATTTTGACCTTAGCTTAAACGCTAAAAATAATGTAGCGAGTAAAAGATATAAGCTGAAAAAATTAGAGCTTACCATCCATAAATTGTTCGTTCCTAATACACCGCAAACTATTAATAAGATCAATACCATTAAATGAATCTGCAAACTCCCTCTTCGCAAATGTTTTCGGTTTTTTACCATTGTTGGTACTAGGGTAATACCAAACAGCAAGAGATAAATGGGAAATCCTTTTGCATAAACTATACTTTGACGCTCATAGATTAGTAAGCCTATTGCAAGTGCTGTAGTAAGAATACCTATCGTCCATTTATTTTTCTTGAAAAGAAAAGTCAAACCTATCAGACCACCCGCTATTAAGTACTTCAAACTATTAATAAAAAACCTCCATGGTCTCTCTATTTGGTTCCATAAGTCATAACCTGCATTACTTAATTCCGATAAGGACAAACCATCAGACAAAATATCATTAAATGAATAAACATGATTGAATATCCAAAGACTTGCAATTACACCAATTAACAAATAGATCAATTTCTTTGACTTATCAAGCCATGATTCTTTAACCAGAAGTATGGAGAAGCTAAGCAATAAAAAAGCCGATATCCCTGAAGTGAATTTTGCATAGTAAGCAAGTCCTAGAAAAACACCACTCAAGATCAAATGAGCCTGCCGACTTTTAGCGCTGTAGGCAAGCAGAAGCCCTCCCATTGTAATTGATAGTGATACATGCGTTTGACTATTGTAGGATAAAGCTAAGGGGCCAAAAACGAAATTACTCAGGCTTAGTAAAGGAACTAATAACAGTAAGAAAGCCTTATTTATGCGCACATTATGTTTAAGCAGATAGAAGTAACAAGCTATAGCCAAATACAAGGATGAAGCTACTGTAAAAAATAGCCTGACCAATCTTAAATTGAACAAACTGATCCATTCAGCAGGAAGAATCCACTTTAGGAGAAAACTATATTGTTGAGAAGGAAGCAGCTCAATATATTGATCACTTACATAAGGAACCATATAAAAACCCTCATCGTCGAAGTTGACATTCCTGCCCAATACCCAATAGATAAAAGCTACTGCAAACAATAGTGCAATTGCTAGAAGAGCGTTCCATATATATTGGGTTTGCTTCTTATCCACTAAGCGACTTTAAAGAAACCAAAAGTATATAAATTGAAGTTTGGGAAAAATGAGAACAATTAAATTGATTCTTTTTTAAAAAAGTCCTGTAGCTGAATTAACTTCTTAAGCACAAATCAGTGCGAATCTAAATGAAGGAATTATGCTTAAAAGGAAAAATGATTTCAAATCTACAGTAGCAAACAAGGCTTTAAGAACTGACGATTAAGTAACTACAGCCTTAAATCACAAAAAGGCGAGCCGAGCGGCTCACCTTTTTGCTTCAATTACTAACCAATTAACAAGTCTACTACCTCTTGTTGGGTACAAAGATACAAATTTTGTTATGCATGCATAACTTTTAAGAATAATTAATATATTTGTTGTGCACGCATAACAAATGAAGCCACAAGAAACTGTAGATTATCATATTAAGCTAGCATGGCATTCCATTGTTAACCTTTATAATCAGCTTGCTGATGAACATGAGTTAACTCAGGCAACCGGTTTTGTGTTGCTAAATATTGGAGACAATGGTGGAACTCCAGCTACAAAAATTGCCCCTTTGATGGGTATGAAAAAGACCAGTCTCAGTCGAATGCTAAAAAACATGGAATCTGAAGGTTTGATTTGTCGGGTTAAAGACAAGCATGATGGAAGACAAGTAAACATCTGCTTAACCGAAATCGGTAGAGCAAAGAAAAAAATAGCAAAGCAGGTAGTTCGTCAATTCAATGAACACATTATCAAAAACATTGACCCACAGCATCTAGATTGTTTCTATCAGGTTATGCAAGACATTAGCGGTTTAACCGAAGAATATAAAAATCAAAAAACCAACTCATGAAAAAGAGAAGAATAAGTAAAGTAGCCATTTTAGGTTCCGGAGTAATGGGATCCAGAATAGCTTGCCACTTCGCCAATATTGGCGTGGAAGTGCTGTTGCTTGACATTGTTCCAAAAGAACTGAATGACAAGGAAAAAGCAAAAGGCTTAAGTAAAGAGGACAAAAGCGTTAGAAACCGAATAGTGAATGAGGCTTTACAAACGGCTATCAAGTCGAACCCCTCTCCCCTCTACAGTAAAAGTTTCAGCAAATTAATTTCTACCGGGAACTTTGAAGATGATATGGCAAAGATCAGCGAGGTTGATTGGGTAATGGAAGTGGTAGTAGAACGCTTGGACATTAAGAAAACCGTTTTTGAGCAAGTTGAAGAACATCGAAAAAAAGGAAGTATTGTTTCTTCGAACACTTCGGGAATTCCTATTGAATCTATGTTAGAAGTTCGTTCAGATGATTTTCAAAAACATTTTTTAGGAACGCACTTCTTTAACCCCCCGCGTTATCTGGAATTGTTAGAAATCATTCCAAGCAGTAAAACAGATGCTACCCTAGTTGACTTTTTAATGGATTACGGCAGAAAGTTCTTGGGCAAAAAAACGGTGCTGTGTAAGGACACTCCAGCATTCATTGCCAACCGAATCGGAGTTTATTCCATTATGTCTCTCTTCCATACGGTAAAAGAGATGGGACTTTCAGTAGAAGCAGTAGACAGTTTAACCGGACCAGTTTTAGGAAGACCGAAGTCAGCTACTTTTAGAACTTGTGATGTAGTAGGACTAGATACTTTGGTTCATGTGGCTAAAGGAGTAGAAGAAAATTGCCCGAATGACGAAGCCAAAGAAACTTTTGCCATTCCTGAATACGTTCAGAAAATGGTTGACAACGATTGGCTAGGATCTAAATCAGGACAGGGTTTTTACAAAAAAGTAAAAGGAGACGATGGAAAAAGTAAAATTTTAGCCCTGAACCTTGAAACACTTGAATATGCTGAAAAAGATAAAGTCCGCTTTAACGTAATTGGAGAAGCTAAAAAGATTGATGATCTAAAAGAGCGTTACCAATTAATGGTAAACAGCGATGGAGAAGCGGGAGATTTTTACCGCAAAACCTTCTACGCGCTTTTCCAATATGTAACGCATCGTATTCCTGAGATTTCAGATGAGCTTTATCGCATCGATGATGGTATGAGAGCTGGTTTTGGATGGCAATTAGGCCCTTTTGAAAGCTGGGATGCGCTCGGTCTGAAAGACACTTTAGAGAAAATGAAGTCGGCAGGTTATGAAGCAGCTGATTGGATTCAGGAAATGCTGGATGCTGGCTTTGAAAGTTTCTATAAGGTTGAACAAGGGCAGAAGAAATATTACGACATAGCTTCAAAAAGCTACCAAGCTATTCCCGGAACGGAAGGCTTAGTAGTACTTGACAATTTAAGAGACGACAACATTGTGTGGAAAAACAAAGGTTGTACCTTAGTTGACTTGGGTGATGGCATTTTAAACTTGGAGTTCCACACCAAAATGAACACCATTGGTTCAGAAATTATTCAAGGTATTAACAAAGCCATTGATCTTGCAGAAGCTGAATATGAAGGACTGACCATTTACAATACTGGTCAGAATTTTTCAGCAGGAGCCAATGTGGGGATGATCTTCATGATGGCCGTGGAGCAAGAATACGATGAACTCTCATTTGCCATCAAGCAATTCCAAAAAACCATGATGCGGGTGCGCTACTCCTCTATTCCGGTAGTAGTTGCTACCCATCAAATGGCTTTAGGTGGAGGTTGTGAACTTTCCATGCACGCCGATAAAGTAGTCGCTCATGCGGAAACTTACATGGGACTAGTTGAATTTGGGGTTGGTGTGATTCCCGGTGGTGGCGGAAGCAAAGAATTTGCGCTTCGCTTATCAGATGAATTGAAAGAAGGTGATATAAGAACCAACACTTTTAGAGAACGATTCTTAACCATTGGTCAGGCTAAAGTAGCCACCTCAGCGCACGAAGCTTTTGAGCACGGTTATTTGGATGCTAAGAAAGATGAAGTGATCGTAAGTCGCGAATTGCAATTAACCAGAGCTAAGCAAGCGGCCTTGCAAATGGCCGAAGTCGGGTATACCAAACCTGCAGAAAGGAAAGATATTAAGGTCCTTGGAAATGAAGCTCTAGGTTTAGTTTACGTGGGAGCCAATTCCATGAAATCAGGAAATTACATCTCTGAGCACGATCAACTGATTTCTGAAAAATTAGGCTATGTGCTTGCCGGTGGTGACCTATCAGAAAGAACGGAAGTTTCTGAGAGCTACCTACTTGATCTAGAAAGAAAAGCATTCGTGGAATTGTGCACCAAAAAGAAAACCCTTGAACGCCTACAAAGTATGGTAACGAAAGGAAAAGTATTAAGAAATTAAAGATGAAAAAGATGGACACATATATAGTTGCAGGATACAGAACAGCAGTAGGGAAAGCGCCAAAGGGTTCTTTACGTTTTACCCGACCAGACGATCTAGCCGCCACTGTAATCAATCATTTGGTGGGCAGTGTTGAGGGCATTAGTGCCGAAGACATTGATGATGTAATAGTAGGTAATGCTACCCCCGAAGCTGAGCAAGGATTGAATATTGGCCGTTTGGTATCGCTTATGGGGCTAAACCACATTGAAACCCCGGGAATGACGGTAAACCGTTACTGTTCCTCAGGTTTGGAAACTATCGCCATTGCCGATTCGAAAATTAAAAACGGCATGAACCAATGCATTATTGCCGGAGGAGTAGAATCTATGTCGCCCATTAGCATGGGAGGCTGGAGAATCGTTCCCAATGCCAAAGTGGCCAAAGACAACCCAACCTATTATTGGGGTATGGGCCTTACAGCCGAAGCAGTTGCTCAGCAATACAAAGTTAGTCGCGAAGACCAAGATGAGTTTGCTTATAATTCTCACATGAAAGCGATAAAAGCCAATGAAAATGGCACTTTCAAAGATGATATTGTTCCGATTGAAGTGGAGCAAGTTTACTTAGATGAAAACGGTAAAAAGCAAAAACGCACTTACACTTTCGATCAAGATGAAGGACCAAGAAAAGATACTTCAAAAGAAGTTCTAGCAAAGCTAAGACCGGTTTTTGATGCTAAGGGAAGTGTAACGGCAGGAAATGCCTCACAGACTTCTGATGGTGCAGCTTTCGTCATGGTGGCTTCGGAAGAAATGGTGAAAAAGCACAACTTAAAACCCATTGCCAGATTGGTCAGTTACGCTACCGCAGGAGTTGACCCAAGAATCATGGGAATTGGTCCGGTTGAAGCCATTCCAAGAGCATTGAAGCAAGCTGGTCTGAAATTAAATGATATTGACTTGATTGAATTAAATGAGGCATTCGCTTCACAATCACTCGCGGTAACAAGAGAGTTAGACCTTAATCCAGAGATATTGAATGTAAATGGGGGCGCTATTGCCTTGGGTCATCCTTTAGGATGTACCGGAGCTAAATTGTCTGTGCAAATTTTCAATGAATTAAAGAGAAGAAATAAGAAATACGGCATGGTAACCATGTGTGTAGGAACGGGGCAAGGTGCTGCTGGGATTTTTGAAATGCTTTAGAATGGTAATGAGAAGTCAGTAGTGAGAAATGAGTATTGAGTATTGAGTACAGAGATATAAGTACAGAGCTAAAGAAAATAGGTAATGCATAAAGTTAAAGAGCTAAAAGTATGGCAGAAAGGCATGGAAATCGTGACTGATGTTTATGCTTTGGTCAAAAGCTTTCCGGATGACGAAAGATATGGCCTTAGCTCACAGCTAAAAAGAGCAGCTATTTCTATTCCTTCCAATGTCGCTGAAGGTGCAGGCAGGAGAAGCGAAGCAGAGTTTAGGCAATTTATAAATATATCGAATGGCTCTTCTTACGAAGTAGAAACTCAACTCATTCTTGCCAATCAACTTGGATTTACAAATGAAGCAGATACTGAGCAACTTCTCAAAAAGATTGAAGAAATACAAAAAATGAATTACGCACTAATAAATAAATTAAAATAAACCACAGTGTTGAAAGTGAGTTCGCAGGACTCACTTCTCAATACTCAATACTATAAAAAATATGGAAACAAAAAACAAAATCATCAAAGGCGGCGAGTATCTGATTACAGAAACCGACGCAAAAGACATTTTCATTCCAGAAGAATTTGACGAAGAACAGCGTATGATTGCTCAGTCGAGTCAGGACTTTTTGGATCAAGAGATTTATCCCACTTTAGACCGGGCTGATGCCTTGGAAGAAGGATTGATGGAAGAACTGATCACGAAAGCCGGTGAATTGGGATTATGCGGAATATCAGTACCTGAAGAATATGGCGGTTTCGGAAAAAACTTCGTGACTTCAATGCTCACCGCAGAAGTTACCGGAGCAGGGCATTCCTTCGCGGTAGCTCTTTCAGCTCACACCGGAATCGGAACACTGCCGATTTTATATTATGGTACAGAGGAGCAAAAACAAAAATATGTTCCCAAATTGGCCAGCGGAGAATGGAAAGGTTGTTATTGCCTTACTGAACCGGGTTCAGGATCTGATGCTAATTCTGGTAAATCAAAAGCAGTTTTGGAAGGTGACAATTACATTTTGAACGGTCAAAAAATGTGGATCACCAACGGTGGTTTTGCCGATGTATTAACCGTATTCGCTAAAATTGAGGATGATGAAAACCTTAGTGCTTTTATCTTAGAAAAAGATTATGAAGGTATTAGCATGAATCCCGAAGAAAAGAAAATGGGGATTAAAGGTTCTTCCACTCGTCAGATCTTCTTCAATGATGTGAAAGTGCCAAAAGAAAATCTTTTGGGCGATCGAGGTGAAGGTTTTAAAATTGCCCTGAACATCTTGAATATCGGTCGTGCAAAGCTAGCCGGTGCAGCTTTAGGAGCCTCAAAGGCTGCCATTAGTCGGTCAATCAACTTTGCAAACGATCGCGAGCAATTCGGCAGACCTATTTCTAAGTATGGTGCCATACGCTTCAAGTTGGCAGAACAAGCAATAAAGTCTTTTGCTACTGAATCGGCACTTTACCGCTTAAGCCAAAACATTGAAGACACCATTGAAGCGCATAAAGCGGAAGGAATGGATAAAGAGAAGGCTGTTTTGGCCGGTTTGCGAGAATATGCTGCAGAATGTGCCATTTTGAAAGTTCACGGTTCTGAAACGCTAGACTATGTGGTAGATGAGGGAGTACAGATCTATGGTGGCATGGGCTATTCAGCCGAAGCTGATATGGAAAGAGCGTATCGCGATGCTCGTATCAACCGAATTTTTGAAGGCACCAATGAGATCAACCGCATGTTAACGGTAGACATCATTCTGAAAAGAGCTATGCAAGGTGAACTTAATCTCTTAGGTCCGGCACAAAAAGTAGCCGATGAGTTGATGGAGATTCCGGATTTTGACTTAGATGATTCAGGACTCTTTGCTGCTGAGAAAAGAACAGTTGAAAACTTCAAAAAAGCTGTTTTATTAACCGCAGGTGCAGCTGCTAAGCAACTCACCACCTCTTTGGCAAAAGAACAAGAGATCTTAATGAACATTGCTGACATTGCCATGGAAGCCTATGTTTGTGAATCCTTAATTCTCAGGGTTGAAAAAATGAAGGGCATGGATAAAGAGACAGAACTGCAGACGTTAATGATGCAAACCTACATTTACGATGCTGCGGATCGCATTCACAAATGGGGGAAAGATGCCATTAATGCCTTTGCTGAAGGTGACGAACAAAGAGCCATGTTAATGGGTATTAAACGCTTCTCAAAAGTTGACCCTTTCAACAGCAAGGAAGCGAGACAAAAAATTGCTCAAAAAATGATCAATGAAAATAAGTATTGCTACTAGTTAATTCATTTGTTTCATTTGAAAATCCTCTGTTGTTTGTCAGGGGATTTTTTATGGTTCTGCACAGAAACACCTAAAATCTTGAAAAATCACAATTGTAGGCTTTACTTTAACCGCTAAGAACGCTAAGAATCCGCTAAGTTCTCTAAGGATTAAGTCTTTGTGTTCTTTGAGTCTAATGGTGAACTTTGTGATTGAATTTCACCTAATCTACTTACAGAAAAACCTGAATATTAAAACATCACAATTGTAGGCTTTATTTTAACCGCCAAAGACGCTAAGGCTTCGTTAAGTTCTCTAAGGATTAAGTCTTTGTGTTCTTTGAGCCTAATGGTGAACTTTGTGGTTGAGATTCAACTAATTCCCATATAGGAAAATGCAAAAACTTAGGTATTTAGGAAGTATAGCAGTAACTAAGTCAAAGAGTTGTAGTTCAAAAATAAAGCACTTGCTTCATTCAGTTCTTGAATTCTCTCTGTCGTTTGGCAGGGGATTTTTTATTTATTTTTAGCAGATGAAAGCTGCTCTATTCTTCCTAAGTGTTGTTCTCTCAATTGCTTTAACAGCACAAAACGTTCGCATTGAAAATACTATATACGACGAGATTGGTGACCCTCTCCCCTTTGCCTATGTGGTAGGGCGATCAATTGGTGTAGCTACGGTAAGCAACGAAGAGGGTAAATTTAGCTTTAGCATTTCAAAAAGCCAGCTTGATTCTTCTTTACTCTTTTCATTTTTAGGGTATCAGGTAAAGAAATTAAAGGCTTCGGAAGTACAAGCAATGAAAGAAGGCATTCACTTAGAACCTACAGCTGTTAAAATAAAAATGGTGGAAGTAAAACCTACCAAAGTGGAAACAGTGAAATCCTTACTCAAAAAAATCCATAGAAATCTAGAAGACAATTACCCAGATGAGCATTATGGCTTGGAAGGCTACTACCGAGAATCACTTAGAGAAAAAGGGGAGTTTGTCCGCTACTCAGATGCTGCGGTGAAGCTAGAATTAAGTGGCTATCAAAAAAAGAAATACCGTTGGAAAGATTATTACAAAGAAAAGAGTTTTGACTTACGTTCGCTAAGCACGGGAAGGTCGGGTTGTGAACGACTTCATCGCTATCATTTTCATGACAAAAGCTTGAAAGAAGAAAGAGCAGTTATAGTAAACAGTCGTGCCAGCGTGGATAATGGAGTAAGTGATGTGAAAGCGAACATTGAGGCCGGACCACTTGGCATTTTCACCAAAGATGAGTTAAAATATAAATCTACTTTCCTTGCCAAAAAAAGCCTAGACAATTATAAGTATGCCTTGAAGGAAATAAACATTCCTGAATATGGATGGCTTTATCAGTTGAAGTTTACGAGCAAACTAGACACTTCAGAAGTATTACACTATCGCAAACTACTGAAAGACAATAAGTTTAAGCAAGCTAGAAAACTTTGGCGAAAAATAAAGGATAAGAAAAATCTGGAAGGAGAAATCTGGGTAAAGAAAGACAATTTTGCGGTAGTTCACCTAGAATATTGGGTACCCAAAAACTTTAAACCCCTCTTGTGCACCTGCAATCCCATGACCATTAATCATTTTGATTTTAAGGTCAGTATTGATTATGAAGAAAGAGGTGG
The DNA here is from genome assembly GCA_913056345.1 of uncultured Flavobacteriales bacterium. Classification (GTDB taxonomy): domain Bacteria; phylum Bacteroidota; class Bacteroidia; order Flavobacteriales_E; family Vicingaceae; genus CAJXMH01. The sequence continues at coordinate 5,932 of CAJXMH010000012.1, read as the reverse complement.
CAAATACATTCCCACTTACTTAAAACATGAAGATGAATTTCTCTATGAAGACACTTTAAAGCAAGAAGTAATTCCATTTTTGGCTACCTCTGAATTCTATTTAACCGACTTTGAATACCAAATAGAGCCTCAGATCAAAAGAGTTGATGCTTTTGGCAATTTGAATTCCAATCAACTATTTGATTATCCGCTTGAATATGATTCTACCTTTTGGCACAACTATCACGAAGAAAAGCCTTGGTCAAAAGTACCGGATAGCTTGGTTGAAAGTATCTCGAAAGATACCGCTTTGGAAGCGCAATTTCATCTCAAACACATTCGAGATGAAAGCTTGCAACCGCCCATCGCTAAGCAGATTCCGCAAACTACTTCTATTCACGGTTACACTTTAACTGACCCCTACGCTTGGTTAAAAGACACAAAAAACCCAAAAGCGAATCAGGCTGTGATGAACTATCTAAAAGCTGAAAATGCCTACAGTGAAAACTATTTTATTCCACTACGCGAAAGTCAGCGAAACCTGTACAAAGAAATGTTGAGTCGAATTGACCAAACTTATGAATCAATGCCAGTACGGCTTGAAGACTATTACTATTCTACCCAGTATCTAGAAGACCAACAATACCCGATTTACAGAAGAAAGAAAAAAGATGATAAAGAATGGGAAGTCCTTTTTGATGTGAACAAATTGGCAGAAGATCAACCTTATTTTAGTCTAGGCGGCTTAAGTCCCAACCCTAGCCAAGACATTATTGCCTTTTATGAAAATACCACGGGCAGCGATCAATATTTGCTTAAATTCAAAAGAATTAAGAAAAATAAAATTCTCGACGATAGCCTTTTGCAAGTGTCCGACATGGTTTGGTTAACTGACAGCAGCTTTCTGTATACCGTTCAAGAAAAGAAAACTAACCGTACTTACCAGATCAAACATCATAAGCTTTACCAAAATCAAAAAGAGGATCAGCTGATCTTTGAAGAGGCTGATTTGCGTTATAGTCTTGGTATCTCAAAGTCGCGAAGTAAAAAATTTATTTTCCTAAGCTCGGATGGAAAAGAAGGAAATGAAGTTTACTTTTTACCCACCCATACGGACTCATTAGTTTTTAAACTGGTAGAGCCTCGAAAGAAAAATGTACAATATGGGCTTTATGATGAAGGAGATCAGTTTTATGTTTTAAGCAACTATTACCGCGAAGATTTTGAATTGAGGGTCTGCAAAATAGCAGACTGTCGGGCAAAAAAATGGAAGCCATTCTACAAACCGAAAAAAGATGGGATTCTACAAAGCTTTTTGCCTTTCCCCAAGCATATAGTTTTTATTGAAAGCGATAAGATGGAAGAAAAGCTTTTGATTATGAACCGCGAGACTCAAGAAATTGAAGCAGTTAAATTTGACGAGGACGTCTTTTCTGTTTACTTAGCCTACAACGACAAAAAAGAAACTGACTCACTCACTTTTGGCTACGAGAGCATGAAAACACCTTCCACCATTTATCGCATGAATCTCTCAACTCTTGAAAAGCGAAAAGTTCGTCAGGATACGGTAAAAAACTTTCGTGCTTCTAAATGGATAAAACAAAGAAGAGTATTTGCTAAGGCTCGTGATGGAGAAGAAATTCCCATTACTATTTTATACCGCAAATATTTAAAGAACAACAAAAATGAATTAAAACGCACCTATTTAACTGCTTATGGGTCTTACGGGTCAAGTTCAGGAGTTGGATTTAACTCAACGCTTTACAGTTTAATTCACCGAGGATTCATTGTTGCCATTGCCCATGTGAGAGGAGGCGGTGAATTAGGTCTTAAATGGTATGAAGATGGAAAACTATTGAAAAAGAAAAACACCTTTACTGACTTTATAGACTGCACCGAATACTTAATTGACAAAGGTTATGCAGTAAAAGGCAACATTGTCGCTTCAGGCGGAAGTGCCGGCGGTTTATTAATGGGTGCGGTAGCCAATATGCGTCCCGATTTGTATCACACTATCATTTTAAATGTTCCATTTGTAGATGTACTTAATACTATGATGGATGAGGAATTACCGCTTACTACAGGCGAATATTTAGAATGGGGAAACCCGGCTGATAAGAAGTACTTTGATTACATCAGGTCGTACAGTCCGTATGAAAATGTAAAAGCACAAGATTATCCGAACATGTTGTTTTTTACCGGCATTAACGACCAAAGAGTGGGCTATTGGGAACCGGCAAAAATGGTAGCTAAGCTGAGAGCTAATAAAACAGATGACAACTTGATTTTACTCAAAACTGATCTCTCTTCCGGCCATGGCGGAAGCTCAGGCAGGTTTGCCGGTTTGGAACAATTGGCTTATAAATATGCTTTGATCTTTGATTTATTAAAACAAGATTTTCTAGAAAAACTAGATCAACCATGAAGCAGATTTTCCTTTACCTTTTTCTTCTAACGTTTCCCTTCTACTCCTGTCAAAATCAGCAAAGCGCTGAACAGATTGTAACCCAAGCGATAGAGTATGCCGGCGGGGATAGATTCAATCAGTTGCACATTTCTTTTTCTTTTCGAGACAAGCATTACGAAGTCAGTCGTAAAAAGGGGGAATGGAAAATGAGTCGCACTTATCAAGACAGCAGTCTTTTAGTGCAAGACGTGTATTTGCCAAAAGGCTTTCAGAGAAAAATAAATGGTGCAAAAGTAGCTGTGGCTGATAGCATGGCTTTTAAATATATGGAATCTATCAATTCAGTGATTTACTTTGCCTTGCTGCCTTATAAATTAAATGACCCTGCGGTAATTAAAGAAAACCTAGGAAAAGAGAAAATTGAGGGAAAGGCATACTATAAAATACAAGTCGGTTTTAAAGAAGAAGGTGGTGGTGAAGACTTTCAAGATGAGTTTATCTATTGGTTTGATGTAGAAGATTACAGCTTGGATTACCTCGCTTACTCTTTTCAGGTAAATGGCGGCGGCATGCGTTTTCGTAGAGCTTACAATGAGCGCTTTGTTCAAGGAATTCGCTTTGTGGATTATGTTAATTACAAACCCACGAAGTCAGATGTTCCTTTAGTTTCACTTGCTCGATTACACCAAGAAAATAAGCTTGAGGAGTTATCTAATATTAAATTGGAAAGCATCGAAGTTAGAACACTATCGAATTAGGGTAAAATGTCCTACTTCTACCTTTGATTCTGTTCCGACATTCCTATATTCAAAACGATAAATATAAACTCCTTCGTGGGATTGGTATCCTTGACTTCTGCCGTCCCAACCTATGCCGGCTGATTCAGATTCAAATACTTTTTCTCCCCACCGATTAAAAATCAACAATCTAAAACTCTCGTAAGGACAAGCACTTAAAGGCAGAAAATCATCGTTAATACGATCGCCATTTGGGGTGATAACATTAGGCCAAACAAATAAGCACTGGCAATCTTCTGCAAATAAATTAATACTTGCTGTATCACTTCCACATACATTGGAAATTATGGCATAAAACTCTCCTGCTTGAGTAGCAAAATAAGTTTTCTCTAGGCTACCATCTTGCCACAAATATGGTCCGGGACTTGAAGATAAAGGCTCTAGTAAGATACCTTCTCCTTCACAAAATAAAGAATCAGAAACCATCTCAATTTGAGGAAGAGTATCAAATTCAATTCTAATACTATCTCGCTCCACGCAACCATTCAGGTCCACTTCTGCCCAATACAATCCTGCTTGATTGACATTAAAAGTAGCTGCAGTAGAATTGTCCTGCCATAAATAAGTGGCTACGGCATTAGTAGCATCTAAGGATAGGCTGCTGCCTTGGCAAAGGGTGGTATCATTGCCTAGATCAACCGTTGGACTTGGATTGTAATTTACGTTGATGGTGTCCCTTTCTATACAGCCATTCAAGTTCACTTCTACAAAATATTGACCAGCTTGAGTAACCGTAATGGCGGAAGTATTGGAGTTATCTTGCCATAGATAAGTAGCTCCCAGATTTGTTGCGTCTAAGGTTAAAGTGTTACCATCGCAAAGCGTGGTGTCGGCTCCTAGGTTGACTTGCGGTAGGTTTTGATAGGTCACCAAGATACTATCTCGCTCCACGCAGCCATTCAGATCCACTTCTACCCAATAAAGTCCCGCTTGACTGACTGTGTAATTGGATGATGTTGAATTATCTTGCCACAGATAAGTAGACCCGGCATTAGTAGCATCTAGAGACAAGCTGCTGCCTTGGCAAAGGGTAGTGTCATTGCCTAAATCAACGGTTGGATTTGGATCGAAATTCACGTTGATAGTATCACTTCCTAAACAACCATTCAAATCAACTTCTACGTAATACTGACCCGCTTGAGTAACGGCAAAAGTTGAAGCAGTGGAATTATTTTGCCAAGTATATGCAGCGCCGGGATTTTGGGCATCAAGCGTTAAAGTGTTGCCAGCGCAAAGCGTGGTATCGCTGCCTAAATCAACCGTTGGGTTTGGATTGTAATTTACATTGATGGTGTCCCTTTCTATACAGCCATTCAAATCAACTTCTACGTAATATTGACCGGCTTGGGTAACGGTAAAAGTGGAAACTGTAGAGTTATCTTGCCATAGATAAGTAGCTCCGGGGTTTTGAGCGTCTAAGGTCAAAGTGTTGCCGGCGCAAAGTGTGGTGTCATTGCCTAAATCTAGATTGATATTTGCAAGATCAACAATAAATGAGTCTGTGTAAAGACAACCATTTTGATTGATGTCTACCCAATATAAGCCTGAACTTCTGGCTACAAAGTTGGAGTTAGTACTGCCGTTTTGCCAAGTGTAGCTAGCTGAACTACGCGAAGCATTAATAATAACAGAGTCAGCATCACAAACTTTTACGCTATCCATATCACTGGTAAGCCTTCCCAATTCCCATGTATCGTCTAAATGACCACTCAATACGTTCGTGTTTCGGTTTGAAACACCCGAAATTACGTACCCATATTGATCAGTTGAAAGTCCGACTGCAGTCCAACGAGTAGAATCTATGTGTGCAGGAAAAGATGCCCAGCTATTTGTATTATAATTATAGCTGTAAAAATCTCCCAAGACCGCACCTCCTAACCTCCTTCCTCCTCCCAATATTATCAGGCTGTCGAAGTTTAGAACAATAGAGTGAAATCTATGCCCATTGGTTAATGATGCCATCTGGGTCCATTGATTGGAAGATGGATCATACCTCCATAAATCATTAAAGTCTCGTGAAGTGTTTTGGCCAAATCCAAAATATACATATTGGCCAATACCTATCGCCATTCCTCCGGTTCTATCTCCTAAGGGCCAATTGTTTGTTATCAATGTCCAATTATCACTAACCGGATCGTATTCCCATAAATCTGAATTTGGAGTTACACTACTATCAGTCCCTCCTCCTACATATGCCTTTCCATTTAGAACTGCTCCCATTGTACCTCTCAAACCATTGCCAGGATAGCTAGCCCTTGCTGTCCAACTATTATTAACAGGATCGTAACGGTAAAAAGAACTAAATTGGGTAGAACCATTAAAGCCAATACCCGCGTAACCATAATTACCTATGGAGAAACTGACTCCATTTCTCCTTGGAGACCCGGGGAAATTAGCAACTTGTGTCCACTGATCCTGTAACGCATCATACTTCCAAAAATCAGAGAAATTTGTTCCCGAGGCACCTCCACAGCCAACAAATAAACTGCCATTAATCTCGAAACCAAAATTTTTAACCCTTCCACTTCCCGGATAATTAGCTTTCTGACACCAGCTTTGAGCACCTATAGGTTTGCTAATAATGAAGCAAAGAAAAATAAAAAGTAGGCGGTTACGATAAGTTTTCATTAAAACTAAACATACTAAAAAGCACCTATTTAGTCAATAGATTTTTAAAATCGCCCCCCGAAGGATCTTGGAAAATCTCTAGATCAAATTGGTGAACAACCGCTAAAGTGTGATCAAAAAT
>CAJXMH010000011.1 GCA_913056345.1 uncultured Flavobacteriales bacterium | reverse complement strand
GCTGGAGCAGATCAGGCTATTTGTATTGGTGGAAGTGCCACTTTAGGTGGAGCACCCACAGGTCCGGCAGGATCAACCTATGCATGGGACAATGCAGGGAGTTTGGATGATGCGACTTTAGCCAATCCAACCGCAACACCTGCGGTAAGCACTACTTATACGGTAACAGTAACTGATGGCAATGGCTGTAGTAATACAGACCAAATCACCATTACGGTAAACCCACTTCCCACAGTAGATGCAGGAGCAGATCAGACCATTTGTGAAGGAGAGAATGCCACTTTAGGCGGAACCCCCACCGGTCCTGCTGGCGCAACTTATGCTTGGGACAATGCGGCGAGTTTAGATGATGCAACCTTAGCCAATCCTACGGCAACTCCAACTACTACTACAACTTACACCGTAGTGGTAACCGATGGGACCACAGGCTGTACAAGCCAAGATCAAGTAGTAGTTACAGTTAACCCACTACCCATAGTAGATGCAGGAGCAGATCAAGCTATTTGTATTGGCGGAAGTGCCACTTTAGGTGGAACACCCACAGGTCCTGCAGGATCTACTTATGCATGGGACAATGCAGGTAGTTTAGATGATGCGACTATAGCCAATCCAACAGCAACACCTGCGGTAACCACCACTTACACGGTAACGGTAACTGATGGCAATGGCTGTAGTAATACAGACCAAATCACCATTACGGTAAACCCATTACCCACAGTAGATGCAGGAGCAGATCAGACCATTTGTGAAGGAGAGAATGCCACTTTAGGCGGAGCACCCACTGGTCCTGCCGGTGCAAATTATGCTTGGGATAATGCAGGTAGTTTAGATGATGCGACCTTAGCCAATCCTACGGCAACACCAACGGTAACCACCACTTACACTGTAACGGTAACCGATGGTAATGGTTGTAGTGAAACCGATCAGGTAACAATTACGGTAAATCCAAATCCGAACGTCGACGCAGGAGCAGACCAGGCTATTTGCTTAGGTGAGTCTATTGGCATTGGTGGTTCACCAACTTCTACTACTACAGGGGTTACCTATGTCTGGGATAATGCAGGGAGTTTAGATGATGCAACTATAGCAAATCCAACTGCTACACCAACTACAACTACTACTTACACGGTGGTAGTAACCGATGGTACCACAGGCTGTACAAGCCAAGATCAAGTAGTAGTTACAGTAAACCCACTACCCACAGTAGATGCTGGAGCAGATCAGGCTATTTGTATTGGTGGAAGTGCCACTTTAGGTGGAGCACCCACAGGTCCGGCAGGATCAACATATGCATGGGACAATGCAGGTAGTTTAGATGATGCAACTTTAGCCAATCCAACCGCAACACCGACAGTAACCACCACTTATACAGTAACGGTAACTGATGGTAATGGCTGTAGTAATACGGACCAAATCACCATTACGGTAAACCCACTACCCACAGTAGATGCAGGAGCAGATCAGACCATTTGTGAAGGACAGAATGCCACTTTAGGCGGAGCCCCCACCGGTCCTGCCGGCGCAACTTATGCTTGGGACAATGCGGCGAGTTTAAATGATGCAACCTTAGCCAATCCAACTGCTACACCAACGTTAACGACCACTTATACGGTAACGGTAACCGATGGTAATGGTTGTAGCGAAACCGATCAGGTAACGATTACGGTAAATCCAAATCCGGACGTCGACGCAGGAGCTGATCAAGCGATTTGCGTTGGAGGTAGTATAAGCCTAGGAGGCTCTCCAACATCGACTACTTCTGGAGCAACTTACAGCTGGGACAATGCTGCGAGTTTAGATGACGCAACCTTAGCCAATCCAACTGCTACACCAACTGTAAGCACTACTTATACGGTAACAGTAACCCATCCTAACGGTTGCACGGCTACTGATCAAATTATCATAACTGTAAATTCATTACCTGCTGCAAATGCAGGTGTAGATGCAACCATATGCAGTGGATCTGCTACACTTTTGGGTGGAAGCCCAACAGGGCCTCCTGCTTCAAGCTACAGCTGGGACAATGCGGCAAGTTTAGATGATGCTACCCTAGCTAATCCAACGGCCACACCTACTGTAAGCACGACATATACAGTTATTGTCACAGATATTAATGGATGTACTAATTCAGATCAAGTAACTATTACGGTCGATCCTTTGCCTAATGTTGATGCAGGTCCTGATCGAACTATATGCGATTTACAATCAACTCCAATCGGTGGTTCACCGACATCTTCAACTGTTGGAGCTACCTTTACTTGGAATAATGCAGCAAGTTTAAATGACCCTACAGCAGCCAATCCGGTAGCTTCTCCAAGAACAACCACTACCTATACCTTGACCGTAACACATCCTAATGGTTGTACAGATACGGATCAAGTTGTGGTTAATGTAAACCCATTGCCAACAGTTGATGCAGGTGCTGACCAAGCTATCTGCATAGGTTCTTCAACCAATTTAGGAGGCTCACCGAGCGGTCCTGCAGGAGCGACTTTTGCATGGGACAACGCAGCTAGTTTGAACGATGCCACCATAGCCAATCCTATTGCATCTCCAACGGTTACTACAACGTATACCCTAACCGTAACAGATGTAAATGGATGTGTGAACACAGATCAGGTAACGATTACTGTAAATCCCCTCCCAATAGCTGACGCAGGACTAGATCAGACAATTTGCGAGGCTGACACTGTGCTATTGGGAACTACAGCTAACCCTGCTTACACATATGCCTGGGATAATGCAGCATTATTAGATGATAACACCCTAGCTCAACCCAGTGCTTTCCCATCTATTACAACCACCTTTACGGTTACAGTAACTGAAACAGCTACTTCTTGTACGAGTACAGACCAAGTAGTAATAAGCGTGCTTCCCCAACCTTTTGCAAATGCAGGAGCTGACGATACGCTTTGTTTGGGTGAAAGTATTACACTAGGTGGATCACCAACTGGTCCTGCGGGAGCTTCTTTTGCGTGGGATAATGCCGCTAGTTTGAATGATCCGACTGCTTCAAACCCTATTGCTGCCCCACAGATAACTACCACTTATACGGTGACCGTAACAGATGCTGTAAACGGTTGTACAAATACTGCTCAAGTGACTATTCTAATAAATCCTCTTCCTAATACAGATGCAGGGGCAGATCAGGATATATGTTTGGGCGATAGCATAACCTTAGGAGGGAGTCCTACCGGCCCTTTAGATGCTACTTACGTTTGGGATAATGCTGTTTCATTAGATGATGCAAGCAGTGCAAACCCTCTTGCATTTCCTACCGATACAACAACTTATACCGTTCTTGTTACTGATACTAACGGGTGTGTTTCTACTGATCAGATTGTGGTCAACGTGGTTCCTGCACCCGCAATAGACGCAGGCGTAGACCAAACGATTTGCTTGGGAGATTCCGTAAGTTTAGGTGGTGCCCCAACAGGTCCTGCTGGAGCCAGTTATGATTGGCAACCAAGTAGCGGTTTGTCAGACAACACAGTTTCAAATCCACTTGCTAGTCCTTCGGATACTACGCTGTATGTGCTTACCGTAACAGCTTCAACCGGTTGTATATCTACAGATACTGTTCAGCTTAATGTGAATGCAGTTCCTGAAGCTAATTTTGGAGTTGATCAAACTTGTATCAGTGACCTCGCTGCTTTTACAGATTCAAGTACCATTTCTCGTGGTAACATTGTGTCATGGACTTGGGATTTTGGCGACGGGTCGGGAACTTCTAACTTGCAGAACCCTCCATATCAGTATGCAGCGGCAGGTAGCTATGATGTTAAACTTAGGGTTACTTCAGATAACGCTTGTAGCGATTCTGTAATTAAAACAATTACTATAAATGATTTGCCTTCAGCAATTGCAGGTCCTGATACCAGTTTATGCATTGGCGATACTATTCAGATTGGAGATCAGTCTAGCTTTGACCCGAGTGCAACTTATGCTTGGAGCCCTGCTACTGAAATTTCTGATGTCAACTCAGTGAGTCCTTTTGTATATCCATTAAGCACTACCAATTATTTCTTAAGTGTAACTGATCAAAATGGATGCACGAATTTTGACACTGTTGAAGTAATTGTAAATCAGCTTCCTGTTGTGCAAGCTTCAGCTGATGTGAGTGTTTGTTCATTTACAGATGTGCAGTTGAATGCCAGCGGGGCTGACTCTTACCTATGGTCACCTGCAGACTATTTAGATGATCCAAGCAGTGCAAGTCCAGTTGCACGGGCTGAAAAATCTATAGAATATGTAGTTTTAGGAACAGACTTGAACGGATGTGAGAATACGGATACAGTTCAAGTAGATGTGTTTAACATAGATTTCGAGTCATATAATTCGGTTGTATGCTCTCGTGATAGTGTTCAATTGATTCCAATCCTAGAGGGAGACACAGTAGGTATAAGCTACAATTGGTCCCCTGACCTAGGGTTGTCGGGCGCAATTGTAGATTCACCAATGGTATCACCACCTTTTACTCAGGAATATAAGCTTACCGTTAGAAATGCGCTTGGGTGCACCGATGTTGATAGCATTTTAGTAAGTGTAAATGCCAACGCCAATCTTCGTTTCGATTATGTGAATTCTGCAAGGTGTTCAGGATCTGCATTAGAAATTGAAAATAATTCAACCAATGCTGATCGCTTTTTATGGAAGGTTAATGGGCTTGCTAGAACCGAAGAGTATAATCCTAAGCTTGGGATTAACAATGCAGATACCAATATTATTACATTAATTGGTTGGAACCAGAATTGTTCTGACTCTATTCAAGTTGTAGTTGAACCTGCTACCTTTGAAGAGATCTTGCAGTATAAAGGAACCAATGTATTTACGCCTAACGGAGATGGAATCAATGATATTTTTGATCCAGGTTTTGAGGGAGAGTTCATCGGTTGTGCCGACTTTAGAATTTATGATCGTTGGGGAGAAAAGGTATTTGACTCTAATATTGGACAATATGGTTGGGATGGAAGAACCCTTAGAGGAAGAGTTGCACCTGCGGGAGTTTACTATTATGTGATCATTGTGGCAGGAAGAGAAGTTAAAGGTTCAGTTCTGCTTAGCAGATAAGTAATTAAACTTATTTGCTTATTACCTTAAACTCAGTCCTTCGATTTTGGGCTCTACCTTCATCAGTTTCATTAGTTGCTATAGGTTGTAAGTCTCCAAAACCTTTGGCAGAAATGCGATTTTGCATTATTTCATTTTGATGAAGATATTGTGCAACTGAATTAGCCCTATTTTCTGAAAGTGTTTGATTCATTTCACTGTTACCAACATTGTCAGTATGACCGCTTACTTCAATTTTAACTGAAGGATTCGCCTTTAAAAATTCAATAAGTTTATTTAATTCGATCTTGGATTCATCTTGCAACGCATATTTTCCTGTTTCGAAAAATATATTCTTTAAAATGATCTTTTCTCCTACTTCAATTGGACTTAAGGGAACATTTTTTTGATAAGGCTCTGCTAAAGTTCCTTCTTTTAGGTTGAAAGATTCCGAATAAAATAAATATCCTTCTTTGTTCGCATTTAGAGCGTATTTTTTGCCCATGGGAAGACTTAGTAAAAACTTTCCATCAGTTGGATCAGAAAATGACTCAACCACAAGTTCACCTGTTTCAAGGTCAATGAGTTCAAACTTGGCAGCCAATGGTGCTTGATTCTTTTTGTTGAAGATTTTTCCTGCAAAATAGGTTACAGGTTGGGCCTTATATTGCTCAGGTAATTTGAATGAATATAGGTCTAAATCCCCATAACCTTCTTCACGATCAGAGGCAAAAAAGGCTGTTTCTCCGTCAGAAGAGATAAGTAGGCTGTTTTCATTTTTATGTGTGTTGATCGGGTAGCCTAAGTTAATGGCCGGTCCCCATTCCCCTTCAGAATCTTTTCTACTCATAAAAATATCTAAGCTGCCCATACCTTGGTGCCCGTCTGAAGAAAAGTATAGTGTTTTACCATCTGGGTGGATAAAGACCGATTCTTCATTACCATTTGTGTTTATGTTTCTGTTTAGCTTTTCAGGTTTACTCCAGCTATTGTCAGTCTTGAGTGTTGAGCTGTAAATGTCTCCTGTTCTACTACCTTGTCGGTCCCTTATCCCCCTTACAAAATAGAGTGTTTTTCCATCTGCAGAGAAAGAGGGTTGTGTTTCCCAATGTTTGCTATTAATAGTTTGTCCTAAATTGTAGGGTCTACTCCAATTTTTACCTTGTTTGAGTGTGTAAAAAAGATCACAACTTCCTAAACCGTTTCTTTCGCCACCGTAGTTACCATAGAGCTCGCAAGCTGTAAAAATAAGCAGGCTTCCATCCGCCGATAGGGAAGGGGCCCCTTCATTCAAAGCTGTATTAATTGGTTTTCCAATATTTTGGGCTGAGGACCAAGTTGATCCATTACGAGATGAAACATAAAAGTCCTCGTTAAAGCCTGCAGGAGAATTAGGCTCAGGAAGCCTTCTTGTGAAAAGTAGGGTGCTGTTATCTACTGTGAGGCAAGGGAAATACTCGGCATACTGGCTGTTAACCTCAGGACCTAGATTAATAGGATCAAATTGTACAGGATTTTTAACTGCATTTAAAGCAAATTCTATCTGGTCTAGTTTGCCATTTGACTCATTAAACTGTCTTTCATTTGTTGGTTTAGATGACAAAAACTCTCTAAAGTGCTTTTGAGCAGAAGTATAATCACCATCTTTAAGTTCTAGTTCAGCCAAATAGTAAAGGTTACTTTTTATGAGGTTTGCATTACTTTTTACTGCTTTTTCAAAACTTTCTCTAGCAACTGAGTACTTTGCCTCATCCATTGCGATATAAGCTTTTAGGGTTAACGCTTCCACAAAGTCAGCATCCTTTTCTAGAGCGGTTTTAATTTCAGTTTTAGCTTCAGAGTATTGGTGCTTGGAATAGAACTCTTCTGCTTTTTCAAAGGCCTTAGCGGCCTTTTTACTGTCAGTTGATAGGCTTTGTGCAACTGCAGAGCAGGAACAAAAAAGTGTTACAATTAATCCTATAAGGGTGCTCTTTAGGGGATGTTTAAGTATTTGTGTGTTTGTAAGCTGATATTCCATTTAGGATTGTTTTTTACATATTCAATTAAGGCAGGAGTCATTTCGTTTCTTTTGCTCCATTCAATCTGCAGGTAGAGCTTACAATTTTCTGAAACTTTTGCGGCATGGATTTCAGCCCATTTAAAGTCATCATGATTATAGATTACCACCTTGAGTTCATTAGCCTTTTTGTAATACTCCTCTTTTGGAGGTTTTCTTTTCTTAGGAGATAGGCAAATCCAATGCCAATTTCCGCTTAAAGGATAGGCACCTGAAGTTTCAATTGCTAATTCAAAACCTAGATCGATCAATTTGGAACTTAAATCATCTAATTTATACATTACTGGTTCTCCTCCTGTAATCACGATAAACTTAGTTGAGGATTCTAGTGCTTTTTGGCAGAGTTCATTTACTTGGAGAACAGGATGATTTGCTGCCTCCCAGCTTTCTTTAACATCGCACCAGTGGCAACCAACATCACAACCACCAAGCCGAATGAAATATGCAGGTCTACCGCTGTGGAATCCTTCCCCTTGTATGGTGTAAAACGACTCCATGATCGGAAGTGCCCTACCGCTTTCTACTTTTGTCCTATTATCTTCTGCTTTTAGCATGATTCAAAATTACCTATTCCGCGCTTGCACAAAAAAAAGGCCACACATTATATACATGCATGGCCTTCACTTTATCATTAATAACTTAATAAATAATCAACTTTTCTCTGCGGTTGATTCCATCTAAGTCTAAGAAATAGATGCCTTTCTCAACGTTACTTAAATCAATAGTATTGAAACTTCCTTCAAGTCGGAACTGCTTGATCACACGACCGTTTAAATCAAATACTCTTGCTTGAGTATTGATGTTTTCAGCAGATTTTATCTGAAATATACCTGCAGAGGGATTAGGATAGATTATGAGATCCTCGAATCGGCTAGCTTCTGAAATACCTGTTGCTTGATCTATGAGAGCAACATCGTCGATTGCAATATCACTTCTAAACCCTGTCCCTGTAGTTACTCGAAATCTGATATTGACTATTTCTCCTGCATAGTTGCCAAGATTGATAGTTTGTTGTTGCCATGCTGGACCTTGGTTTCCAAATATTGGAGTGATTATATTATTGGTCCATGTTCCATTTCTGAGTATATCAACTCGTATAACGCCCATTTGCGTTCCATCCATATGGTACCAGAAACTAAACTCGGGTCTAACAGTATTGCTAAGGTCAAAGCACGGAGAAACAACTTGAGATTCTTCGCCTGTACAACCCCCTGAAGCCTCAGCATAAATGTATTTACCTGCAGCCGTCCCAGGGTTGTGATCAAGAGAAGGACCAGTGCCAGTTGATGGTGTTCCACCCGAATTAACCCTCATATCGTGGTCATCTATTAAGTTATTCGGTAGGTTGATCCAACCGTTGTTGAGATTACAAGTTGTTCCACCACAATTACTATTGGTAGAACAGTTGAAAAAGGTCTCGAAGTCAAAATTGTAAGGCGGGCTAAATGCAGAACCGTTGTAAATGTTTACTACAGTAGAAACTGAATCATTAAGAGGATTGTTATCATTAGCCAGCTTTGAAACAGTGCTTATGTTTTTTGCTCCAGCAGTTAGGGTAACTGAATCTTTGAAAGTGAAAAATTGAAAAGCACCTGAAGCAATTGGCCCCGGGATGGTGTCATTGTAGATTGTGTTGTTTACGTACAATAACATAGGAACATTTGTTAACACAGAATCCCCTGCGTTGTTGATTGTTATCCTAACCGCCGCTTTAGATACATTGCATGAAGGTACGAAGTTAATATTAGGCGTATTGATCTGCGTAATATTCATGTCGTAGGGTAGCGGACAATTTAAAGGCTGTTTCGGTAATTGGATTGCATTTAACCTCCTAGACTCGATGCCATTTCCAATTGCTTTGATGCTAAACCAATTGTCATCGCTTAAATTAATATTGTAGACTGTGAAATCTAAGTTTGAGGTAGAACCTATCGAATCCATGTGTGTCGCTCCAAGCTGATAAATAATGTAGTCTGTAGCTCCATTAACAGCCGTCCATCTGAATTTCACAGAATCTGGACAAATAAAGTCTACAGCAAGATTATTTACCTGATTCATGATAGAGAAACTGCGGTTTGATTGACCGCTTACAGAACCTCTGGTAACCCTTACCAACACATCACCACTAGTTACATTTGGGACTCTCCAATTTAAATACCTTCTTCCGCTGTTTACGGTTGCAATGTTAGTCCAGTTTTGTCCATTGTTTGTTGAATAACTAACATTAAAACTACCTGTTCCTTCTACTGCGTCCCATCTGATGGTTTCCAATTCATTTGGAACGAATGCTTCACCTCCTGCAGGATAAGTTACCTCAATGCTATCACTGTATGTTTCCCAAAGTAAAAAATATTTCTGTGGACCTTGAGGAACGAGCCTTCCATTGACTAAAACGGTATATGTTCCCACAGGAACTGTATCGATTGTAACCTGCTCCATGTTGTTTAAATTGTCAATTCCTCTGGTTGCAGGCGAGCCCAATGCGGCGGGATTTGGAGATGGATTTAATCTCCAAGGGCGTATTGTGTCAGCATTTGGAGTGACAAGTCTTATATCCAAATCATTAACTAAAGCTTTAGAAGCAACCGTAGAGCCTTCATAATCTGTCCAATAAACCATAGCTCTGAGCTGTTCAGTTCCTGAAGGAATACTAAAACTATGAGATTTAGTAACATTTTGAACTATACTATCTGAAGTGTAGCGATTATCTTCTAATAAAGTCATAGCTCTATGGGCATTAACCCTTCCCCAACCATAAAAGAAGTCAGGACCCTTATTTCCTAGGTCGTGAGCTGTGTTTAATAACGCAGCTTTAATCAAGCCTGATTCTGGATCTGCTCCACCATTAAGGTCTCTGTACCCATGATATAGCTGAACTGCTAATCCTGCAATACTAGGCGCAGCCGCTGATGTTCCTCCGCCAGGAGAATAAGCATTATTAGGGTCAGTGGATATCTGGTTTGTTCCATTGGCACAGATATCTGGCTTGATTCTACCATCTTCAGATGGTCCTCTACTGCTTGAATTCGTTAAAATTGCTCGGTAGTCAAGATTTCCTGTTGCTATAACTGATTTGCCTTGTTTCCTGCCTCCGGTAATATTTCCCCAAGGAGTTCCGGCACCATATCCACAATTTCGAGAAGAACTATTTCCCGCAGAAAATACATGCAATAATTCAGGGTTCTGTCTTACTTGTTGATCGATTGCTCTGGCAGTATTTTCGTAACTGTTGCATCCTTGACTGTAAGAAGTTGAAGTAACAACCACACGGTTCGTGTTGTAATTATTTACCGCACCTCCAATGTGTGGATATCCACCAATATCATAATAATAAAGATATGCGCCTGTAGCCATACCACGGTAAACAGGATTTAAATTTCCTGCGCCCATAGCAATTCCGCTACACATGTCGCCATGCGTCCCACGATCTGTAGTTGTAAATTGTGTTACTCTACCTTGAAAATCGATATGAGGGCCAATATTGCCATCATCTGCAAGAGCCATACTGACTCCTGTACCATCATACTTTCTTCCTAAGGCATGATCTGCATCCAATAGGTTTCCTCTATGCAGGCTTCTCGCTCTTGTATCTTCTTTTTCCGGTGGAGCAGGAACATAATCTACATATTTAACAAACCATCTATCCGTCAGGTCATCCAATTTATTTAGCGAAATTCTAATGTTTAGAAAGTCTTGGTAGTAAGAAGTTTTTAAAATTTCAGCTCCTAACTGCTCAAATTCAGTCGCTAATTCGTCAGCGGAAGTGTTTAATTGAAGAGCCACTGTAAGGTCGACCAAATTAGAACCTTGCATTGCCCAATCAGGGTTTTCACGAACATATAAGCGGGGAGCTATTTTAAAAGAATTGTCGTAAGGAGTAATTGATCTAATATTTAGTGAGCCTAAATTGGCTTGGCTTAAATTTTCCGAATAAGTTAGATAAGCCATTTCTGGTAGGTATTCTAAAAGGCTTAATCCATTTTGTTGCAGAATGCTTTTTTGAGACTCAGTAGGAATTTCTGAAAACTGCACGATAGCATAACCTTGCTTAAATGAATTACTGAGTTCACTGAGTTTAGTCCCTTCATTTAAAGAAGTAGGAGTAAACTCTCCAGTTTTTAATTTCAAGGTATAATCTTGATTAGCAACAGCATTACTACAAAATAGAATTGTAGCAAGGAAAAGAGAGTAGAGGTTTTTGTACATGTTAAAAAATTTGAAATTTAAAATTAAGCATTCTTAATTTTAATGATTCCTTTTTTTAACCTTTAGAATCTACTCTTGTTCGTTTTAATTGCTTGCTTATTAAGTAGAGCAAATAAATCCATGGACTTCCATGCATTAGAAAGTCAAACCAATCTAGGGCTTGCATACCATTTGCGCCTCCCCATATCCATTTTATCTTGCCCCATAGATGAGGCTCGGGGTAAAATGGAGCAAGACCTAATGTAAGACAAAGTAATATTGCAAACGACCAGTTTGGCTTGGCTGAGGGATTACTCATATATTATTTGTTTGAGGAAGACCATGCATTGTAACCACCCTTCAGATCATAAACAGTTTTAAATCCTTTTTGAGATAAAAGTTTGGCAGCTCGAGCACTTCTTCCGCCAACTGCACAGTATACAAAAACAGCTTTTGATTGATCTAATTCTGCTAACTTATTTTGAAGTGTCCCATCGCTAATGTTGTAATTTAAAGCTCCTTCAATAGCACCTGCCTCAAATTCTCGCGGTGAGCGCACATCAATCAAATAAAAATCTTCTTGGTTTTTTAACTGATTATCAAACTCTTCAACAGTTAAGACAGTTGAACTTTCTTTTGACTTTTCTTCTTGTGCTGTTCCTTGGCAAGCGGTAAGCACCATTATGCTCGCAATTAATAATAATCTCATTTTGTTATTTTTTATACTTGATTTAATGTATTCCATGCTTGAATTCCACCAAGCAAATTATAGGTTCTTAAACCTTGTTTTTCCATGAATTGGCAAGCAGACACGCTTCTTCCACCTGACCGGCAGAATACATAATAATCCTTAGACTTATCCAAGTCCATTACCTTGGCGGGAAAAGACTGTTCCATAATATTCATGTTGATTGCTTTTTCAATCTTGCCTTCAGCTTCTTCTTCGGGAGTTCTAACATCAATAACTACAGCATTGTCGTTTGTTTCGATTGCTGTTTTGAAGTCGTTTGCACTAAGATTTTCCATTTTCTAATCCTTTAAAATTTAAAAATAAGTTGGCCCATACGATTTTAGAAAGAGCGTAATAAAGCGGAGTGAGTAAAATTAAAAAAGTACCCACTAGAATAATAAAATTCCAAAATTCTATTTCTAGATCCAATACTAAACTAGCTACCCAAAAGGTCACCACATGGGCAACTCCTAGCGCATAGGAAACATACATGGCCCCATAATAGAAGCCAGGCTCGATGTAAAGCTTGCGTTTACATTTTGGACAGCGATCAAAAGTTGCTGATAGGTTTTGGAAGTTATAAGGATTTCTACTTTTAAAGAACTCTCCTTCATGGCAGTGAGGACATTTAAATTTCAAAATACTGTAAAGCTTGTTACCCTTTTTCAAAAAGTTCATAAATCGTATTAAGGATGCAAATTTAAACTTGTCTGTTCCATTTTTTGGTAACTTCTGTTACAAAGCTTTCTTATTTGAACATTGAGTTTAGTAGAATGATAAATGTAGTTCAATTAGTAATAAAATAGACCAAGTATTGATTTGAAAGCATTCATCTTTGGTTCTTTTTTCTAAGGTTAGGTTAATCTTAGAAAGAAATATAGGTGTCTATGACTAAGGGACAAAAGGATTTAATCTCAAGTAATTAAAACAAATATTTCGATTAAGAGTCTCCGATTAAGATTATCTGTTTTTAATATCCACCAGATTTAGATTTACTTTCAAGTAAACCGGAGTCATCAAAATATAAGGTGCTTAATTTTCCATCCTCATTTTCAAGTTGTAAGATGTAAGATTTATTTCCTTTAGGGGTAGTTCGCAGATAAAACTCTTTTGTTTCCCAATATTTTTGCTGGGTTTTTTGCTTGCTATTTTTAAGTGTTTCGGTAGCATCCTCATCCCAATCAAGTAGGATTCTTTTTTCAACATAATCGCCTAGGTCATTATAGCGATAATAAACTTTTTGATCGTCTTCTTTTACCACTGCTTCATAACGATCATCAAAAGATTTCCAAAGCACCCTAGAATCACCTTCAAATTGAGTTCTAAATTCATCCTGAACCCTCATAGGTACTTCATCTTGTTCAATTACTTTAAATACATCGGTTGTTTGTGCGACTATACTTAACGAGATTAATATGCTACTCAATAGTGTAAGAAACTTCATTTAATTTGGTTTTTAATTCAGTTCATAAAATAGCATAAACCAGCTTGAAAACCAAATATTTAAGCTTTTTTATAAGAGCTCGTTTGCAACATTCGCGAGTTCAGACCGCTCCCCTTTCTCTAAAGTTACATGCGCGTATAATGGATTCCCCTTCACTCGATCAATTAGATAAGACAAGCCATTACTGTGCTCATCAAGGTATGGCGTGTCAATTTGGTTGATATCTCCGGTAAAGATCATTTTGGTGTTTTCACCAGCTCTTGTTATTATTGTTTTGATTTCGTGAGGGGTTAAATTTTGTGCTTCGTCCACAATGAAAATAATGTCTGACAGGCTTCGCCCTCTAATATAGGCTAATGGAGTAATTACTATTTTTTCATTTTTCTGCATTTCGCTAATTTGCTTATGCTTTTTGTCCATTTCGCCAAATTGGTTCTTTATGAACTTTAAATTATCCCATAAGGGTTCCATATAGGGATTGATCTTGTCTTTAATGTCTCCAGGTAAATAACCAATGTCTTTATTGCTCAGCGGTACAATCGGACGGGCTAAAATAATTTGCTTGAAATTTCTCCTTTGTTCAATTGCTCCTGCAAGAGCCAAGAGCGTTTTACCTGTTCCTGCTACTCCCTGAATAGTTAAGAGTTTTATCTCAGGGTTGAGAATAGCATGTAAGGCAAAGGCTTGCTCGGCATTTCTTGGTATTACTCCGTAAGCTGAAATTTTCTCCACACGGTCTAGTCTTTTTTCTATTGGATTAAAGAATGCTAAACTAGAGGCTTTCCCATTTTTTAATATGTAGTAGTGGTTGTTCTGTTCTTTGCCTTTAAGGAATTTGTAATCATCCAAATAGCCCTTTTCATAAATTTCTTTGATGGTTTCAGAAGGGAGGTTTTCAATTTGTTTTTTACCTAAATGTAAATCACTCACATCTTTTACTTTGCCTGTATTATAATCCTCTGCTTGTAAATTCAAAGCCTTGGCTTTTATGCGAAGGTTTATATCTTTTGTAACTAAAACTACTTTGCTATCTTTTTCCTCTTCTTTAAGCGCAATTGCAGCATTTAAGATCTTATGGTCCCCTTTGTGGTCATCAAAAATCTTTTCTGCATTCAGCTTCGCATTTTTTCCATTCATTATTATTTTGAAGCGCGAGCCCTTCTTGTCAAGTGGAATCCAATCTTGCAAGGTGTTTTCTGCTGATAGCTTGTCTACAATTCTGGTAAATTCCCTAGCTTCAAAGTTTTTAGTATCGTTTCCTCTTTTAAAATTGTCTAGTTCTTCTAAAACAGTTATAGGTATAGCGATATCGTTGTCTTCGAAATTTAAGAAGGAATTGTGATCATGAATGATTACTGAAGTGTCAAGCACGTAAATTTTCTTTTGTGGCTTCTTTTTAGGCATGTCTGATGGAATTAGTTAATGAAATGAAGAGAAGTTGCATACCCTAAACTTAGTCTGAAATTATGCCTGAATGAGAGGGTGTAGGTTAAAGAAATTAACCGTTGCCCTTTAATAAGTTTCTGAAAGAATTAAGATTCGCTTAACCTAGCAGCTTGTTTTTTTGGAGGTAGCTGCAGATGTAGTTGCTTGCTCCAGCTTTTGATATCACGTAGTCTTTTGCTTTTACAGAAGCTGTTGTTAACTGCTCTCCAACTAGATCATGTGTTAGCAGCTGTTCAAATTCTTCATAATTGTGTACGCTAAATCCACTGCCAATTTCAATGAGGTCTTTAATTTCTTGAAAACGCTCATAGTTTGGCCCAAAAATAACCGGGCAGCCGTATACCGAAGCTTCTAAAGTATTGTGCACACCTGATCCAAATCCACCGCCAATAAAAGCAATAGTACCATAACGGTAAAGTTTTGAAAGTATGCCGATCTGATCCACTACGATCGTTTGAATCTCCTCTTTCGAACTTTCACTTTCCATTCGGCTTAACCTGCAGCTATTAGGAAAGTCGCTTAAAATTTGGTCAATCTCTTTTTGATCAATTACATGCGGGGCAATTATTACTTTAAATCGGCAGCCTTTATTAACAAATTTCCTAGTGAACTCAATTTCTTTCTGCCATGCGCTTCCTAAAATTAAGCAAGGATTTTTACCGATCATTTTCTCAATTTCTTTTGACTCAAAATACTGCTTGGAAAGTTCAACTACTCTATCAAAACGACCATCTCCACTAATGCTGACATTTTGATAGCCTATTGATTTAAGTAGGGAAGCGGTAGTTTTATTTTGCACGAAAAAATGAGTGAAGCTGCTCAATTGTTTTGCAAACCACTTACCATACCATTTGAAAAATTGCTGCGATTCCCATAAAATCCCTGAAACTAAGAAACAAGGAATGTTTCTTTGCTTTATTGATTGAAGCAGGTTAAACCAAAATTCATATTTCACGAAAATGATGAAACGATAATTGCCTTGATCAAGCAAGAGGTTGGCATTCGATTTAGTGTCTAGAGGTAAATAGGTGATCAAGTCAGCATGGGCGTAGTTCTTGCGGACTTCGTAGCCGGAAGGTGAAAAAAAAGTCAAATGAATGAACAGTTCAGGATCTTCTTTTCTGATCATCTCCAGCAGTGGTCTAACCTGTTCAAATTCACCTAAAGAGGCGCAATGAATAAGTATTTTGTCCTTGCCTGTCTTACTTAGGCTTTCTAACTGTTCCTTAAAATTCTTTCTTCCAATTCGAAAGTCCTTCGCTTTTGAGTTAAAGAGTGAGGCGAACCTTATTGCAACACTTAGCAGGCTAATAAAAAAATTATACAACAGCTGCATCATGAATTAGTAGAAGTAAAACTCTTCAGATTCCCTGCTTCTGAAAGGGATAGTCCAACCAAAACGAAGCCCTGAAAGTAAGTCTAACTTTTGATCTGTATCAAAGCTTCTTGTGTCATAGTTAAATTTTCTTCGGTTGTAGGTAAAGGCTTGTTCGAACTCAAAGCCTAGATAAAAATTGATCAAGTTCCGCTTGCCGTAATGTTGATAGCCAATAAACTGTCGAATTGCTAGTCCGGTGTGCAGTCGATCATATCCTTTAAGCATATCCTCACTTAGCTGAAAAACGGTCCCATCTCGATAATCAACCTTAATAAAGTGCTGAAAGTAGCCAGCGCCCGCTTGAATTAGAATCCCTGAATTTTCATTCGTAGCAAACCAAGGAAAAATCTTTCCCACAGATCCATAGAAAGAAAGGCCTCTTAGTTCGTAAACCAATTTTACTAATTCTCCATCTGAATCTGTAACGTCACCTTGATCGTTGATAATGTCATCGAGTAAACTACCTATGCGAACGTTTCGTGTAAAATGATAGCCGCCCTCAATTTCGAAAACCCAGTTGCTTTTTAACTTAACACCAAATGCTCCTCCAACAGAATTTGACTGCCCATAGCGATCTTCAAAGTCGCCTGAGGAATATAATAAACTGTATTGAAATCGAATGTAGGGTATGGTTTCAGCCTTCGATTTAGTACTGTCTTGTCCCTTGCTGACCAATGAAAACTGCAAACAAGCTATCAGGAATATTAGCTGTAAGAATACCAAACGCATGCAGCGAAATTACCAATACTTTTTCAGCACAAACTACTCTAAAAAGCCTATCTTCGCGAGCCGAAAAAGTGCATAATATGCGAGATATTCAAATGGTTGACTTGAAAAGTCAATACCAAAAAATAAAGCCTGAAGTCAACGAGCGTATTCAGTCGGTAATTGACTCAGCGGCTTTTATTAATGGTCCTGAAGTAAAAAGATTTCAAAAAGAATTAGAACAGTATTTACAGGTAAAGCATGTTATTCCTTGCGGGAATGGAACAGACGCTTTACAAGTTGCTTTAATGGCTTTGGGCTTAAAGCCGGGAGACGAAGTGATTACTACAACTTTTACTTTTGTTGCTACAGCTGAGGTGATTGCTCTTCTTGGCTTGAAGCCGGTATTGGTAGATGTTGATTATGAAAGCTATTTGATTAACACCGATGAGCTTGAAGCTGCTGTGACACCGCAAACCAAAGCTATTATTCCGGTGCACCTATTTGGGCAGTGTGCTAATATGGAGGAGATCAAGAAGTTAGCAGATCAACATGATCTTTTCATTGTTGAAGATGCTGCTCAATCTATTGGGGCCTCTTATCACTTTACAAGTGGAGAGGCACGTCAGTCGGGAACAATCGGACATTTCGGTTGCACTTCTTTTTTTCCATCAAAGAACTTAGGTTGTTATGGAGATGGAGGTGCTTTATTTACCAACGATGACCAGCTTGCAGAAAAAGCCCGAATGGTAGTAAATCACGGAATGAAAGTACGGTATTACCATGATGAAATAGGGGTCAATTCTCGTTTAGATAGTATACAAGCAGTCGTTTTAAGTGCTAAGTTAAAGCACTTGAATGATTATGGTAATGCGAGAAGAGCAGCTGCATGGCAATATGATCAAGCTTTTAGCGAAATAGAGGCGATTCAGACTCCCAAAAGAATGATAAACAGCTGCCACGTTTTTCATCAATATACCATGAGGGTGACAAATGGTGAGCGCGACGCTTTGCAAAAGCACTTGACAGAAGCTGGAGTGCCTGCCATGATCTATTATCCGGTGCCTTTGCATCAGCAAAAAGCTTACCGAGATGATCGTTACGCTGATGGCGCCTTTCCTGTAGCAGAGCAGTTGGCAAAAGAGGTGATTTCATTGCCCATGCACACTGAGCTAGATCAGGAGCAGCTAACATATATAACTTCAAAAGTCAAAGAGTTTTTTAAATCATAAGATAGAATGAAAATAGCCGTTGTTGGAACAGGTTACGTAGGATTAGTAACCGGAACTTGCCTCGCAGAAACAGGCAATCAAGTAGTCTGTGTTGATATAGATGAAGATAAAGTAAACAAAATGCGCAATGGGGTTGTGCCCATTTACGAACCACACTTGGATGTGCTTTTTGAAAGAAATATTAAGCAAAAGAGACTAAGTTTTACCACTGAATTGGCTGAAGCAATAGAAGATGCGCAAGTTATTTTCCTTGCTCTTCCAACTCCTCCTGGTGAAGATGGTTCAGCAGACCTTTCATACGTTTTAGGTGTGGCAGACGAATTAGGCAAGATGATCAAAGATTATAAGATCATTATTGATAAAAGTACTGTGCCTGTAGGAACTGCAGATAAAGTTACCGCTGCTGTAGGCAAGCACGCTCAAGTTGAATTTGACGTTGTTTCTAACCCTGAGTTTTTGAGAGAAGGATTTGCAGTTGATGATTTTTTGAAGCCAGATCGGGTGGTGATTGGAACCACATCAGAGCGAGCAAGAAAGGTATTAGAGGATTTGTACAAACCCTATGTTAGGCAGGGCAATCCCATATTGTTTATGGATGAAAAATCGGCTGAACTTACCAAGTACGCTGCCAATGCCTTTTTAGCCACAAAGATTACTTTCATGAATGAGATTGCAAACTTCTGCGAACAGGTTGGAGCAGATGTTGATGCAGTTCGTGTTGGTATAGGTTCAGACACCCGAATTGGGAAACGCTTTTTATTTCCGGGGATAGGTTATGGCGGAAGTTGTTTTCCAAAAGATGTGCAGGCCTTGGCTAAGTCAGGAAAAGAAGAGGGTTATGCTTTTAAGATCTTAGATTCTGTAATGGAAGTTAATCAAGATCAAAAGACTGCGCTTGTTCCTAAGATACTTGATCATTTTAATGGAAACATCAAAGGGAAGAAAATAGCCCTCTGGGGATTGGCTTTCAAACCCGATACGGATGACATAAGAGAAGCACCTGCTTTGTATTTAATAGATGAGTTCCTCAAACGTGGAGCAACAGTATCTGCATACGACCCTGAAGCTATGAGTAATGTGCAGGAAAGGCTTGGTGATAAGATCAACTTTGCTTTGAACGCCTATGATGCCTGTGAAGGGGCGGACTTATTAGTAATTGCCACCGAATGGTCGGTGTTTAGAACCCCTGATTTTAAAAAGATTGGTCAACTATTAAAGGACCCTCTTATTTTTGACGGAAGAAACCTTTATGATCTAGAACAGATGGAAAAAGAAGGGTTCAAATACATTAGTATTGGAAGAAATAAGGTAGGAGTCTAAACCAATGAAAAGAGTTTTAATTACCGGAGCTGCAGGTTTTTTAGGGTCACATCTTTGCGATCGATTCATTAAGGAAGGCTATGCTGTGGTTGGGATGGATAATCTTATTACAGGAAACATTAGTAACCTCGAGCACTTGTTTCCTCTTGAACAATTCGAATTTTACCATCACGATGTTTCTAGGCACGTACATGTATCTGGGCCACTAGATTTTATTCTACATTTTGCCTCCCCTGCAAGTCCGATCGATTATTTAAAAATTCCTATCCAAACCTTAAAAGTTAGTTCTTTAGGTACACACAATTTACTGGGTTTAGCTAAAGTAAAAGGAGCTAAAATGTTGGTGGCCTCAACCTCTGAGGTCTATGGAGACCCTCAGGTTCATCCTCAAACTGAAGATTATTGGGGAAATGTGAATCCGATTGGTCCTCGAGGAGTCTATGATGAAGCCAAGCGTTTTCAAGAAGCCATAACCATGGCATACCATACCTTTCACGGGCTAGACGTTGCTATTGTTAGAATATTCAATACTTATGGTCCCAGAATGCGCTTAAATGACGGAAGGGTATTGCCTGCTTTTATTGGACAGGCGCTCAGAGGGGAAAACCTTACTGTTTTTGGAGATGGTTCACAAACCCGTTCCTTTTGTTATGTGGACGACCTAGTTGAAGGAATTTACCGTTTATTGCAAGCAGACTATCCTCAGCCTGTTAACATTGGCAACCCTGATGAAATTACCATTCTTGACTTTGCTGAAGAAATCATAAAACTAACTGGTACAAGCCAGCAAATCATATTCAAAGATTTACCAAAGGATGACCCTATGCAAAGGCAGCCTGATATAAGTAAGGCGAAAGAAATGCTAAATTGGGAGCCTAAAGTAATTCGTTCTGAGGGCTTGAAGATTACCTACGACTATTTCAAATCATTATCTGAAGATGCGCTCTATAAAAAAGAGCATAATGATTTCACCAAATACATACAGCGATAATGGAGTATTTTGCACATGAAACAGCAGTAATTGATGAGGGCTGTAAAATTGGTAAGGGCACCAAAATATGGCATTTTACCCATGTCATGCCTAATTCGTCAATGGGTGAGAATTGTAATATAGGCCAAAACTGTGTGATCTCGCCTGATGTAAAACTTGGTAATCAAGTGAAAATCCAAAATAATGTTTCAATCTACACAGGTGTTAATTGCGAAGATGATGTTTTTTTAGGACCCTCTATGGTGTTTACAAATGTTCTTAATCCAAGAAGTGCAGTAAACAGAAGAGGAGAGTATGCCAAAACCTTAGTTAGGAAAGGGGCAACCATAGGCGCTAATGCAACTATTGTATGCGGTATCGAATTGGGTGAATTTTGCTTTATTGGGGCAGGAGCCGTGATTACCAAGTCAGTTAAAGCCTACGCATTGATGGTTGGAAATCCCGCAAAGCAAATTGGCTGGATGAGCGAGCACGGGCATCGCTTGCATTTTAATGCAGATCATATAGCAGTGTGCCCTGAATCAAATGGTCAATATCAACTAAAAAATAATACCGTACAAAAACTGTAAAATAAAATGTCGATTTACCAAAGGGTTCTAGATAAAGAAGAAAAAATTGCTGTAATTGGTTTGGGTTATGTTGGCTTGCCGATTGCATTAGCTTTTGCGAGAAAAACAAGTGTTATTGGTTTTGATATAAACGAGCAGCGTATTGATATGATGCGAAATAAAGTGGATCCAAGTGAGGAGCTTGGTCCTGAAGCATTTGCTGACTGTGATATTCATTTTACGGCTAATCTTGATGAATTAAGGGAAGCTACTTTTTACGTTGTGGCTGTTCCCACACCTATAGATCATCATAATTTGCCTGATCTTAAGCCACTTGTCTCTGCTTCAAATACAGTTGGGAAAGTTTTAAAAGAAGGAGATTATGTGGTTTTTGAATCAACTGTTTATCCCGGTTGTACAGAAGAAGACTGTGTTCCTGTTTTGGAAAAGCTGAGCGGTTTAAGTAGAGATCAATTTTCGATTGGTTATTCTCCTGAACGGATCAATCCGGGCGATACGCAACACACACTAGAAAATGTGGTGAAAGTTGTTTCTGGAGATAGTGCAGAATCATTAGAGGAAATTGCAAAAGTTTACGAATTAGTAGTTGATGCAGGTGTTCACCGCGCTGAATCTATAAAAGTTGCAGAAGCAGCTAAGATCATAGAAAACACTCAACGAGACGTTAATATTGCACTAATCAATGAATTGTCTATTATTTTTAACAAGATGGACATTAACACTTATGATGTCCTAAGGGCAGCAGGAACTAAGTGGAATTTCCTAAAATTTCAACCTGGTTTAGTTGGAGGACATTGTATAGGGGTTGATCCTTATTATTTAACCTACAAGGCAAAAGAATACGGTTACCATGCACAAATCATAAATTCGGGAAGAGCAGTAAACGATGGAATGGGAGCTCACATTGCGGGAAGGATAACTAAAGAAGTAATTAGCCAGTTCAAACACAGTGATGGGGCTAAAATCCTAGTGATGGGTGCTACTTTCAAGGAAAATGTAAGTGACATTAGAAACTCGAAAGTAGTAGACGTAGTAAATGAGTTGAAATCTTTTGGATTGAATGTTGACGTTACTGATCCACACGCTTCTTCTGAAGAAATTAAAGCCCATTACGATTTTTCTTTAGTAGATGAGTTGGCTGATGAATACCACGGCATTGTGGTTGCTGTGAATCACGCTCCTTATTTAGAATACGAAGAAGATTTTTACAAAGGTCTCCTAAAAGAAAATGGCTTTATCTTCGATGTAAAAGGCACTCTAAAAGACAAGATAGAAAATATCAAATACCTTAGTTTATAATGCAATTCAAAAAAAATATCCTCATAACAGGGGGAGCAGGTTTTATCGGTTCTCATGTTGTTCGCTTATTCGTCAATAAGTATCCTAATTATCGAATTGTAAATTTTGATAAGCTAACTTATGCGGGTAACCTTGAAAACCTGTCGGATATCGATCAAGCTCCAAACTATGCTTTTTTTAAAGGTGATATTGTTGAGGAGTCCGTTGTGAGAGAGGCTTTCGAAAAGTACCAAATTGATGCAGTTATCCATTTGGCTGCAGAGTCACATGTTGATCGTTCGATTAGCAATCCCATGGAGTTTATACGAACAAATGTCGACGGTACTGCCGTTTTAATGAATGTTGCGAAAACTTATTGGGGAGCTGATTTTGACGATAAACTTTTTTATCACGTTTCAACTGATGAGGTATATGGCTCTTTGGGAGAAACAGGTTATTTTACAGAAACAACCCCCTATGATCCAAGAAGTCCTTACTCTGCATCAAAAGCAAGTTCAGATCATCTAGTTAGGGCATATTACCATACTTATAACTTTCCGATTGTTATCTCAAACTGTTCTAATAATTATGGCGCTCATCAGTTTCCTGAAAAGTTAATCCCTTTATTTATTAATAACATCAAGCAAGAAAAGCCATTGCCTGTCTACGGAAAGGGCGATAACGTGAGAGATTGGCTTTGGGTAAACGATCATGCTGAGGCGATAGATGTTATATTTCATGCTAACAAGATTGGAGAAACTTATAACATTGGCGGAAATAATGAATGGCAAAACATAGACTTGATCAAAAAGCTGTGTGAAATCATGGATGATAAATTAGGTAGAGAAGCAGGAGCATCAGAAAAATTGATCACTTATGTACAAGATCGAGAAGGCCATGATAAACGATATGCCATTGATGCTTCTAAGCTTAAAGATGAGCTGAATTGGGAGCCTTCAATCGACTTTTCAGATGGTCTCCGTAAAACCGTAGAATGGTATCTTGAGAACGAAACTTGGTTGGAAAGGGTGACGTCTGGAGATTATCAGAACTATTACGATCAACAATATCAAAATCGCTAATTAGCATGTACGCAAAAGCTTTCCATCAAGCAGATCTTTCAAATCTCAGTTTTTTAGTTACCGGAGGTGGAGGCTTTATAGGTTCTAACCTTGTGAGCTACTTGTTAACACATGGAGCAAAAAAGGTTAGGGTTCTTGACAACTTTGCCAACAGTAATAAAGCTAATTCTAAAGAATTTCTAGATCATCCCAATTATGAATTGATTGAGGGTGATATTACCATTATTGAAGACTGCGTTAAAGCTGTTGCAGGGATTGATTACGTTAGCCACCAAGCGGCTTTGGGTTCTGTTCCACGCTCATTGAAAAATCCCATTGCTACCAACCAAGCTAATATAAGTGGTTTTGTGAATATGACAACTGCAGCGAGGGAAGCAGGTGTAAAAAGAATGGTATATGCTAGTTCTTCTTCAGTTTATGGAGATAGTGAGGTATTGCCAAAAGTAGAAGAAGAGATCGGTCAACCCCTTTCACCTTATGCGGTAAGTAAATTCACTAACGAACTTTATGCAAAGGTCTTTTACGACAATTATGGGCAAGAATTGATTGGTTTACGTTACTTCAATGTTTTTGGACCGAGACAAAGTCCGCAAGGAGCTTATGCAGCAGTAATCCCATTATTTATTGAGGCACTGAAGAAAAATCAATCACCTTTTATTAATGGGGACGGGAGTCAGACAAGAGATTTTACTTTCGTGGAAAATGCAGTTCAGGCAAATGTAAAAGCCATGTTTTCTCAACATCCAAAAGCGCTGGGAGAAGTATACAATGTTGCAGTAGGAGAGCGTTACAGCCTAGTTGAGCTGTTTGAATTAGTTAAAGAATTAACCTCGGCAGATGTTGCTGCAGTACACAGAGAAGAAAGAGAGGGTGATGTAAAGGATTCATTAGCCAATATAGAAAAAGCAAAAGAAAGACTTGACTATCAGCCTTTGGTCAAGTTTAAAGAAGGACTTGAACGTACGGTGGAGTGGTTTGAGAGTAACAAATTCGAATAATTTGCTTATACTACAATTATGAGCTGGATTAGCCGATTATTTAAAAAAGAAGAGAAACTTCCTCCCCTTGACTTGGGCCTGCTGAAGGTAGACTTTCATTCACATCTTGTACCTGAGATTGATGATGGTTCTCGCTCTGTAGAAGATAGCCTGACTATGTTGAAAAAGTTTCAAAGTTGGGGCTATCAAAAGGTCATTACAACTCCTCATGTAATGGCAGATTTTTATCGCAACACTCCAGATACTATTCTAGGAGGAAGAGATGAGGTAGTGAAGTATTTTGAGCAAGAAAAGATCGAACTTGACTTTCAAGCTGCTGCTGAATACTATCTTGATGAAACACTTGAAGAAAAGATCAAAGACCATAGTCTATTGACTTTTGGAGATAATTATGTTTTATTTGAGCTTCCCTTTGTAGCAGAACCACCAAATCTTGCTAGCATTATTTTTGAGCTTCAAACAAATGGATACAAACCTATACTAGCCCACCCTGAACGTTATGGTTTTTGGTACAAGAATTTTGATAAATACCAAGAAATGGTGGATAAGGGAGTGCATTTACAGCTGAATATGCTTTCCTTAATTGGTCACTACTCGCCAGAAACACAGAAAATTGCAGAAAGATTGATTGATGAAGGTTTAATTAGCTTTTTAGGTTCTGATTGCCATAATCAAGGCCACTTAGAATTAATTGAACTAGCTAGAACAAAGCCATACCTGCACAAATTAGTTGAAAGTGGTAAGCTCTTAAACCATCAACTTTAGTTTATAATATTCACTTCCCTCTCAAGGGTAATGCCGAATTTTTCTCGTACAGAGTCAACAATTCTTGAAGATAACTGATACAGCTCTTCACCGCTGGCTTCACCATAATTTACAAGTACCAGGGCTTGTTTGGCATGAACTCCATAGTCTCCTTTTCGATAACCTTTCCAACCTGCCTTTTCTATTAGCCAGCCTGCGGCAAGTTTAGTTTGACCATCTTCTTGTGGATAAGCAGGAATGTCTGGATGAGTGCTCTTAAGCTTCTGATAAATGGCATCATCGACTACAGGGTTCTTAAAAAAACTTCCTGAATTTCCAATTTCTGATGGATCAGGAAGCTTTGATTTTCTGATTTTGATAACTGCGTCAGAAATTGCTTTAATACTTAATTGATCTTCACTGATGCCTTCGGCTTTAAGCTGTTCCCTGATTGCTCCGTAGGATACATTGTATTGCGCTTTTTTATCTAACTTAAATTTAACTGAACAGATCATGTACTTGTCACGTAGTTTCGTTTTAAATATGCTAGAGCGGTAGGCGAATTCACAATCTTCGTTTAGAAAAGTTTTGATGCTTCCATCTTCTCTATTTACCGCTTCAACACTTTCTATTACTGACTTAACTTCGACTCCATAAGCGCCAATGTTTTGCATCGGACTAGCTCCTACATTTCCAGGTATGAGCGAAAGGTTTTCAATTCCCGCCCAATCACGTTTGATGCAGTAAAGCACAAATTCATGCCAATTTTCACCTGCTCCTACTTCAAGCCAAACGTGTTCTTCATTTTCTTTTAAAAGCTGAATTCCATGGATATCATTTTTGATAACCAAACCTTCATAGTCACTCCTAAATAGAAGATTGCTTCCACCACCTAAGATCAAAACCTTTTCTGTTGGCTTTTTTTCTTTAAAAAAAATGGAAGCCTCTTCTTTTGATTGAACAGAAAGGAAGTGCTTGGCTTTGACCCCCAATCCAAAAGTGTTGAGGTTCTTGAGTGATTTGGAATTGATTATTTGCATAATGAACAAATTTAAAGCTGAATACAGCCCGAATTCGGCAGATGGTTAAGGGTTTTCAAGAACAGATTGCTCATAATTGCATGAAATTTTATTGGGAATCGAAAGTTAATTATGCTCAACTTAGCCAAGTATGCAGAAAAAACCGCGCATTATAGCCTCTGTGACTAGCGATCTGGCAACCGATCAAAGGGTGCAAAAGGTTTGCAATACATTACAGAGTAATGGTTACGAGGTTTTACTCATTGGTAGGAAATTGAAGCACTCTCCTGCTTTGAACCCTATGCCGTTTCATCAAAAGCGTTTTAGCTTACCTTTTCAAAAAGGGGCTTTATTCTATGCAGTGTTTAATATCTGCCTTTTCTTTTATTTGCTATTCAAACGCTTCGACCTGCTACTTGCAAATGATTTGGATACTTTACCTGCTAACTTTTTAGTAGCTCGGGTTAAGTCTAAGAGTCTGCTTTATGACTCACATGAGTTTTTTACCGAAGTTCCTGAATTGGTCAGAAGACCGCGGGTTAAAAAAGTTTGGAGCTTTATAGAAGCTCTAATTCTTCCTAAGCTAAAGTATGCTTTCTCCGTTAGTCCACGAATTGCAAAAGCCTATGAGGAGAAGTATGGTCTAAAAATGAACTTGCTTAGAAATTTCCCTCTAAGGCAAGAGGTAGGGAAGGTGGTTAAGCAAGAAAAACAACTTATTTATCAAGGAGCCTTAAATGAAGGAAGAGGGTTGGAGTTATTGATTGATAGCATGGTTTATTTGCCAGATTATCAATTAAAAATTGCGGGGAGTGGTGACCTTGAAAAAGACCTACAAGAGCAGGTTAAACATAAGAATTTAGAGGACCGGATTGAATTTTTAGGAAGGTTGAAACCAGAAGAGTTAAGCTTGCACACTCAGCAAAGTGCAATCGGTTTTTCAGTAGAAGAGATGAAGGGCTTAAGCTACCGCTACGCTTTACCGAATAAGCTTTTTGATTACTTGCAAGCACATACTCCAGTAATTTATTCCGATTTAATTGAGGTTAAAGAGTTGTTGGAAAATTGCCATGTAGGTGAAAGTTTAAAGTCGCGTAATCCAAAGGAACTAGCCAAACAAGTAAAAGAGTTTATGTCCAATCCAGAATACGCTTTTTGGAAGCAAGAGGCTAGTCGCGCAGCTCAAGCGTTTTGTTGGGAAAACGAAGAAGAAGTATTACTCAATACGATTAAAAATGCTTTAGGAGGTGATTAGTATTTGCATTCCATTTTATAATTACCCAAATGAGGCTTTACTGAAAGGTTTAATAAACCAAATAAGAAAAGCGGACTTTGAACATGAGTTAATTGTGATTGATGACTGCTCTGCGGAAAGTAATCGGCTAAATATAGACCAGTTTGGCTCTGCTTTAAAATACGTGCAGTTGGAAGAAAATATCGGTCGATCACGTATTCGCAACCTTTTTCTCAAATATGCTAAACATCCTTATCTTCTTTTTCTTGATGGCGACTCTGAACTAGTCTCAGACCAATTTTTGAGCCGTTATGAGGAAATATTAAGAAAACAAGAGGATGTCAGTGTGATCTGCGGCAGAAGTATTTATCCAAAAGAGGTTCCTGCTCTAAAGTACCGTTTAAGGTGGATGTATGGGAATCAAACAGAGTCAAAATCTGCACAAGAGCGAAATAAACAACCTTATGCTTCCTTCATGACAAACAACCTTGTGCTTAAAGCCGAGCTGTTAAAAAGAATTCCTTTTGAGGAAAAACTTGAAGGTTACGGACATGAAGACACACTAATGGGATTTAGGCTTAAAGCAGCAAAAATACCTGTTATGCATATTGATAATCCTGTTTTGAATGCCCAGCCTGACAAAAACAGCGTTTTTCTATCTAAAACCAGCCAAGCTTTATCGAATCTTTTGGAAATTCAGAATAGTTTGGATAATTCTGATCACTTTATTGCGCAGGTAAAAATTTTGCGGTGGCTTCAATTTAGTAAAAAGCTTAAATTAAATAGTTTGCTTAGCCTTTTAGAAGGCCTTATAGGTAATACTATCCGGAAGAAATTAGAAGCGCAGGGTGGAGGACTTAAGCTCTTCGCTTTTTGGAAGCTAATTGTCTTGGCAAGTCTAGAAGAAGAGCAACGAAAGTCTGCTAAGAAGGAATAGTTGGTTCCGGTTCTGTGATCGTTTCGTTTTCAAACTGTAAAATTCTTCCAGGAAACTTTCGTATCAGTTCATAATCGTGGGTGGCCACTAAAACCGCTTTGTTGTTTTGACTTATCGAAACTAAGAGCTTCATAATTTCATCTGATGTCTCAGGGTCCAGATTTCCTGTTGGTTCATCTGCAAGAATAATTTCAGGGTCATTCAGGAGCGCTCTAGCAATTGCTACTCTTTGTTGTTCTCCTCCTGATAGTTCATGTGGTAATTTAAACCCTTTGTTTTTTAGCCCAACTTTCTGAAGCACTACTTCTATACCCTCTTTGATCTCTTTTTTGTTTTTCCAGCCGGTGGCTCGCATTACAAACTTGAGGTTATCATTCACAGAGCGATCTGAAAGTAGTTGAAAATCTTGGAAAACAATCCCAATCTTTCTCCTCAAATAAGGAACTTTTTTTCTTTTAATGCTCTTTAGATCAAAGCCTGCTACAGTTGCTTCTCCTTCTTGCAGCTTTAATTCAGCATATAAGGTTTTAAGGAAGCTACTCTTGCCGCTTCCGTTCTTGCCTACTAAGTAAACCATCTCGCCCTTTTCTATTCTTAGTCCAAGATTAGATAGAACGAGGTGTTTCTTCTGAAAAACATTAACGCTATTTAATTCAATTATGGCAGTACCGGGCATAGTTTCTGTTTAAAACAAAGATATAAAGCTACACAGCTTTTTCAAAGGTCTTTTCTTATCTAAGAGAAAGCCTTCTTTTTTCTTTATAGTATCAACAAAATTCCGTTGATAACTTCGGTTATGCAGGGCTTTTATAAGCAGCCTTAGCGCTACCTTTAAAATCTTATAAAAGGTAATTATTCAAAGCTTGAATAAGTTGAACAACAGTTTTTTGAAGGCTAGCACTATTCTTTTTTTTCTTGGCATGTTTTTCATGCAGCATTCAAACGCTCAACAAAGTCTGAGGTTTCAGGAGCGTTATCCTATATTTCATGAAGGAAAGGATTTGTTTGAGAAAGAAAAGTATTCACCAGCCCAGCACTTATTTGAAAAGTTCATTCAATCAACTGAGGACTCGCATTCTGAAGTTAGGATAGAGGCAGAGTTTTATGTTGCTTTATGCGCTATTCAATTATACCATAGCAATGCGGCTGCTTTATTGCAGAACTTCATAATGCGTTACCCTGAAAGCGTATTCATTAATCAGGCATATTTTCAGCTTGCCAAGTATCAATTTAGAAAGCGCAATTATGAAAAGGTTTTAGAGGGTTTAGAAGGGGTAGAGCTTTTAGATCTAACCAAAGACCAAGGTGCAGAGTATTATTTCAAAAAGGGATATTCTGAGTTTCAATTAGAAAAATTTGATGAGGCTTCTGCTAGTTTTTATGAGATCAAAGACACTGATAACCCTTATGTTTCTGCGGCACGTTACTATTATGCACACTTGGCATATGAAGCAGCTAATTACCAAACAGCGCTCATCGATTTTAAAAAGGTTGAAAGTGATCCGCAATTTGGACCACTTGTGCCTTACTACATAACTCAATTGTATTATTTACAAGACAACTACAATGCTCTGCTTGCTTATGCGCCGGCCGTTTTAGATTCAGCGCCGCCCAAGAGGGAAATAGAGATCAAGAAGTTGATCGGGAGCGCATATTATGAAACTTCGCAGTATGATAAAGCAATACCTTACTTGAAAGACTACCTGGATAGAAAGCAAGGAAAGGATCAAGATTACTATGAATTGGGATTGAGTTATGTGAAAACAAAAAACTACATACAAGCAATCAAAAGTCTAGAAAAAGCTATCGGCCTTGATGATACCTTAAACCAATCAGCCTATTATTACATTGGCCAAAGTGCAGTTAAGGTTGATCAAAAAGCTGATGCAAAGCGCGCATTTAACTCTGCCTATAAGATTGGAATTGACGATGAGCTAACTGAGGAGTCATTATTTAATTATGCTAAGTTATCTTACGAACTTTCTTATCACCCCTACGATGACGCCATTTTGGCTTTTGAGTCATACATAGCAGAATATCCGAATTCTGCTAAGCTAGAAGATGCATACGAGTATATGCTCGGGGTATACTACACCACTAAGAATTACGAAGCGGCACTGCAATCCCTAAGCCGAATAAATAGTAAAGATATTCAGCTATTACAGGCCAAACAACGTTTAGCTTATTACCGGGGAATCGAGCTTTTTAAAGGAAAAAAATACCTCGATGCCATTGATAAATTCCAAATGGCAATCGACAATAATTACGATCCAAAGCTAAGAGCATCTTCAGTTTTTTGGATGGCTGAATCCTTTTCTCAAGTTGGTGATTATGACAATGCCATTAATTACTACACAGATTTTCTTGCGAGTTCAGGCGCTAGATCGCTTCCTTATTATAAAAGGGCTTATTACAATTTAGGTTATGTTTTTTATGAGAGAAGGTCATATAAATCAGCCATCTTTTGGCTTTCTGAGTACATAGATAAGGCGGATCCGAAAAACAAAGGACTTATTAATGATGCCTACCTTAGATTAGGTGATAGTTATTTTATTCAGAAAAAATATGCCAAGGCGATCACCGCCTATGATCAAGCTGCTAAAATTGGAGTGAAGGACAAAGATTATGCTTTATTACAATCTGCAATATCGAGCGGGGTAGAGGGTAAGTATGATGCAAAGGCAAAGAAGTTGAAAGATTTGGTCAATAATGTACAATCCTCGGTTTACACGGATGATGCTTTATTTGAGCTGGGCAAGACCAATCTTCTATTGAAGCAAAACCAAGAAGCCATAGCCTATTATAATCAACTAATCAATGATTTTCCGAAGAGTAGCTATTTAGCAGAATCAAACTTAAAGATTGGTTTGATCTACTACAATCAAAATGAAGATGATTTGGCGCTAAACTCATTTAACACTGTAGTAAAAGATTATCCTAATTCTCCGCACGCTCAAGCTGCTCTTGAAAAGATCAGGAAGATATACATCGATAAAGGAGACGCTGAAGCTTTTGAAAATTACATTAAGGGAGTCTCTTTTGCTAACATTAGCAAAGCTAAACTTGACTCTACAGCTTATGTAATTGCAGAAAATCACTATTTAGAAGGAAATTGTGAAAAAGCTACTCGAGACTTTACCAATTACTTAAAGCGCTATCCTAATGGCATTTTTAGTCTCAATGCACATTTTTACAGGGCTAATTGTGAAACTTCTTTGGGATTTGATCAAGAGGCTGCAAGTGATTACCGAAAAGTAATCGCCATGCCTGCAAATAAGTTTAATGAAAAAGCATTAGTTGAGCTGGCTAGGATCTATTATTCTATGGAACTATTAGACAGCGCTGCGGCAACCTATGAGCAATTGCTTAAAACAGCTGAAAGAACCACGAATTTCAATTTAGCTCAAAAGGCTTTGATGGAAATTTACTTTGAGCAAGAAAATTACCAAGCAGCATCTCAATATGCCCAATCCTTGTTGAACGGACCGCTTTTGCCTCTAGAACTTTGGCAAAAAGCCCAGCTTATCCTAGCTAAAACCCATTTTGAGAAGAGTGAGTATGATAGTGCACTTATTTATCTTGATACCCTATCTGTGCTCAAAACAGAATACGGGGCCGAGGCAAAATACCTCTTGGCTAAAAAGTTTTATTTACAGGGCGACTATGCAAAAAGCGATACGCTTATTTATCGTCTAGTTGATCAAGTTCCTTCATACCCTTATTGGATTGCAAAAGGCTTTATCCTGTTGGCAGATAACTTTGTTGCTAAAGAGGATTTATACAATGCCCGCATCACCTTCCAGAGTGTAATCGATAATGCGGATGATGAAAAGCTCGTCTCTATAGCAAAGGAAAAGCTAGAAATATTGAATCAAGCAACGAAGGTTGAAGATGAAGAGGAAAAACCGATAGAAGTGGACCTTGGTGAAGGTAAAGCACCTGAGATGGAGCAAGACAGCTTAAACCGTCCAAATAATAATATTGAGGAGGAGCTTAAGAATGAGAAATAGAGTTTTAGCCCTTTTTGCTGCGATCAGCCTGCTCCCTTTTTGTTCGCAAGCGCAAGAAAAACTTACTAATGATACTTTCAGGGTAGTTAAAGAGTATCAGCCAATTTTAATTGATGCCGACAAAATTGGATTTTCACCTGAAATAAATGATACCTTCAAAATTGAAAGAAAACTAGATTACAGTTTTATAGATAAGCCGCAAGCAGTGAGTTTCGAGTTAGAGCCTATCAAAGCAGCGCGCATAAAAGGTGAACCTTTAGTGAAGTTATACAATGGTTACGCTAGATTAGGGGTTGGTAATGTATTACTTCCTTTTGCTGAGGTTTACTACAGTAATCTGCGCTCTAAGGACTTTCAGTTGGGAGTTCATGCTTCTTACTTAAATCAAGCAGAAGCTGCAGGAATTGAAGGCAGTGAGTTTTCTAAGACTCATTTTGAAGTTTTTGGAAAACGGTTTTGGAAAACAAACACCTTTGAGGCTAAAGCGTCTTACGACTTGCATAGCTTAAATTATTATGGTTACTATGATATTCCTAGAATCATAGAAATGGAGCTGCCTTCTAGCCAATTGGATCAACGTTATAACCAGCTTAACCTTGATATGCGTTTAAGTTCCACAAAACAAGATTCATTCAATTTAAGACATGAAATCAATACACACTTTCATCATTTCTTTAATATAGACAATCAGTCAGAGCAACAATTCAAGGCAACTGCCAAGCTGAGTCAAATTCTAGATCAAGAGCTATACGAGCTTGATGTGCTTGCCGATTACAACAATTACGAATTGGCAGATGCTAGCGGAATATTTGCTCTAAAGCCACAAATTAGCACAGTTGGCGAGCGTTTTAAAGTTAAAGCAGGTTTGGGTATTTATGCCAATGTAAATGAGTCTGCTAACTTTCATTTTTATCCGCTTGCCGAAGTGAAATATGATGTGGTGGATGATATTCTCATACCATATTTGGGGGTTAAGGGTGAAATTCAGCGAAATAGTTACCAGTCTATTACGCAAGAGAATCCTTTTGTGAACCCTAATCTAAATTTGCAAAACAGCAACCAGCAATTTAACCTATACGCCGGTTTGAGGGGAACGCTAAGTGAAAACATTTCTTTCAATACTTCTGCTTCTCGATTGAGAACGGATGATGCTTATTTCTACTTCAAGTCATCAGCAGGAAATACCGTATTAGATCAAGGATTTAATTTAGCTTATGATCGATTGGATGAAGTGCGTTTGAAGGGAGAATTGGTTTATCGTCTAAATCAGAAAATTCAAATTTTTGCACTCGGTGAATATTTTATGTTTGATACTGAAAATCTTGCGGAAGCATGGCATCGTCCTGAATTGAAGTTAAACTTAAAAGGAACGTATAACTTAAGAGATAAAATCATTGCGAAGGCTTCGATCTTCTATTGGGGAGAACAATTTGCTCCTTCTATTTCAGCAATTACAGTTGATCAAAACAACCAGATTATTAGTAGAACTGAAAGCATTGAAACTTTGAATGCCATTGTTGATCTCAATCTTGCTTTTGAGTACCGATACACCAAAAAACTATCTGCTTTTATAGAGTTTAATAATCTACTTGGTTTGAACTACCAAAAGTATCAGGATTACCCGCTTCAGGGATTTAATACTTGGGGAGGCTTAACCTACTCTTTCTAATTCATTTACAGCGCTTTTCAAACTCGCTTCGTTGTTAATTAAGTGTTAATAAAACCCTTGTATTTTCAGCTGTTTAGACCAAGCGAGGCAAGGCATATAATTATCTTTGTTTAAGACCAATTTATTCTAGAAAAAATCATGAGTGACCAAGCAGAAAATTTAGAAAATAAGAAAGATTATTCCGCATCCAATATTCAAGTTCTAGAGGGACTCGAGGCGGTGAGAAAGCGTCCTGCCATGTACATTGGTGACGTTGGGGTAAGAGGACTGCATCATCTTGTTTATGAGGTGGTAGATAACTCTATTGATGAGGCTTTAGCAGGCTATTGTGATGAGATCGATGTTTTTATCAATGAGGATAATTCTATTACGGTAAATGATAATGGAAGAGGTATTCCAGTAGATTTTCATGAGAAAGAAGGAAAGTCTGCTCTAGAGGTTGTAATGACTGTATTACATGCAGGTGGAAAGTTTGATAAGGATACCTATAAAGTTTCAGGAGGTCTGCACGGTGTTGGAGTCAGTTGTGTAAACGCTTTATCTACCAAATTAAGGGCTGAGGTTCATCGCAAGGGAATCGTTTATGAGCAAGAATACAATATTGGAGTTCCCACCTATGACGTGCGCGAATTAGGGAAAACTGAAAAAACAGGTACTAAAGTCACCTTTTGGCCTGACAAAGGAATTTTTGAAACAACTGAATATAACTACGACACGCTTTCTTCTCGTTTGCGCGAATTGGCTTTTTTGAACAAGGGAATCCGTTTGAGCATAACAGACTTACGCAATACAGATGAGGATGGGAACCATTTGCATGAAGACTTTTTCTCAGAAGATGGGTTAAGCGAGTTTGTGTCCTTTCTTGATGAATCAAGGGAGCAGCTTATACCCGATGTAATCTACATGGATGGAGAGAAAAACGATATCCCGGTTGAGGTTGCCATGACTTATAACACCTCTTACGGTGAAAACCTTCACTCATACGTTAACAACATTAATACTCACGAGGGAGGAACTCATCTCTCTGGTTTTAGAAGAGGATTGACACGTACCCTCAAAAAGTATGCTGATGAATCTGGTATGCTTTCTAAATTGAAGTTTGATATTAGTGGAGATGATTTTAGAGAAGGCTTAACTGCCGTTATTTCTGTTAAAGTTGCAGAACCACAATTTGAAGGTCAAACCAAAACAAAGCTTGGTAATAAAGATGTGATTGGTGCAGTTGACCAAGCAGTTGGTGAGATGCTTACAAACTACCTTGAAGAGCACCCCAAAGAGGCTAAAACAATTGTTCAGAAAGTGATTATTGCTGCACAAGCAAGACATGCTGCAAGAAAAGCACGTGAAATGGTGCAGCGTAAGAACGTTATGAGCGGGAGCGGTTTGCCGGGAAAACTTTCAGATTGTTCAGAAAAAGATGCCTCTCAATGCGAGATTTACCTTGTTGAGGGAGACTCTGCAGGTGGAACGGCAAAGCAGGGTAGAGATAGAAAGTTTCAAGCAATTATGCCACTTAGGGGGAAGATCTTGAACGTAGAGAAGGCGATGCAGCATAAGATCTTTGAAAACGAAGAGATCAAAAACATCTATACAGCACTAGGTGTAAAGTTAGGTACAGAGGAAGATGAACGCGCTCTTGATACATCAAAACTGCGCTATCATAAGGTAATCATCATGTGTGATGCTGATGTAGATGGAAGTCATATTGAAACCTTGATCCTGACCTTTTTCTTCCGCCACATGAAGGAATTAGTTGAGGGAGGTAATATTTACATTGCTACACCACCCTTATATTTAGTTAAAAAGGGAAATAATAGCCGTTACTGTTGGAGTGATGAAGAGCGAGACAAGTCAATAGAAGAATTTAAGGGAGCTGGTAAAGAATCGAGCGTTTCTGTACAACGTTATAAAGGTCTTGGAGAGATGAACGCAGAACAGCTATGGACAACTACCATGGACCCTGCCATGAGAACTCTTAGACAAGTAACCATAGATAGTGCTGCAGAAGCTGATCGAATTTTTTCAATGCTAATGGGTGATGAAGTACCCCCAAGAAGAGAATTTATCGAGAAGAATGCGAAGTATGCTAATGTAGACGTTTAGAGTCATGGTAATTGAATATCTAATAATTAAAAAGGGGTCTGTTTTTGCAGACCCCTTTTGCTTTTTATAAATACTAACTAACCAATAAACATTCAAAAAAAGCTACTTTATAATTTTTACTTTATCCTTAAACGCTCTGTAATTTCCTTTATTGTCAGAAACTTTTATTTCCCAAACATATAAACCTAAATCTTGCATTGGTCCTGAGTTTTTGATTCTACCGTTCCAACCTTCAACTGGACTCTGGGTTTCGTAAAGTAAATTGTTCTGCAGATTATAAACTTTGAAACTAAAGTTGCCGTCAAAATCTTCAAAGCCTTGTGGCATAAAGGTATCAAGGTAACCATCTCCGTTGGGAGTGAATGCATTGATAAAAAGCGAATGATCATCTTTAACATGAACAGTTTTTGTTAGATTAGCTTCGCATCCATCTTTACCGCTCACAAATAAGGTTACTTTATAATTTCCTGCTTGATTAAAATCATAGACATCTTCGCTTTTAGAGCCGATAATTTTGTCATTAAGAAGCCACTTATAAGTTTCCGAAGGTTGAAGTTCTTCTACAGTAAAGGTTACTTGGAAGTCATTAAATATACCATCATGTTCCGTAAAGAAGAAATCACTTTTGGGAGGAGTATTCGGAGAGATCAGGGTGTCTTTTAATTTGCTTAATTCACCGTTTTCGTTCTGGTAAAACAAGCTTATTAAAGTTGGTTTCTCTGAGTGGAGTTTCAAATCAATCTCCCGTCCATTCATTTTATTACTTCCGTATTTCCAGATAAGGTTTGACCTTGGCACTGCATTAGCTTCTGCAATCAATTTTATACTTTCT
Source organism: uncultured Flavobacteriales bacterium (assembly GCA_913056345.1). Taxonomy (GTDB): domain Bacteria; phylum Bacteroidota; class Bacteroidia; order Flavobacteriales_E; family Vicingaceae; genus CAJXMH01. Next base: position 57,825 of record CAJXMH010000011.1, on the reverse strand, counting down.
CCAACACAGGCCTTGCCAATGATCTTAAAATAAACCGATTCTTTTAGTGCTTTAAGGTCAACCGATTCTTCAATTGGCTCTTTATTCTCTTTTTCAGTTTGGGCATGCTCATCTGCTGCTTGCTCATATGAATTAGATTTTTCGCTTTCAGTCGAACTGTTTGTTAACTTGTTTTCCTTCTTGGAAGTTTTGGTTTGAGTAGGTGTTTGCTTTATGCTTTTTTCTTCTTTAGCATTTAACTTGGTTTCTGCTTCACTTTTTACTTTTTCACTACCTATCTCAATATTTTTCTTACCATCAATCGACTGATCAACTTTTGCGGTGCTTAATTCCTTTTTTAGTTTTTCTCCTTTAGCTGCAGGAACAGAAGAGTCCTTTGAAAGAAAATAAACTGCAGTACTTAAAAGAATAACAGCTGTTGATGCAGCAAGCCACTTGGCAAGCTGAAGGGTTTGATTAGTGGGAAGTTTTTGTTCAAGAGATTTCCAATCGCTAACTTGATAATCAAACTCGATCTCCTCGATCTTGGCCCTAAGTGCCTCCTCTTCTTGCGTTAACTTATTTTTCTTCATTTCTTTTATATTCTAAAATCATGTTCCTTAAATTCTGCTTGGCCTTCGCTAAATTAGATTTGGATGTTCCTTCGCTTATCCCTAATTCGTCGGCAATCTCAGCGTGCGAATAATCATCTAACACATAAAGGTTAAAGACCGTACGATAAACGGGACTTAATTGCTGAACGAAGGCAAGCAGCGTTTTAGCTTGTACCTGTTTAGCCCAGTTTTCACCCTCTTCATCAGCTGGTATGTTTTCAGCCTCCACTAATGTTTCACTCATCGAAAACTTATTCTTGTTTTTTCTATAGTGATCTATAGCGTGGTTTACCATTATCCTTCTGACCCAGCCTTCTAAAGAACCTTTAAAATTGAATCGATCAATTTTATCAAAAATCTTGATGAATCCATCTTGAAGTAGGTCTTTCGCCTCTTCTTGATTCCGAGCGTATCGATAACAGACTCCCATCATGGGGCTGTAAAGCTTTTGATAAAGCTGCTGCTGAGCAGAACGATCTCTTCTGCTGCAAGCTTTTACCAACTTTTCTACTAGCTCTTTATTCGATAAATCCATTAAGACTTTCCTCAGTTAGACGCGAATTTAGCTAAAGGTTGCCTTGGTTAACCAAACTTTTTTAAAGCCAAAAAACTATTGATCTCAGTTGTTAAAATACAAGGGCTATGGTTAATTTAGCCAAGCGTTAAATCAATAAAAATATATTCATGAAAGTTACCGTAGTAGGAGCAGGAGCTGTAGGAGCTAGCTGTGCAGAGTACATTGCAATAAAAGACTTCGCATCAGAAGTTGTGATCTTAGATATTAAAGAAGGTTTTGCCGAGGGTAAAGCAATGGACTTGATGCAGACTGCCTCTTTGAATTCTTTTGATACCAAAATTACAGGAAGTACAAATGATTACAGTAAAACTGCAAATAGTGATGTTTGTGTCATTACTTCAGGTATCCCAAGAAAACCTGGAATGACAAGAGAAGAGCTGATCGGGATTAATGCAGGTATTGTAAAACAAGTAACGGAGAATCTATTAGAGCATTCACCTAATACCATTATTATCGTGGTTTCTAACCCTATGGACACCATGACTTATCTCGTGCATCAAACAAGTGGCATTTCAAAGAACAGAATAATTGGAATGGGTGGAGCACTGGACAGTGCTAGATTCAAGTATAGATTAGCAGAAGCACTAGATTGTCCAATTTCTGATATTGACGGTATGGTGATTGGAGGACACTCAGATACTGGAATGGTGCCTTTGATCGACAAAGCTACTAGAAATGGTATACCAGTTAAAAATTTCATCTCTGAAGAACGAGCAAACCAAGTGATTGAAGACACTAAGGTAGGAGGTGCAACTTTGACAAAACTATTGGGAACCTCTGCTTGGTACGCACCTGGAGCGGCTGTTTCTGCTATGGTTCAAGCGATTGCTTGTGATAGTAAGAAAATGTTTCCATGTTCAGCTTTACTAGAAGGAGAGTTTGGATTGAATGATATTTCAATCGGTGTACCTTGCCTAATCGGTAAAAATGGAATTGAGCAAATTGTAGAGATTGAACTTTCAGATGCAGAAAAAGCTAAAATTTCAGAAAGCGCAGAGGGCGTTAAAAAGACGAACGGTTTGTTGAACTAGAGATAGTTCTAAACGATTAACTATTGTGAAGGGGAGCTAAAACTCCCCTTTTTTTATTGCACGATCAGCAATTCACTAGAAAGCTTATCATCGCTGATGATATTTACAATGTATATTCCTTTCCTATAATTAGTGAGATCAATTTTTCTGTTATCTGCTGCCAACCTTTCAATGAGCCGACCTGCACTATCTCTGATCTCAATTTCTTGTACTGTACTTTGAAAAGTTTCAGCAAGCTTTATAATTGCAAAACGCTTTGCAGGATTTGGAATAAGTAAGAAGTCCTTTCGATTTGCCTTAACTTTTTTCTCGTCAATACCAACATTATTCAATCCAAAAAATATGGATAATCCTCCCGCTTTATTTCCAACCGCAAAGTCAATCAAGTTATCGCCATTTAAATCTGTTCCTGCTACAACAGTATTCCCTCCTAGATTCTGTTGAATGTATCTATTATCAATTATTATAAATGAATCAAGCGGGTTTCCTTTTATGCTGTCAAGCAGGAAAATATTGCCATCTCTGCTTCCAACGATCAATCGATTTTCACCATTTCTATTCTTAAATAAGAATGGAGCACTGTCATAATTTGATTCGATATCGATCAATGAAAATTTCCCCCAATTTAAAATTGCAGCATCAACTACAGCCCTAGAATTCGACTCATCGTTACTGCTATTGGTATTGAAGAAACTAGGCCTTAGATCTAGGTAGTTTAAATTATCATTTATTGCTACAATATCGTATTGCACATTATTATCTAATTTGGATGAGCCTTTTACCCTTATTGTTTGTCCAATATCGAAAAAACTCAGGTTTACATCATCTTCAAGTTGATAGCGTTGTGTGTTTGTAGCAGCTTGATAAACAATCGAATCAACTTTCATTGTAAAAATTGGATTTTGCGCACTACCAAGATTTAGATATAGGCTAAGGCTGCCAACTTCACTTCCAATCACCAAGTCAAGTAGTCCATCCTCATTTACATCAAAAAGATCAGGCTTGGCATTGTTGAATACTCTTATTTTCTGGAAGTAATCACCCTTGTATTTGTATTCAGCTGCTTGCCCTTGATTTGCTGTATCTTCAAAATGAAGAATCTTACCACTTGATACGCCTATTAAAAGATCCTCATCTCCGTCTCCATCCAAGTCACCTGACGCCGGGATCAAATTATATTCAGGAAGTCGGTTGGTATCAAGCAACAAATATTGGGGTAAGTTTAGAAAATTAGTGTCAATCAGGTCAAATTCAGGTTTTTGGGTAGTTCCTGTATTGATCATGAGAGCCAATTGTCCCACATCTCTTTTAGATGAATCGTTGTAATAGCCCAAATTACCAATCAGTAGATCTTGCTTGCCATCTTTATTGAAGTCAAAAAAAGTAGGATAGCTGCCTTCGCCAAAATCAAGTATATCTTTAAAGAAAAGAGCCTTATTGGTTAAAGTGAAACCATTGGCTGTTCCATTTCCTTTGTAAAAAAGGATGTTGTTCTTGTTCTTGCCAGGGCTAAGGAAATCATTGGTGTTTGGGGCAACCAACATATCGTCAAAACCATCATTGTCAAGGTCTAAGAAATATGAAGCAGGAAAAATAGGTAAGTCAATAGGTTGGTCAAAACTTGGGAAGGTGCTGTCTACTCTGAAAATCCTTGAATCTACTCTTGGGATACTGCCACTGTCAGCATTATAAAGAGCGGTAACTCTTCTGGTGCCGTCATCTCCGAGTAAAACGTCTGCACTACCATTATAGTCTAGATCGAAAATAGCAATGGCAGAATTTCCATGTTTCAATCCTTTTTGCCCCTCTGTGATATGGTTCTCATCTCTCTTTGTGAATTCTCCGCCACTTCCAAATTCAGTCCATCTGCAGGTATCTAAGAAAATCTCAGAGCTAAGACTAGACTCCATGAAATTACCCCAGCATTTTGCTCTTCTTTCAAAAATTAAACCACACTCACCATTGCGTTCTATCGATAGGTTTCGATGATATTCTAGCTGGTTACCTAGACCAAACTCATTGATAATATCAAGATCTCCGTCACCGTCAACATCTCCAAGTCCAATTAAGTTTGGTTGACTAGGGTTAATGGAAGAGGGGATTTGATTAGCTTGATCCGGATTGTACAAAGAGTTCACTTTTCCTGAATCCGACAATAGGATTCCATCAAGCATTGAGCTATTATTTTGAAATAACCTTAGATCAGAACCACCAACGAAGAGGTCATTGTCTCCATCGCAGTCATAGTCTTTGGTATACATTTGATACTTTATAGTTGGGAAGTATTTTATGTATTCAGGCTCAAAACGATAATTAACTTCACCCATGCCCCCCTGGTTAATGAGCGTTAGCAGTTTTTCACCAACACGATCAAAAACGATTAAGTCTTTTTTGCCATCAAGGTTCAGGTCTATTTGTCCGAATTGAGGAGCATTAAAACCACCCCAGAAGGGTTGGTTCAATTCATTACCATCTCTGAAGACTTTTAAAGAGTCATATAAATAATAATTCAATTGTGCTGTAGCAGAAAAGCTTAAGCAAGAAAATAATATAAAGAGCGAACTATGCTTTTTAAATGTTTTTAGAAATGAAATCATAAATTAAAGTTAATTAAAATCGAAGAAATGGGTTTTTTAGAAGGTTGAATATTCGACTATTAATGCTAGATAATATAAATTGTGTTTTCTTCATGGAAATTCTATATTTGCAGGCTTCAAAAAGAACGAATACATAGAAGGAAATCATGCAGAATAAGGGATTAATTTGGACATTCATTGTCTTACTATCATTAGCTTGTCTCTACCAGTTGTCTTTTACCTGGGTTGCTCAAAGTGTAGAAAATGATGCACAAGAATTTGCAGCAGGTTCACTTGAAAAGGAAGATGCCTATTTAGACTCCATGTCAAGTCAAGCGGTTTATCCACTTTTTGACTTCACTTATGCTGAGGTAAAAAAGAATGTGTTGAACTTAGGTCTTGACCTAAAAGGGGGGATGAACGTAACGCTAGAAGTATCGGTAGCCGATGTAGTCATAGCTCTTTCTTCTAATAGCCAAGACGAAGACTTTAGGAAAGCAATTGATTTAGCTAAAGAAAAGCAAAAAAGTAATCAAGAAAATTTTGTAAGTCTTTTTGAGCAGTCATGGAATGAAGTAGCTCCTACAAAGCCTTTAGCGAGTGTTTTTTACACGCTAGAAAATAAGGACAACATTAACCGCGAAGCAACAAATGAAGAGGTTATTCAATTTCTTAGAGATGAAGCGGATGCTGCTTTCAATAGAACTTTTGAAGTTCTTCGAACGAGAGTTAACTTATTTGGAGTTGCGCAGCCAAACATTCAAAAACTTGCTGCATCCGACCGTATTTTGGTAGAATTACCTGGGGTTAAAAACAAAGAACGTGTTAGACAACTGTTACAAGGGACAGCTAAGCTTGAGTTTTGGGAAACTTATGAGAACGCTGAGATTTACCCTTACTTAGCTCAAGCGAACCAAAAACTCAATTTGATTAAGAGTGGTGAGTCTGAAGAAACTGCAGATACTACGCAAGTTTCGGATACGCTAGAAAACACTCAAACAATGGATGAGGCTGTTGTCGATACAGCTGCGTCAGCCGATTTAATCGCTGATTCTAGCAAAATGGATGAGGATACTGCCAGTTCCGAGTCCTCTTTAATGGATGAGTTAGTTTCAGATTCACTCGCAGGAGATTCTGCTCTTGCAGATCAATCATTCGAAGATTTTGCAAAGGAAAATCCACTATTTGCTGTCTTATCTCCTTCGATCTATCAAAATGAGAGCGGAGATTACATGCCCGGTGAAGGACCTGTGGTTGGTTACTCAGCTATAAAAGATACTGGAAAGGTTAACGAATACCTTCGAATGGAAGAGGTGCAAAAGATCTTTCCTAATGATTTAAAGCTTTTATGGACTGCTAAGCCAACCGGTGAAGGTGATCAGTTTTTACAGCTCATAGCTATTGAGGTTACCTCTAGAGATGGAAAAGCACCTTTAGAAGGAGATGTAATTACTGACGCATTTCAAGATTTTGGTCAGTTTGGAGGTCGTCCTGAGATTACCATGAAAATGAATACGCTAGGCGCGAAAACATGGAAGAACCTTACAGGGGATAACGTAGGTGAAAGCATCGCAATCGTGCTTGATAATTACGTTTATTCTTTTCCAAATGTAAATTCAGAAATTTCAGGTGGTATTTCAAGCATCGAAGGTGACTTTACAATTGAGGAAGCAAAGTTAATTGCCAATATTCTAAAAGCGGGTAAGTTACCTGCTCCTGCAAAAATTGTAGAAGAAGCAGTAGTAGGTCCATCACTTGGACAAGAATCAATTAATGACGGATTACTTTCTTTTATCGTAGCACTGCTTATTGTATTGCTTTACATGATTTTCTATTATGGAAAGGCTGGAATCGCTTCTGATATTGCATTACTTGCAAACTTGTTCTTTATTATGGGAGTACTAGCAAGTACCAATATTGCTTTAACCCTTCCAGGTATTGCCGGTATTGTGTTGACCATTGGTATTTCGGTTGATGCCAACGTACTGATATACGAAAGGATTCGTGAAGAGTTAAGAGCAGGGAAAGGTTCTAGGTTAGCCATTGCAGATGGATACAAAAACGCTTATTCCTCGATCATTGATGCCAACGTTACCACCTTATTAACAGGAATCATCCTTTGGTTCTTCGGAACAGGGCCAGTTGAAGGTTTTGCGAAGGTGCTTGTGATTGGTATTCTTACTTCTTTGTTTTCAGCAATCTTTATTACCCGTTTGATTTTCGCGTGGAGGTTAGACAATAAAAAGAAAATCACGGTAGCGACCAAAGTTACAGAAGGTGCTTTCCAAAACTTAGCGTGGCAGTTTGTTAAAAAGAGAAAGACTTTTTACATTATTTCAGGTATCATAATCTTGGTTGGAATTGGTTCTTTCGCTACTCGTGGATTATCCTATGGAGTTGACTTTACAGGTGGAAGAACTTACGTAGTTCGTTTTGACCAGACTGTTTCTACAACTGATATTAGAACTTCTTTAAGTAATTCATTTGTAACAGAAGATGGTCAGAACATAAGTCCTGAGGTAAAGATATTTGGTGAAGACAATCAGGTTAAAGTAACCACTAGTTATTTAATGGACAGTGAAGATCCTGAAGCGGACCGAACCGTAGAGAAAAAACTTTATGAAGGTTTAAGTGGGTTGATCGGTGATAAATCATTTGATGCATTTAACGAAGAGCATCTTATGAGTTCTCAGAAGGTTGGTCCAACCATCGCTGATGATATCAAGCAATCATCTATTTGGGCTATTCTATTCTCATTGGTTATTATTTTCTTGTACATCCTATTCCGCTTTAGAAAATGGCAGTATGGCTTAGGAGCAGTTGTGGCAATTTTTCACGATGTGCTGATTGTGCTCTCAGTGTTCTCAATAGCCTATGGTTTCTTGCCTTTCTCTTTAGATATTGATCAAGCGTTCATTGCTGCTATCTTAACGGTAGTAGGTTACTCAATTAACGATACTGTGGTTGTATTTGATAGAATCAGAGAGTACCTGAATTCATACAAAAAGCGTGAAATGCTAGAAGTAATTAATGAAGCATTGAACAGCACCTTAAGTAGAACAGTAAACACTTCTTTGAGTACATTCTTTGTGCTTCTGATGATCTTTATTTTCGGAGGGGAAGTGATTAGAGGTTTTGCATTTGCTTTACTTGTAGGAGTTGCAGTTGGAACTTATTCTTCGCTTTGCGTAGCAACTCCAATTGTAGTTGATTTGAGCAAAAAGAAAGTAGAGAAAAAGAAAAAGTAAGTTAACTTTTAAGTTTAACAATAAGCCCTGTGCAACTATTTGCACAGGGCTTTTTTGTAATTTTGCCCCATGAGTTTACTCTTTTTTAGCATTGCGGGTTCAGAGATCTTTTTAGTTGTGTTAGTAGTCGTTTTGTTATTTGGCTCAAAAAAAATCCCTGATTTAGCGCGAAGTTTTGGTAAAGGAATTAGGGAGTTCAAAAATGCTACAGGCGATATACAAGATGAAATACGTCGAACTTCTCAGGAAATAACAGATTCGGCTGACCCTGCTAAAAAAAGCTCGAAGCAATCAAATTCTTCAACTGAACGGTAGTGGAATACTTACTCTTAGTTGGTGGACTTGTTGGTCTGATCTTAGGGGGTGAGTTTTTAGTGAGAGGAGCTGTCGCGTTGGCTTTAAAGCTTCACATTTCGCCACTGGTAATAGGCATGACGGTGGTTTCATTTGGCACTTCTGCTCCCGAGCTACTTGTGAGTTTGGAAGGAGCTTTTAGCGGATACCCAGACGTAAGTGTTGGGGCGGTGGTCGGTTCTAATATTTCGAACATTGCATTGGTTCTGGGAATTACTGTTGTTATTTTTCCAATTTCGGTAAATAGAGACTCACTGCGCATAGATTGGCCCTTAATGTTTATAGCAACAGTCTTATTCTATGTCTTTGCTTTAAACGGTGTACTTAGTTTTTGGGAAGGCCTGATTTTCGTTCTTATTCTAGCATCTTTTACCTTTTGGATTATTCGAAAATCTAGAACAGAGGGTAAAGTTATTGCAGCAGAGCAGGAGGTAGATGCTGAAACGCAGGCTACTCCAATTTTTAAAAACATCTTCTTTTGCTTATTAGGATTAGCTTGTTTGTACTTCGGCGCGGACTGGTTAATCAAGGGGGTGGTAAAAATTGCCAAAAGCTTTGAAATAAGTGAAAAGCTGATCTCGGTCTCTGTCGTTGCCTTTGGAACTAGCTTACCTGAATTAGTGACTTCCGCGGTAGCTGCTTTTAAGAAGCAAACTGATATTTCTATGGGTAACTTGATTGGTTCCAACGTCTTTAATCTGCTTGCAATATTGGGTATAACCTCATTGGCTATACCTTTAGAAGTTTCTGAATCTGTATTGAATTTTGATATGTACTTCCTATTAGCCATCAGCATTCTTTTGCTTCCCCTAATGAAGTTCGGAGATAAAATGGGATTCTGGAAAGGCATTATTCTAATACTTTTCTACATAACTTATATATATTTCTCATTCGTCACCGAATTTAAGGGGGTTGCTTGATTAAAATGTTATTTTATTGGGGGTTGACTTCTGAAAAATAGGGGGTGTTAATAAAATTTACTTCTTTATTGTATCTCACCCTCTCTTTTAAACTACTTTTGGGTTTCAATATAAAATAAAAAACCCATGTCAACTATTCGATTTCATGCTCTCAAAGAGGCCATGAACCGCAGCCCTAGAAATGTAGAAGCTCCTACAGAAAAAATTTCTGATTATTTCGGTTCTCATGTTTTTGACAAGAAAGCAATGTCAGAATACATGCCTAAAGACGTTTTCAAGCTTGTAATGAGCTCCATTGAAAAAGGTACGAGTATCGATAGAAAAATCACAGATTCAGTAGCCTTAGCCATGAAAGCATGGGCTGTAGAAAAGAATGTGACGCATTACACACATTGGTTTCAACCTTTAACAGGAACAACAGCTGAAAAGCATGATGCCTTTTTCGAGCCTTCTAGCGATAATGATAATAAGGTAATCGAACAGTTTGGAGGCGCACAGTTGGCACAGCAAGAGCCTGACGCTTCAAGTTTGCCCAGTGGAGGCATACGAAATACTTTTGAAGCTCGAGGCTATACAGCCTGGGATCCTTCTTCCCCTGCATTCATAATTGGAAAGACCTTATGTATTCCTACCATTTACATTTCCTATACAGGCGAAGCACTTGATTATAAGACACCTTTACTTAAAGCACTAGTTGCCGTAGATAAAGCTGCTGTAGATGTTTGCCGGTATTTTGATAAGAATGTAAAAAAAGTGAATGCTACTTTAGGTTGGGAGCAAGAATACTTTTTGGTGGATAAATCACTGTTTGCGGCACGTCCTGATTTAGTGATGACAGGGAGAACAGTTTTTGGACATAGTCCGGCAAAGGGGCAGGAATTAGACGATCATTACTTTGGCACGATTCCCGATCGAGCACATGCCTTCATGAACGAATTGGAGATTGAGTGTATGAAACTTGGAATACCGATTACAACAAGGCATAATGAGGTAGCGCCCAATCAGTATGAATTTGCACCGGTTTATGAAGAAACCAATCTAGCAGTAGACCATAATCAATTACTGATGGATATAATGGATAAAATTGCTCGGAAGCATAACCTAAGGGTTTTGCTGCATGAAAAACCTTATGCCAACATTAACGGTTCGGGAAAACACAATAATTGGTCTTTAGCAACTGATACTGGGGTAAATCTGCTAAGCCCCGGTAAGAATCCTAAGTCGAATCTGCAGTTCTTAACCTTTTTAATAAATACTATCAAAGCAGTATATGATCACGAGCGTCTATTAAGAGCCTCCATTGCAACTGCAGGTAATGAACACAGGCTTGGAGCTAATGAAGCGCCACCGGCAATTGTATCTGTTTTCATCGGTACTGAGTTGACCAAAATGTTAGATCAACTTGTAAAAAAAGTAAAAGACGACAAAGCGCTTACAGCAGATGAAAAAACAGAACTAAAACTCAATATTGGTAAAATACCTGAAATTTTACTCGATAATACCGACCGTAACAGAACATCTCCTTTTGCTTTTACAGGGAATAAGTTTGAATACCGAGCGGTAGGCTCTTCCTCAAATTGTTCCTCTGCTATGACCATTTTAAATACCATTATGGCAAAGCAATTGAAACAATTCAAAAAGGATGTTGATGCACAAATAGCTAAAGGGGTAAAGAAAGATGAAGCAATCTTTAGAATATTGAAGAAGTATACGCTTGCCTCAAAAGACATTCGGTTTGAAGGTAACGGATATGGCGAAGAATGGATTAAAGAAGCTGAAAAGCGTGGATTATCTAATCTCAAAACATCTCCCCAAGCTTTAGCTGAAATGGCTAGCGAATCCACCATCAAACTTTTTGAAGAACAAGGGGTAATGACGAAAAGAGAAACGATTGCCCGTCAAGAAATAGCTTACGACCTTTATACAAATTTGATTAGAATAGAAGCTAGAGTTGTAGGTGACCTTGCCAAAAATCATATTCTACCCACCGCCTTAAAATACCAAAATCAGGTTATAAAAAATGTACAGGGCTTAAAAGAAATATTAAGTCCATCGGACTTTAAAAATGCAGCCTCTGTGCAGTTGGAAATGGTTAAAGAGATTTCTCACCACGTCAAGATCGTTAAGGAAACCGTTGAAGAGATGATTAATGAACGCAAGCGAATCAATCAGATAGACGAGGTAAAGGATCGAGCGAATCAATATTGTGATATTATTAAACCAATGTGCGATAAAATTCGCTACAGTGTTGATAAACTTGAGCTGAGTGTGGATGATGAAATTTGGCCACTGCCAAAGTATAGAGAATTGTTATTCAATCATTAAACGAGATGTCCTGAGAAATTAGGACATCTTTCTTTTTGGCTCATAGCTTGAAAGTAATATGAGAACAAAAAATTTGTTATTTTAGCGGCTACCTTGAAAAACACCAAATACCAATGAGTTTACACCGTATTTTAGGTTTTCTGTTTCTAGTCTTAGTTACTTCAACCTCTCTTTTTGCTCAAAAAAGCTATCTTGATGAAGCTGATCATGCACTTTATAATGAAGAAAAGTACTTTGAGGCAATTGAAATGTATAAGAAGGCCTATGTAAAGGAAAAGGGCAGGGATGTAAAAGCAGAGATAATATTCAAAATTGGTGAAGCCTACCGACTTAGTGATCAAGCAGAACAAGCAGAAGTTTGGTATGACAAGTCGATTATTGCTCAATATGTTGACCCAATTGCCCATTTAAGGCTAGCTGAGGTCAAAATGTTAAGCGGTAAATATGACGAAGCCTTGATTCAATTTCAAAAGTATGCTGCAGAAAAGCCGGAAGATCCAAGGGGAAAGCAAGGTATTGAGGCGGCCGAAAAGGCCCAAAAATGGGCAGATGACCCAACTAATTACGTAGTAGAACCTGTTGTTCTTCTCAATACTGAGTTTTATGATTATGCTCCAACTTTCGGTGATAAGAAAAATACAGAACTAGTTTTTACTTCCACACGTGAAGGCTCTATGGGGTCAGATCAATCAGAAGTAACTGGGGATAACTTTTCAGACCTTTACAGAAGTGAAAGAGATAAGAAAGGTAAATGGAGCGAACCTAAATTGGCTGATGATGAAAAAGACGGAGTAAATACTGACGCAAGTGAAGGTGCCGCAGTTTTTAATTCACGGAGGAACACCATGTATTTTACACGTTGTAAAGTGAAGAAAGATGGGTTTATGGGTTGCCAGATCTACACAGCCAAAAAACAAGGAGTAAGCTTTGGAACACCTGAAGTTATTCCGATTGCAAGTGATAGCGCTGTGATTGGACATCCCGCACTCAGCCCAGATGATGAGGTGTTGATTTTTTCTTCTGATTTAGAGGGAGGACAAGGTGGAAAAGATTTATGGTATATTAAGGAAGAATCAAGAGGGAAGTGGTCAGAGCCAATAAATCTAGGTCCAGAAATTAATACTTCCGAAGATGAGCTTTTCCCTTTTGTTAGAGAAAATGGTGATTTGTACTTCGCTTCTAATGGTCACATTGGAATGGGAGGGCTAGATATTTTCGTTGCCAAGAAAAAGGGTAACGCTCAGTGGTCAGATGTACAAAACTTAAAAGCACCGATCAACTCTTCAGCTAATGACTTTGCTATAATCTATGATGGTTCGGCTGATCGTGGATACTTTAGTTCAAGTAGACCGGGAGGAAGAGGAAAGGACGATATATGGGAATTTAAAAAGCCACCAGTTCTTTTTGTGCTTAAAGGCTTGGTAAAAGATGATGAAACAGGCGAGCCACTTTCGGCAGCCACTGTGACATTGATCGGAACTGACGGTAGCACTGCAGAAAAAGAAACCATGGCAGATGGTACTTTTGAATTTGCGGATAAAGGCAATGGAGAATCTTACATTAATAAAAATACTTCTTACTCTCTAACCGTTTCTAAGCCAAATTATTTGAATGCCAAAGGAAAAGAAACAACTGTTGGATTAGAGGAATCAAAAATATTCGCTCATTTGTATGAGCTGATTCCTATTAAAGAAGAAGGAATCAAACTACCTGAAATCCTTTACGAATTCAACAAGACGACTTTAACAGATCAGGCGAAAGATTCATTGGATTACCTATATGACATTCTGGTAGATAACCCAACCATCGTAATCCAGTTGAGAGCGAATACAGATTCTAGGGGAAGCGATAAGTACAATGAGAAATTATCTCAAGGAAGAGCCGAATCTGTGGTTCAATACCTTACAAGTCGTGGAATTGCTCCGGCTAGAATGGAACCTAAGGGATATGGTGAAACTAATCTCTTAATTTCAGATGCTGAAATTGCCAAGTTGGCTACAGAGGAAGAAAGAGAGGCAGCGCATCAGCTAAATCGGAGAACAGACTTCATTGTCTTAAGAGACGATTTTGTGCCAAAGCCTGAGAAACCGGAGGTTCCTGACATGGAAGGCGGTGAAGAAGAACAATAGTTAGATACTTAAAAAATCGAAACATCCATGGTTATACTGTGGATGTTTTTTTATGAACAGAAATGAGCAGTCAAGAGAAATACCAGCAAAGAGGGGTTTCTGCATCAAAAGAGGACGTGCATGAGGCCATAAAAAATGTTGACAAGGGTCTGTACCCAAAGGCTTTTTGCAAGATCATACCCGATTACCTTAGCGGAAGTGAAGACCATTGTATTGTGATGCATGCGGATGGGGCCGGCACTAAATCCTCTTTGGCTTACCTTTATTGGAAAGAGACAGGAGACTTGTCTGTTTGGAAGGGAATCGCCATGGATGCAATCATTATGAACTTGGATGATCTGCTATGTGTTGGAGCAACTGATAATATTTTGCTTTCATCTACCATTGGGAGAAATAAGAATAAGATACCCGGTGAGGTAATCACTGCTATCATTCAAGGAACCGAGGAAATACTTGAAGAACTGCGGGCCTATGGAATAGGAATTTACAGCACAGGTGGTGAAACAGCTGATGTTGGAGACTTGGTTAGAACCATCATAGTAGACTCTACAGTTACGTGCAGGATGCCAAGAAAGGATGTTGTAGATAATAAAAACATCCAAGCAGGTGATGTAATCGTTGGTTTAGCCTCTTTTGGGAAAGCAAATTACGAAAGCGAGTATAATGGTGGGATGGGATCTAATGGTCTCACATCTGCTCGACACGATGTGTTTTCTGGCTATTTAAAAGAGAAGTATCCCGAATCATATGATCCCGAAGTGCCTGCTGAGCTCATATATGCAGGTTCTAAAAAGCTTACCGACCCTGTTGATGGTAGTCCCATAGATGCCGGCAAAACAGTGCTTTCACCCACCAGAACTTATGCGCCTATCCTCCAAAAAGTATTGAAGAACTGTAGAAAGGGAATCCATGGAATTGTACACTGTAGTGGAGGCGCCCAAACTAAGGTCTTGCATTTTGTTGATCAAGTTCATGTAATAAAGGATCAATTGTTTGATACCCCTCCATTATTCAAGCTGATTCAAGCTGAGTCGAATACTTCTTGGCAAGAAATGTACAAGGTGTTTAACATGGGACATCGTATGGAACTTTACGTTGATTCTGCTTTTGCGGAAGAGATCATAAGTATATCAGAAAGTTTTGGTGTAGAAGCTAAAATAATTGGAAGAGTAGAGGCTTCTAGCGAAAAGGCACTTACCATTAAGTCGGAGCACGGAGAATTTAGATACTAAAACGTATGAGTAATTTATTAGATAAGCTAGAATCGATCAACGATCGGTATAAAGAAGTGTCACAGTTGATTGTTGACCCTGATATCATCGCCGATATGAATCGCTACGTAAAGCTTAATAAAGAGTATAGCGATCTAAAAGAGATTGTTTCTACTTATCATGAATATAAAAACATCCTTGATAACATAGCCTCTTCTAAAGCTTTATTGCAGGAGGAGCAAGACGAGGAGTTCAAGGAAATGGCCAAGGAAGAATTAAATCAACTCGAAGATCAAGTTGCTCCTCTAGAAGAGAAGATCAAGTTAATGTTGATTCCTAAAGACCCTGATGATGGCAAAAATGTCATAATAGAAATTCGGGCTGGAACAGGTGGAGACGAAGCAAGTATTTTTGCAGGAGATCTTTACCGTATGTACACAAAGTACATTGAAACTAAGGGGTGGAAGCATGAAATTACTTCCATTAATGAAGGCACCTCAGGTGGTTTTAAAGAGATTAGTTTCGAAGTAAGTGGAGACAATGTATACGGTATTATGAAGTACGAGTCGGGTGTTCACCGTGTGCAGAGGGTACCACAAACAGAAACACAGGGTAGAGTGCATACATCAGCTGCTACGGTGGCCGTTTTGCCTGAAGCAGATGAAGTTGACGTAAAGGTGAACACTTCAGATATCAAAAAAGATACTTACCGAGCTTCAGGCGCAGGTGGTCAGCACGTTAATAAAACGGAGTCGGCAGTTAGATTGACCCATATTCCAACGGGTGTAGTTGTAGAGTGTCAAGATGGTAGATCACAGTTAAAAAACTATGAAAAAGCCATGAAGGTACTTCGGACTAAATTGTACGAGGCAGAGGTAGAGAAAAAGGAAAAAGAAATTGCTGCTGAACGAAAATCACAAGTTTCAACTGGGGACCGTTCTGCTAAGATCAGAACTTACAATTATCCTCAAGGAAGGGTGACTGACCACCGTATAAACCTAACGTTGTATAATTTAGATGCTATCATCAATGGGGAGTTAGGCGAAGTGATTGAGGCATTGAGAGTAGCAGAAAATGCAGAAAAGCTACAAGCAGGTTTAGATAACGCATTATAAGCATGAATAAAGAGGAACTTCTCGCACAGATTAGAAAGAAAGGTAGTTTTTTATGCATTGGGCTTGATGCAGACTTGAACAAGATTCCCAAATTTTTATTGGACTTTGAAGATCCCATTTTTGAATTCAACAAACGGATCATTGATGCTACTAAAGATCTCTGCGTTGCCTACAAACCAAATCTGGCTTTTTACGAATGCCTAGGTGAGGCTGGTTGGGTTAGTTTACGTAAAACTGTTAACTATATTCCTAAAGAGATATTCACTATTGCTGATGCCAAAAGAGGAGACATTGGCAATACAGCTAAGAAATATGCAGAAACTTTTTTCGAGACTTACGCTTTTGATAGCGTTACGGTTGCTCCTTACATGGGAGAAGATTCGGTCGCTCCCTTTTTAAATTTTAGCGGTAAATGGGCTATAGTGCTGGGTTTAACCTCCAATCAAGGTGCCTTTGACTTTCAGTATTTGCAAACCGAAGAACGACCACTTCACCTGCATGTAATTGAAAAAGTAGCAAGTTGGGGAACTGATAGAAATTTGATGTTTGTGGTGGGGGCAACCAAGGCAGAAGAATTAGCTGGAATAAGAAAAGTGATTCCCGAGCACTTCCTATTAGTTCCCGGAGTTGGGGCTCAAGGCGGTAGTCTAGAAGATGTTTGTAACTATGGGTTGAATGATGAAATTGGATTGCTTGTGAATTCATCTAGGGGAATTATTTATGCAGGTGATCAGGAAGATTTTGATCAGAAAGCTCGAGAAGCGGCACTAAAAATGCAGCAACAGATGAAGCAATATGTTTAGTTTCAATGTTAAACTTGTTTCTTTTTTAGTTTTAGTGTGCTTTTTTGGCAATTTGCTCCAAGCGCAACAAAAAAGCCTTAATGTATATTACCCTGACGATACACTCTCTTTCGAACTTTACTACAAGTCACAAGATTCTCTTGGGAGCGGCAAGCTGATTGCTTACTATAAAAAACACCCACATCAAAAAGCATTTGAAAAGAACTATTACTACGGCAAGCAAAGTGGAGTCTATAAGGCTTACTACCCAAGTGGGCGAACCATGATTTTCAGTGTTTACCAAGCAGGGAAACGAAATGGAGATTGGACTTATTATGGCACAGATGGTTCTATTAGAGAAAAAGCAAAATACAGGGCTGGAAAACGACATGGCTTTTACATCAACAAGGTGGAAAAATACCAAGGAAGGTTTAAGCATGGGCTAAAGCATGGTAAGTGGGAATATAATGTAGGTTCTGCAGCTTACCGCAAGGAATACTACGAAAATGGGAAATTGACTTCTAAACCTTCCATGTTTCAACAGGTAAAGCAGGTGTTCACCTTTGGGCAAAAAGATAGTTCGCAAACCGTCGATGGAAAGGTAAAAACTCAAGTTTTTCAGCGCTATGATACGTTATATTTACCTCAAGAGAAAAGTGTCGAGAAGCTTGCTTACCGCATTCGCTATATTAATCCTGACTCCATAGACCATCCTACTATGATGCGTGCCGTCTTTGTTCATAAACCAGAGCAAACGGCAATAGTAAAGTACAGAGTAGAAGGTAAGCTAAATGGTCTCTATAAAGAGTATTTTCCTTCTGGAAATATTTACCACTATGCTCATTACAGCTATGGGAAACTTGATGGTGATTGGAAAGAGTACCGTCCAAATGGAAGTTTAAAGCAAAGGGGAAATTACAGAGAGGGCAAAAAGCACGGACGGTGGTTGATGGAAATAGGAACAGATCAGCAGCATTCGCTAAGGTATAAAGCAGGTGAATTAAAGAAATAAGCCTTAATTTAGGTCATAAGATCTACTTGGTTATGGAAGAAGCTTTCCTACACTATATTTGGAAATTTCAACTCTTTCGTCAGTCTGAGCTAAAAACTACTGCAGGAGAAAAACTGATAGTTTTAAAAGCAGGTATTCACAATTTAGATTCAGGTCCCGATTTTTTTAACGGTCAAATTCGTCTTGCAGAAACGAGGTGGGCAGGTAATATTGAAATTCATCTAAGAGCGAGTGATTGGATGAGGCATTTGCATCAAAATGATCAAGCCTATGATAAAGTGATCTTACATGTAGTATGGGAGAATGATCAAGACATACTTAGGAAAAATGGTGAACTGATACCTACACTTGAGCTAAATGGTTTAGTTAAACGGCAGCTTGTAGAAAATTATCAGCAACTTCAAAATGCTTCCAGTAAGGTTCCCTGCGCTAATCAAATAAACTCAGTACCTAAGCGGGTCATAAATCAGCAGCTCGATCGGATGCTTGTGAGTCGACTCGAGCGGAAATCAGCTCAGATAAGGCGTTTGTTAAAGCAATACCAAAATGATTGGGAACAATGCCTTTATCATTTACTCTGCAAATATTTCGGTTTTAACTTAAACTCTGTACCAATGGAGCTATTAGCAGTAAACCTACCTTTCAGTAAATTGAGAAAGCACCTGCATAATTTAACAGAATTAGAAAGTCTACTTTATGGTCAAGCAGGATTTTTGGAAGAGGTGCATAAAGATGCTTATCCTAAAATGCTTCAAAAAGAATTTAACTATCTGAAGCAAAAATTTGGCCTTGTACCTATTCAGAAACATCTTTGGAAATACAGCAAGCTTAGACCTGCAGGTTTTCCCTCTATTCGCATTTCCCAATTGGCAAATTTATTACACAGCCAAGAGAGCATGTTTCAAAAATTGATTGAGATAGATAGTCTTAAAGCTATAGAAAAGATGTTTCAAGCCCAAGCTTCTGCTTATTGGGACATGCATTATAATTTTAACAAACAAGCTGATAGAGCCCGTATTAAAAGTTTAGGTAAAAATTCTATTCATCTTTTGTTGATCAATGTTATTGCCCCACTTTACTTTACTTATGGACAAGAAATTGGCAAACAATCCTTTAAAGATCGAGCTGTAGAATTGCTTGAAGAAATACCAGCTGAAAAGAATCACATTACTAGGCTATGGAATAAACTAGGAGTGAAAGCCTTGCAGGCATCAGACACTCAAGCCATGATTGAATTGAAGAAACAACATTGTGATTTAAAAAAATGCATAAATTGCAGCATTGGTAATCAAATTCTAAACCCAAAGTAAGATGATTCAAAAAATTCAAGACTTCTTTGAAAAGCACGCTTTTGGGGTTTGTGCATGGTGGGGCAAAAAACTTGGCATAAATAGCTCTAAAATTAGAATATATTTTATCTACACCTCTTTCTTAACGCTAGGTTCGCCCCTCATTATATACCTTGTAATGGCATTCATGCTAGAGCACAAATACTTGTTTAAATTCAGGAAGAAAAGCACCATCTGGGACCTATAAAATAAGCTTGTGTTTCAAATTACTGAGTTCAAAAAGTTTTACTACGTAAGCCTTGTGTTGCTTTTGATTTCCTTAACAGGAATTACTGGCTACATGCTTATTGAGGGCTACACTTTTAGCGAAGCTTTTTACTTCACGATCATTACGATTTCAACCGTAGGGTTTCAAGAAATTAGGCCGCTTTCTGCTCCCGGAAGGTACTTTACGGCCATCTTGATTGTAACCAGTTTTGGTACATTTGCTTATGCACTAAGCGCCATATCTTCATATTTGTTGGATGGTGAGTTCAGAAAGCACATTAGGGAGTTAAAGAAAATCAAGCGAATTAAGAAAATGGAGAACCATATAATTATTTGTGGCTTTGGAAGAAATGGAAGGCAGATTGTTCAGGAGCTTGAAAACTGGGGACATCCTTACTTATTAATCGAGAAAGATGAAAATATTGTAGAAGATCTTCAAGCGAAAGGAAAAACCAACTATTATGAAGGTGACGCTACAAATGATCAGGTTCTAATAAATGCGGGGATTAAAAAAGCAAAGGCACTTATTACCACTTTACCCGAAGATGCAGATAACGTTTTTGTTGTGCTGACAGCTAGAGAAATGAACTCAGAATTACTCATCATTAGTAGGGCATCGCAGAATACATCAGATAAAAAGCTTCGTATGGCAGGCGCTGATAATGTGGTAATGCCCGATAAGGTTGGTGGATCTCACATGGCCTCTTTAGTTGTAAAACCTGATGTGGTAGAGTTCTTCAATCACCTCAGTGGTCAAGACAACAACATTTCACTTGAAGAAATTAGTTACGATAGCCTACCTGCAGAATTCAAAGATAAATCAATCAAAGATCTTCACGTGCGTAAGAGGTCAGGAGCAAACATAGTTGGGTTGAAAACTTTGGAGGGAGAGTATGTTCTCAATCCTTCACCAGACAGCATCATTTGCGAAGGAACCAAGTTATTTGTGTTGGGAATGAAAAATCAAATTGAGGACCTAAAAAAATGGGATTAAGTAAGCGGATATTGATTACAGGCAGCAATGGTTTGCTTGGTCAAAAATTAATTCAGCAGCTTCACCCGCATCCAAACTTTGAATTGATTGCTACTTCGCGCGGTGAAAATCGAATTAAAAAATTGAAGGGCTTTGAATATCATTCCTTGGATATTTGTAGTCAAAAAGATGTCAACGACTTAATTGATCAAACGTTACCAGATATAGTGATCAACACGGCCGCCATGACTAACGTTGATGCTTGTGAGTCTGACCGAGAAGCTTGCTGGAAACTCAACGTCGATGCGGTTTCTTATCTTATCGAGGCTTGCGAAAAACATCAATCACATTTAATCCATATCTCAACGGACTTTATTTTTGATGGCAAGAATGGACCCTACTCTGAAGAAGACGAGCCAAACCCTTTAAGTTATTACGGGAAGTCAAAACTTGCGTCGGAGGAATTGGTTAGAAAGGCGCAAACAAAGTGGGCAATACTAAGAACAGTGCTTGTCTACGGTATTGTAGAAGACATGAGCCGAAGTAATATTGTACTCTGGGCCAAAGGAGCTCTTGAAAAAAAGCAGAACCTGAAAATTGTAAATGATCAGTTTAGAACTCCTACTCTAGCTGAGGATCTGGCAGTTGCCTGCGTTTTGGCAGCTGAAAAAGAAGCACAAGGAATCTACAATATTTCTGGGAAAGACTTCATGAGTATTTACGAACTTGTTAAACGCGTTGCAGCTTACTATCAATTAGATACCGATACCTTGCAAGAGGTAAGTTCGGCTGACCTAGACCAACCAGCAAACCGTCCTCCAGTTACAGGTTTCGTGTTAGATAAAGCCATAAAAGACTTAGGTTACAAACCTCATTCTTTTGAAGAAGGTATCGCAACTTTAGAGCGCCAGCTATTGTAAAGACTTCCCAAGAAGAAGAAGTTGAAATCAGGCCTTTTGCTTGCCTGATAATTAAGTTATATTTGTTGGCTTAGCCAAAAAAGCAAAGTGATGAAGACATTTTTTCTTTCCTTATTCTCATTCTTAATTCTTCATGCGCAAGCGTCTGAATTCGAGGCAGTCTTGAAATTCGACAATCCCTCCAAAAAGATTAACGATGGGGTAGCTTACGTAGAAGTCTCAGGCGGTAACCCTCCCTTCCTGTATCGGTGGTCTCATCAATCGGTTGATCTTAAGTCAAATTCAAGTGAAGGCATTACAGAAGGAAGCAGTTTCACAGTCTTGGTGACTGATTCAGATGGGGACGATCAATTGTTAAAGGGTAAAATTCCTGCTCAATCAGTTGAAGAGTACCTTAACGCCTCTTTCAAGCCTATCGTAAACTACATGACGAGTTTCTTATTTTGGGATCCATTTTCTTCAGTGGGTCTTTACGATCCTGTAGTTTACGCAGACGCTAAAATGATCAAAGCACCGGGTTGGGCTAATCCTAAAGTTAGTAAGATCACCTTGAGCAAGTGGCTGGTTGAAGAAGGTCAGCGCGTGAAAAAAGGTGATGCAATTGCCACGGTTATTCAAGATGAGGGGAATGAAGTAAAAGTTTATGCTGAAGCCTCGGGAAGCTTAAAGCACAAGGTAGCTGAAGGTAAAATTATTTTTGATGAAAATAACATTCAAGATGTCATCGAGATAGGAGCTGAAAACTTAGCAGCTATTACTTATGACGAGCCAAGACCTGTATTGCACCCCAATGGGGATGTTCAGGAAAAGGGAATTCCCTTTATTGTGATTTGGCTCGTTGGTGGAGCTTTATTCTTTACCATTCGCATGCGCTTTATAAATGCCCGTGGGGTTAAACACGCAATTTCTTTGGTAAAAGGGGATTACGATGATCCGAACAGCGATGGAGAGGTTTCACATTTTCAGGCACTTACTACGGCACTCTCAGCTACTGTTGGCTTAGGGAATATTGCAGGTGTAGCAGTTGCTATAACTTTAGGCGGACCAGGGGCTACCTTTTGGATGATCGTCTGCGGCCTTTTAGGCATGGCAAGTAAGTTCACAGAATGCACGCTTGGAGTAAAATACCGTCGAGTAAATGAAAATGGAGAGATATCAGGTGGACCCATGTATTATTTAAGCGAAGGCTTGAAAAAGAAAAATTTAGGAGGTCTGGGAAAAGTTCTAGCAGTTATTTTTTCCATTTTGTGTATCGGTGCTTCATTTGGTGGTGGCAATATGTTTCAGGCAAATCAAGCTTTTGCTCAGCTATCAAGTGAGTTTACCGCCATTCAAGATTATGGCTTTTGGTTTGGCGTGGTGCTAGCGCTAATGGTTGGCGTTGTGATCATTGGAGGGATAAAAAGTATTGCCAAGGTAACCGACAAGATCGTTCCTTTTATGGCAGGACTTTATGTGCTTTTTGCTTTGATTATTATTGGAATGAATTTCGGCAATGTAGGAGATGTCTTTGTTGAAATATACAATGGTGCTTTTAATGCTCCCGCTATAAAAGGGGGTATCATTGGAGTACTGATTGTTGGCTTTCAAAGAGCAGCTTTCTCTAATGAAGCAGGGGTTGGTTCGGCCTCTATTGCACATTCTGCTTCAAAAACAAATGAGCCAGTTAGTGAAGGTATAGTGGCTTTATTAGAGCCTTTTGTAGATACAGTAGTGGTTTGTACTATGACAGCTCTTGTATTAGTGTTTACAGGTTTCGCAGATGGAACCTCAGGTTTAGAAGGTTCTGAACTAACTTCCGCGGCTTTTGGGAGTGTTTTTCCTTGGTTTAAAGTAGTGTTGGTAATTGCGATTTTCCTATTCGCTTTCTCAACTATGATCTCATGGTCTTATTATGGTCTTAAAGCATGGACCTATCTTTTTGGAGGAAGTAAAGCTGCAGATTACTCTTATAAGTTGATCTTTTTGGTGTTTGTGGTTATCGGCTCTTCTGTTGGGCTCGGTGCGGTCTTAGATTTCTCGGATTTGATGATACTTGGAATGGCTTTTCCCAACATTTTAGGATTGTTACTTTTATCTAAAGAAGTGAGAGAAGAAATGCTGGATTACTTTGCTCGAATTAAATCCGGTGCAATTAAAAAGTTTAAGTAGTTGAGAAGACTATTGGTTTTAAGTTTTTTGTGCAGTGCATGCTTTGGCTGTGAAGATGAAACGGTGATCAGTGAGGTATCAGGCCAAGTTTATTCAGATTGTTCCAAAGCTCCTGCTCAAGGTGTAGAAATTGCCTTTAAGGTAAACCCCTCCTCCAGAAGCTTTAGCGAGCCAATAATATTAGCGAGTTCTGTTACAGATCAAAATGGCTATTTTCAATTTTCCTATGAACTGGAAGAAAGTGATAAAGGAAATGCGGATTTAATTCAAATCGGATCTGATGGGGTAAATGCCCTAGTGGAAGATTTAGACCTTCAAGAAGATCATGAACTAACTTTGTATGCGCAAAATTTCTCAACCTTAGTTTTAACGCAGACCGGAAATAGAGTTTTAGGACCTCAAGATACATTGTTTGTCCAACTTTCATATAATGGTAAAGAGTATTACAATGTTCAGGCGGCTAAGGGCATATTTGATACACTTTATCTTGAGGTTCCAAATCCCAAAACCAATGGAACAAATACATGGATCAACTATGGAGTGGGGCGGCAAGATCTTTTGAGATCAATTGAGGCCTCGAATATTGAAGATTCGGCCTATCAAAATGTATTTAAGCGCTTAGAAGGTTGCACAGAACAAGAAGAAGCATCACTTTGGGTTAATTGAAAAGAAATTGAATCAAGACTTTAAAGACTTTTTCTACTTTAATAGAACAGAGCGAAGAGGAATCTTAAGCCTGCTGCTCATTATAGTTGCTTTAATCGGATGGAACCTATACCTCACTTACTCACCATACCAATTTCCTGAAACCGAAAGCAATCTAGAACAAATTTATGCCTCATTAAAGCTTGATTCTGCTCAAAATGCTCAATCATATAAATCAAGCGATCGTGTGGATATAGGAAGTTCGATTAAAAAGCAAAATCAAAAGGATTCCTTATTCCCTTTTGATCCAAATGATTTAAGTGTAGAGTTATGGCAGCGCCTTGGTTTGTCTGCAAAACAGGCAGCCGTTATCAAAAAGTATGAAGCTAAAGGTGGCCGATTTAGAAATAAAGAGGATGTTCAAAAGATGTACACTATTTCTGAGGTAATGTATCAACGTTTAGAGCCATACATCAATATTGCTGAACAACCCTTTAAGAAAGATACTGCACAGCGCTTTAAGAGCCAAACTGAGTACTCAAGGAAGACCACAGACCTGAAAAGAACAAATTTCAAAAAATATGTAAGACCAATAGTTGATATTAATTTAGCCGATAGCGCAACTTTTAAAACCATCTATGGCATAGGGCCATACTTTAGTGGAAAAATGGTGTCCTATAGAAAGGAGTTGGGAGGTTATCACAGTAAAAACCAATTAACTGAAATATGGGGATTCAGCGACAGTTTATTGCAGGCTATAGATAGCCAGCTTGTTATTTCAAGAATTCCAATCGACAAGATCAGAGTCAATCAACAAGCTGCTGCGGAGCTCAAAAACCACCCTTACATCGACTGGAATCTCGCTAATTCGTTGGTTAAGATACGAGCAAAGCATGGTAAATTCGAAAATAAAAATGATTTGAGGCGCTCTGTTCTCATGACCGATTCACTCCTAAATAAGCTAATTCCCTATATCAGCTTTGAGTAATTTTGTCTTGGTAATTTTCGATTTTAAGCGTTAGTAAAAACATAAAGCATGGAGGAGAAGATCAAAAAAGTTATTCGTGATGTTCCTGACTTTCCAAAAAAAGGAATTGTTTTTAAGGATATTACCCCGATTTTAGAACAACCCGAGCTCTGCCGCTTGATTACTCAAGAGTTTGCTAAGCATGCAAAAAGTTTAAAACCCGATGCTGTTATGGGAATAGAAAGCAGGGGTTTTTTTTGGGGTCTGCTCGTAGCCCAAGCTTTAAATATTCCTTTTATCCCTGTGCGAAAAAAAGGTAAGCTACCGTATAAAACCGTTTCACATCGATACGATCTTGAATATGGTTCAGCAGAAATTGAAGTTCATGAGGACGCGATCAAAGAAGGAAGTAAAATACTTATTCATGACGACCTGCTGGCAACAGGTGGAACCGCCGCTGCCGCTGCGCACATTGCAACGCAACAAGGGGCTGAAGTTTGTGGCTTTTCTTTTTTAGTGAATTTGAGTTTTTTGAATGGAGAGGAGCATTTGAAGACCTATTCGCAAAACATTGATAGCTTAGTGAGTTATTAACTTCTAGTTTAAATTATACTTGCAATGACAACAAATCTGCTCGCTAATTGTATTTTTGTGAGCCTTAAATAAAACAACCATGGAATTTAACGAAAGTGAGAATCAGCAAATGATTGCCAAAATGGTGCAAGACTTTGCAGAAAAAGAAATTAAACCAAACTTGATGAAATGGGATGAATCTCAGGAATTTCCTGTTGATTTATTTAAAAAACTTGGAGAATTAGGTTTGATGGGCGTTCTAGTGCCGCAAGAGTACAATGGCTCAGGCTTTGGTTACCATGAGTACATTACTGCCATAGTTGAATTATCGAGGGTTTGTGGTTCTGTTGGTTTGTCAATGGCAGCTCACAACTCATTGTGTACCAACCATATTTTAACTTTCGGAAATGAAGAGCAAAAGCAGAAATATTTACCCAAATTAGCATCAGCTGAGTTTATTGGTGCTTGGGCACTTACAGAACCAAATACGGGATCTGATGCCATGCGCATGAAGTGCACTGCCACTAAAGATGGAGATCATTGGGTATTGAATGGTACTAAATGTTGGATTACACATGGTATTTCTTCAGATGTGGTTGTTGCCATTGTGAGAACAGGTGATCTTTTAGATTCGCACGGTATGACTGCTTTCGTGATCGATCGTGATAATCCTGGCTTGAAAGCAGGAAAGAAAGAAGATAAGTTAGGAATGCGATCTTCAGAAACAGCAGAGGTTATTTTTGACAACTGCCGAGTTCACGAAAGCATGATACTTGGCGAAGTAGGAGAAGGATTTCAACAAGCTATGAAGATTTTGGACGGAGGTCGTATTTCAATTGCCGCATTGTCGATTGGGATTGCAAAGGGAGCTTTTGATGCATCTAAAAAGTACGCGAAAGAGCGCGAGCAGTTTGGACAGCCAATTGCCAACTTTCAAGCTATTAGCTTTAAGCTTGCAGATATGGCCACTGAAATTGAAGCGTCCGAATTGTTGACACACCAAGCAGCTGATTTGAAAAACAAAGGAAAAAAGATGACCAAAGAGTCTGCTTTTGCTAAATATTACGCTTCTGAAGTAGCAGTTAAAGCATCCACTGAAGCGGTTCAAATTTTTGGTGGTTATGGATATACAAAGGAGTTTCCCGTAGAGAAGTTTTACAGAGATTCCAAACTATGTACCATTGGAGAGGGGACTTCTGAGATACAGAAATTAGTGATTTCAAGAGAAATTATAAAATAGGTTGCTATTTTAGAGAAGATGTTTATTTTTGCACCCCAATAAAAAAGAAAATACATGTTAATCGTACCAGTTAAAGAAGGCGAAAATATAGAGAGAGCGCTTAAAAAGTTCAAGAAGAAATACGAGCGCACAGGAACAGTGAAAGAGTTGAGAAACCGTCAACATTTTACAAAGCCTTCAGTAGAAAGAAGAGAAGAAATTAAGAGAGCTATCTACAAAGAGAAAATGCAAAGAGAAGAAGAAGCTTAACGTTAATTCTTCTTATACAATACGACCACTTTGAGTTTCATTGCTTAACTTGCATGAACAAAAGTGGTTTTTTTATGCCTATAACTGACTTCATACTTTACCTGCAAAAAGAAAAGCGCTTTTCAACCCACACACTTACTGCTTATCAAGCTGATCTAGAAAATGCATCTCATTATCTGAACCAAGAATATGGGGTACAAGGACTTACCAGCGCTAGTGCTCAAATGCTTCGGTCATGGGTAGTTTCCCTTATGGAAGAGGGCTTAAAACCCAAGTCAGTTAACCGTAAAATTTCTTCATTAAAATCCTATTATAATTTCCTTCGTAAGAAAGGCAAGTTATCAGTAAATCCGACAGCCAAGTTGATTAGCCCCAAGGTAGATAAACCATTGCCTATTTACCTCAAAGAGACTGAAATCAAGAATATTTTTGACGAATTGGAGTTTACAGCAGATTTTGTAGGGCAAAGAGATCGTCTCATGCTTGATTTGTTTTATTCTTCTGGAGTTCGATTAAGCGAACTCATCAACTTGAAGGAGGTAGATCTGAATCAAGCTCAGGCTCAAATAAAGGTATTAGGTAAACGTAACAAACAACGAATAATTCCTATTCCTTTGGCTACTCTAAAAGGATTGATCAACTACATTGAGTTGAAGCAGGCATTTTGCGATAGTCCCTATCTTTTTGTTACCGATAAAGGCAAAAACCTTTATCCAAAATTTGTCTACAGAAAGGTTAATCATTACCTTGGTCAAGTGAGTTCTTTGTCAAAGAAAAGTCCACATGTATTGCGACATACTTTTGCAACCCATATGTTAAACAACGGGGCTGATCTAAACGCGATTAAAGAGCTTTTGGGCCATGCTAATTTATCTGCTACCCAAGTATACACGCATAACTCAATTGAAAAACTAAAAAATATTTACAATCAAGCTCATCCCAGAGCCTAAATCTTAACGAACTATGAATGTTAAATTAAACGCACGTTCAGTAAATTTTGACGCTGATCAAAAACTAATTGATTTTATTCAAGGAAGAGTTGACAAGTTAACACAGGTTTTTGATCGAATTATTGAAGCAGATGTTTATTTGAAAGTTGACAACAATCATCAATCCGAGAATAAAACAGTAGAAATCCGTTTATACATTCCGGGAAACGACCTTTTTGCAAAGAAAACTGCCAAAAACTTCGAAGCGGCAACCGATGAAGTAACAGAAGCACTTCGCAGACAGGCCAAAAAACGCAAAGAGAAGGTGCGAAGAGTTTGATGATAGCTCTTGTTTTACAGGGCTTGTAGACCTAATTTTCAGATTGCTCAAAAAAAAATCTGAATATCTTTAAAGTAATTTAAATCTTTTATAAATTTGCAGACCTTTTTCAAGGCTATAAGCCGACGGGAAAGGTTTGTTAATTAAGGCCGATGTAGCTCAGTTGGCCAGAGCAGCTGATTTGTAATCAGCGGGTCGGGGGTTCGAATCCCTCCATCGGCTCACGTTCTTTAATTGTTGAAGAATATTTAGGGGAGATACTCAAGCGGTCAACGAGGACAGACTGTAAATCTGTTGGCTACGCCTTCGTAGGTTCGAATCCTGCTCTCCCCACCATTGAATTAAAAGCGGGAGTAGCTCAGCTGGCTAGAGCATCAGCCTTCCAAGCTGAGGGTCGCCGGTTCGAATCCGGTTTCCCGCTCTTTTTTTCAAGCCGAAAGGTATTCAATGCCGATGCAGCTCAGGCCTTGTCCGGCGAAATTGGCGATAAGCCGATGTAGCTCAGGGGTAGAGCGTTTCCTTGGTAAGGAAGAGGTCACGGGTTCAATTCCCGTCATTGGCTCTGTATAAATGTTAACATATTTAATTAATTCAATAACCTAAACAAAAGCAAATAAGTCATGGCTAAAGAGAACTTTGACCGGTCTAAACCACACTTAAATATTGGTACCATCGGTCACGTTGACCACGGAAAAACTACCTTAACTGCTGCTATTACTGCTGTACTAGCAAAGAAAGGATTTTCAGAAAAACAAGATTTTGATAAAATTGATAATGCCCCTGAAGAGAAAGAAAGAGGTATTACCATTAACTCTTCTCACGTAGAGTACTCTACAGAGAATAGACATTACGCTCACGTTGACTGTCCTGGTCACGCGGATTACGTAAAGAACATGGTAACAGGAGCAGCGCAAATGGATGGTGCGATCTTAGTAGTAGCATCTACTGATGGGCCGATGCCTCAAACACGAGAGCATATCCTTTTAGCACGTCAGGTAGGTGTGCCTAAAATTGTAGTTTTCATGAACAAAGCCGATATGGTCGATGATGAAGAGCTTTTAGAGTTAGTGGAAATGGAAATTAGAGAGTTGTTGAGCTTTTACGAGTTTGATGGTGATAATACTCCAATTGTTACTGGTTCTGCCTTAGGTGCTCTTAACGGAGAAGCTGAATGGGAAGAAAAAGTAATGGAATTGATGAATGCAGTTGATGAGTTTATTCCAATTCCACCTAGAGATACTGATAAGGATTTCTTAATGCCTGTTGAGGATGTTTTCTCTATTACAGGTCGTGGTACAGTTGCTACCGGTAGAATTGAAACAGGAGTAGTTAACTCTGGTGAAGAAGTGGAATTGAACGGTATGGGTGCAGATGGTAGAAAAACCACTGTAACCGGTGTTGAGATGTTTAGAAAAATTCTTGACAGAGGAGAAGCAGGAGACAATGTTGGTCTTCTTTTAAGAGGTATTGAGAAAAAAGATATTGCTAGAGGAATGGTAATTGCCAAGCCTGGATCAATCACTCCTCACACTAAGTTCAAAGCTGAGGTGTATATCTTGAAAAAAGAAGAAGGTGGACGTCATACTCCATTCCAAAATAGATACAGACCACAATTTTACTTAAGAACTACTGACGTAACGGGAGAGATTTTGTTAGAGGAAGGTAGAGAAATGGTAATGCCTGGTGACAACGTAACCATTACTGTTGATTTGATCAACAAGGTTGCATTGAACGTAGGTTTACAGTTTGCGATCCGTGAAGGTGGCAGAACTGTTGGAGCAGGTCAGGTTACCGAAATTCTTGAGTAATTAAGAATTGATAAAATGATCGTAGAAAGGTGTCTCGTATTTCGGGATACCTTTTTGCGACTTTTGAAAAGAAGAAACGGGTGTAGCTCAATTGGTAGAGTAGTGGTCTCCAAAACCATTGGCTGGGAGTTCGAGTCTCTCCACCCGTGCTAAGTAAATAAATTAGTTCGATGTCGAAACTTAGAACATATATAGAAGAGTCCTCTGACGAATTACTTAATAAAGTTAGTTGGCCAACTTGGCCCGAGCTTCAGAGTAGTGGAATTGTGGTAATGATCGCTTCGATTATTATTTCACTCATTATATTTTTAATGGATTCCACTTTTAGTAGAGTGATGGAGTACGTATATAGTTTGTTTTAAGTAGGAGGAGATAGCATGAGTGACAGCAAGGATAAGAAGTGGTATGTAATTCGAGCAATTAGCGGGAAAGAGAAAAAAGTAAAGCTACTGCTAGAAGATGAGATCGACCGATCAGGTTTGAAAGACTACGTTAGCCAAATTTTGATTCCAGTTGAAAAAGTATTTCAAATAAGAAATGGAAAAAAAGTTAGCAAGGAGCGTAATTACTTTCCTGGCTATGTTTTAGTAGAAGCAAACCTAGTTGGAGAAGTTCCTCACTTAATTCGAAACACAACTGATGTAATCGGATTCTTAGGTGCTGAGAAAGGTGGGGAGCCAATGCCGCTTAGACAAAATGAGGTAAATAGAATTTTAGGTAAGGTTGATGAGCTTGCTGATACTGAAGAAGAATTTGACATCCCATTTATGGTTGGCGAATCAGTAAAAGTTATCGATGGACCTTTCAATGGCTTTAGTGGCAATATTGAAGAAGTGAACCAAGAGAAGAAAAAATTAAAGGTAATGGTTAAGATCTTTGGTAGAAAGACTCCACTTGACCTAAGTTACCTTCAAGTAGAAAAAGAATCGTAATTGACAAATAATTCATAAACAATGGCTAAAGAAGTAAGCGGCATCATTAAGTTACAGATTAGAGGAGGGGCAGCAAACCCATCGCCACCTGTAGGACCTGCTTTAGGTGCGAAAGGAGTAAATATCATGGACTTTTGTAAGCAGTTCAATGGTAGAACTCAAGATAAAGCGGGTAAAGTTTTACCTGTGGTTATTACAGTTTATGCTGACAAGTCTTTTGATTTTGTTATAAAAACTCCTCCCGCCGCAGTCCAATTATTGGAAAAAGCAAAAATAAAATCTGGCTCTGCTGAGCCTAACCGTGTAAAAGTTGCTTCCGTTACATGGGATCAGGTTAAAGAGATTGCTGAAGACAAAATGGACGATTTGAATGCTTTTAAAGTTGAATCAGCAATGAGTATGGTTGCAGGAACAGCGCGAAGCATGGGAATTAATGTAAAAGGTAAGAGACCTTCCTAAAAAACTAGAAGCAAAGAATTATGGCAACATTGACCAAAAAGCGCAAAGACGCTTTAGAAAAAATAGAAAAAGACAAACTGTATACCTTAAAAGAGGCATCTAGTTTGGTGAAAGAAATTTCGACTACAAAGTTTGATTCATCGGTTGATTTAAGCGTTCGTTTAGGAGTTGATCCACGAAAGGCAAATCAAATGGTGAGAGGCACAGTAACTCTACCACACGGAATTGGTAAGTCTGTTAAGGTCTTGGCTTTGGTAACTCCAGACAAGGAAGATGAAGCGAAAGAGGCAGGAGCCGACTTTGTTGGCTTGGATGAGTACGTTGAAAAAATAAAAGGCGGATGGACCGATGTTGACGTAATCGTTACTATGCCAAGTGTAATGGGTAAAGTAGGTGCTTTGGGTCGTGTTTTAGGACCACGAGGATTAATGCCTAATCCAAAATCTGGAACCGTTACTATGGATGTAGCCAAAGCTGTTTCAGAAGTTAAAGCAGGTAAAATTGATTTTAAGGTTGATAAGTACGGTATCATTCATACTTCAATTGGAAGAGCTTCTTTTGATGCTGATAAGATCAGAGAGAATGCTTTGGAAATGATTCAAACACTTGTAAAGTTGAAGCCTGCCGCAGCAAAAGGTATTTATGTTAAAAGTATTTGCATGTCAGGAACAATGACTCCCGGTATTCATATTGATACCAAAAGATTTATTGAAGATTAATATCCATTCTACAAAGAATAGCAATGACTAGAGAAGAAAAAAAAGAAATAGTAAAAAGCCTTTCGGCAAAATTAGACGAAAGTGGTGTTTTTTACCTAGCTGACATCTCAGAATTGAATGCTGAAGCTTCTACTAAACTTAGAAGACTTGCTCATAAAAGAGAAGTATCGCTTAACGTGGTAAAGAATACCTTGCTTAAAAAAGCTCTTGAATCAGCAGAAGGCAGTTACGATGAATTTTATGAAGTATTGAAAGGTAATACTTCTATCATGTTTGCTGAAGTTGGTAACGCACCGGCTAAGTTGATCAAGGAATTTAGAAAAAACTCAGATAGGCCTATTTTAAAAGGTGCATTTATTGATGAAGCAATATACATTGGAGATGATCAGGTTGATGCTTTAGCTTCAATGAAGTCTAAAGAAGAAGTGATTGCTGACATTGTTGCATTGCTTCAATCTCCTGCTAAGAATGTGGTTTCTGCCCTTAAGTCTTCAGGCGGTGGAACTATTGCAGGTCTAGTAAAAGCTCTTGGCGAAAGAGAAAATTAAAATTGTACGCACTCTCAACTCATATAAATTAACAATCTAAAAAACAGAATAAAATGGCGGATTTAAAAGCGCTTGCTGAAGAGTTAGTAAACTTGACAGTAAAAGATGTAAACGAATTAGCAGAAATCCTTAAAGAAGAACACGGTATTGAGCCTGCTGCTGCTGCAGTAGCTGTAGCTGGTCCTGCAGGTGGCGGTGACGCTGACGCAGCAGAAGAAAAAACTGAGTTCGATGTAATCTTGAAAGCCGCAGGTGGATCTAAACTTGCAGTAGTTAAACTTGTAAAAGAACTTACAGGATTAGGACTTAAGGAAGCAAAAGAATTAGTTGATGGAGCACCAAAACCATTAAAAGAAGGTGTTGCAAAAGACGAAGCAGAATCTCTTAAAACACAATTAGAAGAGGCAGGAGCTGAAGTTGAGCTTAGTTAAAATAGCGCACAACTAAAATTCATAGGTTTAGACCCCAAAAAAACATTTTGGGGTCTAAACCCTTTCTTGTTTGTATCTAGTTAATAATTAATCATTTCTCAGAGATGGCCAAAGCATCATTATCAAGCACTCCGGAGCGGGTAAATTTCGCTTCAATCAAAAATAAACTGGATTATCCTGACTTTTTGGATATCCAATTACAATCATTTCAAGACTTTTTTCAGTTAGATACATCACCTGAGCTTAGAGACTCAGAGGGCCTTTATAAAGTGTTTAGCGAGAATTTTCCTATCACTGATGCAAGGAATCAGTTTGTATTGGAATTCTTGGACTACTTTGTAGACCCACCTAGATACAGCATAGATGAATGTATTGATCGAGGGTTGACATACAGTGTTCCGCTTAAAGCAAAGTTGAAACTTTACTGTACGGATCCTGAGCACGAGGATTTTGAAACCATAGTTCAAGATGTCTACTTAGGTACTATTCCTTACATGACGCCTAAAGGAACTTTCTTGGTAAATGGAGCTGAAAGAGTAATTGTATCCCAGCTTCACCGTTCTCCAGGGGTTTTCTTTGGTCAATCAAGACACGCTAATGGTACAAAGCTCTATTCAGCGCGGGTAATTCCATTTAAAGGTTCTTGGATCGAATTTGCTACAGACATTAATAATGTGATGTATGCTTACATCGATCGTAAAAAGAAATTACCTGTAACAACCTTACTTCGTGCTATTGGCTTCGAATTTGATAAAGATATATTAGACATTTTCGAGCTTGCTGATGAAGTAAAAGTCAGTAAAGCAGGTTTGAAAAGATGCTTAGGCAGAAAACTAGCTGCAAGAGTTTTAAGAACTTGGGTCGAGGATTTTGTTGATGAGGATACAGGAGAAGTAGTTTCTATTGAAAGAAACGAAGTAGTTATTGATCGTGAAACCGTTCTTGAAAAAGAACATGTAGACCCAATTTTAGAATCGGGCGCTAAAACGATTATCCTGCACAAAGAAGATATTAACTCGGCAGATTTTGCCATTATTTATAATACGCTTCAAAAGGATCCATCCAACTCTGAAAAAGAAGCAGTAGAGCATATTTACCGTCAATTAAGAAATTCTGAGCCACCTGACGAGGAAACAGCTCGAGGTGTGATTGACAAGCTTTTCTTCTCTGAAACGAGATATGATCTTGGAGAAGTAGGACGATACAGAATTAATAAGAAGTTAGGTCTTGAGATAGAAGAAAACACCAAGATCTTAACAAGAGAAGATATCATTTCTATCATTAAATATTTGATTGAGTTGATTAACTCAAAAGCAGATGTTGATGATATTGATCACTTGAGTAACCGAAGAGTGCGTACGGTTGGAGAGCAATTGTACAATCAATTTGGAGTAGGTCTTGCTCGAATGGCAAGAACCATTAGAGAACGAATGAATGTTCGTGATAATGAGGTGTTTACTCCTGCCGATTTGATTAATGCCAAGACTTTGTCTTCGGTAATAAACTCTTTCTTTGGTACCAACCAGCTATCTCAGTTCATGGATCAGACGAATCCATTATCTGAGGTTACGCATAAAAGAAGAATGTCTGCTTTAGGACCCGGAGGTTTATCTAGGGAAAGAGCAGGATTCGAGGTGCGTGATGTTCATTACACGCACTATGGAAGACTTTGTCCAATTGAGACTCCTGAAGGACCTAACATTGGATTGATTTCTTCATTGTGTGTTTATGCCAAAGTAAACCGACTAGGTTTTATTGAAACACCATACCGTAAGGTGGATGAAGCAAAGGTAGGTTTAGAACAAAAAGACATTATTTACTTAAGTGCAGAGGAAGAAGATGAGCAAACAATTGCTCAGGCCAATGCCATCGTAAAAGAAGATGGAAGTTTTGAATCAGATCGAGTAAAAGCCAGATACGAGGGTGATTTCCCAATGGCTGAGCCGGGAGAGGTCACACTAATGGACGTTGCTCCAAACCAGATCGCTTCTATCGCTGCATCACTTATTCCATTCTTGGAACATGATGATGCGAATAGAGCCTTGATGGGATCAAACATGCAGCGTCAAGCAGTACCTTTACTTAGACCTGATTCTCCTATTGTTGGAACAGGCCTTGAAAAGCAGTTGGCTATTGACTCAAGAGTTTTGATCAATGCTGAAGGTTCAGGAGTTGTTGAATATGTTGATGCAAAAAAGATCATCGTAACTTACGATAGAACGGATGATGAAGAATTGGTTTCTTTTAATGAGCCAACCAAGACTTATCATCTTACCAAATACAAGAAAACTAACCAAAGTACCGTAGTTAACCTTAGACCAATCGTTCGAAAAGGAGACAAAGTTGAGAAGGGTCAAGTACTTTGCGAGGGTTATGCAACTGAAAAAGGTGAATTAGCTTTAGGTAGAAACCTAAAAGTTGCCTTTATGCCTTGGAAGGGTTACAACTTTGAGGATGCGATCGTTATTTCTGAGAAAGTTGTTTCAGAGGATTTGTTTACTTCTATTCACGTAGACGAATTTACACTTGAAGTTCGTGATACTAAAAGAGGAGTAGAAGAGCTTACTGCAGATATTCCTAATGTAAGTGAAGAAGCTACTGCTGATCTAGATGAAAATGGACTAATTAGAATTGGAGCAGAGGTTAAGGAAGGAGATATTCTAATTGGTAAGATTACTCCTAAGGGTGAATCTGATCCAACTCCAGAAGAAAAACTTTTACGAGCAATTTTTGGTGATAAAGCAGGTGATGTAAAGGATGCTTCATTGAAAGTGCCACCATCTACCAAAGGGGTTGTGGTTGACAAGAAACTTTTTGAACGTGCTGTTAAGGATCGTAAATCTAGAGCAGAAGAAAAGACGCTTATTGTTAAACTTGATGAAGAAGAAAGAAAAGAATTAGCTGCTCTTAAAGAAAAGCTAGTTGAAAAGCTTTACAATGTAGTCAACGGTAAAACTGCTCAAGGAATTACCAATTATTACAACGAAGAAATTATTCCTAAAGGGACTAAGTTCACTCAGAAAGTATTGCAGCGTATTGATGATTTCGCCTTTATTGATTACAAGAATTGGACAACTTCTGATGATTTGAATCAAACGATTAAAGTGATGTTGCACAATCATAACATGAAGGCAACAGAGATCATGGGTAAGTTTAAGCGTAAGAAGTACGCCCTTACTGTAGGAGATGAGCTACCAACCGGTATCATGAAATTAGCTAAGGTGTATTTGGCTAAAAAGAGAAAGATGAAAGTTGGGGATAAAATGGCGGGTCGTCATGGTAATAAAGGTATTGTTGCTAAAATTGTTAGACAAGAAGACATGCCTTTCCTAGACGATGGTACTCCCGTAGACATTGTGCTAAACCCACTTGGGGTTCCTTCAAGGATGAACCTTGGTCAGATCTATGAAACTGTTCTTGGTTGGGCAGGTGAGAAACTAGGAGTTAAGTTTTCTACTCCAATTTTTGACGGTGCTTCAATTGACGAAATCAATAATTGGACTGATAAAGCTCAAGTTCCTAGATTGGGAAGAACACATTTAGTTGACGGTGGTACAGGTGAGCAATTTGACCAGCCTGCAACTGTGGGAATTATCTACATGCTGAAATTAGGTCACATGGTTGAAGATAAGATGCATGCAAGATCGATTGGACCATACTCATTGATTACCCAGCAGCCACTTGGTGGTAAAGCACAGTTTGGTGGTCAGCGATTTGGTGAGATGGAGGTATGGGCGCTTGAAGCATTTG
The DNA here is from genome assembly GCA_913056345.1 of uncultured Flavobacteriales bacterium. Classification (GTDB taxonomy): domain Bacteria; phylum Bacteroidota; class Bacteroidia; order Flavobacteriales_E; family Vicingaceae; genus CAJXMH01. The sequence continues at coordinate 20,762 of CAJXMH010000011.1, read as the reverse complement.
GTGCTGCCAATATCTTACAAGAAATCCTGACCATTAAGTCTGATGACGTTATGGGTAGAGCAAAAGCATACGAAGCAATTGTAAAAGGTGAAAATATGCCAACACCAGGTATACCGGAATCTTTCAATGTATTGCTTCATGAATTAAGAGGACTAGGATTGAACATCACCTTAGGTGAAGAGCAAAAAGTTTAATTCAAGTTTTAATTGACACAAAAACAACACGATAAAAATGGCTTTTAGAAGAGACAATAAAGAGGTAAGTAAATTCTCTAAGATTACCATTAGCCTTGCTTCTCCTGAGATGATTTTAGAAAAATCTCATGGAGAGGTATTGAAGCCGGAAACCATTAATTACCGAACATATAAACCAGAGCGAGACGGTTTATTTTGTGAGCGAATTTTTGGACCTGTTAAAGATTACGAATGTCATTGCGGCAAATACAAAAGAATCCGTTACAAGGGTATAGTTTGTGACCGTTGTGGTGTTGAAGTAACAGAGAAGAAGGTTCGTAGGGAACGAATGGGGCACATCTCACTTGTAGTGCCAGTAGCGCATATTTGGTATTTCAAATCTTTACCAAACAAAATAGGTTACTTGCTGGGCTTGCCAACTAAAAAGCTTGATACAATTATTTATTATGAGCGCTATGTGGTTATCCAAGCAGGGAATGCGAAAAACGCTCAAGGTGAAGAATTACAATATTTAGATTTCTTAACTGAAGAGGAATACCTTGATATTTTAGATACTCTTCCAAAAGAGAATGCCTACTTAGACGACAATGATCCGAATAAGTTTATTGCTAAAATGGGTGCTGAGGCCTTGTTTGAATGTCTAAAAAGATTGAAGTTAGACGAACTTTCTTACGAGCTAAGACACAAAGCAAATACGGAAACTTCTCAACAACGTAAAAATGAAGCTTTAAAGCGTCTGCAAGTTGTAGAAGCTTTTAGACAAGCCAACGAACATATTGAGAATAAGCCAGAATGGATGATTGTTAAGGTGGTACCTGTAATTCCACCTGAATTACGTCCGCTTGTTCCTTTAGATGGGGGTCGTTTTGCTACATCTGATTTAAATGACCTATACAGAAGAGTGATTATTCGTAACAATCGTTTGAAGCGATTGATGGAAATCAAAGCACCTGAAGTAATTCTTAGAAATGAGAAAAGAATGCTTCAAGAAGCGGTTGATTCTCTTTTCGATAACTCGAGAAAATCTTCAGCAGTAAAAACAGATTCTAACAGAGCTTTAAAATCTTTAAGTGATAGCTTAAAAGGTAAGTCTGGACGTTTTCGTCAAAACTTATTGGGTAAGCGTGTTGATTATTCTGCACGTTCAGTTATCGTAGTTGGACCAGATCTAAAACTACATGAATGTGGTTTGCCTAAAGACATGGCAGCTGAACTTTACAAGCCCTTTATCATCAGAAAACTGATTGAAAGAGGTATTGTGAAAACTGTAAAGTCGGCTAAGAAAATAGTTGACAAGAAAGAACCTGTTGTTTGGGATATACTAGAAAATGTATTGAAAGGTCATCCTGTTCTACTAAACAGAGCCCCAACTCTACACAGATTAGGTATTCAAGCATTTCAGCCAAAACTGATAGAAGGAAAGGCTATTCGTCTACACCCACTCGTTTGTACAGCTTTTAATGCTGACTTTGATGGTGATCAAATGGCGGTTCATTTGCCATTGGGTAACGCTGCTATCCTTGAAGCACAGTTATTAATGCTTGCTTCGCATAATATTTTGAATCCTGCTAATGGTTCCCCAATTACGGTTCCTTCTCAGGATATGGTGCTTGGTCTTTACTATTTGACCAAAGAGCGCGCAAGTGATGAAAATAAAACCATCAAAGGAGAGGGTAAAACCTTTTATTCTCCAGAAGAAGTTATCATAGCAAAGAACGAAGGTCGCCTTGATATTCATGCTAAGATTAAAGTAAGAATTACTAAAGGTGGTAAATCAGAATTGATTGAAACTACTTGTGGAAGAGTTATCTTTAATCAAGTGGTGCCTGAGGCTGTGCCTTTCATTAACGAACTATTAACCAAGAAGTCTTTAAGAGATATTATTGGTGAGATATTAAAGGTATCAGGAGTGGATCAAACTGCTGATTTCCTTGATGAGATCAAGACACTTGGTTATAACATGTCATTTAAAGGTGGCTTATCTTTTAACCTAGGAGATGTTATTATTCCTGATGCCAAGGAAGAAATGATGCAGAAAGCTGAGCAGCAAGTTCAGGAGGTTTGGGATAACTATAATATGGGATTCATCACTAACAATGAACGATATAACCAAATCATTGATATCTGGACCCATACTAATACCAGACTTACCAATACGGTAATGGATCGTTTGAAAAACGACAACCAAGGATTTAACTCAGTTTACATGATGTTTGATTCTGGTGCTCGTGGTTCTAAAGAACAGATTCGTCAGTTGTCAGGTATGCGAGGATTGATGGCTAAGCCACAAAAATCTGGTTCAACAGGACAAGAAATTATTGAGAATCCGATTCTTTCTAACTTTAAAGAAGGACTTTCTATTCTTGAGTACTTTATTTCTACCCACGGTGCTAGAAAGGGACTTGCCGATACTGCCTTGAAAACAGCCGATGCAGGTTACTTAACGCGTCGACTTGTAGACGTTTCTCAAGATGTAGTTATTACAGCAGAAGATTGTGGAACTCTAAGAGGAACGATGATTTCTGCTTTGATGAAGAACGATGAGGAAGTAGAATCACTTTACGATCGTATTCTAGGTAGAACTACTGTTCATGATATCTTCCATCCAAATACAGGTGACCTTATTATCGCTTCAGGTGATGAGGTAACAGAAGAAGTTGCGAGAGCAATCGAAGACTCACCAATCGATGAGGTTGAGATGAGATCAGTTCTTTCCTGCGAAATGAAACGTGGGGTTTGTTCTAAATGTTACGGACGTAGCCTCGCTACAGGTAGAATGGCGCAAAAAGGAGAATCAGTTGGAGTTATTGCTGCTCAATCTATTGGAGAACCTGGTACTCAGCTTACACTTCGTACCTTCCATGTGGGTGGTACAGCTTCTAAAATTGCCGATGAGTCTAGAGTTGAAGCAAAATATGATGGTGTTTTAGAAATAGATGAGCTAAGAACTGTTGAAGGTGAAGATCGTGATGGTAAAAAAGTTACCATTGTAGTTGGACGTTCTGCAGAAGCAAGAATTTTAGATCCTAAAACAAAAATTGCGCTTACAACTAACATGATTCCTTATGGGTCTATACTAGAAAAGAATGATGGCGCAAAAGTGAAGAAAGGTGATTTGATTTGCCATTGGGATCCATACAATGCATTGATTATTGCTGAACTTCCAGGTACGGTAGCATTTGAGAATCTATCAGAAGGGGTTACTTACAAAGAAGAGTCTGATGAACAAACAGGCTTTACAGAAAAAGTAATTACTGAGACTAGAGATAAGAAAATGATTCCTGAGATCAAGCTTTTAAATAGCAAGAAGGAAGCAATTAAGACGTATAACTTACCTGTAGGTGCCCACATTGTGGTGCAAGAAGGAGATAAGATTGAAGCAGGTAAGACCTTAGTAAAAATCCCTAGAACTTCTGGTAAGTCAGGTGATATTACAGGTGGTCTACCAAGGGTAACCGAACTTTTTGAAGCTCGAAACCCATCTAACCCTGCGGTAGTGTCTGAAATTGACGGTATTGTAAGTTTCGGTAAAATAAAAAGGGGTAACAGAGAGGTTATAGTTGAATCTAGAACTGGTGAAATCAAAAAATACCTGATCAATCTTTCTAAGCACATCCTAGTGCAAGAAAACGATTTTGTAAGAGCAGGTACTCCACTATCTGATGGGGCAATTACACCTGCTGATATCCTAGCAATTAAAGGTCCTACTCAAGTACAAGAGTATTTAGTAAATGAAGTGCAAGAAGTATACCGATTACAAGGGGTGAAAATCAACGACAAACACTTTGAAGTGATCGTGCGTCAAATGATGCGTAAGGTTATCATTGAAGATCCGGGGGATACTCGCTTCTTAGAAAAGCAAATTGTAAACAAGACTGAGTTCGCAGAAGATAATGATTGGATCTTCGGTAAGAAAGTTGTAGAAGACGGAGGTGATTCAGAGGACTTAAAACAAGGTCAGATCGTATCGCCACGTAAACTTAGAGAAGAGAATTCAAAGCTGAAGCGTCAAGATAAGAAAGTGGTTACTGCAAGAGATGCAGTGCCTGCAACTTCTAATTCTGTGCTTCAGGGTATTACAAGAGCTTCTCTGCAAACAGATAGCTTTATCTCTGCAGCTTCTTTCCAAGAAACAACTAAAGTATTGAATGAAGCAGCTGTTAATGGAAAGCAGGATACTTTAGAAGGCTTGAAGGAAAATGTAATCGTAGGACATTTGATTCCTGCAGGTACAGGTACTAGAGACTTTCAAGACTATGTGGTTGGCTCAAAATCTGAGTACGAAAAGCTAACATCTGTTGAAAGTGTTAGTGAGGAAGTTGAATCTTAAAGAATAAGCAATATGAGTGACGATAATAACAATAACCCACAACAGGGAGACAAACTCAACATAGAATTGAATGAGGAGGTAGCTGAAGGGACTTATTCCAATTTAGCAATCATTAGCCATTCTAATTCAGAATTCGTGTTTGACTTTATAAAAGTGTTACCTGGCCTACCAAAGGCAAAGGTTAAGTCACGCATCATGATGACTCCCCAGCACGCTAAGCGTTTAATGAGAGCTTTGCAAGACAATATCTCAAAGTTTGAATCGCAGCAAGGAGAAATTAAAGATGCTGATGGTCCGCAATTTCCAATGAATTTTGGAGGACCAAAAGCAGAAGCTTAAATCAATTTCATATTTAAAATAGAAAAGGCCTTCAAAAGAAGGCCTTTTTTTATACGCTAGATTTTGATTTATTCCTGATCTATTAAGTGATTTTCATCTTCACTATTTGCTTCATGCTGACTGAAAACATCCTTATAAGCCTCAAAAAGAATACAGTATAAAAGAGGAGAAGCTACTAAAGCACCAACGAAGCAGGTTACAATACTTACTAGAAAGAAAGCTATGATTGTCACAATTAAATAGGCTAGAATTTCTAAAAAACGCTGACTCACAGTTTGCCTGCTTAACTCCATCGCTGTCCAAAAGGATTGTTTACCATCAACAATAAGCGGCAAAACAAAGAGGTATGAAACGCTCAGGTATATGGCGAGTAGCGCCAAAATAATAACACCTATGGAAAACGTTATTGGCAAATTGGGGAAATCTAGATTCTCTATTGCTAATGCAGGCTGATCGCTTGTTATGGCACCCACAAAACTCCCAATGAACTCTGTTGAAGGTAAAGCGACGAGTAGTATCAAGATAATGACAGGCGCCAACAATAATAGGAAAGTTATGAGATAAAGGAAAATGTCCTTAAAATATAAAAAGCCATCAAAGAACTGTTTAGCTTGCTGATTACTATCTTCCATATTCCTAAGGTAAATGTAGTATCCTGCTGTGAAGCAAGAAGTAACAAAATTGGATAGTAAGGATAAGAAAGGGATATATGACAAAGCAATTTGTAAAACAAAAAAGAGCAGCGTCATGCCAATAAAAGTGCCAGCTTCTTGGTTGAATGAAGCCCATGCTTTCTTTAAATATAGAGAGGGGTTTAAGGAATATCCCTCAAGGATTGGCCTTTCTAAATTTTCCATGATTTATATTTTTAATTAATAGTAAAATACCGAAAGTGACACCCAACAAAATTGCCAGATAGCCTAGTGGATTCTCTTCTAATGCAAGGACAAAATTCCCATTCAATATATGATGTATACTGCTGCTGGTGCCACAGCCCAGACAGTCTAAACCCGTATAGGCTTTTATAGCACAACTTGTATGTGTGGGTGTGAAAACTTGAAACCTCAGTAAGACCCAAATAATAAAAACGCAAAAAAGGGTAAAGGGCCAATTTGGTAACTGATGAATAAATTTCATTAAGCTCACTTTTTAATCTTTTGCTCTTTTATTGAAGATAAGATAGCCAAAATGCATTAAAAAACTGAGCTCGGGTGTACCGCTTTGGAAATAATTTAGATTTGCTGCAAGCGGGCCAATCCTGCTGTGATAGACTGCAGTGAATGTTCCTATGTATTCTCGATTAGATACCTCCTGCCCCAAACTAACTGATCCATCTATTCCTCTTGATAAAGATTGGTAGGGTTGAAATACGTATGCTTCTAACCTAAAGTCGATCAAATCACGGTAACTGTAGATCGCTTTTGCTCCTCCGCCAAGAAAACTAATCGCTCTATACTCTTCTCTAAAAAGGGTAAAGTTTTCTGGTAGGGGATTAAAGGAAGGTGCCGAAAGAATGGTAGCGGTATAGTTTTGAAAGAAAGGAAGGTCTGAATAAACCCCATGCAAAGAGGTGCCTAGACGAAAGTTTCCGTTGCTAAAGAAGTACTTGTCATAGTTCAGTTGAATGGTAATCCAGTCATGTTGATCCCGGCTCGGCTCTTTGATTTCTGCCGTAGATCCAGGCGTAGTATTTTCTCTCCCGTCCATGTATCTAAATCGGAAGCTTAGTTTACTTCCTTTATTGGCATACATTTTTCTGTTAAGAGAGTTGAATTCATACTTTGCAAAAGTGCTGTATCCTTCAAATAAAGTAATGTCTGAAGTGTCTCCACGCTCAAAATTGTCACTTTGATAATAATCGAATTCTTGCCAGACATATGCAGCACCAAAACTTAGTTTTCCTTTGGTGAGAACAGGTAGGTTGATGGAACTCTCCCAGTAATTTTCAGAATCAATGATGTAAGGCGGATCATTTTCCTCGATAAAAGTTGAATTTGAGTTGAAATAATCGAACTGATTAACAGTAAACTGGGATTCGATGTAAAAAGGAAAATCGAAAGGAACATCCCATCTCAATCCTGCTTCCGCTGAACTATAAAAACTACCAAAGTATATGTTACCATGTGCCTTTAGCCCAGTAGATTTTAAAACATTATAGTCGAGCTCAAAAAAGCCGGTGCTAAAAGGTTTGGTAGAAATTATTCCGCCGAAACTCGCTTTGAAGGGTTTCTCTTTTTTCACTTCCAAGGAAACTTTAAAGGCGGTATCCAAAGGTGAAAATTGTGCCACAGGATAAATACTCTTGACTTTTTCATCAGAGGCTAGCATCATAATTTCTTTTTCCAAATTTTCTGCCTTGAATTGCTGTCCAGTTGCTTGAAGCCGTTTTTTGAAGTACTTGGTTTGGTTTTTATTGAGCCCGCTAAAATCAAGTTCGTTAAAAATTAATTCAGGATGCTTTTTGCGAAAGCTTTGTCTAGTTGAGTCAATTAGTTGTTTCTCGCTAGCATTGACCGTCAACATAATTTCTGGCATTGAATTCTGACAACTTTCAAAACCTCTTTGAATAGCATCTTGATTGTGGTAAAAGTCAAAAGTCGAAATATCTTCAACATTAGAATTGATTATGACACCATCCGCACAGTCAATCTTGTAGTCAGGACTCTTAATCAACATGCTTTTTACTTGTGAGATCAAATTATCAGGATCAGGGGGAGGAGTTTCAGTGCTTACGTTAGATGCGATGATATAGTCGGGCTGGAATTCCTTACACATCACATCTACCGGGAAATTGTTGTAAAGTCCACCATCAAACATCAAGTCTCCATTTAAGGTTATAGGTGAAAGGTAAAAAGGGTAAGTCATAGATGCTCTAATTGCAGACGCTAGGTCACCCTCAGCAAGAACTTCTTGTTTGCGTTCACTTATGTTGGAGGCAATACACCTAAAGGGAATCATGAGCTGGTCAAAGTCTCCATTTGCTGTGGCATTTGCTTGGGCAAATAACTTGAGAAGACCAAAATCAATTGAAGTAGGCGAAACAAAGTTTGTGGGGATATTGGCTTCAAAAAGTGAGTCTACCTTAAAGTTCCAGCTAATCATGCTGGCATTGGGATCACTTTTCTTCAGGAAGAAAGCGTACTTAGACTTTATTTCGCCATTGGCTGAATTTCTAAAGTCTTTCGAAGTAACTATCGCTTCGATTTGTTCAGGGGAGTAGCCTGAAGCATACAAGCCCCCAATTAGAGCACCAACTGATGTTCCAACGATATAGTCAACTTTAATTTGATTGCTCTCAAGCGCCTTTAGAACACCAATATGCGCCATACCTGATGCTCCACCACCACTAAGCACCAAGCCAATCTTTTGAGCTTGAAGTTGCAGTGCTAACAGCAAACAAATTAGGCTAAAGGCTTTTCTCATAAAAAATTTCTACAACTTAAAAGTAGTGAAATAAAAAAACCGGGTAGCGCTTCTTTTTTATTCGGTTAAAAGCAACAGTTTAACGGTGCTATGTTTTGGGTGTTAATGAAGCGATAATATCTTGAATGGTTATGATGTTAACTTCTCCCGAGCGATCTTTCACCATGACTGCTCTGTGTTTCTTGTCAATTTTCTTTGCAATCTCATCTAAAGAAGAATTACCATCTACGAACTCATAAGGGGCTTCCATAATTTCTTTCACTGCGGTATCCTTGAGCTCAGGTTCATTGATCATACGCGTGTAGATGGAGTCATTAATGGAGCCAACAAACTCATCGCCATCTTTTACAGGCACTTGCGAAATATCATATTTTGTCATTTTATTCAACACTTCACAAAGGGTCTCATCGGGTGCAGCTGTGATCAAGCGCTTTCCTTTATGCGAGCTGATCAAGCTCATGGCATTAACTTTTTCAGTTTCCATAAAGCCACGATCTCTTACCCAATCGTCGTTGAACATTTTACCTACATATCGACTACCGTGATCGTGGAAAAGCACGACTACCACATCATCTTCCTTTAACTGGTCTTTCAATTGGAGTAGACCGGCAACTGCTGATCCTGCAGAATTACCCATAAAGAACCCTTCTTCGCGGGCTAAGCGACGAGTCATAATTACACCGTCCTTGTCTGTTACTTTTTCAAAATGGTCTATAAGGTCGAAGTCAACATTCTTTGGTAGTATGTCTTCTCCAATTCCTTCTGTTATATAGGAGTAGATTTCATTTTCATCGAACTCTCCAGTTTCATGGTACTTTTTAAAGACCGAACCGTAGGTGTCGATTCCCCATATTTTGATATCGGGATTTTTTTCTTTTAGGTATTTAGCTACACCTGAAATAGTTCCTCCTGTACCAACTCCAACTACAAAGTGCGTAATCTTTCCTTCTGTTTGTTCCCAAATCTCAGGACCAGTTTGTTCGTAATGAGCCGTCCGATTAGATAGGTTATCGTATTGGTTGGGATAAAAGGAATTGGGGATTTCTTCGTTCAATTTTCGAGCAACAGAATAGTAAGAACGTGGATCGTCTGAAGCTACATTGGTTGGACAAACGATAACTTCTGCGCCCATTGCTCTTAAGATATCCATTTTCTCTTTTGACTGTTTATCGGCTAGGGTGCAGATCAATTTGTATCCTTTCACAATAGCCGCTAAAGCTAAACCCATTCCCGTATTTCCTGAGGTTCCTTCAATGATGGTTCCACCGGGTTTCAATAAACCTGCTTTTTCGGCATCTTCAACCATTTTTAGAGCCATGCGGTCTTTAGTGCTATGTCCCGGATTGAAGGTCTCAACCTTGGCTAGAACCGTTGCCGGAATATCTTTAGTGAGTTTATTGAATTTTACCAAAGGTGTGTTGCCTATGGTTTCGAGTATATTATTGTAATATTTCATGCTAAACTGTTTCAACTTACAAAGTTAAGTAAAGCCATTCGGTAAGGCTCAAACTGCTGCTTTAATTTAAGCTTATTTTTGGGCTGTTTTTAATCAAAACGAAGAGTTTTGACCGGGCTAATTGAGGCCACAATGTTTGAAGGGATGAGTAACATTAACAAACAAGCCGCGAGTGTGCCTAAATTTAGTAGGAGCAATTTGCCAAAGTTTAGTTTAATGGGAACCTGATCAATAAAATATGCTTCTTTAGGTAGGCGCATGAAGCCAAAATTTTCTTGCAGCAAACTAAGGCCAATGCCTAAGAAGTTACCAATCACTAGACCTGCAATGATTAGATATGCTGCATGGTAAATAAATACCTTTCGGATACTCTTGTTTTTCGCACCTATAGCTTTTAATATTCCGATAAGCTTGCTCTTTTCGAGGATCAGGATGAGTAGGGCAGAAATCATATCAATACCACAAACTAAGACCAATAAGGAAATGATGATGATCACATTTACATCTTGTAATTCCAACCAATTAAAAATGTCAGGTCTTGTATCAGTAATAGGATGAGTGCTCAGATCGTAATCTACCTTTTGATAAACTTGTTCATTAAGGCTAGCTATATCATCTAGGTCATTTATGAGCACTTCAAGGCCACCAACAATCTCTTCATCCCAACCATTAATTTTTTGGATATGTGCTAAGTCTATCAAAATGATTTGCTCATCCATTTCTCCCAAACCGGTATTGTACAGACCCTTTACTTGTAATTTTCTCAGTCGTGCAGGTTGTTGTGCGAAATAGATCAGCAAATCATCACCAACTTCTAATTGTAATTTATTGGCGATGTGCTCAGATAAAATTACTCCTTGGTCAACTTGTTGAGAGTCGGGATTGAGGCGTTTTCCCGCTGTAAGGTATTGGGTAAAAAAGTCCCAGTTGTAATCATAGCTAACGCCTTTTAAGACAGCTCCGTAATTGGTTTCGTTAGCCTGCAAAATTGCCCCTTTGTAGGCATAGGCTTGCACGTGCTCAACTCCTTCTATGGCTCTTATTTCAGCATAAGCCGCTCTATTACGGTTAATACCTTTACTTTCTAGCATGCCTTTTGATTGGTAATTTGTGATTTGGATATGGGATCCAAAACCCACTACCTTCTTTTCAATTTCTTCTTGAAAACCTTCAACTATGGCTAAAGAAATGGTCATCATGGCGATACCTAAGCTAATCGCTAATATTGAAATGCGTATTATTGGCTTAGAAAAGGAATTTTTTCCGCCTCGGATGATTCTTTTTGCAAAATAAAGTTCAAATCCCAAAGTGATGGTACGCTAGAATGAGAAACAAAAGTAAAGATTCAAGGCTGCATTCTTGGAAAAACATTTATTTGCTGTTTTTTCTATTAACGGTCTTATTGAGCCAAGCAGCATGCTCCCAAAACACTCAAAATAAAAAGGTTGAGCCAAAGCTTTTAATAGGAGCAGAGCAAACCCAATTGTATTTTCCTTCACTTAAAGGAAAGCGTATTGGTTTTGTTGGAAACCATACTTCCTTAATAAATGGAATACACTTAGTTGATAGTTTATTGGCTGCTAATTTAACTGTAGTGAAGGTTTTTAGCCCTGAGCATGGTTTTAGGGGCGATGCCGATGCGGGTGAGAAAGTGGCTGATGGAATTGATGTTGAAACAGGTCTGCCCGTGATTTCTCTATATGGTAAAAACCGTAAACCTACCGCAAGGCAGTTGGAAGGCCTTGATGTTTTACTTTTTGACATCCAGGATGTAGGGGCTAGATTTTACACCTACATTTCCACGCTGCATTATGTGATGGAGGCAGCAGCTGAAAATAAGATTCCTTTAATCTTATTGGACCGTCCAAATCCGAACGGACATTATGTGGATGGGCCAATTTTAGAGCAAGCGCATCAATCCTTTGTCGGCATGCATGAAGTGCCAATAGTTCATGGAATGACAATTGGGGAGTACGCTAAGATGATCAACCAAGAGGGCTGGTTGTCCAATCAAGTAAAATGTGAGTTACAGCTTATTGTATGTCAAAATTATGATCGGAATCAACTGTATGAGATCACAACACCTCCTTCACCAAACTTACCTAACACTAAGGCGGTGCTTTTGTATCCTAGTTTGTGCTTATTTGAAGGTACGCCCATAAGTGTTGGCAGAGGCACATCAGAACCCTTTCAACAATTTGGGCATCCTAAGTTTAAAGACTTAGAATACTCCTTTATTCCACAACCAACTAAGGGAGCCAAGTCACCAAAGCTAAAAGGCCAAAAGTGCTATGGTAGAAGTTTCAAGTCACGGAGCCTTACCACTTTGTTTGCTGCTGATAGTTTAAACCTAACTTATCTGATTGATTCTTATCAGGCTTACCCAAAAAAAGAAGCATTTTTTACAAACTTTTTTACCTTATTGGCTGGTAATAGGAATTTAGAAAAACAAATAAAGCAGGGTATGACTGCAGCCGAAATACGGGCCTCTTGGCAAAAAGGCTTAAGTGATTTTAGAGCTATGCGGAAACGCTACCTGATCTACCCCGAATAGTAGCTTAATTCAATTGCTTAATATCTCCAGAGCCGTTAACTTCAGTGTTAAGGTTTTTAACACCACCCTTGTAGCTAATATCTCCGCTGCCATTTATTTCTGCCTCTAGCTCATAGGAGACATGAATGTCAACATCACCCGAGCCATTAATTTCAATACGACTTTGATCGGTTTTTAAATCAAAAGCTTTCACATCTCCACTGCCATTGATCTCAATTATATGGTCTTTGGCATTTCCACTCAACTTGAGGTCTCCAGAGCCATTTATTTCACTTTCTAACTCCTTTACATCAAAAAGGTCTAAGATCATTTCACCTGATCCATTTACTTCTAGATCTAATTCTTCCGTTTTAATGGGTGTTTTACCCATGATACTTCCTGAACCATCAATTTCAAGTTCTTTAAGGTCAACTACTGTAACATAAAACTCAATTGATTCATCTGTTTTTACACACTGTTCAAACTCAATATTCCATTTGCCTTTTGAAACTTCTTGATTGAGCAATTGAATAATGTTTTCTTGAGCTTTGATCATCACGCTTTGGTTATTTCCTTGGCTGAGAAAAATCTTATGCGATCCATTTAAACTCAATTTATTGAAGGTCTCAATCTTTAACTTCTTTTCAATGATCTCGCCTTTTCCTTCTACGCAGTTTATTAAAAAACAAGAGGAGTTAAGGGAAATGAGCACCAATAAAGTGCTTGCTAATTTCAACATGGCTGGAAAAGTTTAATTCAAAGCCAAGTGGCCTTTAAATTTTTGAATTTGGTTTGCAGTAAAGTAGTTACACTTTTTCATAAACGATAAGATCTGCTTGCATATTGGTTTAGGGAAATTTTCCGCCTTAAAGCGATCTATATTTTTAATCACAAATTCACGATCAGACTCGATGTTTTCGCTCATTCCTAAAAAGTCAGGTATTTCATGTTCTACCGCTAAGCGCATAAAGCGAATTTCAAGGTTGTTGGGGTCTTTCTTAACTGCCTCTTCAAAAGACTTTTTACTCTTTTTTAGGTAGTTAACCTTTTTGAATACATTGTAGGTGGTGCGGGTTAAAATAGCCTCTAAAGCACCTCTGTAGGCTAATACTTTTGCTGAAGGGTTCTCAACTTTAAGGAATAATTCATAAACCTCAGGAGCTTGATCAGCGTCACTTAGGGCTTTCATGTATTCTTTTCTAAGTTCCTCTAGAGGGGTTGCCGAAAGAGGTACAAGAAATGAAAAGGCAATAAGGAAACTAAAAATCTTCATCTTCCAAAGGTAATGATTATTCACTAAGTGTTTGAAACGAAACTCATGAGTAGTAAAGCGATACTGCTATTGCTAATGCGCCAACCACTAAGCAGTAAAGTGCAAAATATTTCAGTTGGCTATTTCGTACCAGACGGATCATCCAGGTGCAGGCCACCAGACCGGAAACAAAAGCAGCAAGAAATCCAAAAGATAGTGGAATGAGTTGGTCATTTCCATAATCTATTTCTCCGCTAAGGATATCCTTGGCCATCTTACCAAGAATTAAGGGAACGACCATTAAAAATGAAAAACGGGCAGCTTTGCTTTTATCGTTTCCTAAGATAACTGAGGTTGAGATGGTAGCACCTGAACGTGATATGCCCGGTAAAATTGCTACAGCTTGAGCCAGACCAATTACTAAAGCATTGCTAAAACTGACTTTTTTATTGGTGCTTTTGCTTCTATCTGCTAGTAAAAGTAAAAAGGCAGTTAGCAAAAGCATGCAGCCCACTAGTAAAATTTGTCCGCCAAAAAGAGACTCTAGTTCTTCTTCAAAAAATAAACCTACAAAAACTGCAGGAAGCATGGAGAGAATGATCTTAAGTGAAAATTGAGCATCCTCGTTCCATTTGAATTGAAGCAAACCCTTAAGAATTAACCAAATGTCTTTCCTAAAAATCACTATTGTACTGAGGGCGGTAGCAAAGTGAAGCACTACTGTAAACAGTAAACTGTCCTCGGGTAATGATTCGTCCCCTAATATGGCTTTAGCCAGCTCTAGGTGTCCGCTAGAAGATACAGGTAAGAATTCGGTTAAACCTTGAATTACGCCTAAAATAATGGCCTCGAAAATATCCATCCTGCTTTATTTGACCCGGCCCGGATAAATCTCTAAGGCTTTCTCAAGGCATACTAAAGCCTGTTTGAGTTTGTCTTTCTCTAATACATAAGCCAATCGTACTTCTTGTTTGCCCAGTCCGGGAGTAGAGTAGAAACCACTTAGCGGCGCCATCATAACGGTTTGACCATTGTGTTCAAAGTCTTCTAAGATCCATTGGCAGAAATGCTCTGTATCTTCAACCGGAAGTTTAGCAACAGCATAAAAAGCCCCTCCAGGTTTTGGGCAAAAAACACCCTCTATTTGATTAAGTCCATCAACTAAAAGGTCTCTTCTTCCTACGTATTCTGCGCTTACTTTTTCAAAGTAGCTATCGGGAGCTTTAAGTGCAGCTTCAGCTGCAATTTGACCAAGCAAAGGCGGACTTAGTCTTGCTTGTGCGAGCTTGAGAGCCGTTTGCATTACCTCTTTGTTTCGGCAAACCATAGCACCAATTCTTACTCCACACATGCTGTAGCGCTTTGAAACTGAATCAGCAATGATTACCTGCTGTTCGATCGACTTTAAGTTTAAAACGGAGTGGTGTGTCTTGCCATTATAGCAGAATTCGCGATATACCTCATCTGCAAAAAGAAACAGATCGTGTTCCTTTACAATCGCTTCAAGTTGCTTTAGTTCCTCTTCACTGTAAAGGTATCCCGTAGGATTGCCTGGGTTGCAGATTAGAATAGCCTTGGTCTTATCTGTGATTTTAGCTTCAAATTCTGCAATGGGTGGCAGGGCAAAACCATCTTCTATGCTTGCGCTAACTGAAACTACTTTAACTCCTGTGGTTTCTGCAAAGCCATTGTAATTCGCATAAAAGGGTTCTGGTATGATTACTTCATCTCCTGGGTTCAAACAAGCCGTAAAACCGAAGAACAAAGCTTCTGAACCGCCAGTGGTTACCATTACGTCACTTGCACTTACACCCGGGCTAACTCGGTCGTAATACTTGGCAAGGCCCTTACGGTAAGATTCAGTACCTGCCGAATGACTGTATTCCAAAACCTCCATATTGATGGCTTTAATAGCATCAAGGGCGACTTGAGGAGTTTCAATGTCGGGCTGACCAATATTGAGGTGAATCACTTCCTTTCCTTGTGTTTTTGCTTTTTCAGCAAAAGGAACTAGTTTACGAATGGGAGATTCAGGCATGTTTTGACCTCTTCTAGAGATTGTTGGCATAGCAGTGTTTTTTTAGATGAACAAAAATGAGACTATTTTAACAGAAAAGAAAAACAAAAAACCGCTAAGAACTGCAGTTCTTAGCGGTTTGGTTAAAATCCTTTTCTTGCTACTCTATCGAGCAGTAGGAGTCATTCCTTTTTCTTCTTTTACAGGGGTTGTTTTCTTTTCAATTACATTTCCCTTAATGCGCAATACCTTGGTTTTTTCTTTGGCATTAGACATAACTGTAACCGATTTATTGATCGGCCCTAAGCGGTTAGTAGCGTATTTTACTTTGATATCTGCGCTTTCACCTGGATTGATCGGTTTCTTTGGCCAAGTAGGAACCGTACATCCACATGAACCTTTCGCATTGGAAATAATCAAAGGTTCTGTACCTGTGTTTTTAAATTTAAAGGTTCTCACCCCGTCAGCATTTTGAGCGATGGTTCCGTAATCGATTACCTCGCTTTCAAAAGTCATTTCAGCGCCACCGGCTGCTTCAACTGAATTGGCTTCTTGAGCAAAGATGCTTGCGATTGCAAAAAAGAATAATGTAAGTGTAGTTGTTAGTTTTTTCATGATGTTATTTTTTTTGAATGATTCAAAAGTAAGCAATGCATAGCCACTTCTTAATTTCTTTAACAGATCGTTAACAGAGAGAGGGAAAAGAGGAAACTAGAAATAGGAAACCTTAGCCATACTTTAAATGAAAGGGGAAGAGAGGAAAAGAATAAGAGAAGAAGAGAGGAAAAGAATAAAAGTATAAGAGAATAAGAGGAGAAAACTTTTTACTAGCGGATCGAGTGAATTGAAAAGTAACACTTGACTTACAAGAATGAAAAAGAAGGGATTGAATTAAGCTTTTACGAATGAATTGCTTTTAAGTATTGTTCGTATTGTAGATTGTTTTTTGTCGAAACAATTTGATATGTCGTTGAAATCTATTACCTTAGAGGCATGAAAGCCGACGAAATACCTATTATTTTACCTACCTACCTACCTACCTACCTACCTACCTACCTTTCAGGAAGTTTTATGGCATTCAAAAAAGATGGTTTTTTGGTGGCAGAGGTCGTTTTTGGTGAGCTTAATGAATCAGCAAAAATTTAAAACTGAATGGTAATTAAAAAAGATGAAAACCGCTGTTCACTTTTTGTTGACTCCCTTATTCATCATTTTATATTTTAGAAAACCAATATATTATGAAAAATCAAATAAAAATAGCCTTGATCAGTTTTGCTTTGATTGGGGCACAAATTGGCTGCGAAAAAGAATATGATTCACCAAGTTCAACCAATTCAAAGATTAAAAATAATAATTCAAAGTTTAAGCCAATCCAAATGCAAGATAAATCAGGTGGTTTAAGCTATGATTTAATTAATGATTACACAGATGACCTTGAGTCAAGTAACAGTCCGACTGATGAGAAGTGGAATTTGGCTCTTTTAATGATTGAATCGGCCATTAATCACACTGAAGGCACTTTAGAGCAAGTTAGCACGCACAGTGAACTGTTGGAATTTTCTTCTACGGTAGACATTACTGAAAGTGGAGGAGAATTGCTTGTTGAAGGAAATGATGCGCTTGGTCTTTATGACGATTTGGTGGCGGATTTAACAACGGAAATAAACAACAGTGGATTAAAAGCTGAACACGGAAGTGGAGTTTTTGTGAGTGCCATTGATCTATATTTAGATGGCAATCCTAGTGGTCCGGGAAATATTGCAGTTTATGCACAAGCCATGTTAAAGTTTGATGTAGAGCCAGAGTTTCCAAACTGTTCTGCAGACAATGATTGGAAGGCACTTGATCAATTAGGAAAGTGTAGTGGGGGCTCTAATCTAGATGCCGCTATTCGAATTGAGAGCATGTTGACACGTGTGAGTTGTAGTAGCTCTAGAGCAAATGATTATTGCATTGCCTACTCGCTTTCTCACGTAACTTTTGCAACTAAAGATGGTTTTAGCAGCAGCAACATTTGGGATGGTACAGCAAGTAGCAATTGCATTACAGAGCTTGCCATTAACAATACTTGGGAGCCAGGAGCTATAACAGAAGCCAACAACATGGCACCTGCAAGCCCTAGAAACAGTCAGATTGATTACATGATGGGGAAAGCAACTAATACAAGCGGAGTTGCACATGAACTTACGGTAAGCTATGCCAGAGTTTGGTGTCCACCGATTGACCCAATTTAAAATTTGTTTAACTTAAGAGAGCCTGAAATTCAGGCTCTCTTTAATACTTTACGTATGAAGGTGAGATATCTTTTAATAAGCATTGTTCTTCTCTATTCTATAGGCATGTTCGCTCAAAACCCAATTCGCATTAATGAACCAGCTCAATCTTTTGCTAATGGATTATATAGTGTTTCAGGTGATACATTAGTATTAAAATATATGAAGCTGAGTCAAGATTGGAGAACAATAAGCGGAAGTGAAGAATTTAAAATGACTGAAATAATTAATCATCAAGGCATCATAGCTGGCTCGATTACTACCTTAAAGCAGGATATGCCATTCTACCATGGAGTTAGCTTTGATTGGAGAAATAATAGTTATGAAATAGGGTCAATCTACAATTCTGGTAGAACTGATAGTTGCACGATTTGGATAAAGAAGCAAAATGAACCTTTTGACTCTGCCTATTTTCTTCCACTCTCCGATTCGGGTTTTGCATACATTGATATATATAAAGCTTTACCATTGAATAACCACCTCTACGCATTTGGTACATTAAAGCAGAGTTCTAATTTTTCGCAAGCTGCTATTTTTAAAATAGACTTATCTCTTAAAACCTTTGTAATAAAAACCTTCGATTGTTTTGCTTCTTTTCGTTCATTTCAAGATGCTTTTTATGATCCAATTGCTCAAAATTTCATTGTAACTAGTTTCTTTCAAATAGAAAACCCAAATCCACCCTTTGGTGCGGGTATATGTAAGCTTGATACTAATCTAAACTTAATAATGGGTTCCAATCAAACCTTACAATCTAACTATGCCACACATTTGATTGCCTCCCCCAATCCGTATCATTATGTGGCTGGTATTGAACCGATTGATCGAACTTCTTTCTTATGTGTAGGGACAGGAATAAATCCATTGCAGGTGCCCTCGCAAACTATGAATCCTAATGGAAACTATTTAGATGATATTATAGCAGGTCAACGTTCTAATTCAACTTTATTGGAAAATAGCTTAAGTTATGCTCATGGCAGAATAGATACAGGAGAAAGTTCATTTGTAGGTTTTATGCCTTTTAAACGCATCGATTCTAATATGTTTTATGTGGGCATGACTTCAAGATTTTATAATCCTGAACCAGAACCATGGGATACTGAATTGGCCTTATTTGGTTTAAATGGCCAAGGGCAGAAACACTGGGAGTATTACCAACCTTTAAATGATTATTGTTATATCAATGACATTATTCCCGATCAAAATGGAGGCCTATGGTTTGTTGCTCAATGTTCAGAAAACTTAAACCTCAGTACTGGGACTTATGAAAGCTTCATCAAAGTAGGTTATGTAGACAGTGTGGCTTTTTGGCCCAGAATAGGAGCAGTAGGCATAGCCGTACCTCAAAAAAAACAAGAAGAAATTGTAGTGTATCCCAACCCTACCGCAGACTTACTCAAGATCAAGCAATATGGGTTTCTCCAAACACTTTACTACAAATTGTATGACCTAGAAGGTCGATTGGTTAAAGAAAATAGAGTGCAAAGCCATATTCATGAACTAAACCTTGGTGAGCTGAAACCTGCTTTGTATTTGTTAAGGGTTGAAGATGAAAAGGGAGGGTTGGTGAAGGAGGAGAAAGTAGTGAAGCGGTAAGCTACGTCCGAGTTTGGTGCCCACCGATTGACCCAATTTAGAATTAAATTTTATTAGCAATCTATGGGAGCCTGTATTCAGGCTCCCTCTTAACCTGGTTTTATGAGAATAAGTACTCTACTAATAAGCTTTATCCTCCTAGCTTCTTATAATGTTGATGCTCAAAACCCCATCCGGATAAATGAGCCAATGCAATCTTTCTATATTGGCATCTCAAAAGTTTCTAACGATACGTTCAAACTTAAATATCTTTCAAGCAATCAAACTTTTCAATCAATTTCAGGAAGCGAGACATACAAGGAAATTAGCATAAATAAATCACAGCAATTATTGAGCTTAAATCCTATTTTAATAAAGCAAAGATTTCCAACATTTTTTGGCAATACATTTGTCTGGAATAATGTAAATTATGAATATGGTTGTGAGTTTAATGCGAACCTAGCTGATAGCAGTACTATTTGGATCAAGAAGGAAACTCATCCACATGATTCAATGTATAAACTACCACTTTATGATTCCAGTTTTAGTAGAGTGTTTGTCAAGTCTCATCTTATTCTTTCCAATCATCTTTATTTATTTGGAGATGTGAGATATAGTGGCCAGTCATTTTCTTATCCAACTGCTTTTAAGATTGATCTTCACACCAAAAGTTTCCAATTAAGAAAATATAATGCAACAGGAGTATTTCGTTTTCTAGGAGATGCTATTTATGATGCAGCAAATCAAAACTTCATTGTAACAAGTTCAACTCAAATAGAAAACCCCAATCGCCCCTTTGGTGCGGGTATATGTAAGCTTGATACTAATCTGAATTTAATAACGGGTTCCAATCAAACCTTACAATCTACCTATTCCACTCATTTGATTACCACTCCCAATCCCTATGAATTTGTGGCAGGAATTGAACCAGTAGATCAAACTTCTTTTTTATGTGTAGGACCTGCAATCAACCCTTTGCTTTTATGGTCTCAAACCACCAACCCTAATCGAAATTATCTTGAAGACCTAGTGGCCGGTCAGCGATTCAATAGCACATTACAAGAAGTTAACGTAAGTTATGCTCATGGTAAAATAGATACTGCTGAAAGTGCTACTCTCAATTATATGCCTTTCAAAAGAATAGATTCCAATATGTTTTATGTAGGTATGACTTCTCGATTTTACAACCCACAACCAGAACCATGGGATACAGAATTAGCCCTTTTTGGTTTAAACGAGCAAGGGCAGAAGCACTGGGAGTATTACCACCCCTTGAATGACTATTGTTCTATTAATGACATTATTCCCGATCAAAATGGAGGCCTATGGTTTGTTGCTCAATGTTCAGAAAACTTAAACCTCAGTACTGG
>CAJXMH010000010.1 GCA_913056345.1 uncultured Flavobacteriales bacterium | reverse complement strand
ATGATCAACATCCTTGAACGAAAGTTTATCATTTTTGGTCAGGTATTTTGGCCTCAAGACTTTTACATTTTTGTTTTGGTCATGTTGTCGGGCATACTTTTCGTTGTCCTATTTACAGTTGTTTTTGGCCGGTTATTCTGCGGCTGGGTGTGTCCACAAACCATTTTCATGGAAATGGTTTTCAGAAAAATTGAATATTGGATCGATGGCGACTTTAAGCATCAAAAACGCTTAGCAGATGCTCCTTGGAATGCGGAGAAAATTAGAAAACGAGCAATCAAGCATAGTATCTTTTTTGGCATTTCCTTCTTAATAGCCAATACCTTTTTAGCATATATTATCGGTTCAGATGAGCTTTTAAGCATTATAACCGACAATCCTCTGAACCATATCAGCGGCTTGATTTCAATTTTAATTTTTACAGGCGTTTTCTACTGGGTCTTTAGCTGGTTTAGAGAACAGGTATGTTTGGTTGCATGCCCTTACGGAAGGCTTCAAGGGGTAATGCTAGACCGTAACTCTATTGTTGTAGCTTATGATTACATCAGAGGAGAAGTGAGAGGTAGGTTTAAGAAAAATGAAGATCGAGAAGAAGCTGGAAAAGGAGATTGTATCGATTGTCATCAGTGCGTTGATGTTTGCCCAACCGGAATAGATATTAGAAATGGAACTCAGCTAGAGTGCGTGAATTGCACCGCATGTATGGATGCTTGTGATCATATAATGGAAAGTGTAGGGCTTCCAAAGGGCCTTATTCGATATGATTCTGAAGAGGGGATTGTCAATAAGACTAAAAAGAAATTAAGCGTACGCACAATTGGCTACTCTATTGTACTTGTATTACTCTTAGGTTTAGTTAGCTTCTTATTGGTTAACCGTTCAGATGTAGATGCCACCATTTTAAAAACTCCTGGTCAACAATACCAGAAACGAGGGGAAAACATGGTCAGCAATTTATACAACTACAAGATCATCAATAAAACCTTTGAGGATATTCCTGCAGAGATCAAACTAATTGATGGAGATGGGAAAGTTGAATACATTGGTTCGGAAGATTTTGTAATTCCATCTGAATCTATTGCAGAAGGTTCGTTCTTCCTAACCCTTAACCTTTCGGAAGTAAAGCAGCGCAATTCTAAAATATATTTTGGTGTTTACACAAAAGAAGGTGAACTGCTAGACAAAGTAAAGACTAGTTTCTTGGCACCATTAAAACGCAAACAGCCATGAAGATGAACTGGGGAACAAAAATAGCGTTTACTTATTCTGCCTTTGTGCTTTTCATTATCGCAATGGTCTACCTCAGCTTTGGTGAAAAGTTTGACCTTGTTACCGAGGACTATTATGCCCAAGAGCTTGCATTCCAAGATAAGATTGATGCTAAAAACCGTCTAGATAAGTTAGACGAAAAGCTTAAAACAGGGATTGAAAATGGGAGCTTGGCTATTTTCTTTCCACATGATTCCCTCGTTCAGGTTGAAGGTAAAATCCACTGCTTTAGACCATCAGATGAAAGTAAAGACTTCGTGATCAACGCTAATCCCAATTATAATAAGCAACTCGTTCCGTTGGAGCGATTTTCTAAAGGAAAGTATCTGATCAAAATAGAATGGACTGCCAATGAGCAAGCCTATTATACAGAAAAAACCGTCATAATACCATAGTTATGGAAGTTTGGACAGCATTTTCTATAGGATTACTGGGCAGCTTGCATTGTATTGGAATGTGTGGTCCAATAGCGCTTGCCTTACCTCTTGATCGGAGCAGTCAATTGAGCAAATTAAACGGCACCCTAGTGTATAATTTAGGTAGGATACTGACTTATTTTTTACTTGGAAGTATTTTTGGTTTACTCGGTTACGGCTTTGCCTTGGCAGGACTTCAGCAATGGATTTCTATTGTTGTTGGCTTATTTATGATCAGCACTGTTATTTTTAGTTCACTAACGCATTCTAAGTACCTTCAACTCCCAGGTTTAAATGGCTTTATAAACAGCGTTAAAAGTAAGCTAGGTAAACGTTTTAACAGCAATTCATACCCCAACCTATTATCCATTGGAGTATTAAATGGTTTCTTGCCTTGTGGTTTGGTTTATCTGGGTTTAGCAGGAGCAACTGCATCAAACACCGTTTTTGAGGGAGGTTTATTCATGGCAGCTTTTGGCGCCGGAACCTTGCCTATGATGTTAGCTGTAGCTTTTTATGGGCAGCAACTTAAAGCTAGTATCATGAGTAGGGGAAAAAAATTAATTCCAGTTTTTGTAATCCTTATTGGAAGTCTATTCATTCTTAGAGGCATGAATTTAGGTGTTCCTTATGTAAGTCCAAAACTTGAGCAAAACCAAGCAGAAAGTTGCAACTGAAAAACTGAATATTATGTACTGGAAGGCTTTAAATAGAAAAGAAATAAATCAGAACGTTGAGTATGCTTTGCAGCAAAATGCTAGCTACGCAAAAGGGGAGGTAATTGGCACACCCGCCACTTATTTAGATCAAAAGGAGTTTTATCCAGATGCTTCATTTTTAGATGATGCCCCTTTCCTAAAAAGTTTGATTGCTAATCCAAATCACATAGGTTGTCACACATTAGACCATCAAAGCTCACCTATATTTAAAGGTACCCAAGCGATAGAAAAAGAATTGATCGAGATTTGTGCTGAGGAGATTTTTAAGGCGCCTCGGAACGAAGTTGACGGCTACGTAGCAACAGGTGGCACTGAAGCTAACTTAGAAGCTATGTGGATCTACCGTAATTATTTTATGCGGGAATATGGAGCTAAAGCGGATCAAATTGGAGTTCTGTTTTCCGAAGACACTCACTACTCCATTACCAAAGGTTGCGACTTACTTCAACTAAACCCGCTGTTTGTTACGGTTAATCCTGAAGACCGATCCATGAATCTTAACTGCCTTAAGGCAAATCTAAAGGATGCTGCAAAACTTGGAATCAAATACTTTATTGTAGTGCTGAATGTATCTACCACCATGTTTGGTTCAGTGGATGAGATTGACCCGGTAGTTAAAATCCTTGATCAAAATCAGGCGGTATTCAAAGTACATTTGGATGCTGCTTTTGGTGGTTTTATATACCCATTCACAAATCCCGAGTCAAGACACAACTTTGAGCATCCTAGAATTAGTTCAATTTCTATTGACGCACATAAGATGCTACAAACCCCCTACGGTACAGGCCTGTTTTTAATCAGGAAGGGGTATATGCACTATGTTGCCAATGAGTTTGCGCAGTATGTTCCAGGCTTAGATTACACACTCTGCGGAAGCAGAAGTGGCGCAAACGCCATTGTAATATGGATGCTCTTAAAAAATTATGGTTCTGAAGGGTGGGTCAAAAAGATGAAAGAGTTGATTAATCGAACAGATTTTGTTTGTGAAAGGCTTAATGAATTAGGGGTTGAATATTTTAGAAATCCGCACCTCAATATAGTTGCTATAAAAGCCAACGCCATTCCAAGCGAGCTTGCTAAAAAATATGAGCTCGTTGCAGACACCTACCAACACATGCCATCTTGGTGGAAAATTGTAGTGATGGATCATGTTTCTTACGAAATTCTAGAAGCCTTTCTAAATGAATTAGAAGCCATAAAGACTGCCAAAGCTAATGTTGCCTAATCCGTTATTAACTAAACGATAGTGGCTTAATTCCTAATCTTTACCTCTACCCTTCTGTTATTAGGGTCGTAAGTTGCGTCTTCAGCAAGAGATTCACCTTTTGATAGTACTTCAATACGATCAGGAGAGATTCCCTCTGCGAGCATTAATTCTCTAATTTTTGCTGCTCTTTGTAATGCAATCCCGTGGTTTATCTCTTCACTGCCAATTCCGTCCGCATGTCCAATTAATACAACTCTAGCTTGACTATTCTTTACTTTATTGATTAGTGATTGAAGCTTTTCTTCCTCAGCATCGAGTGGCAATACTTTATTAAAGCCATAGTAAACATTGTTTTTTGAACTTTTTATTTTGCTCGTTCTTTGATCATTTTTAACATCAGTAGATTGAGCTTCAGCAACTTCTTCTTGACTCTTTTCATTTCCTTTCGCGTCAGTCATTTGTAGTCCTAAATCTTGAATATCTAAGTTCTCCTGACCAAGAATTTGAATGTTGTATACCTCATCTAACTTCATTTTTCGATAAGTAAACATGTTGTTTTCGTCAGCATACAAAGTATCGATCGGAATACCATTTTTATCTGTAACCACTAGGGCTATGTTGTTACCATCCATCTTTTGCTTCTTAAAGGCGAAATAGAGCGTTTCTGTTCCACCTGACTCAGGGCTAATTAAACGTTGATCCTTCGTAATAAAAAACCTTTTTTTCTGCTTGTTCTCATTTTCAAGGTAAACCACTCCACCTTCTAGGTCAAGGTCTCCATCCGCTGCGAGTTCTAAAACCAGGTCTTCACTCATCCCAAGTTTATGATAAGAGAATGAACCGTCTTCGTTTGTCACGATTGTCTCGATCAAATTACCTTCACTATCGTAAACTTTTACAACTTGATTGGTTAAGGGTAAATTCTTCAAATAAACTTTTCCGTCTCCTGCCATTTGTTGCCCTAGGAAAAAGCTCCTCAATCGATTACCCTTCTCATCAGTTAAGAAAAGGTCATAATTAGAATAATCTTTCTCATTTATATCTTGAGGATACATAGAGAACACGCTGTCCATACCTAAACGAGCGTAAGTGAAAGAACCGTCTTCCGCAGTTGTAATGGTATCCACAACGAATGAATTTGCATCCTCGAAAACAAGTTCCTGTGCAGAAACTCCCTTTTGATCAAGGGCAAGCTTCCCTTGGATCATCTCTCTGGATTTAATTTTTTCAGCAGGTTTAAACAAACCATCTTCTGCTAAGATCAAGCGTTCTACTTTATTTCCTTTATCGTCTAAGAAGTATAAAGCTCCACCAACAAGTTCAGCATTATCTTCAGCACTAAGCTTCAAAACGTAATCCTCATCAGAAGCAAGTTTTACAAAGTTTAATTTACCTTCTTCATCGGTTACAACCAGCTCAATTAGACTTCCATCTGTGTCATACACATACATTTCAGCATCTGATACAGCCAAAGATTTATACAAGAATTGAGCAGAAATAGAATCCACCTGCGGCATATCAATTTTGCCCGTGGTGCGGGTATAAAATATATCATAATAGTTGCTTTCTCGGTCAGATACAAAATAGATATCATTCCCTTCGCTTACCGTAAAGTAAGCATCATAATCTTTCGAGTTAATGGGTTCGCCAAGGTTTAATGGGCGAGTCCAGTTTTTCCAACTGTCATCAAGACGTGTGCTAACGTAAACATCAGCTCCTCCAAACCCATCATATCCGTTACTTGAAAAATATAGGCGCTTCTTGTCATCACTAAGAAATGGTGTGATCTCAAAGCGGTTGGTGTTGATCTGCTCGCCTAAGTTTTGAAGTTTTGACCAACTTCCATCAGCTTGCTTAAAGCTAATGTAAATATCCTCATTATCAGAATTGATAGACTCTGCCATTCCCGCTAGAATAATCTCTTCGCTTTTATGCAAAAAGAGCTCTACATTGCGCCCATCAAAGATCAAACCTGGTATTTGTATTTCTTGATATTCTTTGTCCCAGGCCTTCTTCTTACCTTTCTTTTGCTCTCTCTCAAGCATTACAACTCTTCTATTGAAGGTGTCTTTGGTAAACATCGTGTTGATCATATAGATCCTCAGACCGTCCTCAGACATACCAAAAACCTCATTAACCCCATCTACTTCACCATCACGAAATAAGCGAATTGGCTCTTTCCAGCTCTTTTTAAGTAAAGCTGTATCGGATGATGCATCAGTGTCTTCCCCCTTAAGCTTAGAATACCAGATATCTTTTCCCTCTGCTATAACGTCTTCTTCTGTTTCAGAAAAATATATGCGGTGGTAAAGCATTTCTGAGCCTTGATTGAACAAGATCGGAGTAGTCTCTTCGGCCTTATTGCTAATAGACTTTACCTTTTCGGGCTGATGAAAAACCGGTCTGATAAATTGAGCTTGAGCGGTGAAGCATATGATCAGCGCAAAACATATGGTGATAATCCTTTTCATATTAACGAGGAGTTTTGGTTGGGTTCAAATGTAAAAACAATAAAGCATCTTTTAAATTTATGCTTTTAAAAGTATTTAAGGCATATTTAGAATAAAAAGTGATTGGTTTATTCTTTCTGTTTTGAATGTAGTCAATCCTGCCTAACTGTTTATGAGCTTAGCTTTAGTCCGGGTTCAATTCCCAAATTTCTTATACTTTTAGCTGTAAAATAACCTTCTGGGGGTTTATATAATATTGGCTTTCAAAATTTGGCCATATTTGCAAACCACCGCAATTTCACCAGGCTCCTCCAAAAGCACTAGAGTACCTGGAGCTTTTTTTACCTGAGCTTCGCTATCCACTATTTCTATTTCCATGAACTTCAATTGAAAGCCATTTAAGTCGGTCATTGCCCCTTTGTTCCTAGGATTGCAAGCTTTAGAAAGTTGAACGATCTCAGAAGATGACATTTTATCTCAGTTGATTTTTACATCCTCTAAGGTTGGTTTTTTCCAAATGGTAGCCTTTTTTTCATCTTGTTTTTTAAACGCTCTTTCCAGTTTGTATCTTGTAGCTTTTATAATACTTGATGAGTTGCTCTTACCGCCTGCTTGACTGCTTTAGTGTGGTAAGTACCAAAAGTTTCGCTTGCTCTCAATTCAAATATCTCTTCATGTAGTATGTCTCCAGAATCAACTTTCTCTGTAAACTGATGTACCACTACAGCACCCCTTTTTTCTCCCTTTTTGATCACCCAAAAAACCGGTTGTGCTCCTCGATATTGGGGTAAGGGAGCATAGTGGAAGTTTAAAAAAGGGATTTTACACTGAGCTAATAATTTAGTTGGGAAGAAAAAAGGAAAAGTTTTAACGAAGATGGCTGACAGCTGATTGGTTTCAATCCAACTTAATATATTTGTTTCTAGCTCACTTTGTGACCATTTTTCAATGGGGCAATTCAATAATTGAGCGTAATGCTCAGTTTCAGCATGTTGAGGGTTACTTCCGCTTGGCAAAATCAGTTGGATCTGATGACCGCTTTGTGTCAGATACTGAAGTGCAGGCAAGCAAAGAGTTGAGTTGGCGAAAATTCCGAGGTTCATAAAAACTAATTTAGCGCCAAGCTAAGCAACACTAAATTCAGGTAATTTAGATTCTCTGTTATCTCTGAATCACCAATCGCTTCACGGTTTGTTGGTCTCCTTCTTGAATAAAGAGCAGGTAAACTCCGCTTTCACTAATATCAGGGCTCAAGTCAATCTGGTTTTTCTTACTAAAGCTTCCTTCATAAATTAAGCGCCCACTAATATCTGTAATTCGAATTTGCGTGCTCTCAACTTCTCGATCGAAGTTTATGGTAAACTCACCCTTGTTTGGGTTAGGGAAAACACTAAGACTTTCATTTAATGCTTCTTCAATCGTGCCTTTGACTCGTGCTTGACTACTTGAACTTGGATCTGTAGTAAAACTTTGCAGACTAGACCAAGTAGTGCCAAAAGAGGGACCATAAGTACAAATGCTTTTTATTTGCCACTCATAAGTAGTTGAGGGGCTGAGAGAAGTTAAAAACTGACGGTCTCGGCTACCTAATACTAATTTCTTATCCCAATTGCCTCCTTGTGGCCGATATCTAATGCGGTATTTTATAGCATTGGCTTGGACGTTCCACATTAACCTTGCCCGACTATCCGTTATAGCATTAGTCATTAAACCATCAGGGATATCACAAGGTCCTGAAAGGGTGGTAAAGTTCTCTAAGCTCGAAAAATCAGACCATCCGGCAGATGGCTTGTATGCCCTTACTGCCCAAAAATATTTCGTGTTCGGCTGCAAGGTATCAAGGTCTAATCGGCCTATTGGAATGTTTCTTACATAGCGGTTCCAGTTTGATTCTGAGGCTTTTCGCCAAAGCACTTTGTATAAAGTTGCACCCTGCACCGGGTCCCAATTTAACCTCACCGAGGTATCTTGAATATAACGGCTTATTAGGTTTTGGGGTGGAGTAATACATGAGGACTGTGTTACAATTGCTGAACTTGTTGTTGTACAATTATTTGCGTCATTGACGGTAACGGTATAGGTTCCGGCAGGTAAGTTGTTAATGCTTGAACTTGTCGAGCCGGTATTCCAATTATAGTTGTAAGGACTCGTTCCACCAGAAGTTAGGGTAGTGACTGCCCCATCGTTTTGATTACAGCTTGCGTCAATGGTTGAAAAGGAAACAACAAGCTGAGTTGGAGAAGATACTTGCACACTGCTCACCACAGTTGAAGAAGAGTTATCGGTTACGGTAACAGAGTAATTTCCTGCTGCTAAGCCGTTTATGCTTGAAGTTGTAGACCCGGTGTTCCACAAATAAGCGTATGGTGTATCCCCTCCACTTATTGTTGCTGTAGCGCTTCCATCGCTTGAGCCAAAACAACTTTCGTCGGTTGCACTGATAGAAATGCTGAGCGGATTATTAGCGGCAATAATTACCGCATAATCTTCTGTTTGTCCATAAGTTGGGTTATAACAAGGCCCACTGATTGTGTTATTAAACCAATCACTTATTACTCTCATACGAAGCGAAGTGTTTGTAGTAACAGCCGAACTTGGAATTGTAATGGTGCCGTTGTGAAAAGTTCCGTTTGTTGAAGAAAAAACATTTTCTCCTGGATCGGTCAAATCTCCATTGTTGTTGTAATCAATGTAAACCTCTACATCTTCATTGTTTATTCCTCCTGTCTCAATTTTTATTGAATCGGTGCTTCCAGCAGTTAAATTTATCAATTGATGCTGTGTGTGATCAATGTATTCACCTTCTTGCGCATAGGTGCCTGAAACTACCTTCACATTGCCAAGTTCTACCTTGGTAACACCCATTCCAAAATTATTTGAAGTTGTTGTAGTAGGCGTACAACTTGCCGCAATTACAGAAGAAGCTGAAGGGGCAGTCCCACCTAAAGAAGTAATTAAGCTAGGCCGAAGTAGTTCTAAAGCGGCTCGCATTCTGGTAGATTGGCCGCTGGTATAATTCACAGCACAAGTTTGACTTGAGTAGTTCATAAAATTTGAGGTAACAGCATCGATGCTTGCTCCTGTGCAAGAATTGATTCCGCTAGGGCAATTGCTAACTGCTCGAATATGAGGATCTGTATCAGCAACAAAATCTCCATTCCCGGTAGGGCAAGTTGTGCCACCTGCATCTCCTTCAAAAGTATGGTAAAGGTTCAAACCATGCCCAATTTCATGCACCAAGGTCCTGTTTCTGTTGTTCCATGAATTCACAGTTCCAGCGGTTCCAAAACAAGTATTCATAATCACGGTGCCATCTACACTAGCACTAGCGCCCGGAAAATAAGCATAGCCTTGAATGCCAAAACCACCATTGTTGTCTTCAATTTCAGTAACTACCCAAATGTTGTAATATTGGGTGTTGGGCCATCGGCTTAAATCTTTTACACTTACCTCTGCTGCCCCGGTCGTGCCGTCTCCTATTCCTTCTGTAGCATATTTGGCTACTCCTGAACCATTTACTCTTACGACTCCATTAGTCGCATTTCCACTGGGGTCTCTTTGCGCTAATACAAACTCCATCTGGGTATCAACACTTGTGCCTTGCATGTTGCGGTAACGAGCATTTAGAGTATCAATTGCAGTGTTGATTTGAGCCATGGAAATATTAGCACCTACTCCAACTGCTTGCCCAGTATGTATGACATGTATAACTAGAGGAATTTGAACCACCCCTGTCGACTTCGAAACTTTATTACTTTTTAGATATTGGTTAATGCGCATTTCATTTTCTTGAATACGTTGTGCATATTCAGGGTCGTTTTGCAGTAATAGCTGGTGTTTTTGATCTGTACCACATATTTCAATTTGTTGAGCTTTAATGCTCAAACCAATAAGCAGCAAAGAGAATAGTGAAAAAAGAAACTTCATAGTTTGGAAAAACAATTGGTTAGTCAAGTAAAAATAGTTATAATCAACCAATTACATTTAATCTAATCTGAATAGATAACATTGAGGTCAAATTAATTTCTTCCCAATTTCATTCTTAAAACTTATACATTGGATGTAGTTTGAAATTGCTTCCAGTACTTTTGAAGAAATAGAAGTGACCGCAGATAACGCATGCGAAGCAATACATCTCTAAACGCTCTACTTCTGAATCACCAATCGCTTCACGGTTTGTTGGTCTCCTTCTTGAATAAAGAGCAGGTAAACTCCGCTTTCACTAATCTCGGGGCTCAAGTCAATTCGATTTTTCTTGTTGAAGCTTCCTTCATATACTAGTCGCCCACTAATGTCTGTAATTCGAATTTGCGTGCTCTCAACTTCTCGATCGAAGTTTATGGTAAACTCACCCTTGTTTGGGTTAGGGAAAACACTAAGACTTTCATTTAATGCTTCTTCAATCGTGCCTTTGACTCGTGCTTGACTACTTGAACTTGGATCTGTAGTAAAACTTTGCAGACTAGACCAAGTAGTGCCAAAAGAGGGACCATAAGTACAAATGCTTTTTATTTGCCACTCATAAGTAGTTGAGGGGCTGAGAGAAGTTAAAAACTGACGGTCTCGGCTACCTAATACTAATTTCTTATCCCAATTGCCTCCTTGTGGCCGATATCTAATGCGGTATTTTATAGCATTGGCTTGGACGTTCCACATTAACCTTGCCCGACTATCCGTTATAGCATTAGTCATTAAACCATCAGGGATATCACAAGGTCCTGAAAGGGTGGTAAAGTTCTCTAAGCTCGAAAAATCAGACCATCCGGCAGATGGCTTGTATGCCCTTACTGCCCAAAAATATTTCGTGTTCGGCTGCAAGGTATCAAGGTCTAATCGGCCTATTGGAATGTTTCTTACATAGCGGTTCCAGTTTGATTCTGAGGCTTTTCGCCAAAGCACTTTGTATAAAGTTGCACCTTGCACCGGATCCCAATTTAACCGAACGGAAGTATCTTGAATATAACGGCTTATTAGGTTTTGAGGAGCTATGCAACTTGGATTCTGTGAAATAATAGCAGAGTCAACTACCGTGGATCCGTTCGCATCGCTTACAGTGACACTGTAAGTACCCGCAGCCAGGTTGTTTATTGCTGATGTATTAGAGCCTACACTCCAACTATAAGTATAAGGAGCAGTACCTCCACTTGCTTCTGCAATTGCAGATCCATCATTTCCACCAGAACAACTAGGCATTGTTTTGTAGATATAAAGCCCAAGAGGAAGACCTGCACTTTTGATCTCAACTGCATAATCCTCAGTTTGGCCTCTGTCAGGGTTGTAGCAAGGACCACTTATCGTTTCATAGTACATGTCTGATATTACCCTTAACCGAACCACCGTATCAAATGGGATCCCTGTACTAGGTATACTTATAGTTCCGCTATGGGCTGTATCTATTGGAGTATGATTGGTTCGATCGGAGGTGAATACATTTTCTCCTGCATCCGTGAAATCTCCATCTCCATTATAGTCTATAAAAACCTTTACATCTTCATTGTTGAAAGGCCCAGTTGAAACGTTAATTGGATAAGACCCTCCTGCATCTAACGTAATTAATTGATGTCTTGTATGATCATTGTAATCCCCTTCATCTACGGTTCCATCTGAAACCACTTTAACATTATTCAACTCAAAATTATATACCCCCAATTGATAGAAGTTATTGGCTTTGTTAAAAGTTGACGGAGTGCAAGTTGCGGCAACGGGCACTCTTGCTGATGGAGGAATACCACCGAAAGAAGTAATTAGGCTAGTCCTTCCGGTATGAATGGCTGCTCTCATTCTAGCAGACTGTCCGTTGGTGAATTTATGTTGACAAGCTGGGCTAGTATAATTCATAAAATTTGCATTGATGTCGTCCAAGCTGCTTCCCCCATTGCAACTATTAGTGCCAGAACTACAACCTGAACCTCGTATATGAGGCTCTGTGTCTACTACACAATCCCCAATACCTCTACCGCAGCCATTTGTAATTGATGGGCATTGGGTGCCATCGTTGTCTCCCTCAAAGGTGTGATAAAGGTCAAAAGCATGACCAAGTTCATGAGTAAGTACATTCCCAACATTTGTAGGAGCAGTTGCTGTTCCACTAGTTCCAAAAGCAGTATGTCTAACCACTGTTCCATCATCTTTGGGGTTACTGTATGGCCGGTAAGCAAAACCCGCCCAGTTTGTTCCTGCATTTATCGTATTTACAACCCAAATGTTATAATATTGTGTATTAGGCCAGCGGCTTAAACTTTTTACATCCCTCTGATTGGCCCCTAGATTAACTGATCCAAACTTTATCCCTTGAGTTGAATAAAGGGGTACTGAGGACCCATCTACCCTAACCACTCCATTGGTTGCATTTCCATTGGGATCTTGTTTTGCTAAAACAAATTCAATTTGAGTGTCAACGCTTGTTCCTTGTAAATTTCGAAACCGAGCGTTCAAGGTGTCTATGGCAGTAATTATTTGACTCATGGATATGTTTGATCCTACTCCTATTGCCTCGCCAGTATGAACAATGTGAACAACCAAAGGAATTTGCAGAATAGCGGAAGATTTAGGGTTTGATTGGCTTTTCAAATAATTTCGAATCAATTGCTCGTTCTGTTGAACTTGCCTAGCATAATCAGCATCATTTAAAAGTAATTGATGATGAATCTGATCTGTACCACATATTTCATTTTGTTGGGCATAAGCGCTCAACCCAACAAACAGCAAAGAGAGTAGTGAAAAAAGAAACTTCATAGTTTGGATAAACAATTGGTTAATCAAGTAAAAATATTCATAATCAACCAATTACACTACACCTGACCCAATCTGAATTGATAACATTGAGGTCAAATTAATTTCTTCCCAATTTCGTTCTTAAAACTTGAACATTGATTGTAGTTTGCAAATGCTTCCAGTACTTTTGAAGAAATAGAAAAATCAATCAGAAAATAGAAGCATGAGCAACAATCCAAAAGTGAAAAAGGCCTTTGAATCTTTAGGGCTAACAGACAATCACAGTGGCACTTCAACCGGAAGTAAATGGCTAGACAACCAAGGCGTAGCCATCACCTCTTCCTCACCAGTTGATGGAAAAGAATTAGGAACGGTATACTCAACCACTCCTGAACAATACGAAGAAGTAGTAAAATCTGCCCAAGCTGCCTTTAAAGTTTGGCGAAAAAAGACCGCCCCAGAAAGGGGGGAAATTGTTCGTCAGTTTGGCAATAAGTTACGAGAAAAGAAAGCCGATCTGGGTCTATTGGTTTCTTACGAAATGGGTAAGTCTTACCAAGAAGGTTTGGGAGAGGTACAAGAAATGATCGACATCTGTGATTTTGCCGTAGGACAATCAAGAATGCTGCACGGTTTCACCATGCACTCTGAAAGACCCAATCACAGAATGTACGAGCAATATCACCCTCTGGGCGTGGTAGGAATTATTTCTGCCTTTAACTTCCCGGTAGCCGTTTGGGCTTGGAATACAGCTTTGGCTTGGGTTTGTGGTGACGTTTGCATTTGGAAGGGCTCTGAAAAAACGCCTTTTTGCCATATTGCTTGTCAGAACATTATTGCTGAGGTTTTAAAAGAAAACAATTTGCCGGAAGGAATCAGTAGCATCATCACCGGTGATTACAAGATTGGTGAAATCATGACCAATGACAGTCGAGTACCTTTGATCTCTGCCACCGGTAGTATTCGTATGGGTAAAATCGTGGCTCAAGCCGTGGCCAAGCGTTTAGGAAAATCCTTACTAGAATTAGGTGGAAACAATGCGGTGATCTTAACCGAATCAACCGACCTAAAAGCTTCCATTCCTGCTCTTGTATTTGCTGCAGTAGGAACTTGCGGACAGCGTTGTACTTCAACTAGAAGGTTGATCATCCACGAAAGCATTTACGACAAGGTGAAAGAGAATCTAGTAAGTGCATACCAACAGATCAAATTGGGAGATCCATTAGATGAATCCAATCACGTTGGTCCTTTGATCGATAAGGACGCCGTAAACAACTACCTTAAAGCTTTAGAGGAAGTTAAAAAGTCAGGCGGTAACGTTCTAGTTGAAGGCGGCGTTTTAGAAGGTGAAGGATATGAGTCAGGTTGCTATGTAAAACCTGCCATTGCTGAAGTAGAAAATGAATGGGAGATCGTGCAGCACGAGACCTTTGCTCCGATTTTGTACATGATGAAGTATTCTAATTTAGACGAAGCTATTGAAATGCAAAATGGGGTCGTTCAGGGCTTATCTTCTGCCATGATGACCACCAACATGCGCGAGATGGAGAAATTCTTATCAGCAGAAGGTTCTGACTGTGGAATTGCCAACGTAAACATTGGAACTTCCGGCGCTGAAATTGGCGGTGCCTTTGGTGGTGAAAAAGAAACCGGTGGTGGCCGTGAATCTGGCTCTGATGCATGGAAAGTTTATATGAGAAGACAAACCAACACCATTAATTATGGAATGGAGCTACCTTTAGCGCAAGGAATTAAATTTGAGCTTTAGGTATTAAAATTAGAACTTTTAAGTACTTAAAATTTAACCCCCTGATTTGTCAGCTCGAGTGGTCCCGAAACTTCGGGAGTTTTTTGAGAGCTTGACAAATCAGGGTTTTTTTATTTCATCCAATTCTTCAAAATCTCTTTCCCATACTCACACAAAACACTTTCAGGGTGGAATTGCACCGCATGGATGGGTAAACTGCTATGTTGTATAGCCATCACTCGACCTTCTAAATCAAACGCGGTAAGCTTTAGCTCCCCCTCTTCTTTGGCTTGCATAACCCATGAGTGATAGCGACCAATCTTAAAGTTTTGTGGTAGGTTTTGAAATAAAGTTGCTTCAGGATCTAGCACTTTCATTTGAGTTGACTGACCATGCACCACCTTTCCAAGGTTTTGTAGCTTATAGCCAAATAGCTCTGCTATGGCTTGTAATCCCAAACAAATGCCTAGTATTTGGTGGGTATCCTTAATTTGCTTCAAAACTTTCATTAGTTGTCCTGCCTCCTTGGGTAATCCAGGACCTGGGGAGATAACAACCTTGTTAAAATCTTCAAAGTTTACTGAACCCAACTCATCATTCCGAACCACTTCAACTCCTTCTTCCCACAGCTCTTCTAAATAGTGATAGAGGTTGTAGGTGAAGGAATCGTAATTGTCGATTAGAAGGATTTTGGGCATGTAGCGTTTAGAGTTGAAAGTTAGAAGTGCCTAAAGTTAGAAATTGGATAATAAAAATCTCTTTTTACTTTTTAATTTCTGGGTTCAGATTTCAAAGGAATTCTCTCCTTCATTGCGTTTTCGGCGGGCAAGCAACCCCAAAAAAAGAGCGCTGAGAGCAGTTTTTTATTTTCGCTATGCGTTTTTGAGTAAGATCAACACTTTCACTGATTTTTGCAGCAGTAAAAGTTATTTCACCTTTCAATGTTTCCTATTTCTTATTTCAAAGGATTCCCTGCGGGCATCCGTATTCAATAAATGGTGCTTCAATACTTTTGAAACAGCACTTTGTGCTTCTTTTTGTTTTCAGAAGTTTCACTTTAAAGCAAGCTTTGCGTTCATTCTGAAAACAAAAAACCCATCCTGCTGGATGGGTTTCAAAAGTATTGAGGTCTCGAGCGGATTCGAACCGCTGTAGATGGTTTTGCAGACCACTGCCTAGCCACTCGGCCACGAGACCTTTTTATTGAGGAAGGTCAAAATTAAGCAAAAGCTTGGCTAATTCAAGAGTCTAGTGTTTAATCTTCTATCACCACACTTACCTTTTCCACTTCTCCGGTAATCGGAGGATTGTATTTACTCACTTTAATGGTAAGCCCTTTAACTTGATGAAACTCTTGCTTGATTCGATCGATGATGCGCTGAGCTAAGTGCTCAATTAATTTCGAAGGACGGCCAACTTCTTCTTTTATCAATTCATAAACCGCAGCATAATTGATGGTGCCATGTAAATCATCAAATTTTGCTGCTCGATCAAAGTCAGTTTCCATACTCAAGCTAACTTCAAACTTTCCACCAATTACATTCTCTTCTTCAAAAAGACCATGCTTGGCGTGAAAAACCGCATTTTCGATCAAGACTTTATGCATCAAACTAAGCTTTCAATTCCGCTGTCAATACGCTTTAAACACTCTTCTTTCCCTAAAAGAGCCGCAATAGCAAACATACTTGGTCCCATACCTTGCCCAGTTAGGAGCACTCTAAAAAGAGGCAAAACCTTGCCAATCCCCATTTCCTTTTCTTCTAGAAAGGCTTTAAACTGGTTTTCAATGTTTTCATCATCGAAGCTCTCAATCTGTTCCAAACGCTCTCTCCATTCCTTCATGATTTCAGCGCTTCCCTCTTTCCACTTTTTTCGAATGGTTTTTTCATCATACTCGCTTGGTGCATCAAAAAAGTATTGTCCTTCAATAGGAATATCCTTCAAAAAAGTAGCTCGTTCTTTTATCAAACCACAAACTGCAGTTAAGTAGTCAAGACCCTTGGCTCCTATAATTTGCTTGGATGACTCAAACTTCATGAGTTCTTGCGCGATTACTTTATCGTCTTTGGCTCTTAGGTATTGTTGATTGAACCACCTTGCTTTTTCCGGATCATACTTGGCTCCTGCTTTTCCTACTCTTTCAATCGAAAAAGCTTCAACTAGCTCGTCCAGACTGAATAATTCTTGATTGGTTCCAGGATTCCAGCCTAAAAAAGCCAAAATATTGATAAAGGCTTCAGGGAAATATCCTTTCTCACGATAACCTGTAGATACATCGCCTGATTTAGGATCCTTCCACTCAAGTGGAAATACGGGAAAACCTAGCTTATCTCCATCACGCTTGCTCAATTTGCCGTTTCCATTAGGCTTTAATAAAAGGGGCAAATGGGCAAATTGTGGCATGGTATCACTCCAGCCAAAAGCCTCATAGAGTAAAACATGTAAAGGAGCTGAGGGTAACCATTCTTCTCCCCTAATCACATGGGTAATTTCCATTAAATGATCATCCACAATATTAGCCAAGTGGTAGGTTGGCATGCCGTCAGCTTTGAATAACACTTTATCATCTAAGTTTGAGGTATGCACTACTACCCAACCTCTAACCATATCTTGGAATTTCACTTCCTCATTTCTTGGAATCTTGATACGAATCACATACGGATCTCCATTGGCTAAACGTTTTTCAACTTCCTCTTTTGGCAAAGAAAGTGAGTTTTGCATTCGCTCTCGTGTTATCGCATTGTACTGGGGTGCAGCAACTCCCGCTTTCTTAAGGTCTTCACGCATTTTTTCTAATTCTTCGGCAGTATCAAAGGCATAATAGGCCTTGCCTTCTTCTACTAACTGCATCGCATATTTGCGGTAAAGATCTTTCTCTTTCCGTTCAGACTGTCGATATGGACCGTGGTCTCCGCCATAACCTTGACCCTCGTTTGGAATGATGCCACACCACTTTAATGACTCTGAAATATAATCTTCAGCTCCTTCCACATAACGGTTCTGGTCGGTGTCCTCTATTCTCAAAATAAAATCTCCTCCATGCTTTTTAGCAAAGAGGTAGTTGTATAAAGCGGTTCTTACTCCACCCATGTGTAATGGGCCTGTTGGGCTTGGAGCAAATCTTAAACGTACTTTTCGATCCATATGATTGGTTTTATTTTCGGCTGACAAAGGTAAAACTTATAAGTGTTTCTTTTCCCTAAGTTTGTAGCTAATGCGGCAGCAAGATTTTATACATAGACCCCAAAAGCTCCCTTTTGTTTCCAATACTTCAGGCCTAGATTACGAATTGCTAGATTGCGGTAATCAGCGAAAACTAGAAAGGTTTGGAACAGTTGTTCTAAATCGGCCTGAAATCTCAGCCAAATACAAGCCTAGACTCAATAAGGATATTTGGGAGTCTGCGGATTGGTACTTTTTTGAGAAAAAAGGTAAAAAAGGAGAGTGGAAAGCAAATGGAACACCTAAAAACGAATGGAATATTAAGTATCAAAAAGAGAACCTAAAACTTAGCTTCCAGCTTGAACTAACTGCTTTCAAGCATGTGGGTCTTTTTCCTGAGCAGGCAGAAAACTGGCAATATATTCAACATAAGTTGAAAACAATTGAAGGAAAGAAAAGGGTACTCAACCTATTCGCCTATACAAGCGCTGCAAGCATAGTTTCAGCCGCTTGTGGTGCTGAAGTAACCAATGTTGAATCGGTGAAGCAAATTATTAATTGGGGACGTAAAAATGCTGAGATCAACAAGCTTGAGGGCATAAGATGGATTCTGGAAGATGCAAGAAAGTTTGTGAAAAAAGCAGTTAGGAGGGAAGATGTGTTTGAGGGTATTATATTAGACCCACCTACTTTTGGTTACGGCAGCAATAAAGAACGCTGGAAAATCGAATCAGACCTCGAGCCACTGCTACATGACCTTTTTAAGCTTTTAAATCAACAGGATGGTTTCTTAATTCTCAACACCTACTCACCCAAAATGCCACAAGCTAAATTGCTTACTATCTTGAACCAATTAAAGCACCCTAAATTGAAAAGTAGGGAAATCGTGAATTTGGGGTTGAGCAATCCCTCAAGTCAAAAACTCACGCTGGGCTTATTATTCAGGTTCTAAACGACGAATTTTGCTTAATTTCAACCCTCTTTTAATAAAATAGAGTTGAAGAGAGGATTTATATGAGCGAAAAGGCCTACACCCTTCTTTTAGAAAAGCTAGATGAGTTTATACGAAAGTATTACCTCAACGCCTTAATCAGGGGCCTGATCTACTTTTTGAGTTTGGGAGTCGCCATATGGGTTGCCATTAGTTTATTGGAGTACTTTGGTAGATTCAACTCTTCTGTAAGAACAGTTCTATTTTACTTAAGTATTTTATCCTTTCTTATCCTGTTTGCTAAACACCTTTTCGTTCCAGCCTTAAAGTTTTTTGCGCTGGGCAAGCGGATTACGCATGAACAGGCTGCCGAAATAATTGGTCAACACTTTGAAGAAGTAGAAGACAAACTATTAAACCTTTTACAATTAAGATCGAGCTCCTTAGAGTATCAAACAGACCTGATTGAAGCAAGCATCGCTCAAAAAATAGAAACACTAAAACCAGTTCCTTTTTCGTTGGCAATCAATTTTGGAGAGAATAAAAAATACCTCAGGTACTTGCTTGCCCCATGCTTGGTTTTATTGGGTATTCTTTTTTATAGTCCGGAGGTGATTTCTGAAAGCAATAAAAGGATTGTAGCCTACGGAGAAGAATTTGAGCCACTAGCTCCTTACCGTATCGTAGTAGAAAACACTCCTCTTCAAGCTTTTAAAAATGAAGATTTTAAGCTGAGTATCTCTTTGGAGGGCGAACAATTGCCTCAGCAGATGAAGGTGACTTTTGGAGGGCAGCGTTACTTGATGAATCGAGTATCTGATCGAAAATATGAATACACTTTTAAGGCATTAGACAAGGCTTTTAGTTTTCGAATTTTTGATGGTGAGTTTTATTCTAAGCCATATCAATTAGAAGTTTTACCCAAACCGAGTTTGGTTTCGTTTA
Source organism: uncultured Flavobacteriales bacterium (assembly GCA_913056345.1). Classification (GTDB taxonomy): domain Bacteria; phylum Bacteroidota; class Bacteroidia; order Flavobacteriales_E; family Vicingaceae; genus CAJXMH01. The sequence continues at coordinate 75,379 of CAJXMH010000010.1, read as the reverse complement.
AGACGGAGCTTCGATTTCCTACTTACTTAAACCAAGCAGATGAAGTGCTACACAATCAAGGAGATTTAGTTATTCCTGAAGGGACAGAAGTTAAATGGTACTTTAAAACTAAAGAGACAAGCACATTCAAGATTTTTATCGCTGATTCGAGCAAGGAATTATCTCAGGTCTCTGAAGAGACGTTCTACTTCAAAAGCCGAGTCATGGAAAGTGGTCAATATGGCCTTGTTGCTAAGAATGAACAATTTACTAAAAAAGACACATTATGGTACGACTTAGAAGTCATACCTGACCTAAGGCCAAGTATAGAGCTTGAAGTGAAAACTGATAGTACTGCTCCAAAATTGCTCTACTTTAAAGGCTTTGTAAAAGATGATTATGGTTTCAGCAGATTGAGCTTTTTCGTGAAAGCGCAAAACAAAGACAAAGCAACAACTGACTTTGAGCAACAAAATATCTCCATCAATACGAGTCTCCCTCAAACCGATTTCTACCACAATCTAAACCTAGATGAGTTTTCTCTTGAAGCAGGAGAATCAATAAGTTATTATTTTGAAATCTGGGACAACGATGGAGTAAATGGCTCGAAATCAAGCAGAACCCCAACCTATACATTTAAAGCTCCTTCAAAAGAGCAACTGAAGCAAAAAGAAGAGGAAAGCAATCAAAAAATCAAAGAAAAGATCAAAGAAAACATTTCACTAAGCAAGGATATTAAGCGAGACCTTGAAAAACTTAATGAAAAGATCTTAAACAAGAAGACTCTTGGTTTTCAAGAGAAAAAGCAATTTGAAGAGTTGCTCAAAAAGCAAAAGCAGCTAAAAGAAAACATGCAAGAGTTGAGCAAGCAAAACCAAGAAAAGAACCAACTTCAAAACTCTTTTGACCCAATGGATGAAGAGTTAGTTAAAAAGCAAGAACAGCTGCAAGAGCTTTTTGAAAAGGTAATGAGCGATGAAATGAAAGCTCTAATGGAGGAGATGGAAAAAATGATGGAAAAGTTGGATCCTAAAAAAATGCAAGAAGAGCTAGAAAAAATAGAACTCAGTAATGCAGACCTTGAAAAAGAGCTCGACCGAAACTTAGAACTATTTAAACAACTAGAACTAGAAAAACAACTAAATGATGCGCAAGAAAAGCTAAAGGAAATCAAAGAGGAGCAAGCAAAACTGAAAGAAGAAACGGCTAAAAAAGAATCTGATTCAGAGGAACTCCTAGAAAAGCAAGAGGAACTCAACGAAGATTTTGACAAGCTAAAAAAAGACCTAGAAGACATTAAGAAAAAGAACCAAGACCTCGAGAACCCCTTTGAAATGGAAAAAACTGAAAGTCTTGAAGAGCAAATTAAGGAGGACATGAAGGAGAGTGCCCAAGAATTACAAAATGCCCAAAAGCAAAAGTCTGGAGAGGAACAAGAACAAGCTGAAGAGGGCATGGATGAGCTAGCTGAAAAGCTTAGCGATATGCAAATGAACATGCAGGCTCAAGGGCAGGAAGAGAACTTAGAAGACATGCGAGCGCTTTTGGAAAACTTGATCACGCTTTCATTTGATCAAGAAAGGGTGATGGAGGAGTTGAAAAGAATAGATGAGACAGATCCCAAGTATAGAGCTCTTGCACAAACTCAAAGCAAGCTTCAAGATGACTCTAAGGTAATTGAAGACTCTCTTTTTGCACTGAGTAAGCGTGTTTTGCAATTAGCTCCTATAGTAAACCGAGAAATCGGTCTTATTAAAAGAAATATGGAAAAAGCAGTTGATTTGCTGGGGGAAAGAAAAACCGCTGTCGCAACAAGCAGGCAGCAACTCGCCATGACTTCCATCAACAATTTAGCTTTGCTGATTGATGAAGCAGTGCAAAAAATGCAACAGCAAATGCAATCTATGATGCAGAGTAACAGCCAATGCAAAAAACCAGGTGGAAAGCCCGGTGGCAAACCTTCCTTAGGAGGAGTTAAAAAAATGCAGCAGCAGTTAAGGAAGCAAATGGAAGCGTTGAAAAAGTCTATGAAATCAGGCAAGATGCCCAATGGTAAAAAGGGAGAAGGGAGCAGTGGGAAAGGCTCAGGAAAAGGAATGAGTAAGGAGCTAGCACAGATGGCCGCCAAGCAAGCTGCTATAAGAAGAGCTATTGAAGAGCTTGAAAACGAAACTAAGGGAACAAATGCCGGAGGACAATTGAAAAAAATTGGTGAGATGATGGAAGAAAACGAAACAGACCTTGTAAATAAAAGGATTACCAATGAAACCCTTCTCAGGCAACAAGAGATATTAACCAGACTCTTACAGTCAGAAAAAGCGCAAAGAGAAAGAGAGAAAGACCCCAAAAGAGAGTCCAATGAGTTTACTGATGAATTTTCTCGAAACCCTGAAGACTTTTTTGAGTATAATAGGTCTAAACAAAAAGAATTAGAGTTGTTGAAAACTATGCCTCCTAGCTTTAGCCCTTTTTACAAGAGTAAAGTTTCAGACTATTTTAACCGTAAGTGACCATGACAACAAGTGAGTTCATTCAAAAACATCAATTCCCTTCAACTGTAGAAACACTCTCAGAAATAGAGAGACTGGTTGATCAAATCAAAGAACAACATAGCATAGCTGAAGAGTTATATGGAAACATCTTGGTTTCGCTAACCGAAGCAGTAAACAATGCTATAAGGCACGGAAACAAATTAGACCGGACTAAAACGGTCGATCTATTGTTAGAGATGGGAGAAAATGAACTTCTTTTTAACGTATGCGACCAAGGGAAAGGCTTTGATTACAACAATATACCGGACCCCACGCATCCTGAAAACATAGACAAGCCCTATGGGAGAGGGATCTTTATTATGAGAAGTCTATCTGATCATATTGAGTTCCTAAATGATGGTCGCGAAGTGCAACTTACATTTAAGCGGTGAGTGAAACGCTCAATTTGTATGTAGAAGATGTTGATTTTAAGCATCCTTCTCAAGAGCCTTTATTGAAATGGTTTAAAAGAGTTTGTGAAGAAAAAGGGCACAGATTAAACAAGCTAAACCTGATCTTTTGCAGCGACTCCTACCTATTGGAGATCAACCGTAAATACCTTAACCACGATTACTATACAGACATCATAACCTTTGATTATGTTGAGGGTCAAAAAGTTTCTGGTGACTTATTTATAAGCACTGAACGCGTAATGGAAAATGCCAAAAACCTCGAAATTTCATTCAAGGACGAACTTGATCGAGTCATGATTCATGGTTTGCTTCACTTACTCGGATATGAAGATAGCACAGAGACTAAACAGGCGGAAATCAAGGCTCAAGAGGATTTTTGCTTAACTTTGCGCTCTCAAAATTGAATGTTCCACGTGAAACTTTTTTGCCATGCTAAAAGAATATGACGTAATTGTTGTTGGCGGCGGGCATGCAGGATGCGAAGCTACTGCAGCAGCAGCTAACTCAGGATCAAAAGTGTTGTTGATTACCATGAACATGGGAACGATTGCTCAAATGTCTTGCAATCCAGCCATGGGTGGAGTAGCTAAAGGACAAATAGTCCGGGAAATTGATGCAATGGGCGGATACAGCGGAATAATATCTGATAAGACTGCCATTCAATTCCGAATGCTCAATATGTCGAAAGGGCCTGCCATGTGGAGTCCTAGAGTACAATCAGACCGTTGGCTGTTTGCACAGGAATGGCGATTAATGCTTGAGAAAACACCGAATGTTGACTTCTGGCAAGACACCGTAATGGGATTGAAACTTGAAAGTAATAAGGTTGTGGGCGTTAAAACTGCTCTTGGTCTTGAGATCGAGGCTAAATCTGTAGTCCTAACGAACGGAACATTTTTGAATGGCTTAATCCACATTGGAGATAAAAACTTTGGTGGAGGAAGGGCTGGAGAAAGAAACTCGACAGGAATCACAGAAGAGCTCATTCAACTAGGTTTTGACCATGGTCGAATGAAAACGGGAACCCCTCCTAGGGTCGATGCACGTTCGCTCGATTTTACAAGAATGGAGGAACAAAAAGGTGATGAGTACCCTTCTAAATTTTCCTTTACAGACACAAAACCGCTCAGTCAGCAAAGGAGCTGTCACATAACGTACACAAATGAAAGCGTTCACGATATCCTGAGAGAAGGCCTAGACCGATCTCCAATGTTTAGCGGCTCAATTGAAGGAACAGGACCAAGATACTGTCCTTCAATTGAAGAGAAGATTGAAAGATTTGCAGAAAGGAATAGACATCAAATATTTGTAGAGCCAGAAGGGTGGAATACAGTTGAAATTTATGTGAACGGCTTTTCAACCTCTCTACCAATGGATGTGCAACTTAAAGCAATCAAACAAATCAAAGGCTTTGAGAATGTCAAACTTTTTAGACCCGGATATGCGATAGAATACGATTACTTTCCACCCACCCAACTCAAACATACACTAGAAACCAAATTAGTTGAGAACTTATATTTTGCGGGTCAGATAAACGGAACCACAGGATATGAAGAAGCCGGCTGCCAAGGGTTAATGGCAGGCTTGAACGCAAGCCTTAAGACACAACAAAAAGATGAGTTAATCCTTGCCAGAAACGAAGCGTATATTGGAGTGTTAATTGACGACCTTATTACAAAAGGCACTAAAGAGCCATACAGAATGTTCACTTCTCGAGCAGAATATCGAATCTTGCTACGTCAGGACAATGCAGATATAAGGTTGACTCCTATTTCGCACAAAATTGGCTTAGCGAGCGACGAGCGTTTAAGGGCTGTTGAAGCTAAAGAAAGGCAAACAAAAGAAATACTTGACTTGCTTGGCAGTCATAGCATAGAGCCTGATGTAGCGAATCCATACTTGGAAGATGTAGGAACGAGTCCTCTTAAGCAGAAAGTTAAACTCTCTAGTATTATTTCTCGTCCCCAAGTTAGTATTTCCAGCCTAAACAATCACGTGAATACAGAACAAATTGGCCTTAATAATTACGACCCTGAATGCTTGGAACAAGCAGAGATTTCGATAAAATATGATGGGTACATTAAGAGGGAAAGGGAGATGGCTGACAAGATGCAGCGTTTAGAGGACATTACACTCAAACATGACTTTGACTATTCTGCTTTAAGCTCGATTTCATCCGAAGCCCGAGAAAAACTAAGCGAGATTAAACCCAAAACTATTGGCCAAGCTTCTAGAATTAGCGGGGTATCCCCTTCTGACATATCTGTGTTGCTCATACATTTTGGCAGATAAGCCAATGTTCCACGTGAAACAATAAAATGGAAAAAGAAAAGAACTACAGTGCATGTCCAATTTGCGAGCATACAAACTTCGTCAGCAAACTAATATGTAAAGACCACACTGTAAGCAAAAAAGAATTCAACATTAGCGAGTGTAGCAATTGTGGCTTTTGGTTTACGAACCCTATTCCCCAAGAGCAAAAAATAGGTTCTTACTACCAGTCTGAAGATTATATATCACATAGTAATACTAACAAAGACCTGATCAGCAAGATCTACCAAAAGGTTAGAAATTACACAATTCAGAAAAAGGTTAAACTCATAAATAAGTATTCAAATCAAAACACCTTGCTAGACATTGGTTGTGGTACAGGAGAGTTTCTTATCGCTAGCAATAAGGCTGGCTATGAATGCATCGGAATTGAACCAGACCAAGGGGCGAAAAAAGCAGCAATTGAAAACTATTCACTTGATGTAAAAGGAGAGGAGGCCTTAATAAATATACCAGACAAGTCTATAGGCATGGTTACAATGTGGCACGTTTTGGAACATGTTTATCACTTGCAAGAAAGAGTAGCAATTTTAAAAAGATTACTTGCTAAAGACGGTACCGTAATTGTGGCTGTTCCAAACAGAAATTCATATGATGCAAAATACTATGGTTCGACTTGGGCGGCTTATGACCTTCCCAGACACCTTTATCATTTTAGAGAGCAAGATGTAGAGAATCTATTTAGCCAACATGGTTTTAAACTAGTGAATACTTTGCCTATGGTTTTTGATAGCTTTTACGTTAGCCTACTAAGCGAAAAGTACCGTTCGAGCAACTTTCAATCAATAAGAGCTTTTGTGATTGGACTAATTTCTAACTTAGCAGCAAACCTTAATGCAAAGGGTTCCTATTCCTCTCAGATCTACATTTTCAAACAAAACTAAATTTTTGTCGCAAATAAGGATCTGTGCAGCATGTTGCCCTTTTCTGGGTAATTGCATCTTAAAGTTTTTATTTTGCTCTAAGATGGTAACTATAAAAGCAAAACGCCATCAAGGTTATGATGGCGTTTTGTGACTCCGGAAGGATTCGAACCCTCAACCGTCAGAGCCGAAATCTGATATTCTATCCAGTTGAACTACGGAGCCAGTATTTTGCAAATATACTCCTAATTTTAGGCAATAAAACCAACGAACCTGGGTTTACGAGACAGATGAAAAAATTATCCTTCCTTATCGCTTTTGCCCTGCAAATTGGGTTGATGGCGCAACAAAAACCAATTGGTAGCTGGACAGACCATTTGCCTTACCAGAGTGGAACTTCCGTCGCATCGAATGGAGCGCAGATCTTTTGTGGAACGCGGACAGGCGTGTTCATATATAATACTCTTGACAACTCGATTACACGATGGTCGAAAGTGAATAAATTAAACGATGTTGTAGTGGACAAATTAGCGTTTATTCCTGAAACCAACACCCTGCTCATTATATACGAAAACGCAAACATTGACCTCATCAAAAATGGAAGAGTCATCAACTTACCTTTTATTCGTAGCAATACGAGAGTAACTAACAAGCAGAGCAATAGTGTGTATGTCTACAAAGAATTTGCTTACATAGCATTTGGCTTTGGCATTGTGGTTATGGATACACGCAAAAATGAAATCAGCGATTCCTACTTATTTGAAGAAAATGGAACCGAGATTGGAATTAATGGTGTTTACATAGATAGCTCAAAAATCTATGCAGGAACAGAAAATGGGCTGTATGAAGCTAACAGTAACAGCAATTTACTTGATTTTAATAATTGGTCGCTATCATCCTTTAAACAAGGCGTAAACTTCAAGACACTATTTGGTTTCAATGGTAAAGGTTATGCGGTTGTGGAGCATAATAATGCTGATAGTGTTTTTCTTTTAGACGATCGCTCGCGAATAAACCAACTTTCAGGAATACGATTAAACTTAAATAGCAGCAATAACAATGAACTAACGATTATAGCCAATAATCAATATCGTTTATATGATGAAAACCTTCAAATCCTAATGCAAAAGAATATAAACGCAGGTAATATCCAAGGAGCCATTACCTTAAATTCAACTTTATATGTGGTCAACACTTTCCACCCATTATTGAGGTTCAGTTCAGATTTAAATTCAGCTACACGTATTCGGCCGAACGGACCTTTCGAGCGCAATGTATTCGATATTGATGCTCAAGACGGAAAAGTTTGGGCAGTCTCAGGTGGACACGACTTCTCCTATAACAATACAAACCGCCTAACACGCATGTACACATTACATGAGGGTGTTTGGAGTAACTTCATAGAATTTAGTACTCCATCACTACAGGGCGTTTTTGACGTCGTGAGTGTAGCTATTAACCCAAATAACCCTGATCAAGTCTACTTTGGAACATGGGGAAACGGATTGTTAGAGTGGAACAACCAATTACCATTTCGACGCTACATGGAAACAGGCACAGGCCTTAGCGTTCGACCTGCAAGAACAGATTTTAAATGGGTAGGCTCTGCTGAAATAGAGTTTGATGAAGATGACAACGTATGGATCAGCAAGCCATACACGAGCAGCTGTTTAACAGTCAAAAAACCCAATGGATCTTGGGTAGAGTATAACTTTTCTCAATTTATCACAAGCGAAGAAACAGCAGTAAAAGAATTATTGATCACAGATGATGGGTACAAATGGATAGCACTACCAAGCTTAAATGAAATAATTGTTTTTGATGATAATGGAACTATTGATAACAAATCAGATGATCGAAGTGTCTTACTCGGACAAGAAGAGGGAGAAGGAAACCTTCCAGGTATAAGAGGTATTACCTTTGAACAAGACCTAGATGGAGCAATCTGGATTGGAACTTCTGATGGAATTGCGGTTTATTATTCTCCTGAAAATGTTTTTCAAAGCAGTGAAAGGGATGCCGAACGAGTATTAATTGACGATGGAGAAAATGTGGAGGTGTTGTTAGAAAATACGCAGATCACGGATATTGAAATTGATGGCAGTAATCAAAAGTGGATTGCAACAATTGGGTCAGGCGCCTTTCTTTTATCAGAAGATGGACAAGAACAAATTCACAATTTCACAACTGCAAACAGTCCTTTGGTATCTGACAATATATTAAGTATTGCCATAGATGATGAAAGCGGAGAAGTATACTTCGCAACCGGACAAGGTATCGTTTCTTACAGGGGTAACGCCATAAGTGGCAGAGAAGACTTTAATCAAATAAAAGTGTTCCCAAATCCGGTAAGGCAAGACTATCAAGGCCCAGTTGCCATTAGTGGTTTGATGGCAAACACAACGGTTAAGATAACTGATATCAATGGTACGCTAGTGAATGAAATCGAATCACAAGGTGGTCAGGTTTTATGGTATGGCACCAATTTTTCTGGCGAAGAAGTAAGCAGCGGTGTTTACTTGCTTTTTGTTAGCGCAGAGGATGAAGAAGATCAGCTAAAGACACAGATTGGAAAGTTACTCTACAACAGATAAACTTTGCGGATAAACAGTAAGGCCATAGCATTAAGTTCCCTTAACTACGGCGACAATTCGCTTATTTCTAAAGTATATTCGAAAGAGTTTGGTTTTATCAGCTTAATCAGCTCAGCGCGTAAAAATAAAAAGCAAGGTCTTAAACACTACTTTGACCCTCTAAATTGCATTCAACTTTCATTCTATTACAGAGCAAACAAAGACTTACATCGGTTGACAGAGGTAAGCAATGCAGCCAAGCGAATTGGTAATGAAAGCACCATTGAAACCATTAAGAAATCTTCTTTACGTTTTTTTCTTGCTGAACTACTTGGAAAGATCTTAACCCAGACTGAAAAGGATGATTTACTGTTTGAGTTTCTTTGGAAAAAATCTGAGGAACTGCTAACTGCAGAAGACATAGACTCAAACTTTCACCTTTTATTTATGTGGGAACTGTGCGATATTTTAGGTATTTCGCCCGTTCTCAGCACGGAAGGTGAGTTCTTTGATCACGAAGAAGCTAGCTTTGTTATTAGGCGACCAAGGCACAAAAGCTTTGAAGGATCAGAAGTCAAGTTACTACTCATGCAACTTAAAGAGGATGGTCAACTGAATCAGGTTCAAAGACAAAGCCTTATTCGTTTCTTTTTGAGGTATTTTGAATTTCAGTTCGGTGGCCTCGGGAAATTGAAAACATTAGATGTTTTGGAAAGCGTATTTTCCTAATTGCTAAGCTTCAGTGTTTTAATAATGGCTTCTAATTCTCTTACATACTCCCTTTTATTAAACTTTGGAGCATAAACAAAGCCGTCAAGGTGCAAGAGCTGATTACTAACCGTATCCACGGTAGCGAAGTGAAAAAATGGTCCACCCATGAAATCATTTTCCATGTTCCAGAGTCCTCTATATGTTTTTGCATAATTACCCTTGAAGTTCTGTTCTGTTATTTTTGCAGGATAAGGTTCGTAAACCACCATAAAAGAGCTATCGCGAGATCCTTCCATATTTTTCCTAGTAAAACGGTTTCTACTTTCATAGATGCTTTCTTTATTAAATAAGGAATCTCCGGTGTATGGTTCGCTGTAATAGCTTATTCCTTGAATAATTTGATGCTCCCCTAGCCGTTTTTCTTTCTTGATCCAAAACCCTTCTTCAGTATTTTGCATCATCAAAAAGCCCGGTGGAATAAGTAAACTAAGTCCGTAATTTTCCTTGATTTCTTCTATTAAATCCTTTTCCGGCTTTTTGGCAAATTGTTTATGAAGCCGATCTATTTCTTCCTGATTAAAATAATCTCGTATAGTTTGCCTATTCTTTTTCAGGATTCTTGCTGCAACTTCATCGCTCTCAGCCGTAATCTGTATCATAAGTTGATTTTTGGCCCAGATATTACGCTCAATAGCTATATCGGTCTTTCGGCCTTTGCCAACATTTAATTTCAAAAGATTGCGACTTCTTTTCAAAATTGATTTAAAACTTTCGGGGGCAACAGTTGACATCCGGAACATGGTTTCTTCCTGAGGTAAACCGGGCATAGCTTTATTGAATATTTTCCTCAGTTGTTCACCGCTTGATCTATTCTCATAAAGGGTATCAACCACTACTAATACTTCTCCATACTTACCTGTACTTTCAGGCAACAAAGAAGGATCTAGCTTGCTGTTGTCAATATTTCCACAAGCAATGGCAAAAAGTAAAATAGAAATGGTTAGTAACTTATTCATTTAGCTGATTTCTTTAACCTTAAGCTGCATTCCTGGCTTAAGTCGTTTAAAGTTAAGGTGACTATTTAATCGTTTAAGTTCACTTACACTAGTGTCATTGTACTTCTTTGCAATGTCCCAAAGTGTGTCTCCGCTCCTTACGGTATAAAATTGAAACTTTCCGCTTTTCTTTGTCGCTATTTTGGTCTTTTGAGGCTCGGACTTCGTTGTTTTATTCGCTTGAACTGTAGCAGAATTGCGGGTGAAAATTTTTAAACGATCTCCTGGATTAATTCGGCTACTTCTTAAATTATTCCAACTCATAAGGTCTCTAACAGAGCACCTATACTTGTTTGCAATATAGCCTAAAAATTCACCACTCCTTACACGGTGAACGATTACTTCGGGAACTCTTTCTTCTGATCTGACCCCATTTATACTATCTTGTATTTCTATCCTTCTCATATCAGCATAAATTGCCTGTTCATTTGTTAAAAAAACACCTAAGTGCTGCATAGGCAAGCATAGTTCTTTTACCTCTTTGCTCTCAGGAATAAACTTTAATTTATACTGCGGATTTAGCAGTGCTAAAGTGTCTGCACTTATGTCTATGTAGCGATTCAACTGACTGAAGCTCATCGCTTTTTTCAAATGAACCGTATCTACCTGCATAGAAGCTAAAACAGGGGCCTGCGGATAAAGACCATGATCCCCAGCGAAATTCATTAGGTAATTAACTGCAATAAAAGCAGGAACATAGCCTCGGGTTTCTCTTGGCAGGTAGGGACGTATTTTCCAATAATCTTTTTGCCCCCCAGATCTTCTAATTGCTCGGTTTACATTACCAGGCCCACTATTGTAGGCAGCTAACACTAAGCTCCAATCATCGTAGAGTTTGTAGAGGTCTCGCATGTATCGGCAAGCAGCATCGGTTGCTAAGTAAGGATTCATTCGCTCATCGTAGTAGGAAGTGACTTTTAATCCATACATTTTTCCTGTGGCATACATAAATTGCCAAAGGCCCTTTGCTCCAACCCACGACCTAGCAGAAGGGTTTAAAGCTGATTCGACAATGGCTAAATGCTTCAACTCTAGTGGGAGGTCGTATTGATCAAGTATTTCTTCAAATATTGGATAATACCGAGGAGCCAAACCCAATACAGAAGTACTAAGTGTTCTTTTTTTGTTTAGGTAAAGGTTAATGAATGCCTTTACTTTATCATTGTATACTAGCTCTATTGGGCTAGACTGGTTAAGTTCCTCTAAGCGAACATTAAATAAGCTATCATTCAATGGTATGGGAATAGCTTGACCTATAGTTTGTGTATCGGCCGTGGCGTAGGAAAAATCGGCATTTACTGCTTCTAATCTCCAATGCGCTATTGCGCTATCAATGGCAGCAAGAACACGATCATCAGGAGCGATGGTATAGCTTGAATCACTCTCTTTGGTTTCAGAGTCTGCTGAAAGAGAGACAGTAGTAAAGCAAAAAATCAGAGCAAAAAATATTCTTTTCATAAAGGTCATCATCTAGTAAACGAGAAAAAGTATGCGGTGTTGCAAAATGCTCTAAATTCTTTAAAATTTAGAGCCTCTGTGTTGTAAGCTTAGGCTTTTTTTAACTAGCCTTTGTTAACGACTTCAGTAGAAAAAGCGAGCAGTTCTTGCTCTTTAAATAAATCTGCCATAAACTGTATTCCGAAAGGCAAACCATTGCTTAGTTTTCCTAATGGAAGAGAGATGGCAGGAATACCAACAATATTGGCTTGTACAGTAAAAATGTCTTCGAGATACATTTTGATCGGATCGTCAACTTGTTCCTCTAACTTAAAGGCTCCATGAGGGGTGGTGGGAGACAGAATAAAATCATAGTCCGCTAAAATTGAGCGGGTTTTTTCCCTTACCATTCTGCGAAGTTTCTGAGCCTTTCCGTAATAGGAATCATAATAGCCTGCGCTAAGTACATAGGTTCCCAGCATAATTCTTCTTTTTACTTCAGGACCGAAGCCTTCTGTTCTAGATTTAACGTAAGTGCTTTTTAGATCATGGGCGTTTTCACTTCTATATCCAAAATGAATCCCATCATAACGTGCTAAGTTAGAAGAAGCTTCAGCAGTAGTAAGTATGTAATAAATCGGAACAAGTTGATCTAATAGGTCAAACTCTATTCGGTCTACTTGATGTCCATCTTCTTTTAGCTTCTCAATTATTTCTAAGGTTCGGTTTTTAACCTCAGCATTGATTCCTTCGTGCTCTACGTAGCAATCTAAATATGCTATTTTCTTTTTTCCTTCCTGATTAAGCTTTTTACTGTATGAAGGAACTTCCCTATTGCTCAGAGTACTATCGTATTCATCTGAACCGGCAATTACCTCAAGAATCAGAGCTGCTTCTTCAACTGATTTACAAATAGGACCTATCTGATCAAAAGAAGAGGCATAAGCAATTAACCCATGTCTTGACACCCTTCCATATGTTGGTTTTAAACCAAGCGTTCCAGTAAAGCTTGCAGGCTGGCGTATTGAGCCGCCTGTATCAGATCCTAATGCTGCCATGCATAAATTCGCTGCCACAGAAGCTGCTGCTCCTCCGCTTGAACCACCGGGAACATATTCTTGATCGATAGGATTTTTGACCGCACCAAAAAATGAATTTTCATTGGAACTACCCATAGCAAATTCATCACAGTTGGTGCGTCCTATGATAATCGCATCTTCTCCCAAAAGCCTGTCCACCACAGTGGCAGAGTATAAACTTTCAAACTTTTCTAATATTCTTGATGAAGCAGAAACTGAGTGTCCTGCATAGCATATATTATCCTTGATGCTAATTACCATGCCAGCAAGCTTTCCTGCTGTTCCTGCTTTGACTTTTTGGTCAACTTCTTGAGCTTTGGCCAAAGCGGATTCCTCAAAAACTTCTAAAAAAATATTGAGATCTGCAGAGTCTTTAATTTTCTTTAAAAAAGCATGATAAAGCTCAACAGCAGTAATTTGCTTACTAAGCAAGTTTTCTCTAGCAGAACTAAAAGACAGTTTGGATGTATCCAAGCGTATTGGTTTTAGGCTTTTTTATTGTCTTGGTCTTTCTTCTTCTCTTCCGCATCCTCATTGGTTGCGTCCTTAAACTCTTTGATTCCTTTGCCTACACCTTTCATTAGTTCAGGAATTTTTTTAGCACCAAAAAGTAATATAAGCAACACAGCAATTAAAATTATCTGCTGTGGGCCTATCATTCCTGCTTGTATTACGCTTTCTTCCATAATGGATAATTTGCATCAAAGTTAGTCATTTTAAAATCTTTAAACCCTAGATTAAATACATTTGAAAAATGGAAAAAGTTGACTGTTTAATTGTTGGACAGGGCATTGCAGGAAGTTTTCTTTCACAACAGTTTTTAAATCAGGGGTATCGCATAAAGGTAGTAGCCAGCGGAATAAAATCTTCCTCTTCTTGGGTGGCAGCGGGAGTGATCAACCCACTTGTTTTGAAACGTTATACTTTGAGTTGGAGGGCAGATGAATTTCTTAAAGCAATACCCCCTTTTTATGGTGAAATGAATGCACGACTATCCGAAAATTATTACCACCCAGAAATCCTTTATAAACTTATCAGCTCAAAAGATGAAAGCGCGTTTTGGCAGCACCGGTTTGAAAAAGCTAAACTAGAACGCTACCTAGAGAAAGAGCTAATGGACCTTAATGAGGGCTATGAAATTACCGGTTTAAAAGATTTTAAGAAAGGCTTGGTTAAAAATTGCGCCTGGTTTGATTTGAAAGGTTTTTTAAGTCACTTCAACTCCTATCTTCAAAAGAATGGTATGCTAATCGAAGAGGAATTTGATTATAAGGCCCTAAATAAGAAGTCGTATAAAAAGTTGGAGTTTGATCACCTTGTTTTCTGTCAAGGACATGGTGTAAAGCAGAACCCTTTTTTTAAGGATCTTCCTTTTCAATGGAATAAAGGAGAGCTGATTACCATTAAGGCAGAAAAGTTGAGGCTGAAGAAAATGGTAAAGAAAAAAGTTTTTATTCTTCCTGTTGGAAATCATGAATATAAAGTCGGAGCAACCTATTCAAGAGATTGTAAAAACAATGAAATAAGCCAAGACAAATTGACTTTACTAAAAGAGTTTCTAGATGAAATTATTGATGTTCCTTATACAGTTGTAAAACAAGAAGCAGGAATAAGGCCTGCCGTAAAGGATAGAAGACCCTTAATGGGAAAGGACCCAGATAGCGGATATTTTTTATTTAATGGTTTGGGCTCTAGAGGGTGTTTTATGGCTCCTCTTTTAAGCAAAGAAATGATGCGGTATATTTTAACTAACGAGCCCTTGCACCCTGAAGCAGACTTGAGTCGATTCAGAAAGTAATTTATGCTAAGTTTAGCCTCTTGAAAAGAGAATCTTTATAGGATCCTCCAATTGGTACTTTTTTGTTTGTCTGTTCTAAGATTACGATCGAACTCTCTATGGATTTTATTTTCTTTAAATTCAATATGAAAGAACGATGCACCCGCATAAAAACTTCTGAAGGTAGCTTCTTTTCAATATCTTTCATGGTAGAATGAATAGTGAATCGCTCTTCTGCGGTGTGGATGATTACGTAGTCTTTTAATGCTTCAATAAAAAGGATATTGTCGTTTTGAACCTTAACAAGTTTTGAATTAGACTTAACGTATATAAACTCTTTTGCAACAATCGAATCTTTGGTAATTCTTGATTGGTCTAATCCTTCTAATTTCTCTTTTTCTTTCTTGAACTTGTAAAGGGCCATTTCAATGCTCGTGCGAAGATCAATCTCTTTAAATGGTTTAATAATGTAGCCGTAGGGCTCAGTTACTTTGGCTTTGCTTATCGTTTTTTCATCAGCATAGGCTGTTAAAAAAACCACCGGAATGTCGTGCTCTTCCTTAATTTTTGCAGAAGCATCAATACCTGAAAGGTTGCCTGCTAGCATGATATCCATCAACACTAGGTCTGGCTTATTCTCATTTATAAAATCTAACGCTTTTTCAGCTCTAGAGAAAGTATCCAATACTTCATAACCGATCTTATTTAGACATACTGAAATGTCTTTTGCTACAATAGCCTCATCTTCAACGATTAAAATTTTCTTTTTTTGCATTTTAATGTCCTTCTTCGGGTAGTTCAAATATAATGTTAAATTTAGTTCCTGACGAAACATCTAACTCCAATCTCCCTTCTAATTGTTCAGTTAATGTATCTACTAGCTGCAGTCCTAGGCTTTCCGAATTGTGAATATCAATGTTTTGAATCCCAATTCCATTGTCAGCAATAGTGAGCATAACTGTAGAGTCTTTTACTTTAATTCCCACAAATAATTCACAGTTTTTACTTTCACCTGTGAAAGCATACTTCAACGTATTTGAAATAAGTTCATTTACAATTAAACCACTCGGTATTGCCTTATCTAAATCAAGGTAAACTTCTTCACATTTAGTAATTAAATTGACCTGATTAAGAGGGTTTTCATAGGATTTAAGCAGGTTATGACTAAGTTCTGCTATATAGTCACCAAAATTAATTTTTGAGAAATCTTTGGTCTGATAAAGTTTCTCATGAATGTATGACATTGACTTTATTCGATTCTGGCTTTCCCTTAGAATCTTCAATACAGAATTGTCCTTGGTGTAAGCACTTTGTAAGCTCAAAATACTATTAATCACCTGCATGTTGTTTTTTACTCGGTGATGCACCTCTTGCAGTAGTATTTCTTTTTCATTGAGTGATCTTTTTAGGTTTTCCTCTGAAAGCTTTTTATCTGTTATATCATGCGCAATGGCAGACACCTCGATAACTTCTCCTTCTTGGTCATAGATTGGATTCAAGAATATTTCACGATAATATAGAATTCCCTCTTCGCTTATTCGATCAAATTCAAAATTTATGGCTTTCTTATTGAAAACCGTTCGAAATTTTTCCTCCCAAAATGTCTCTATTTTAGCTTTCTCTAAATGCTTGGGAATAATGTCATAAAAGTGTGTGCCTACTTTAATTTTTATGCCTGAGTTCTGCATCACTTCATCTTTAAACCCTTGATTAAAAGATGAAATACAGTAGTTATGATCAACAGTAAAGAAAAAATGAGAACTTGTTTCAATTATCGAACTCAACTTAGCAGCTTGATTTTTAATTTCAATCTCTTTTGCTTTAAGATCGCTGATGTTTCGACTTACCCCCATAATACCCATTACCACATCATCAGTGTTATAGAGATAGCTCAATGATAAGTAGGCAGGAAAAACAGAATTATTAGTCCGCTTTAATAAAACCTCACCTGTAAAACTCTTCTGATCACGCATGCTGTCCATTACCTCTTCAGCTTGTTTTTTCTTGTAAAAAAGAACTTCAAGCGGCTTTTTCACTAAGCTGCTGTTGCCTTTAAGTTCAGTTTGAGCAGCAGAATTCAGTTTATTTATCTTGCCGTTATTGCCTGCTGTAAAAATCATATCGAGGGAACTCTCAATTATTCCTTCAGTGTATGATTTAGCATTGAGTAAATTCTCCTGTATTTTTTCCCTTTCTTCTAATTCAGCTTGTAGGATCTTATTAAACGTTTCTACACCTTTGATTCTCTTGTTCTCTCTTTCAATTTTCTTTTTTTCGGTTATATCAACTATACTAATTAAATGACAATCTTTGTTCTCAAAATGAATTGACGAAGCCTTTAACTCAAGTTGAATAGTGTTTTTTTCTAAGTCCTTTGCCTTTGTTTCATAATAGTTTCGTTGATTCAACTCTTTGAGTAATTGGGATTGATTTATTCCTTTCAAAAAATAGTCTATTGGCTTTCCTTTCAATTGTTCAACACTCTTTGCTTTAAGTGTTTTAACTGCTTCTGAATTTGAAAATAAAACCTTGTTTTCATAAATAATCAAAATACCAAATGGAGATTCATCGATTAAGCTTTGATATTTTTCTTGCGACTCAAGTAATAGCTTTTGAGCTCTATCCAAGTCTGTTATATCTATAATACTACCCTCATAATAATTAAATTTTCCCTGCTCATCGAAAATAGATGATACGTTCAACAATACTGTTATCTCATTACCTTTCTTATCTATTAGATTAATTTTCTCTGCCTTAACTAGCTTTGATTCAAGTATATTATCAATGAGTTTCTTTCTAACTTCTTTTTCTACATATAAGTCATTTACATTCAGTTTATCCTTAATTTCTTGAGGAGTATCGTATCCAATAATATTTGCAAAAGATTGATTGCATTCTAATATAACACCTTCTTTAGAGGTTCTGTAAATCCCAGCTAGATTTCTCTCAAAAAGCTGCCTGTAGCGTATTTCTTTTTGTTTTAGTTTTTTCTCATAATTGTAAGCTTCAGAAATATCCCGCCCAGAAGCCAAAAGCACCTTTTGCTGTTTATAAGTTACTTTCTTTAGGTTCAATTCTTTAGGAAAAATGGAACCATCCTTTTTTATACTCCACCAAAGCAGATCCTGCTCCTCTCCATCCCAGGCATGCTTGATTATTTGATTAACTTTTTCAATATCATTTAGATCAGGAGCCGAGAAAATTTCAGGAGTCTTTCCTATTATTTCTTCTTTTTTATAACCGTATTTTTCTAATACTGCGTGATTAAAGTCTATAAACTCATTTCTTTCGTTTAAAATGTATAAGAGATCATGAGACGAATCGAAAAGTTCGCGATAACTTTTCTCTGAAATTTCCAACTTTTTTTGTGCTTCTTTAATTTCAGAAATATCAACTATTTGAACTAATAGGTTTTTTGGATATCCTTCATCATCATCAATAATAACTGTCTTTAAAAGCGTTTCAACATTATGTCCTGATTTACTTATAAACCTTTTCTGCAGGTTCATAACTTTTGTTTTGCCCTCTAATAGTTTTTTTCTGTGTGCTAGAGTAGTTTGATAGTCATCCTTGTGGGTGATGTCCTTTACAGTTAATTTTTTTAGTTCTTCTTCGGTGTAATCAAGTAATTTAGAAAAGGCAGAGTTGCAGTTTATTATGTTTCCATTAAAATCGGCAACTGCTATTCCGTTTGGAGAATTTTTATAAAGATCTTTATACCTTTTAAGGTTATGACTGGCTTCTCTTTCTAACTTTTTTCGGCTAGAAATATCTCTTCCATTCGTAATAATTACATCCTCCCCAAAGTATTTTGCTTTGCGTATAATCAGTTCCATATCAATTATATGACCATCCTTATGGAATACTTTTTTCTCAATATGTTGACTAATTCCACCAAGAGCTTGTTGGTTTTGTTCATTCCTATTGGGGTACTCTTCGGCATCGATAAAATCAAATCGTTTACCAAGCATTTCTTCTTTACCGTATCCAAGTTTTTGCAATAACGTTTCATTAACATCTAAAATATAACCTGCTTGATCAAAAACACAGATCAAGGATGAACTTTCGTTAAAAAGATAGCGGTAATTTTCCTTTATGTTAACCAATAGTGACTGATACTCTTTTGAAAGTTCAAATTCCTTTTGATTCTGATAAGAACGAAGATCAATTAAAAAGTAAGCTTCATTAGAAAACTCGATATTTTTAACTGAAAAATTGATCAATTCTACCTTCCCTAATTTAATTGTATGTAAGCGATCTTGAATTAGTTTTTCTTTGAATATCTTTTGATCGCCGACCTCAATTTCGTCAATCATTTTTCCAACAGCATTCTCCCTCTCAAGGTCCAAAACTTTTAATGCAATATCATTACACTCTACTATTTGTAAATTATTTTTATTCACTAGAATTAAACCATCTGAAACATGGTTGAAGATGTAATCCAATAAATTTTTTCTACTTGATAACCTTGATTTTGAAAAAGCCCTTGAATAGGTAGAAACTAATCCAATTAAGAATACCAAAATGAAGGTCAAAAAGTAAATTAACCCTTCTTCTATACTTATACTAGGATTGATTATGTATACGAGAATTACAATTCCAAAAATTGCTACATTATAGATTAGATAAACTTTTAATCGGTCTTGCGTGTATGAAATGAAAAGATAGATTAAAAGAAAGGTAAAATAATGGGCTAATGAAAAACCATATTGAGTTGATTTATATATAATACCACAAACAATTCCTAAATAAAGTGTACTGATCAAATACCTAACTAAACTATTTTTTAGTTTAAATAAAAATGTGCTTATCGCGATTAAAATGAAAAATGATGCAGCATAAATCCCGCTGTAAAAACTATATCCTTCAACTTCAAAAAAGTCTAAAAAATAGGAATAAAGTAAAGAGATAATTGCAGCAAGAAAAATCTCTAACCTTAAAAGCCAAAGGGGTACAATTCCACTTAAATTAAACTTATTTCTCAATTACTTTATTTTACTTAATCACTTTCAGAAAACTTCACTTTGGTTCCATTTATACGTTTTGGTTGGTCGTTCTTGTAAATAATTTCCATAGTTTCAAATCCATCTTCATTAAACCATTTCCATTTTCCAACTTTCTCACCATAACTGTATTCTTCACGTTTTTTTAATGAACCACTAGGATAATAATACAAATGTTTCCCTTCTTCTCTACCCTCTGCATAATTTCCTTCAAAAGATAGTTTTCCATTAGGATAATAGTGTTTCCAAATACCATTTCGCTCACCATAGCGATACTTTCCTTCTTCTTTATGGTCGTTTAATTCGTAAAACCATTCTCCTTCTCTTTCACCATCTATAAATTCTCCTTCCGTTATTAAATTTCCTTCCCGATCAAATTCCTTTAAATATCCATCCTCTAAACCTCTTCTAAATTCTTCTTCTCTGAGCAATTGTCCGTTGTCATAATACCACTTCCATTCACCAGTATATTTTCCATTTTTATCATAAAATCCAAGTTGTTCTAACTGCCCATTCTGATAGAAATACTCCCACTTATTGTACTTCTTTCCATCTAAATAACTTCCCTTGCTTTTCAATTTTCCACTTAGGTAATAATTTTCCCAAACACCTTGATACAAGCCTTCTTTATCAATAATTCCTTTGGCAAGAAGATAGTCATTACGGTATATTTCAGTCTTTTCCACTTCTCCATTTTCAGTGTAGTATTTTGCAATTCCATCTTTTTTCCCAGCTAAATTGTAGGTTATTTCGCTCTTTTTTGAGCCATCAGCGTAATAAGTTGCTTCTATGTTAAAATCGGCAATGTTCTCCTCTTCAGATTGCTTTACTCCTTTAATATAAAGGCTTGCACTTTCAAGTTTTCCTTCTTTATTATAGCGCTTCACATAACCGTTTAATAAATTATTTTGATAACGCTCTTCTTTTTTTAGGCGATAATTCGAGTAATAAGTCTTCCACAGCCCTTGTTTTCTGCCCTCTTTGTCCTTCCTGTTGATCTTTTCCCTTTTTTTAACGAACCCATTTTTGTATTGCACAATACTAATGATCCTTCCATCTTTAGCATATTGAAAGGAATAGCCATTTTTAAGATCAGCCTCATAAGGAATCAACTCTTTTAATAGCAGGAGAGAATCTTCACTAGGAAAGTATATTTTTTTATCTCCCTCAAGTTTTCCATTCTCATAAATTTCCTCCGCAATTAACTGGCATTCATCATTGTAATAGTAGGATTTTCCATGTTTTTTATCTTCTTTGTAATTAATAATGTTCTTTAAATTACCATTTTCACGGTAAAACCTCCAGGTACTATCAAGCAAGAAATCTTTTCGATTCCCTTCAGATTTTCTCAACGAATTGGGATAATAGGTGATCCAATAACCGTTTGGCTTTCCATTTTGCATCAATCCTTCGCTCGATAAAGTTCCATCTTGGTAATAATATGCCTGATAGTTTTCATGAGTAGAATCAACCCATTGAGCAAACCCAATGATGGGCAGCGAAAAAATAAAAAACAAAAAGGTTTTCAACATTATATAAAACTATAAATAAGAGAAATTAAAATTTTAAAAAAATCTACTACTACTATTAGCAAGTTAATACTGTTAAAATAAAAACGATGAATTTGTTGTTTACTTCAGTTATTAAATAAAAGTAACACTTTATGAACATTACAGTGGATAAGAAAGAACTCAAAATCAATACTTCTGCTAGTTATTTAACAAACTGTTGATTTTATACCTATGCTTAAAAGTAATTCTAAATCAACCAAAATATAGTATTCATTTGCTGTTTATAAATCGAGATGAATAAACTAATAAAAGACTTGGTAACTTCGATTTGTTTTTCTTTTCTAATAACCACTGAATTGACAAAATTTACTTTCAAATACTTTTGAGTCTTTTAAATTCGATTTAACAAGAGATGTTAACATTTAACTAACATAAACTTTATGATGAAAATTGCTTTAGGTGCAGATCATGCAGCCTTCCAACTAAAAGAAAAGATAAAGAAACATCTTAAGCAGATGAATTATATTCCAGAAGATTTTGGGACCCATTCTGAAGAAAGTTGTGATTATCCAGATATTGCTCACCCATTAGCTAAAAGTGTAGCTGCAAAGGATTGCCAATTGGGAATAGCTTTGTGTGGAAGTGGAAATGGAATCAATATGACATTAAACAAGCACGAATCTATTCGGGCAGCTTTATGTTGGAAAAAAGAATTAGCTGAATTAGCAAGACAGCATAATAACGCTAATGTATTGGTTTTACCTGCCAGATTTATTGAAGAAGACGAAGCCTTGAGCTGTGTTGAAATTTTCTTAAAAACTGATTTTGAAGGTGGAAGACATCAAAGGAGGGTAGAAAAAATTGCTATTAATAATGGATAAGATGAAGAGTATAGCGCTAAGTATATTAGTTGTAATAGTTGTTTTTACTTCTACTGCTCAAGATTTTGATTCTCTTGCCAATCATTACGCAAGAGGCATAAAGCGTGCAGATGTAAAAAAACACTTGAGCATTATTGCATCAGATGAATTTGAAGGACGTGCTACAGGAAGAAAAGGCCAAAAGCTAGCCATGGAATACCTTATTAAGCAATTCAAATCATTTGGTGTAAATGATCATAATAACATGAACTATCGGCAGGAATTTGATTTGGTGCAACAGGAAAACACCGGTATTTCTGTGGTGATTGAAGAGGATACTTTCAAGGTGAATGAAGATTTTCTTTTTAGCTTACCAATTACGGAGAATCAAAAATTAAGTACTCAGCTTGTATTTGTAGGTTATGGAATAGAAGAAGAAAGCTACAATGATTTTAAAAACATTGATGTAAACAATAAAATGGTCCTGCTGTGGAATGGAGAACCAAAAAAAGCTGAGCTTTCTAGTGAGTGGACAAACAAGCGCAAAGTTGAAAACTTAAAAAATCATGGTGCACTAGGTGTTTTTTTGATAGATAAAAAAGTTGAGAGTTTACTAGAAAAATATCATCACTACTTTACCAAACCTAAAATGACCTTAGCAACGGATAAAACAGCGCAATTTTTTACTATGAGGCTTAGCAAAAAAATGGGCGAATCTATTTTGAAAAAAGGGGGTTTAAAAGCATCAAAGCTTTGGAAGAAGGGACCAGCTAAAAAAGACAAATTCGAGCTTAGTTTAAGTTTACAGATTGATAGACCTACAGAAAAACTACAAGGTGAAAATGTAATAGCTTACATACCAGGTGTTGAGAAAAAAGAAGAACTAATCATTTTAACCGCACACTATGATCACCTTGGAAGAGAAGATTCGTTAATTTATAATGGTGCTGACGATGATGGGACAGGAACTACTGCCTTAATTGAAATTGCAGAGGCTTTCATGCAAGCGAAAAAGGATGGTTTTCAAAATAAAAGGAGCATCTTAATTATGCCAGTTTCTGGTGAAGAAAAAGGCTTATTAGGCTCTAGGTATTACACCGAAAACCCTGTTTTTCCATTAGAAAATACGGTAGCTAATCTCAACATTGACATGATTGGAAGGTATGATGAAGCACATAAAAATGATAGCAATTACGTTTATTTGATTGGCTCTGACAAACTGAGTCAAGATTTACATGACTTGAGTGAGCAGGTAAATAAAAACTACACGCATTTCAATTTGGACTATACTTTTAACGCAGATGACGATCCAAATCGTTTTTATTACCGCTCAGACCATTACAATTTTGCAAAAAACAATGTTCCTGTTATCTTTTATTTCAGCGGCGTTCACGAAGATTATCACAAAGCAACTGATACCATAGAAAAGATAGACTTTGAAAAAACTGCCAAAATTGGACGATTAGTTTTTCTTACAGCTTGGCACCTTGCAAATGCAGAAGATAGGATACAGTTGAACGAGCAGGCTCAAGAGTGAGAATTACTCAGCTAAAAGAGAGTCAACGAATTGTTCCGTATCAGAAACAAATTCTTGGTAATAACTTCCTGTTCCCGGGCCGTAAAAACCAGTGTGTATTTTTCGAACATTTCCTTTCCGGTCAATGAAAATGGCTGTAGGATAAGACATGATTTTATTCAACATGGGTAGCACTTCGGTTGGTTGTGAATCTCTATTCCACCCTCCTAATAAAAAGGGGTAAGGTGCTTTTGTTTCTTGCTGCAGTTCAGCAAGGTTTTCTAGGGCCTTTTCTTTTGAAGTTGTGCGTTCAAAAGCCAAAGCAATTACCGCTAAACCTTCTTGATGATATTCCTTGTAAAGTTGAGTTAAAAAACGTGTTTCATCTAAACAATTGGGGCACCAAGAGCCCATGACTTGAACAATAACTACTTTATTTTTGTGCAGAGAATCGGTTAGAGAAACCATTTTTCCATTAGCATTAGGTAGAGAAAATTCAAAAGAATCGTAGCCTTCTTTCAAAAAAGTTAAAGAATCAGGATCTCTCAACTTGGCGTTTGCATTTGGCTTAGCAGTCCAATTGGCTTTGTAGTGATTTCCGCTCCAGAAAGCTCCTTTTATAACACTGTCTTGATGTTCTCCTTTGAAGAGAAAAGCGTGAGATCCATCAAAAGTGGATAGAAAAATAGAATCATTGATGGATTGACCTGCTAAATGGCGGTAGTCGCCTGTTTCTGTCGCAAATGTTCCAATGAGCTGGTCACCCTCCTGTTTAAATATTCCAATAGCAGGAAAACTGCTGCTGTCATCTTCTGTAAAAAGCACTTCGTATTTGTTCGCTAGAGGGTTTGGTTGAGTTGCTTGCTTGGGTTTAAAACGAAAAGAGTCTCCGTACTTCGCTTTTACCTTTAATTTATAATCAGGGCTTTTGTAGTAGTTAACCCAAATGCCTTCTAGTTCACTATCATCAATAACCTTAAGTTTAAAAACTGACTCAAAAATTGGAAGTTGAATAAAAAGAGAATCTTCAGTTTGTCGAAGGCCTTCAACCTCAATTTTCTCTTCCCCATTTAAAATCTGCATTTTAAGCTTGCCATCCTTCTCTTCCAAAGTAAAGTTGAAAGGTAGCTTCTGTTCTCCCAAATCCATTTGCATCCGCCAAATTCCCAGCTTTATGGAAGCCTCTTTACTTCCATTTAGTTTGGGTTGGCTACATGCCTGAATTAATAGAACACTAACGGTAAAAACTAAGCTCTTCTTTAGCAGCCTCAACCATCTTTTCTTGTTCTTTAATTTGTTTTTCTGTCTTTTTTGTATCCTTCTCATTTTGCTTAAGCTCATATTGATTTTCTTTTATTTCCGCTTTGCATTTTTCTATGTTTTTAGTTGACTTTTCATTGCTTCTACGAAGGTTTTTCAAATCTTTCTGAGCTGAAAATAGCTTTTTTTCTTGCTTCTTCATCTCCTCGTTATCAGTTGTTTTTGCAAGGTCTTCACTTAGTTTTTCAACATTACCTTGTACCTCCACTTGCTCTTTGTCATTCTTTTTAAGTTGCTTTTCACTCTCTTTGATGGTCTTTTCACATTTTTCAATAGATCTCTCAGCTTTTTCTTTATCGCGTTTTAGGTCTTTTAAGTCACTTTTTAAAGCAGAAAGCGCTTTCTCTTGCTCTTTTAAATGATCTTCTGTTGCTTCAAGCGATACTTCGCGAGCCAATACAGTCATCATATTTTTGGCTGCTTCACTAGCAGAAAGATTTAGCTCACCTTCCACGAAAATAGAGCTTAAACTGAGTGCTGTTTTTGATTCTTCTTCAACTTCAACGTAAACATTGATTTTATTGGTAGAAATAGTGGGAATTAAAATATTAGTTGCACTCCCTTTTTTTCTTCTGGTTTTAAGGTCTTCTGCATCGTATGCTTTCATTAGTGACCTCCAAGCGTCCATAAGGTCTTTATCTTCTGCCCGATTAACCAATACTTTCACTGCATCCCCTGAAGCACCATCAATGCTTGCATTTACAATTTCAGCTTTGTTTAAAACTTGGGCGTTTAAACCCGTAATAGAAAAAGCCAAAAGGCTAACTAAGAGTACTTTCATTTTCATATTTCTGTTGATTTTTACTTTGGTCGATGGAAGTTACACCTCCTGATATGATCATTTTCATAACATCTGAAGAAGAAGCGTCAATTCGACTAATATTTTTTCGAGGTACTATAATAACTTGTCCGCTTATGGCATAAGAAAAAGGCAAATAAACCGCCACTTTTTCTTTACTAATTCCCATATCACTCAAGTCTTCTTTAGTAATAAAACCAAGCCTTTCCACTTCTATTTCCCCTCCCATTTTTACCAAAACAGCTTGTTTAAACTGTTTTTTTTTCCCCACAAAAGCATTCATCATATCTTTCATAGAAGTATATATAATCTTGATCAGTGGAGTGTTCTCGATTGCTCGTTCAAAGGGTTTAAAATAATTAATGAAGAAATGGGTGCCTAAATAACCGATCAGGGTTACGGCAACTAAAATGACCGCAATACCCAAGCCAGGAATATCCAAATCAATCAAGCTATCGAGCATGATTACCCCGTAAACAATCACATACAATGTAGCTGCTACTGGAACAATATAAAAAAGCCCCTGTAAAAAGTATTTGATCAAAGTCTTTACCAGACTGCTATCCTTCTTTGGTTCCAAGTCCATCTTTTATTTTTTTACTCAAAGAGTTATAGATGAGTTCATAACTTTTATCAGTCATTGCTAGCAAGAGCTTTTCTGAAACATCTTCATTGACAGCCACTGTATTCCAATGCTGCTTATTCATGTGATAGCCAGGCTCCACTGCTTGATACTTCTCCCTCAAAAGAATCGCTTCCTCTGGATCACACTTTAAATTAACCTTTTCAAAAGGCTCTATACCGCACAAAGCAAACATTTTTTCCCCGACTTTAAAGACAAGGGTGGTTTCATTAAAAGGAAAACCTTCAGTTACCCCCATTTTTGCCAGACAATATGTTCGAAACTGTTCAATGTTCACGCTTTAAAGTTACGATTCACAGCAAGAAGTTATGGATCATCAGAACCAATCTTTCATTTAAGCAGAAAAACGCAACTTTGCAGTTAATCGTGAGAAATAGAAAGACCATAGCAAGTATACTTTTATTGACTTTTCTTGCACCAGCTCTAGTGCTTGTGAGCTGGCATAAAGTGAAGTTATATGAAACTAAAAAACAGCTTAAGTGGAAACTTGCAGAAGCTGTTCACCCTTCTGATTTGGTGCTGATTAAACTAACACAAGCAGAAGCCAACAAACAATTAGAGTGGGAGCATGAAAAAGAATTTGAGTACCAAGGAGAAATGTATGATGTGGTGAAAAAAGAAACAGATGGGGACACCTTATTTTTTTACTGTTGGTGGGATAAAAAAGAAACCAAGCTCAATAAAAAGTTAGAGGACTTAACTACTCTTATATTTCAACAGAACCCCGATAAACAGAAAAACGAGCAGCGAATTTTACAGTACTATAAAAGCTTGTTTTCTCTTTCAAATCGCAACTGGAATGCTTTTCAAAGCTGCAGTAAAATAGAATTTATTGCACCTTATGTGGAATCTACTCAGAAAGAATACCTAGAAACGCCAAGCCCACCTCCAAAAGTCAGTTCAAGCCTTTCTTAAAACCTTTCCAACAAAGGGAAAAGTTTATTTGAATGAACTAAAAAACAATCAAAATGAAGCACCTTACTCTTTTGAGTATTGGCTTGTGCTGTGTTTTATTTTCTCATGCTCAAACGCTAACAGTATTGGAAAAAGAAAGCGGGCAAGCCATGGAGTTTGCAACCATAGTCAGTGAACACCTTAATATTACTGCAATAACCAATTCAGAGGGAAAAGCAGAGATATCACAATTTCGAGGGTTTGAAGAGATTCAAATTCGATCCTTAGGGTATAAAAGTCAAGTTTTCAGTTTTGCAGAACTAAAGGCACAGGACTTTACGGTGTATATGATCCCCTCGAATTTAAATTTAGACGAAGTAGTAATTTCTGCTAGCCGTTGGCGACAAAATAACACGGAAATACCGGCTAAGATCGTAAGCATAGGACCTAAAGAGGTGGCCTTACAAAACCCGCAAACCGCGGCCGACCTCTTGGGTATCTCAAACAAGGTTTTTATTCAAAAAAGCCAGCAGGGGGGAGGCAGCCCCATGATTCGAGGCTTTGCTACAAACCGATTGATCTACACCGTAGATGGTGTCCGCATGAATACAGCAATCTTTAGAGGGGGAAACATTCAAAATGTGATCAATCTGGACCCCTTTGCCGTATCGAATACCGAAGTTATGTTTGGACCGGGATCAGTGATTTACGGCAGTGATGCCATTGGTGGGGTAATGAGTTTCCAAACCTTACGCCCTCAGTTTTCACTGGAAGAAAAACCTTTAATAAGTGGCAAGGCGGTAGCGCGTTACGCTTCTGCCAATCAAGAAAAAACCGGACACTTTGATGTGAATATCGGTTGGAAAAAGTGGGCCTTGGTGAGTAGTTTCTCTCATTGGGATTATGACCATTTGAGACAAGGAAGCAACGGTCCTGACGATTACTTGAAAGACTATTACGTAGAACGTCAAAATGGAAAGGATGTAGTGATCCAACAGGATGACCAGCTATTACAACGTCCTTCGGCTTATTCTCAACTCAATATGATGCAAAAGGTGCGTTTTAAACCAAATCAAGCTTGGGATATTGAATATGGCTTTCATTATTCTCAAACTTCTCCTTATGGTCGTTACGATCGGCATAACCGAAGAAGAAATGGTATGCCCCGTTATGCGGAATGGGAATATGGTCCACAAAGCTGGCTGATGCATAATTTAAACATTACTCATGCCGCTAAGAATAAATACTACGACCAAATGACTTTGCGCTTAGCACAGCAAACATTTGGTGAAAGTAGGATCAGCCGCGACTTGAACGACCCCATTCGAGAAAGCAGGGAAGAGGAAGTATACGCTTATTCAGCCAACCTCGACTTTGTAAAAGCTACTGGTTCTACTAATAAGTTATTTTACGGTGCAGAAGTAGTTCAAAACAATGTCTTCTCAAGTGGATTGACCACCAATATCATTTCAAATGAAAAGTCGCTTGGTGCAAGCCGCTACCCAGATGCCACTTGGCAGTCCTTTGGGATTTATGTGAATGATGAGTACGACCTCTCTGAGAAATTTGTGATACAGGGAGGTATTCGTTATAATCTCTTCGCCTTGGATGCTGACTTTACTGATAATGAGGCTTTTTACCCCTTTCCTTTTGCAGAAGCAAAGCTAGAAAACGGAGCCTTAACAGGCAGCATTGGAGGAGTTTATCGGCCAACTGAAAGCTGGGTGATCAAGACCAATTTTGGAACCGCTTTTCGTTCGCCTAATGTAGATGACATAGGGAAGGTATTTGATTCTGAGCCAGGTGCCGTGGTGGTTCCGAATCCTGATTTGGAAGCTGAGTACGCTTACAACCTTGACTTGGGTGTGGCTAAAGTAATTGGTGATCGAGTGAAAATTGATTTGACCGGCTACTATACCATTTTACAAAATGCTTTGGTGCGCAGAGATTTTCAACTCAACGGAAAAGATTCAATAACTTATGATGGTAGCTTGAGTCAGGTTCAGGCTTTACAGAATGCCGCAGAAGCTACCGTTTATGGAATTCAAGCAGGCTTAGAAGTGAAACTACCGAAGGGCTTTACTTTTTCATCAGACTTTAATTATCAGTTTGGCGAAGAAGAGCTGAACGATGGAACTACCGGCCCTTCAAGGCATGCTGCTCCTATTTTTGGTAGCAGTCGGTTAAGCTATCGAGCCAAAAAGTTGAACCTACAGGCTTATTTGCTTTACCAAGGAGAGCGAACGCATAATGAACTTGCTATAAGTGAGCGGAGAAAAGAAGAAATCTATGCTCTAAATAGCCAAGGTGAAACTTATGCTCCTGCTTGGTACACGCTAAATTTAAAAGCCCTTTACGAGCTTTCTGAACAATTTAATATTAGTGCCGGAATTGAAAACATCAGCGATCAGCGATACCGACCGTATAGCTCAGGAATCTCAGGGCCCGGCAGAAACTTTTTAATGGCGGTGACGGCTAAGTTTTAATAGCTCCAAGTTGAAAAGCTTCGCGCAATTAAAGAGGAAAAGTTATGTATTGATAGGGTATTTAAACTACAGGATATATGGTTTTTATTTCCTCCTCTATCTTGACAATTACAACTTTAACGCCCGATTCTGTGTAGGACAAATATGAGTTTTGTTTACCTTCAATCAAAGTATGCTTATGGCTGTAATAAGCATACTTACATTCATGAAATACTCTGTGTAGATCCCATTCTTTAGGGAAAAAGCTAGAAGAATCTTTTATAATCCATTTATTGTTAATTGAATCTAGAACTTTGATTTTTGCCTCAAATACACCAAGTTTGTTTTCGTTAATTATTTTAATTATTTCCACTTTATCTTCATTGTAGTAATGAACACCATTTACTTTTCCTTTTTTAATTTCTCCCTTTATTGAATGCTCAATCATTTTAATAAACCCTAGAGGAAAGCCTTTTTCACTATTGGCAAAGACGCCATTATTGTTGATTTCAACTATCCACTTATCTTTCAGTATGGTGCTTGCTCTTTTACTATTCGTTGATTTGAGCAGCTTTAATTTTATCGAGTTTCTTTTAAGGTTTCTAAGTGAGTAAAAAGGACCTTCAGCGTCTTCTAAAACAGGAAATTGCAAACCTTTTTTAACTTTTAGGATTCTTGGACCGGGCTTTAAGTCCTGAGAGTTTGTAGAACTAAGATTAATATTTAAGAAATAATAATGAAACCTTTTTTTGTCCATCTAATTACTACTGATTCGTAATAATTACTGCCGCCTCCAAATAAACAAATAAATCTTTCGGCACTTCCGCTCCCACATTAGGGTCGCGTTTGTGTCCTAAACGGACCACCACTGCATCCCAAGCCGGAATGGCTACGATGTATTGCCCTTGAATACCACGAGCGTAATAAAAATCAGCCCCTTGGTATTCACCCATCCACCATTGCAAACCGTAATAGTCAATTAGTTTAGCTGCTTCATTTTTAATATTTACCGGACTTATGGATTTTTCAATGTAAGCTTGATTGATCAGCTGTCTTCCATTCCATTTGCCGGAATCTAACATCATTTGACCAATACGCGCAAAGTCTCTAGCATTGCTGTAAAAGCAGCAATAAGATCGCTCTCTGCCGCCCTCTTCACTAATACTCCAAAGCGCATCTTCAGTTGCGCCAAGCGGTTTCCAAAAGTGCTTGCTGAAATAATCAGATAAGTTTTGGCCGGTGGCTTTCTCTAAAATAAAGGAAAGCAAAAGTGTGTTACCTCCTTGGTATTTCCAAACCGTTCCCGGTTCGTACTTCATAGGCTTGCTTACGGTTAAATCGTAAAGATCACTGCCGTAATAGGTTTTAGCCATATAACCAAAAGGGTTTCCATAGCTTTCGCCGAAATCAATGCCAGAGGCCATTTGAAGTAAATGCTTAATGGTGATTTTGGCTTTTTCCCCTTCCGCAAACTCTGGTAGAAAATCTCCTGCTTTTTGATCGATACTTTTAATGCGTCCTTCTTCTATGGCTATACCAATGGCAAGTGAGGTGAAGCTTTTGGCCATGGAAAAGGTATTGGTCAAGCTTTTTTCTGAATAGCCGTTCCAGTATCTTTCATAGGCAATAGAGTCACGGTGAAGAATGAGCAGGCTTGTGGTTTCCCAGCTTTCAATTTCTTTAACTAGCTCTTTACTCAAGCTATTGCTCTGATAGTTTTCTGAAAACTCCCAAAGTTGAGGTGTTCCAGCTTCAACCCTCCGGTTTTCAAACTTAGGGTAATCGTCAATAGTTGGGCCCGTCTCGCCCACCAAATAAGTGCTTCTAACTGCTTTGATCACATGACCATTACCACTGATCCACAAGCCTAAAGCAACCAAAACAATAGCAATCAAAAGAGAAATAAGAAACCGCAAAAGAAAACGAATGAACTTCATCCCAACGAAGATAAGGAAAGTGCTAGAAGTATCTAAGTTGGAAGTTTTAAGTACTTGAAGTTAAAAGTTGCAATTTCAAGGTATTTTTGCCTCCTCTCGATACTATCCCGAAGTTTCGGGATCACTCGAGAAGACAAAACCTTGTAAAGTCTAAAAAAGTCTAATAGCGAAGCGCCTGCTCGCCTAAGGTGGAGTCTAAGGTCTTACTTCTAGCAGCGAAGCGCCTGCCCGCCGAAGGAGGGGTCTAAACTCTCTACTCTAGTCCCGCCAACATATCCTTCAAGCCGGTGATCACATCCACCTCTACCACATCGATACCTTTGGCCTCAGCTAAATAGAACGAAACCCAGTCGCCTAAATGAATCAAGTAGATTGATCTTTCAACTACATTCTCACCTTTGGCATACACTTCATTAATGTTCGAGGTATACTTCGAGAAGACTTTTTTCGAATATTCAATTCGTTCTTGATTTCGGTAATAGTCACCTTCAGTTCGAAAGATCACAACCGCAAGGTCCTCATTCTTTGTTCTCCAACCTACTAACTCATTGTGGTTCATTTCAGGGATTACCTGACTCCAAGCAAGCATTTTTGAGTTTTCGTTTAGCTGTTGTCTAAAACGAACCCCAATTCCACCTAAGGAAGCCTCACTATAAATAACAGGAATATTTTGGTGAAGCTTTTCGCTTAATGACTTTGCTTCTTGCTGAACTTCTTTTTCCGTTGCATTAAGTAATTTAACAGAAGATTTTAGTTGTTCGATTTTTTCATTTGAGATTAGGCCATACTTTTTAAACGTATACAACAATTGAGGAAAGGCAAGGCCAAAAGCAGCTCTAGGAGGTAAACCTCCAGGAATTTGTAAGATATTGTGACCATTTTGTTTTGCTAATTCAGCAAATTTCCCACCTGAGGTTATGATGCTGATCTCAGCCCCTTTTTCTTTTGCACTTTCGTACATTTTCAAGGTTTCTTCTGTATTTCCAGAATAGGAACAGCAAATTACCAATGTGTCCTGCTTAACAAAAGAAGGAATATGATAGTCTTTATTAACGATAATAGGCACTGCACACTCTTCACTAAGCATCTCGCTGATTATCGTTCCTCCAATACCTGACCCACCGAGGCCGCAGATTAAAACCGTATCAGTTTTTCCGCCCTTTTTTTCAAAGTTGGTCTCTTCCGCAATTTTTATTGCTTCTGTCAAGTGTTTTCCAAAATCCTGAATCAATTCTTTCATCATAGCTGTTATATTTAATTTGCAAATAAAAGAAAAACTACTGACAGCCGTATGAAGCTTGCTTTAAGTCCTCTTGAAGTAAAGCTGAATCACTACCTTTGCGGCCAAAATTTAAGTCCTATGAGCAGAGTCCTGAGCGAACAAGAGCAGTTGAGAAGAGAATCCTTACAAAAGTTGAGAAAGTTGGGGATTGACCCTTACCCGGCTGATCTTTTTCCAGTTGATCATTACAGCGAAGAGATCAAGGAGAATTACGAAGAAGGAAAAGAAGTGGTTTTGGCCGGTAGACTAATGAGTCGTCGAATCATGGGAAAGGCTTCTTTTGCGGAATTGCAGGATAGTAAAGGCAAGATCCAACTTTATTTTAATCGAGATGAACTATGTCCGGGAGAGGATAAAACCCTTTATAATGATGTTTTCAAAAAGTTGTTAGACATCGGGGACTTTATTGGTGTAAAAGGAAAGCAGTTCAAAACTCAAGTGGGGGAAATTTCTATACAAGTGGAAGAGCTTACTGTGCTATCGAAAGCCTTGAAGCCCCTGCCAATTGTAAAAACTGATAGCGAAGGGAAGGCCCACGATGCCTTCACTGATCCTGAGCAGCGTTACCGTCAACGTTACGTAGACCTTGTGGTGAACCCGAAAGTGAAAGAGACTTTTAGAACCCGCACGAAGGTAATGAACGCCATGCGCGATTTTTTCAATCAACACGACTACCTAGAAGTAGAAACCCCAATTTTACAGCCTATTCCGGGTGGGGCTGCAGCAAGGCCATTTATAACGCATCACAATGCTCTAAACACCGAATTATACTTAAGAATTGCCAACGAACTTTATTTGAAAAGACTGATCGTAGGTGGTTTTGAGGGAGTTTATGAGTTTGCCAAAGACTTCCGAAATGAGGGTATGGACCGCACCCATAATCCGGAGTTTACGGTAATGGAAATTTACGTGGCCTACAAGGATTACCACTGGATGATGGACTTTACCGAGAAGATGCTAGAGGATTTAACAAGCAAAGTATTAGGTAGCACAGAAGTGGAGTTTCAAGGAGAGAAAATCAACTTTAAAGCTCCTTATGCCAAAGTCCCAATTTTAGATTCAATCAAAGAACATACAGGGGTAGATGCTGCGGCTTTAAGCGAAAACGAGTTAAGGGCTAAGTGCTCTGAACTAGGTTTAGAAGTAGATGAGACCATGGGCAAGGCTAAACTGATCGATGAGTTATTCGGGGAAAAGTGTGAGCATCATTATGTACAACCTACTTTCATTATTGATTATCCGGTTGAGATGTCGCCCTTGTGTAAAAAGCACCGAGATAACCCTGCACTAACCGAGCGTTTTGAGCTTTTGGTAAATGGTAAAGAAATTGCCAATGCGTATTCAGAGTTAAACGATCCGATTGATCAGCTAGAGCGGTTTCAGGATCAGCTAAAGCTTTCAGAGAAAGGAGATGACGAAGCTATGTTCATTGATCAAGATTTTGTCCGTGCGCTTGAATACGGTATGCCACCCACTTCAGGTATGGGAATCGGAATTGATCGTTTGGTCATGTTTTTGACCGATAATGTGTCCATTCAAGAAGTGCTTTTCTTCCCGCAAATGAAGCCGGAGAAAAAGGTGCCTGAAATGACAGATGAAGCAAAAAGAGCTTTAGAAAATATTAGCAAAAGACTTTCAATAATTCCAAACCACGAAGCTAATTTAGATCAGATTAAGCTCAACGTAATCCATGATTTAGATCTTAGTAAAAAAAAGTGGGACAAAGTAAAAAAAGAATTAGTTAAGCATGGGTTAATTGAAATAGACGCTTCTGATAGAGAGAATATTAAGATAAGAATACCTGAATAGAGGTGTTTCTTGCTTTGTAGCAAAAAGGGGAAATAGCTGAAGTCTTAACTTAGTAAAACCGGAAAGTTCCCCCGATGGACTCGGGGTGAAATCATTCGGCTGCACTTAGTTAAGACGAGGATATTTTTCTTTTTTGATAGAAGCTGAGCTTTTTGATTCTTTTTGCTCAACAAAAAGAATGGAATGGATAAAGAGTTTAATAAGTAGTGATTATAAAAGTCTAAAGGTCAAATTTTGTATTTTCGTTATTCAACTAAACTAGCGTGGAAAAGAAAGAAGTTTCGGTTATAGGAGGAGGAAGTTGGGCTACAGCTATTGTAAAAATGCTTTGTAATCATGCAGACCAGGTGCATTGGTGGATGCGGGATCCTGACAAGGCAAACTATTTAAACAAATACCTCCACAATCCTCGCTATCTCTCTTCCGTTCAGTTTGAACGTGATAAAATTAGCGTTAGCACCGATCTAAGTGCTGTAATTAAAGCCTCTGATACCATTGTGATTGCCACTCCATCGGCTTTTTTAATGGATGTATTTGGAAATCGGAAGAATGACGATCTGAAAGATAAAGTGATCTTTTCTGCGGTGAAAGGAATCGTTCCTGAAGTCCATCAAATTCCCGCTCGGTTTTTTCACAAACAGTTTGGTGCTTCTTACGATCAAATAGGCATTATTAGCGGCCCTTGTCATGCCGAAGAGGTTGCTTTAGAAAGGCTATCATACCTCACTATTGCCTGTCAAGATGAATCAAAAGCACAAGAGTTTGCAGCCTTGCTTGAGTGTCGGTACATAAAAACTTCAGTTTCAGACGACTTATTTGGTACTGAGCTCTCGGCTATCTTGAAAAACATTTATGCTGTTGCCTCGGGGATCTACCATGGCTTAAGCTACGGAGATAACTTTCAAGCTGTTTTAATTTCTAATGCAGTGCAAGAAATCGAGCGATTCGTAGATGCGGTAAATCCCATCCACCGTGACGTTAAATCTTCCGCTTACTTAGGAGATTTATTGGTGACTGCCTATTCGCAATTTTCAAGAAACCGCACCTTTGGCAATATGGTAGGAAAGGGCTATTCGGTAATGTCGGCTCAAATGGAAATGAACATGACCGCAGAAGGTTATTATGCAGCAAAGAGCATCATCAAGATCAATGAAAAGTTTGAAGTTGATATTCCCATTGCTACGGCGGTATACCGCATTTTGTATGAAAAGATCTCGCCTGCCGTTGAGATGAGGATCTTAGCTGATAAGCTTACTTAGTTGGACTAAAGAGAAAGGTCAAAGGATTAAGGAAACCCAACCTTTTGTCCTCGCCTTGATCCTACATCCTTTATCCTTCTTCCTGAAAGTACTTATAAACGACTTTAGCTCTTCTTAAGGGCAATACTTCTTCCAGCTCTTTTAGTTTAGCTTCTTTCACCCTCTTCACTGACTTGAATTTTCGCAATAGTTCTTCTGCGCTCTTTTCACCGATTCCTTTAATGTTCGAAAGTTCTGATTGGATGCCAGCTTTAGACCTTCTGTTTCGGTGGTGAGTAATACCAAATCGATGCGCTTCATTACGAAGGTGCTGAATTACTTTTAAGGTTTCAGAGGTTTTGTCAAGAAAGAGGGGGTATTTGTCTCCCGGATAAAAGATCTCTTCTAAACGTTTGGCAATTCCTACAATAGCTATTTTACCTCTCAAGCCTAAACGATCCAGACTTTTTAAAGCAGAACTTAATTGTCCTTTACCACCGTCGATCACGATAAGCTGAGGTAATGGCTCATCTTCTTCTAATAAATGGCGGTAGCGGCGGTGCACAACTTCTTCCATCGAAGCGAAGTCATCCGGGCCTTCTACAGTTTTTATATTAAAGTGCCGATAATCCCTTTTAGAAGGTTTAGCATCTTTAAACACCACGCATGCTGCTGTGGGGTTGGTACCCTGAATATTTGAATTGTCAAAGCACTCAATGTGTCGTGGAAGCTCTTGAAGGCGAAGGTCTTTCTTCATCCCTTCTAGAATGCGATTGGTGTGTCGCTCAGGGTCTGTTTTGGCTTGTTGTTTTCTACGTTCTAGCATAAAGTACTTCGCATTTCTTTCTGAAAGCTCGAGCAGCTTTTTCTTGTCACCTCTTTGGGGTCGATGAAACTGTAAGCCTTCAATTTCATAGCTAGGCATAAAGGGAACCAAGACTTCCTTTGAAACACTGCTAAAACGCTCACGTAATTCGATAACAGCAAGCTCTAAAAGCTCCTCTTTACTTTCTTCCAATTTACGCTTCAGCTCCAAGGTGTGACTTTGAATAATAGCACCATTGTTCACTTTCATGTAATTTACATAAGCGAGATCCTTGTCTTCTACCATCGAGAATACATCCACATTGTGAATGCTTGGGTTAACCACGGTTGACTTCGCTTGGAACTTTTCAAAAGCATCTAACTTTTGTTTAAGGTCTGCCGCTCTTTCAAAATCCAATTGTTCTGCGGCCTTATTAATACTTTGTTTTAATTGACGCTTAACCTCCCCAACATTTCCTTTGATAATGTTTCGAATTTCCTCAATGCTTTGGTCGTAATCAGCTTCTGTTTGTTTACCCACGCAAGGAGCTTTGCAGTTTCCAATGTGATATTCTAGGCACTTTTTAAACTTTCCTTTTTCAATGTTTTCTTGATTAAGGTGATAGGCACAGGTTCTTAACTTATAGTTTTTTCGAACCAAGTCCAGAATGGTATTCATCATTTTCACTGAGGCATAAGGCCCAAAATATTCCGACCCGTCTTTAATTACAGTTCGAGTTTTGAACACTCTAGGAAAGGGTTCTTTTTTGATGCAGATCCAAGGATAAGTCTTATCATCTTTTAGCATCACATTGTATCGGGGCTGATGCTTCTTGATCAGGTTATTTTCAAGTAGAAGAGCATCAAGTTCGCTTTCTGTAATGATGTACTTTACAGAGTCGATTTTCTTAACCAATAAGCGAATACGGCCACTTTTCTGCTTATCGTTGTTAAAGTATGAGGCAACGCGATTTTTTAAAAGCTTAGCCTTTCCCACATAAAGCAGCTTTCCCTTCTTATCATAGTATTGGTAAACACCTGGTTTTTTAGGCGCCGATTTAACTTGTTCTTGCAAACTTTTTTCACCAATCATTTTGCAAATATAAAATCAAGAGATACTTTTCCTGATTGTTTCTCAGTTGAACTAATTTATTGCAAGCTTGTTTGTTTTTAGTACAAAGTATATTTAGGAATATCATATGTCCACCTATTCAATAAAAGATTTAGAAAAGCTTTCAGGTATAAAAGCACATACTCTGAGGATTTGGGAAAAAAGATATAATCTTTTAGATCCTGAGCGAACAGATACAAATATTCGATTATATTCTGATGAGGATTTGAAGAGGTTGTTAAATGTTTCTTTGTTAAGCAACAATGGAATGAAGATTTCTAAGATTGCTGAGCTTTCCGACAACGAGTTGGTCAATAAAGTAAGAAGTATTGAAAATGAAGACATTCAAAATAAGAAAAAAGTTGCCGACTTAGTTGAAAGCATGCTTGGTGTTGATGGATTTGCTTTTCAAAACTTATTTGATCAATATGTTGAAGAACTTGGTTTTGAGGAAACATTAAATAGTGTAATATATCCTTTTCTAGAAAGAGTTGGTATTCTTTGGCTTACAGACGAGGTAGAGCCGGGGCAAGAGCATTTCATAACACATATAGTAAGAAATAAGATTATTTCAGCTATCGAACAGCTGCCTAAACCCGAAAGTGATAAAAAAGCAATTCTTTTCTTGCCTGAAAACGAGTTTCATGAATTAGGATTATTGTATTTCTACTACTTAATAAAGAAAAAAGGTGTTAACGTCTTTTACCTTGGACAATCTGTTCCTGCTGAACAAGTAGCGCTTCTTTCAAAGAAATTAAAGCCCAATTGGGTTATTTCTTATAGCATTATTAAGAAGAAAGGTGAAATTGAGAGTTTGTTCAACAGAATGGAAGACATCAAGGCAGACGGAGTTTATTTTCTAGAGAACAAGTATCAAAATGGTTGGAAAATCGAATATCCTTCTTGGGTAAGTAGATTTACAGACAAGGAAGATATGGTTGCTCAAGTAGGCTAGTTTCTTATTATATTATTACCACAAAAATTTCTGTTTAACCATTTTTTAAAAAAAGTAAACAAAAATTTCTGTGTATAAACAAATTGTTTAACTTTGGACAACAAACATTAAACAAAAAGCAATGGAATTTTACGATGAGTTATTAACCTACCAGAATCCCTTAAAATATTTCGCCTTAAAATTAACAGCAGATAATGAGGATGCCGAAGATCTGTTGCAAGAAACTTTTTTAAAAGCCCTAAAGTATAAAGATAAATTTCAAGAGAAAACGAATTTGAAAGCATGGCTTTATACTATTATGAAGAATACTTTCATTAACAATTACAGAAGGAAAGTGAAACGAAAAACCATCATGGATAACACTGATGATGACTATTTTGTAAATTCTACTAAGCAAAGTTCACCTATCTCTCCTGAGTCAGAGTACAATTATAAAGAGATTACCAAAACGGTGAATGCACTTAATGATGAGTGCAGAATTCCCTTTCAAATGCATAATGAAGGATATAAGTACAAAGAAATTGCAGATGAGCTTGAAATGCCGATTGGAACTGTAAAAAGTCGTATATTTTTGGCTCGTAAAAAGCTTACCGAAGCTTTTAAAGATTACGCTTAAAATTAGTAAATGAGTAAACATATTGTGGTCGTTGGTTCTGGTTTTGCATCTCTTGCAGCCGCCACCACCTTGGCAGATCAAGGAAAGACCGTTACCGTTCTTGAAAAAAACAGTCAAGCCGGAGGTAGAGCGAGATCATTCGTAGCCTCCGGTTTCACTTTTGATATGGGTCCAAGTTGGTATTGGATGCCCGATGTTTTTGAAGCTTATTTCGAGAAATTCGGAAAAAAAGTAAGTGATTATTATCAGCTCGAAAGGCTCGATCCATCTTATGCAGTCTATTTTGGTAAGGACGATCGAGTTGATATTCCTGCAAACTTTGATGAGCTTAAGGTCCTTTTTGAGAGTTATGAAAAAGGAAGTTCCAAAGGTTTGGAAAAGTTCTTGAAAGAAGCAGCCTATAAGTACGAGGTTGGCATGAACGATCTGGTTCATAAGCCTAGCCGTTCCATCTTTGAGTTTGCTCAATGGAGAGTCATCTCAGGAGTGTTTCGAATGCAACTTTTTCAATCTTTAAGTGCTCATTTGAAGAATTATTTCTCTCACGAGAAGCTGCTAAAGTTGATGGAGTTTCCAGTCTTATTTCTAGGCGCAAAACCACAAGAAACTCCTGCACTATACAGCCTAATGAATTATGCAGACATACAATTGGGCACCTGGTATCCCAAAGGAGGAATGCATAAAATTGTAGAAGGTATGGTTGCTTTAGCCGAAGAAAAGGGCGTAAAGTTTGAGTTTGATTGCGAAGTAAAAGGCTTTACTACCGAAGGAGGAAGGGTGGTCGCTGCAGAAACTACAAAAGGTAACTTTTCCGCAGATGCTTTCATTAGCGGAGCTGACTATCATCATACCGACAAGCAAATTTTAAAAGCCGAACATCATAATTATTCTGAAGAATACTGGGACAAGCGAAAAATGGCTCCTAGCAGTTTACTTTTTTACCTTGGAATTGATAAGAAATTAAAGAATCTTCTGCATCATAACCTGTTCTTTGATGAGGATTTTGGATTGCATGCACAGGAAATTTATGATAACCCGCAATGGCCTAGTAAACCCTTATTTTATGCATGTGTTCCATCTGTAACTGACGATAGCGTTGCCCCGGAAGGCTGTGAAAACCTATTTTTATTAATGCCAGTTGCTCCTAATTTGAATGATGAGGAAGAAGTGAGAGAAAAGTATTATCACCTCATTATGGATCGTTTAGAAAAACTTACTGGTCAAAAGATTAGGGAGCATGTGATTTATAAACGGTCTTACGCTCACAGCGATTTTATTTCAGATTACCACGCCTATAAAGGTAACGCCTATGGCTTGGCTAATACGCTTACACAAACTGCGATCTTAAAACCAAGTATCGTCAATAAAAAGCTCAAAAACCTTTACTACACTGGTCAATTAACCACCCCTGGACCGGGTGTGCCACCTTCTCTGATTTCAGGTCAAGTAGTGGCCAAAGAAATATTGAAAAAGGTAATTTAGTAGGATGAAGGAGTTGTACCATGAGTCTGCTTTGAAGAGTAGTAAGGTTATTACCAATACCTATAGTACATCTTTTTCGCTTGGTATTAAAATGCTCGATAGCTCCATTCATGATTCCATCTATGCGATCTACGGTTTTGTTCGCTTAGCAGATGAAATTGTTGACACCTTTCATGATCAGGACAAAAAAAGACTTTTAAACGAATTTGTTGAAGCCACCAATCAAGCTATTAGCAGAGAGTTTAGTTTGAACCCGATCTTGCATAGCTTTCAACTAACGGTGAATAAATACAACATCGACCAAGATCTCATAGATGCCTTTATTAAAAGCATGGAATATGACCTCTTTAAAAAGGATTATGATCGAGCAGGTTTTGAGGAGTACGTCTATGGGTCGGCTGAAGTAGTGGGCTTAATGTGTCTCAAGGTTTTTTGTAAGGGAGATGAATCACAATATCAAAAGCTCGTAGAACCCGCAAGAAAGCTTGGTGCAGCTTTTCAAAAAATTAATTTCCTTAGAGATTTAAAGGCAGACTTTGAGGAAAAGGGACGTTCATATTTCCCGAAAGTAGACCTAGAAAACTTTACCGAAAAAGATAAGTGTGCCATTGAAGAAGAGATCGAGCGAGACTTCCAAGCAGGCTACGAAGGCATAAAGCAGCTTCCATCAAACGCTAGGTTTGGAGTTTATACTGCTTACATCTATTATTATGCCTTGCACAAAAAAATAAAAACAGTAGAAGCAAGTAGAGTTTTAAGAGAGCGAATTAGGATCCCTAATATTCAGAAATACTATTTACTCCTCAGAAGCTTTTTGTTTTACAAAGCCGGTATTTTGTAAGCAGGCAGAAACAAAGCCCATAGGTGCTTGTTTCAATAAAAAAACCAAATTATGTCAAAGAACTATTTAATAATCGGTGCCAGCAGTGGCATTGGTGAAGTAATCGCAGATAAACTCAAAGAAACTGGAGCAACACTATATCTAGCCTCAAGAACACAAGGAAACATACAAACCTCTGATAAGGTAAACTTTCAAGAAATAGATATTACCAAAGATTTTGAATTGGATTTGCCAGATGAACTTCACGGTGTGGTTTATTGTCCGGGTACAATAAACTTGAAGCCTTTTAATCGTTTAAAAGAAGAGGATTTTTTAAATGACTTCAAGATCAATCATCTAGGCGCAGTTAAGGTATTACAGCAAGCATTTAAACCGCTTAAAAAGTCAGGTTCTGCATCCGTTGTATTGTTTAGCACTGTTGCGGTTCAAACTGGTCTTAGCTTTCATGCAAGTGTTGCTTCAGCTAAAGGAGCCATAGAGGGATTAACACGTTCACTAGCTTGTGAATTAGCCCCTAAGGTTAGGGTTAATGCGATTGCACCTTCTTTAACAGATACACCAATGGCCGAAAACCTATTGTCTTCAGACGATAAAAGAGAGGCTAATGCTAAACGTCATCCCTTAAAGAAGTTAGGAACTCCAGAAGATATGGCCAATGCTGCTCATTACTTACTTTCTGATGATTCAGGATGGGTTAGTGGGCAAATTTTAAAAGTAGATGGTGGTTTAAGTACCCTTCGCTAAACCATGAGTAAAAAGATTAACCTTTTCTGGTTTAGAAGAGATTTAAGGCTTCAAGATAATTGTGGCCTCTATCATGCCCTTAAAGGAGATGAAGAGGTCTTGCCTTTTTTTATTTTCGATCGTCAAATCTTGGATGACCTTAAAGACCGAAACGATGCTCGCCTTAGTTTTATTCACCAAGAGCTGCGTGATATAAATCAGACGTTGCAACAATCTAAAGGGAGCACTCTTTTAAGTAGGTATGGTCATGCTGTGGATGAGATAAAAAAGCTGTGTGAAGAATATGATGTAAAAGCCATCTACGCCAATCATGATTATGAGCCATACGCTAAAGAAAGGGATGAGCAAGTTCAACAGCTTCTGAAAGAACAAGGTATTGCTTTCAACACCTTTAAAGATCAAGTTATATTTGAAAAAGATGAGGTAGTAAAGGATAATGGCGAACCCTATTTAGTTTACACACCATATAGTAAGAAGTGGTTAGACACTTTAAAAGATTCAGATCTTGATTCATACACTTCAGGATTAATGTTCGACAATTGGAAAAAGCATCAAGCTGAGGCCCTTATTCCGCTTAAAGAAATGGGTTTCAAGAAATCTAGCTTGACCATTCCCAATGCTAATCTAACTGATCATACACTTGAGGTTTATGAGGATGAAAGAGACTCTCCCCCTAAAGACAGTACTTCTCGATTGGGAGTTCATTTGAGGTTTGGAACGGTAAGCGTTAGAGAAGTTGCAAAACAAGCAAAAGGTAAAAGTCTCACCTTTCTAAAGGAATTAATTTGGAGAGAGTTCTTTATGACCATTTTGTATCACTATCCCAAAGTGGTAGATCATAACTTTAATGCCAAGTATGATGCAATAGAGTGGAGAAATGATGAAAAAGATTTTGAGAAATGGTGCAAGGGAGAAACGGGATATCTTTTAGTTGACGCTGGAATGCGAGAACTTAATAAAACAGGATTTATGCACAACAGGGTGCGCATGCTTGTAGCAAGTTTCTTAACCAAGCATCTTTTAATCGATTGGCGTTGGGGAGAAGCGTACTTTGCCCAAAAG
This sequence comes from uncultured Flavobacteriales bacterium, assembly GCA_913056345.1. Classification (GTDB taxonomy): domain Bacteria; phylum Bacteroidota; class Bacteroidia; order Flavobacteriales_E; family Vicingaceae; genus CAJXMH01. Next base: position 31,738 of record CAJXMH010000010.1, on the reverse strand, counting down.
TTGCTTGATTATGAATTGTCATCCAATAATGGAAACTGGCAATGGGCTGCCGGAACCGGTGTTGATGCAGCACCATACTTTAGGGTATTTAACCCCATCACTCAAGTTGATAAATTTGATAAAAACCACACCTATATCAAACGTTGGATTGTGGATTACGATAAGTCAACTTATCCTGAAAAAATGGTTGAACACAAGTTTGCCAGAGAAAGAGCTCTTGATACCTATAAAACCGCGATTAACAAAACATAACAACCGTTTATCATAGATAGCCGGTCAGCCCTAAGTGGAATCTTAACTTTGAGGCAACTAAATTGACCTTATTCGGGTCTTACAATAAATCAAAAATAAACTTTATGTTAAAAAAATTACAAATGCTAACATTTGCCTTTTTTGCTCTAATTCTGAGCACAAATGCGCAAATTATTTTTTCTGAAAACTTTAACGGCGGAAATGCTTTGTCAAACTGGACCGTGATCGATAATGATGGCAATACGGTAAATACTGCAGTGGCAGGTTTATTTCCTACTGCTTGGACTGTTTTAAATGACATTCAAGGAACCGGAGGTGTGGACTCAGTAGCTTCTAGTACCTCATGGTACACACCGGGAGACACAGCAGATGATTATCTCATTACTCCTGCCATTGCGTTGACTACCAATAACATACTTGAGTTTCAGGTTAGAGGAAGAGATGCAGCTTTTTTGGATCGTTACGAGCTTTACATTTCTACCACAACTCCTACAATTGCAGGCCTACAGGCTAATACACCTTTAGTGATAGATACATCTTCTAACGCTTGGGCTACGGTTACAATTGACCTGCAAGCCGCAGGTTATAGCAATCAAACCGTTCATTTTGGCTGGAGAAATAATTCAATTGATAAGTTTATTTTAGACTTAGATGATGTGGTTGTTTTTACTCCTGCATCAGATGCTTCAGCACTAGCGGTGGTTGACCCTGTTGGAGAATATCCACAGGTGCCACTACCATATGCAGACACATTGAGGTTTGCAGGTTTTGCGCTTAACTCAGGTATTGACACGATCACCAATTTAAGGTATAGGTTTAATGTCTATCGCAACAATGCTGTAGTATTTACAGACAGTACGGCTAGCAGACCCACTACTTTTCCGGGTGATACAGCAATTCTGCTGAGCACGGCTAATTACCCATTAACACAGACAGGGACTTACTATGTGGAGTATATTACAGCCTATGATGGGACTGATACAGACCCTTCAAACAATACAATTGTTACCGATAGTATTATTGTTACCGATAGCACTTTTGCACGTGACAACGGACAATTGGTTGGCTCCTTGAGTATTGGAGCAGGAAGTACAGGTGAAATTGGACAAGAGTTTTACATAGACCAAGCTGATACCTTGACTTCAGTAACAGTTGTGATTCAAAATAATAATGGAGCAATGACTGGTCAGCCATTGAGCTTAAACGTGAGGAGCCATAACGGCTCTCCCGGACCAATTATCGCCTCTTCCGATACAGTGATTTACACGGCTACAGGAGCTGCTGCCCTAAACCTAACATTTAACAATGCCGGTGGTTATGTGCCACTTCCTGCTGATACCTTCATGATCGGAGTGGTTGAAGGTGATTCTGCTTTGACTTTGGCCTATTCGAATTCGGAATTCACGCCTGGGGCAACTTGGGTGCAATTTGGAGGAACATGGAGTAATTCTGAAGCCTTTAATTTTCAGGTAGCTTACTTTGTAAGACCTAACCTCGGCATACCGAATGTAATTACTTCAATAGCTGACTTAGGTAAAGAAGAAGTAACAGGATTATCAGTATATCCTAACCCAAGTAATGGATTCTTTACACTTGATATGATTCAATCAAAGCAAGCAGTTTCGGTTGACTTGCAAGTGCAGGATCTAAGTGGAAAAGTTGTGTATAGAGAGCAATTTAATGCAAACAGTTTGGTTAACCGCCAAATCGACCTAAGTAACTTAAGTAACGGAATTTATTTTATGCGAGTTGATAACGGCATAGAACAATTCACTAAAAAGTTGATCATCAAATAAAGCTTGATACTTTATCTAAAAAGAAAAGCGGTGTTTATTAAACACCGCTTTTTTTATTTTAATAAACCAAAAAGTTCTTCCATTTTTTTGGTTCTAAAGTCAAAGATCTCTTTGAGTTTAGGCCTCACTAAAAAGGGTTCTACCATTTTACCTAGAGGACCCAAGGGAACAGCATAATCAATTATATCGGTCATTTCAACTCCACCATCTATAGCCTTAAAATGATGTTGATGATGCCAAATCTTATAAGGGCCAATTCGTTGCTCATCAACAAAGAACTCCTTATGTTTTACGTGTGTGATTTCTGTCATCCAATCCATTTTGATTCCCAAAAGAGGACTTACTTTATAGGTGATGATCATACCTTCGTACATTTCATCTTTAAAGAAGTTTGAAGTAATGGTGAAGCCCATATCTGAGGGCGTAATCTTTTGTAGATTTCTAGGATCTGAAAAAAAATTCCAAGCTTCATCTAACGAGATTGAAAGCTTTATTGTACTTTGTAAGTTATGCATGGTTTGGTTTTAATCAGAAAACAAGCCTACAACCGCTTTGTTTTTTAAGTATATGCGCATTTTATTAACAGGAGCTAATGGTTATATCGGAAGAAGACTTCTACCCGTATTGGTAGAAAATGGTCATGAATTGATTGCCTGCGTGAGGGACCTAAACACACTTCATCTTCCCAAAAAATACGCTGAACAGATCACAATTTGTGAGGCTGATTTTTTAAAGCCTGAATCGCTATCTAATCTTCCACAAGAGGTTGATGTAGCATTTTATCTCATCCATTCTTTAAACTCCAACAGTAAAAAGTTTGCGGACCTTGAGAAAGAAATGGCGCAGAATTTTGTAGACTACATTGACTCTACAACTGCAAAACAGCTGATTTACCTTGGTGGGATAAGCAATGCAGATGACCTATCTAAACACCTTAAGTCAAGACGCCAAACGGAGCGAATATTAAAAAAATCAAAAGTCCCGCTTACAAGCTTAAGAGCCGCAATAATAATTGGCTCAGGAGGCGCATCTTTTGAGATCATTAGAGACTTGGTTGAAAAACTTCCCATTATGGTAGCCCCGAAATGGTTGAACACTAAATGCCAACCAATAGGGATTAGGAACGTGATCCAATACTTAACACAAATAATTGGTTTAGAAGCAGCCTACGGAAAAACTTTTGATGTTGGTGGCCCTGAAATACTCACCTATAAGCAAATGCTGATACAGTTTGCACAGGTCAGAAGAATTAAACGATACATCTACACGGTTCCGGTAATGACTCCTCGTTTATCATCTTATTGGTTATACTTTGTTACTGCTACCTCTTACCGAATAGCAGTTAATTTAGTGGATAGCATGAAAAATGAAGTGGTGGTAAAAAAAACAGGACTTGACCAACTAGTTCCTTTAAACCTGCTTTCGTACAAAGAATCTGTTAGCCTTGCTTTTAAGCGAATAGAACAGAATATGGTGGTATCCTCTTGGACAGACACGCAGTTGCCTTCCAGCAAAGGAAAAGCCTTGAATGAATTTGTACAAGTTCCTCAAAATGGCACATTCAGCGATAAGAAAACTGTGATTTTCGAGGCCGAGAATGAAGAACAGATATTGAATAATATTTGGGCTATAGGTGGTGACAGGGGTTGGTATTATGGTAATTGGCTATGGAAGATGAGGGGCTATATGGATAAACTCTTCGGAGGTGTTGGGCTCAGAAGAGGAAGAAGAAGCCCCAGTGATATTTTTTCAGGTGATTCTTTAGACTTCTGGAGAGTCCTGCTAGCAGACAAAAACAACAAGCGACTATTATTGCACGCTGAAATGAAGTTACCAGGCGATGCTTGGCTTGAATTTAAACTAGAAGAGCAAGGCGAAAACAAAAGAAGATTAGTTCAAACAGCCACTTTTAGACCTAAAGGTGTTTGGGGTAGGGTTTATTGGTTTTCGGTAGTGCCGTTTCACTTTTTCATATTTAAAAATATGGCGAAAAACATAGTACACTATTCTCCTTCATAGCTGATTCTATATATAAGATCACTATAATCATCAGAGACCAATAAAGAACCATCTTTTAATTCCAATAAAGAGACTGGTCGCCCATAAACTTCTTCTTTATTATCTGCCAACCAACCCGAGGCAAAGGTTTCATAGCCTAGGCTATTATTTCCATCCAACTTTACCAGACTGATTCTATAGCCGATCTTTGTACTTCTATTCCATGAACCATGCTCAGCAATAAAAACCTGATTGTGGTACTCTTCAGGAAATTGATTGCCTTGATAAAAAATAACTCCTAGCCCAGCTACATGTGGGCCTAATTTCTGAACAGGTGGTATAAATTCTTCACAGCTTCTTTGAGAACCATATTGCGGATCACTCAAATCACCCTGGTGACAAAAAGGAAAGCCAAAGTGTTGCCCTTTAGTTGTAGTTCTATTTAGTTCGTCAGCGGGAATGTCATCTCCCATCATATCTCGTCCATTGTCAGTAAACCAAAGCTCATTTGTTATAGGATGCCAATCAAAACCAACAGAATTTCTAACCCCCTCGGCGTAAACTTCCAAGTTCTTCCCGTCTAAGTCCATGCGGCAAATGGTGCTGTATAGCTCATTTTCTTCCAAGCATACATTGCAGGGTGCTCCTACCGGCACATAAAGTTTTTCATCTGGGCCAATTGCAATGTACTTCCAACCGTGATGGCGATCTGAAGGAAAGGCATCAGAAACTAGCTCAGCTTCGGGAACATTATTAAGGTTTTCTTCTATGTTCGTGTACTTCCATATCTTATCAACTTCTGCCACATATAAATCACCCTTATGAAATGCAACCCCATTTGGCATTTCTAGGTCATCAGCAATCACTATTTTCCGTTCAGCCTTAAAATCTTGATCCGTATCAACTAAGGCGTAAACACGATCTTCAGTGCGGTTGCCAACAAACACAGTTCCTTTATCACCAATAGCTAGGGAGCGAGCATTTTCAACTCCCTCAGCGTATACACTTATTTTAAAACCTTCAGGAAGTTCGATCTTTTTACAGATTTCTTCAGCACTTTGTGCTTTACAGCTGCCGCTGAAAAATAAGAACAAGACTGAAGTGGCAAGTACTAATTTTTTCATACAAAGCTATTTTCAACCAAAGGAATGGCACTGATCAACTCTTTTGTGTAACTAGATTGTGGGTTTGCATAAACTTCTTCCGCAACACCAGACTCTTCAATTTTTCCGTCTTTCATTACAATTAAACGGTCAGACATGTATTTTACTACAGAGAGGTCGTGAGAAATGAAGAGATAAGTGAAATTAAACTGCTGTTTAAGGTCATTTAGTAAGTTGAGAACCTGAGCCTGAACCGATACGTCCAAAGCTGAGACAGACTCATCACAGACGATAAATTTCGGAGACAAGGCTAACGCTCGAGCAATACAAATTCGTTGTCTTTGTCCACCTGAGAACTCATGAGGGTAACGATGGTATTGCTCTGCTTTGAGACCAACTGTCTCCATTAGCTCAATAACCTTATCTTTTTGCTGCTTTCTATTTCCTCCAATTTTATGCACCTCCATTGGTTCTTGAATAGCCTTGCCAACCTTCATTCTAGGGTTTAGAGAAGAATAGGGGTCTTGGAAGATGATTTGCAACTCTTTTCGAAACGGTTGAAAGCTCGACTCATTCATTTTGCAAATATCTTGTCCATTATACCACACTTCCCCTGAGCTTGGAGGGATTAGCTGAAGTAAACTTCTTCCTAAGCTTGTCTTTCCGCAACCCGACTCCCCAACTAAACCTAAGGTTTCTCCTTGGTAAATATCAAAGCTCACCGTATCAACTGCTTTAATGTGGTCTACTACCTTTCTAAAAATCCCTTTTCTAATAGGGAAATAGGTTTTAAGGTCTTTGACTTCTATGAGTTTTGGCCTTTGAAAAAGCTCAGTTAACTGTGCTTTTCTTTCTTCTTTAGTCTGCTTAATAGAAAGGTCGCTTAATGCTTTTTCATTTGAACCTGCTTTTAAGAAGTCTTGAACCGTAGGAAGTCTTTTCAATCGGTAGTCGACTGGTGGGCGGCAAGCAATTAAACCTTTGGTGTAAGGGTGCTTTGCCTGAATAAAAATTTCTTTGCTGTTGCCCTCTTCTACAACCTCTCCATTTTTCATAACAATTACACGGTCAGCAATTTCAGCCACTACTCCCAAGTCGTGAGTTATGAAGATCACACTCATGCCGTATTTATCTTGTAGCTTTTTGATTAATTCAAGAATAAATTTTTGTACAGTTACGTCTAGAGCTGTTGTGGGTTCGTCTGCTATCAATACTTTAGGTTTGCAGCACATAGCCATGGCTATCATAACCCTTTGTTTTTGACCGCCGGAAAGTTCATGAGGATAGGCCTTATACAGTTGCTCAGGACGAGGAAGTTTTACTTCTTTGAACCACTCGATCACTTCCTTTTTAGCTTCCTTATTTGATTTGCCAAAATGTAATTTAATGGCTTCTGCAACCTGCTCTCCACATGGCATTACAGGGTTTAATGAAGTCATAGGCTCTTGGAAGATCATGGCAACTTCTTTTCCCCTATAGCTGCGCATTTCACTTTTCGTCAGGCTTAATAGATCAATTGGCTTTTCGTTCTCAGCTTTTTGAAATAGAATTGAACCACTTTCTATGCTTGCACCTGGATGCAAAAGCCCCATAATGCTTAAGGAGCTTAATGATTTACCTGACCCGCTTTCGCCAACAATACCAAGGGTTTCGCCTTTTTTAAGGTCATAGTGAACACCTTTCACTACTGCTTTTTGTTCACCAAAGCGAATGGATAGATTTTTTAAGCTTAGAACCGCCTCCTTCATGATGCTATGGTTACTTCTTTATCTTTAATGGGGCTTAGGCCTTTATAGGCTAAAAGCAATTGTGCTACAGTTAAGGTATCACTTTGACAGTATGCCACAATTTTTTCGAGCTTATCTTCTTCCCAAAAGACCTTGCCAACATCTGCCCCAGTCATGTTGTTTTTCGGACTTGGAATCCCGAATAATTGGCTCAATAAGTCAAGCGATGTGTAGTGTTTATAATCGCCAAACTTCCACAATTGAAGGGTATCTAGGTGTTGTACTTCCCATGGCTTTCTGCCTGCTGTATCAAGCAGATATGGGAGTTTTATATGGTTGATCAACATGCGACGTGCAAGAAAGGGAAAGTCAAACTCTTTACCGTTGTGTGCACAAAGTAAGTAATCATCAGTATTGAAGTGTTTCTTCAACAAGTTACTAAAGTCGGTGAGTAGTTTTTTTTCATCTTTCCCATAGAAAGATTTGATTCTGAATTGCCTCTGCCCTTCAACTTCTCTATAAACACCAACTGAGATACAGATGACTTTACCAAATTCGGCATAAATACCTGCTCTTTGATAAACATCCTCTTCGTTTTCTTCCTGTTTTCTAATGAAAGCAGCCTTTCTGTCCCATAGTTTTTTCCACTCAGGCTCTAGCTTTTGGTAGCTTTCTTTTTGAGAAACGGTTTCAATGTCGATAAACACCACATGATCTAGCTTAAGACTATCTAGCATAATATTGGGTTTTGATTCAAGCTAAGATAAGCTTTAAACTCTTACGCCAATAACCAAAATGTCGTCAACTTGCTCTTCATCCCTCATCCAATCAAATAAAGACTCTTGTAGGGCTTGTTTTTGATTTTCAGGAGATTTATCTGAGTGCTCTACAATCAGTTCTCTAAATCGGCGATACATAAACTTTTTGCCCTTTGGACCGCCAAACTGGTCGGGGTAACCATCAGAGAATATGTAAAGCTGATCTCCTTTTTGAAGTTGAAGGGTATGATTGGTAAAGTTTGGGGTTTCACCATCTAAAAATGATCCGATTGGGAATTTATCTGCTTTGGTCTGAATAATTTCATTGTCTCTTAACAAGTAAAGAGGGTTAAAAGCCCCTGCATATTCGAGTTCTAATGTTTTGTAGTCGAGCGAGCAAATCGCGATGTCCATACCATCTTTACTGGTAGAATCTTTGTCATTTTGATGAAGTGTTTCAGATACACCTCTATTCAGATGATCTAAAATTGAAGCAGGATCAGACCCACCTGTAGTAATAATGGCTTGACGAAGTTGGTTATAGCCAACAATCGACATGAATGCGCCTGGAACACCATGACCTGTGCAGTCTACTGCAGCAAAAAACACTTTGTCTTGTGCTTCTCCTAGCCAGTAAAAGTCACCACTCACAATATCTTTTGGTCGGTAAAGAATAAAAGATTCCGGGAGCAATTTTTTAACGATTCGTTCAGGGGGTAAAATTGCTTCTTGAATTTTCTTGGCGTATTTGATACTGTCAGTAACTTGTACAAAGTATTCTTCTATTTGCGAACGCTGCTTGTCAATTTCTTCTTTCTGTTTCACAACTTCAGCAGTTCGCTGCTTCACTTTGTCTTCTAGGAATCTTTCATTTTCAGCAAGATCGTCACGCATTTTAAGTAAAGCCTTTCCTAAGGTGTCTTTACTGCTAAGTGGTTCGTAGTTAATATCAAAGTTGCCCGAACCCACCTCTGTTGCAAAGTCCTTGGTTCGTTTTAGGCCATCCACTACATTATTCATAGCAGCAGTCATTTCGCCTATTTCGTCATTACCAACTTTCATCTTTCCTTTCGGAAATACCCCACGTCCTAATTTTACAGCAACAACTTTCAATCTTTGGATCGGGTCAACAATGGTTTTCGTTGTGTAAACAGCAATCACAATACCAATAATAATCAAGGCAACTCCTAGGTTTCTTACTAAGAACTTAAGGGTTTCAAATGAGTCAAACATGTTAACATTTGCCTGATTGGCAATTTTCTTCTGACTATCAATCAAGCTATTCAATTGACCCATTATTTTCATGTAGTATTCATGTACACTACCTCCTGCCTCAAAACTATTTTGAGCCAAAAAAGTGTTCATTGGATCATCGTAAGCTTCAAATGAGTTTAATGGACTCATAATATCTGAATCAATGTACGCAAAGTAAACATCGATAGTCTTAAACAGACTCAGTAAGGAGTCTTGTTGACTGTCAGACCATTGCTTAGATAGCACTTTTAGTTCATTTTCATAGTCTGGTATCTTTTTATCTTGATACTCTACAAGTCTTACTTTGTCAACATTCTCTTTTTGTTCTTTTAACCAGGTTACTAGAAAAAGTCTCGTTTCAAGCACAGAGGTTTTTAATTCTTGTAAGACCTTAATGGAGGGGGTATTTACACTATTGATTCGGTCGTTTATTTGCCTACTGTCTTGTAATGTAATGTAAGTCCATACAAAAACAATTAAGGTCATCAAGATTAATATCCCAAAACCAGTCCCAATCTTTTTTCCTATGGTGAATTTGCCTTTCATGCAAGTAGTTACGTGCTTTTACTCCTCTTGCATTTCAACATCTTGAGGGGATGTTTGCTTCATGGACTCTTCTTCTTCTAATTCCTCAAGTTCTTTTTTGTAAGCTTCAGATTTGGGAATGTCATTAAGGCTAAAATAAATCCCCTGAAGACCAATTAAAGTTTCTTTTCTTTTAGGATTCAAATCATATGCCTTTTTCATGTAGGGCAAGGACTTTTTGAAAAGTTCAATTATTCTATCTTGAACATTGTTTAACTGCTCAAGATCAAGACTGTAGTCCATGTTGTTTACAATCTCTACGCCTTGATTGTAATAGATAATCCCAATGTTGTAGTTAGCGCTTACATTATTGGAGTCTAGTTCAAGTACTTCTTCGTAAACTTTTTTAGCTTTTTCTAGGTACATGTCTCCGTTAGCAGAGTCTTTATCTGCTATTCGACTGTAAGTTGTAGCTAATGCTAACTTAAACATGATGTCTTTTTCAGTGAAATCAGTTTCTGGATAAGCAAAAGAGAGCAGGGACTTATACTTTTCGTAATTGCTGATTGCTATTGGATATTGCTGCACATCAAATGAGCTAGCAGCATGGTTGTAGATTGTTTCAGCAATATATTTTAAATTTTGTTTTGAGCTTTTTTTGTAGGTTCCTGCAGTATCTAAATCAATAGATTTTTTGAAATAATTAGCAGATTGCAGTCTATAAGCAGACTGCTTATCTTTCAGTTCATGTTTCTTGAACAATTCTTTATAAACATTTCCTGCATAGTACCATGTGGCAGGCTTTTCGTTAAAAAGCGAGTCATCCATGGCCGCATCAATCAGCTCTTTAGCCTTGTCGAGCTCATTGTTTTTAAGCGCATATAAAGCGTTTGTTAATTTGTTTTGGCCAAATAAACTAGCTGAAAACAACAGTAAAAACGCTATGTAACTGAGTTTTTTCATCTTAATTCACTAATACGGCTAATTTTTCTAAAGTTGAAGCAACTTTCAAATTATGCTTTTTGGCATTTGCCTTGTTAAGTTCAAACTTTTGCCTGCTACCAACAATTACGAAATTGATGGTGGAGCCTTTCTTAGCCATACCTGGTTTTTCAGTAACGATCAAGGTGCTCTTGCCTTTCAATCTTTCAACCGCTTTGCTTAAAATTTCAGTGCTATCTGCTGGGATATATAAAATATGAGGAACATTTAAATCGCTGATCGACTCATAGTTCTTGATTGAAAAAGTCTGATTTGCAACTTTTTTAACCTTGGACATTTTTTCCAATTCCTTGTAAAGCGTTTCATTTTCCCCAAGTATACCAATGGTAAATTCTCCACTTTTGGATGCTTCGGGCCATTCTATATATTTGGTAAAGTTGTACAGAAAGACAGCCTTGATTTTGGCATTGGTATCAACATTTGGGGCCTTATTTGCTGGAGAAAATGCAGTAAGTCCGCAGAATACGAAGAACAATGATATGATTAGGTGTCTTTTCACAAAGGCATTTTTACTAAGGTGATAAAGATAATAAACTTTTCAGTACAACGAAATAACATAATTCAGGCTATTTCTTACGTGTGTTAAATAGATTCTTTTTGCGTTTACCACCGCCACCACCGCGGTTTATCCTGCTACCTGAACTTTTAAGTCTGCCCCTTGAGATCGTTCGTTTCATTTTAAAGCTTGCACCTGGCTTTCTGCCTTTTCTGGCTCTACCGTTTTGGCGGTGTCGTTTCTTGAATAATTTCAGTTTCTTTCGCTTGCTCTTTGATAGCCTTGATTTAGCTTTTCCTTGAAAGGGGTTTACCCTGCTAAATATAGTTGGATTTCTATATTTACCGCTTGGTGCTGTTTTTCGGGGACTATTTTTTTTAAATGCACCATTGTAGCTGTTGTTGCAGCCTACAAAAACGGAGATCAAAAAAAGAAGATAAATTAGCGGTTTGCTCAAGAATTCCCATCAATTAATTGGCTTACAAAATTACCAAAAGCATGCCAAGACTGATGGCTTATTCATCCATAACTAAGAGTGGAACTTCTGCTCTGAAAGACAACTTACTAGTAATTGATTTGGTGAATAATCTTTCAAATAGACTATGTTTTCTCGACAACATGACAAAAAGATCTGGTTTTTTGTGGTTGATATAATCGCTTAACCCATCAATAATGTCAGAATTGGTCGCAAAATGAATAGAAGTCTTTATATCTCCGCATAGCTTTTCTAAAAATAAAACTTGTTTAGCTCTCTCATCATCACTAATTGGATCATCAGGCCTAATGATGTTTACAAATTCCACACTGGCCCTGCAAGCTTTGGCAATTTCAATTAAGGGGCTCAACTGCTCAGGGTTTTTAATTTTCTTTAAATCAGTGGCCATTGCAATTTTATCAAACTTACGCTTAGTTGCAGGCAAGGCATTTTCAGGAATTGCTAAAACAGGACAGTGAGATGTCTGAATTACTTCAAGGGTGTTGCTACCGATAAACATCTCCTTTAAACCACTAGCTCCTTTAGTTCCCATTACGATCAGGTTCCCTTCACGGTCTTTAGCAACTTTTGGAATAAGTGATACAAAGCCACCTGAGCGCGACTCTAAATCGAACTGAAGGTTTTTGTAATCCTCATGCTTAAGTGCCTTTTGTTCCAAGTTTTCTAAACCTTCTTTCGAATCTGCCTGCATTCTTTCTGTCATGGAAACAAGCAGGTTGGACTTTGAGTAGGGCAGCTGATAACTATTAAATAGAGTGACTTTAGCGTCAAAAATTCTTGCGAGCTCTAAGGCGTAATCAAAAGCCTGTTCTGAGTTTTCTGAAAAGTCGGTAGGGTAAATAATGTTCTTCATGGTTAACAGCTTACCCTCAAATATAGCACATAATCCTAAAACGACTTATTTTCAAATTATGATACCGGTCATTTTTACTCAACTAACAGTTTAAATCCTTTTCCGTGGCTGTTTATGATTTGAATTTTATCATCCTCAGCAAAAATCTTTCTAAGTTTTGTAATGTACACATCCATGCTTCTCGAGTTGTAATAGCTATCTTCTCCCCAAATCATATTTAATGCATCGTTCCGGTCAACTACCTCTCCCTGATACATGCATAACAAACGGAGCAGTTCATTCTCTTTTGAGGTCAATTTACGTTCAAAACCTGGCTTTTCGATTACTCTCTTATCTGGATAAAAAGAATAGTCGAGTAGCTTAAACTCTTTTTTCTGCTCAAGCTCAGCCTTTAAGTTGTGTACTCTGCGCATTACTGCTTCAATTCTCATAAGCAGTACTTCCATGCTAAACGGCTTGGTGATGTAATCATCTGCTCCTGACTTAAAGCCTTCCTTAACATCTTCTTCCATGCTTTTAGCAGTTAGAAATATGATGGGCATTTTTGCTTTGAGTTGTCTTATTTCACGAGCTAATGCAAAACCATCTTTCTTAGGCATCATTACATCAAGCAGGCAAAGATCAAATTGATCGTCTATAAAGGCTTTAAAAGCAGCTTCCCCATCTCGTTCAAGACGGGTTTCAAAACCTTTTACTTTTAAATAATCAGACAACATTTGACCTAAATTTTGGTCATCTTCTGCAATTAGCAGGCGTGTTTTATTCTCTTCCATAGGGTTTAAATTTAATAATTACTCTAGTTCCTTTACCAAGTTGACTTTTAAGCTCTAATGAGCCACCATGCATTTCTACCACTCTTTTCACGTAACTAAGCCCTAATCCAAAGCCTTTTACATCGTGAATGTTTCCTGTAGAAACGCGGTAAAATTTCTCAAATATTTTCTTTTGATTTTCTTTTGAAATTCCAATACCGTGATCAATTACTTCTAAGCATAAGTTATGGCTTTCTTCAAATAAGTTCACATTTACCTTTGGAGTGTCCTCAGAGTACTTAATGGCATTATCAAGTAGGTTGTAGATTACGTTGGTAAGGTGCACCTTATCTCCTTCTACATAAGAGTTTTCTGCCTCAAATGATAAATTAATACTTCCACCATTTTGTTTAACTTGTATATCTAAACTTTCGCTTGCTTTTTTGGCTAGTTGTTTCAGGTTAACCTTTTGAAAGTCAAGTTTTAGTCTAGCAGAATCCCAGACTGCGCTTTTAAGCACATTGTCTACTAGAACGCTTAACCTCTTGTTTTCTTGGCTAATCATTCTCACATAGTTAGACCGCAGACTTTCCTCGATCGAGATGCTTTGATCACTTAGTGCTTCGCAAGCTAATCCAATGGTTGAAATGGGAGTTTTAAGCTCATGGGTCATGTTGTTTATAAAATCATTTTTTACTTGAGAAAGTTGCTTTTGTTTAAAAATAGTAGAAAGCGAACTGTAGAAAAGTAAAATGATAATGAGAACAAGCAGAAGAGATAGACTCAGCACCTTCCAGCTATTTTTAAGTATAAATCCCTGTTGGTTAGGAAAGTAGAGGATCAACGAATCACTCTGGGCAAAATCGTTAGGGAAAAGTGTTAGGCGAAAAGGGGAGGCCAGCAAATTCTTTTGCATTTCTTCATCTTGAATGAAGCTTAATGACTCTGTTTCTGCATCTAGAATATCAAATACATAATCGGTTTCTAAGCCATTTTGCTTTAGCTCTTGCTTAAATAAAGAGTCAATCTGTTGATAGGTTACTCGTTCGTCAAAGTCTTGGTAGTTAATACTGATCAGCGCTAGTTCATTTACAATTTCGTTTACTAGCGTTGCTTTGTTTTGCAATTGGCTTCTTAAGTCAATTTTGCTGCTAAGTATTCGCTTTTGGGTTTTCTTTATGATAAAGAGGGTTGAGTCTTGTCTTGGGGGCTCATACTGTATATTGTAAAGTTCTTTCGATACCTGATTTTTAATTCCATCACCCTTTTTCTTTATCAATTGTTTTCTAAATGGGTCGTTAAGGGGGAATTGATCAAGAGTAAAAGTTGAATCATCAGGAAAGTTTCCCATTCCTTTGAATAACTTGCTCGTAACGGTTGTTATAGCTTCCTCTCTTTCAAGCTTTGTGGTGACTTTTTTCATCACTTCCATGGCCTTTTGCTTAAACTTTTTTTGCTGGGTGTCAGCAGAAGTTTTGATCCAGTATACTTGAATAGCAATTAATGCAATCATGCTTAATGAAGCCGCCACAGCTAGAAAAGGAAGTTTTTTGTTGTTCATGGCAATTCGAAAATAAGCCAAAGAAATCAAGACTGGTCAAGCTTAACACAAATTAACAGCAAACCAACAGATTAGCAAGGTATTAAGTAAAGTGAACGAAACAGATTAGGCGAATAAATCACCTTTAAATTTGGTAGCTGGTTTAGCCTATTTCTCTAATTTTAGAGCATGAAGAAAATTCTCAATTACATTAACGGGGAGTTAATTGAACCACAAGGTCAAAAATACATTGACAACTATGAGCCTGCTACAGGAGAGGTTTACTCCTTAATTCCTGATTCCGATCATAAAGATGTTGAATTAGCTGTAAAGGCAGCAAAGGAAGCTTTCTCCTCTTGGTCTCAAACCAATAAAGAGGTTCGATCTAGCTATTTGAGGAAGATTGCCGAAAAGATCAAAGACCGACAAGAAGAGTTTGCAACGGCAGAGTCGAGAGATAATGGTAAGCCTTTGTCTTTAGCAAGCAAAGTAGATATACCAAGAGCATCGCATAACTTTAGTTTTTATTCCTCAGCCATTATTCACTTTGCTTCTGAGTCTCATCAAATGGAATTGGGCGCGATCAATTATACCCTACGTCAACCAATAGGTATTGCAGGCTGCATATCACCATGGAACCTGCCACTCTATTTGTTTAGCTGGAAAATAGCACCTGCGCTTGCAGCAGGGAATTGCGTTGTGGCTAAACCGTCAGAAATCACGCCTTACACGGCTTATTTATTGTCAGAAGTTTGCGTGGATATTGGGCTACCGAAAGGAGTGTTGAACATAGTACATGGTTACGGCCATAAGGTTGGATCAGCAATAACCGAACATCCAGAAATTCCAATTATATCTTTTACTGGTGGAACCCAAACCGGCCAAACCATTGCAAAAGTAGCAGCACCAATGTTTAAAAAGCTTTCTCTTGAATTAGGAGGAAAGAATCCTGCTATTATTTTTGAAGATTGTGACTATGATAAAATGCTTGAAACCACACTGCGTTCTTCCTTTGCCAATCAAGGTCAAATCTGTTTATGCGGATCTAGAATACTTGTTCAAGAATCAATTTATGAGCGCTTTAAAAATGATTTCGTCGCTGCGGTTAAGCAATTAAATCCGGGAGACCCAAAAGCTAAAACCACTAAGCAAGGAGCTCTTGTTTCTGAGGCACACATGCAAAAAGTGCTTGCTTACGTAAAACTTGCTAAAGAAGAAGGTGGTCAAGTATTATGTGGAGGGCATCAAGTTGATCTTTCAGCTGATGGACTGAATGGATGGTTTGTACAGCCCACCGTTATTGAAGGCTTAGATCAAAATTGTAGAACAAATCAAGAAGAGATCTTTGGCCCTGTGGTTACCATTAGCCCATTCAAAGATGAGGGTGAGGCGATTGCTAAAGCAAATAGCACCAAATATGGTCTAGCAGCTACGGTATGGACTGAAAACCTTAGCCGTTCTCAAAGAATGGCAGAGCAGATCCATGCTGGAATTGTATGGGTAAATTGCTGGTTGCTGCGCGACCTAAGAACACCCTTTGGAGGGGTAAAACAAAGTGGAGTTGGGCGTGAAGGAGGATTTGAGGTTCTGCAGTTTTTCACTGAGCCCAAAAACGTTTGTATAAAATATGACAAGTAAACATCCTTAAAAATGTTTCGGCTAAAGCATTTTCTTTCGACCCTGCTTCTTCTGCTTTTTTGCGGCGCGCTTCATGCTCAAAAAATCTTAGTTTTTGATAAGGGAGGCAAGGAAAAGCGTGTTCGTTATTACAAAGGAAGCTTCATTAGTTTTAAGAAAAGTGATGGAATCTTAATTTCGGGACCAATACAGTCAATGCAGGATAGTTTCATCGTGGTTTTAGGTGAAAAAGTCTTACTTAGCGAGATCAAGTCCATCAAGAAAACCCACAAGCATGAAGGATTTCGTCTTTTTTCAGGGGTCTTTTATACAGCTTCTGCTGCATTTTTCACCATAGATAGTTTTAATCGAATCATAAATACTGAAAACCCCGTAGTTAGAAGAGGTAATATACGCACCAGTTCTATCTTATTTGGTGCAGCTACATTCATGTCTATTATTGGAAACCGCTCTTATCGAATGAATGACAGTCGTAACTTACGAGTCCTAGATATTTCGATCTAGGTTTTTAAACACCTATTCTGTTAATAGTAATTAAATGCTCTCTCCGTTTGCTCAAGCAGTGCTTTTACCTTTGCTTTAATGGGACAATTATTGATCTTAGTTTTCATCCAAACTCTTTTTGGAGGGATAGCTCAAGAGCAAACTAGCGACTTTCAGCAAAACTTTAACATTGCTAAACAGCACCTATCGCACAGAAGGGTTATGAAAGCCGCACCCTACCTTGATTATTTATTGAAGCAAAGCCCTGAACATGCTAACTTAAAGTATTTGCTAGGGGTCTGTTATACTGAAGCTGAAATCATGCACCCCTATACTGTGAAGCTTTTAGAGGAAGCAACACAAAGGGTTTCATTAGAATATGATCCGAATAGTCTTGAGGAAGAAAGGGTGCCTGTTTACGTTTACTTTTATTTAAGTGTAGCCTATGCACAGAGAGGAAAGTGCGAAAAGGCGAAAATGGCTCGAAATAAGTTTGTTGAGGTTTACCCGCATAATGATGATTACTATATCGATGAAGCAAACAGGTGGATAAAGCGATGTGAAAAAGGCAATGTTCCTGCAAGAGAGGATTCACTGCCTCAATTTGATCAGTTTATCCCCTTTTCATCTAGAAAACAGAACGCTACTGAAGTAAAAAACATTGATGCTGCTGAAGAAAAAGCAAAGCCTGTAAGCACAGTTGATGCAGAAACAAAAGACATCTTAACCAAAAGTGTTGACTATTCTACAGATTATCCACTCTACGGTGTTCAATTAGGGGCATACAATGAAGCTTTTCCAGTTAGCCGGTTCAGAGACCTCAGTAATATAGACGCATTCATGGATAAACAAGGTTTGATCCGTTATGTAATAGGTCGATTTTCAATTCACAGTCAGGCGATGTCTTTGCTTGAGGCTATTAGACAAAAAGGTTATCATGACGCCTTTGTGGTAAATGTCAATGACAATAAAAAATACTCTGAGGCTGTAGTTAGTGTGAATCAAATCAACATTAAAGCCAGATTGCAAGGCAAAATTAGCTATGCCATACAAATAGGAGCCTTCAAAGAGCAGCTTCCACCAAAGGTTGCTCGGTATTATTTGGATATTGAAGGAATACAAGAAATTAGGGGGGATAGTTTAACCTACCTGTCTGTTGGCAACTATAAGTCCTATGACCATGCTAAAAAGAATCTACCCATGATTGAGAAAAGTGGCATAAATGATGCTTTTGTCATTGCCATTAATCAAGGAAAAAAAATTCCTTTAAAAAGAGCATTAGAAGTTAAACCATGAAAATTAAAAACATTGTATTAAGCAGTTTGCTAATAATTGCCTTTTCAGGCTTCAGTCAAAACAACTTAGAGTTTCATTTTGACCAAGCAAGGGCTTTGTTAGCTAAAAGAGAGGTTTCCCAAGCAATTGAAAGCCTCAGGATAGTTTACGTTGAAGATACAAACCATGCTAACATAAATTTTTTGATGGGAGCAGCTTACACTGAGATGAGTGGGCATCAGGAACAAGCTTTGTACCATCTAAAGAAGGCGGTACAAGAAGTTAATCCGGTTTATAAAGTTGGAAGTTTCAAAGAGCGAGGTGCTCCACTACATGTTTACTATTACCTTACGGTTGCATATGTAGAAAATGATCAGTGTGCACTTGCGAATCAGGCGTTTAAGCAGTTTGCGAAATATAAATCTAAAGTTGATGAATATTACATTGCAGAAGCCGATCGCCATTTGCAAAAGTGCCCTTTTGATCCATCAGAGCCTATTGCAGAGTGGAATAAGGTAGCTGCTGCTCCTGCTAATTACCTGCCAACTCAATTACCAACAAAGCCCAAAGAGGAGGTGCTAGATTCTGCTGCCCTTGCTGAAAGAGGGATGCTGATCAAAAAGCTAGAGTATACCACAAACGCCCCGCTTTATGGGGTGCAAATTGGCAGTAACATTAATCCTAGCCCGATTAGCAGCTATGGTAAGTTGAAGAATGTTGACGCCTTTGTAGATAACAAGGGAATGATCCGCTACGTAGTGGGTCACTTTTCATATTATTCTCAAGCAGAAAGCTTGCTTAAAAAGCTAAAAGAAGAAGGGTACAATGATGCTTTTATTGTTAACGTAAATGATGAAAGAAAGTATACAAATGAATTGGTTAGCTACCGAAACATTAACTTAAAAGCCGGTATAGTTGGGAAAGTTGAGTATTTTGTGCAACTGGGTGCTTTTGAGGAAAAGATTCCTGCAGCTTTTATGGATGCTTATCTCAAGGTGGAGGGAGTAGAGGAAATAAATTATCAGGGATTAACGGTTATGGTGGTTGGGCCTTTTGCAGAGTTTAAAGAAGCTGATCAGAAGCAAATTGATATTGCAGCAAAAGGATTTGAAGACTCCTTTGTGGTAGCTTTTAATAAAGGGAATAAAATCCCGCTTGATGAAGCGATAAAATACACGCGATAAAACTAGAAAGTGGATAACTTACTTAAGAAAATATTTCAGAATCATAGCACAAGAGTACTTGTCTTGCTCTTTGGTTCAATATTTATTCTTATCGCATATTTTTTGCTGCATAGCTATTATGTGCAGCTAAATATTCACAAGAGTAGAATTCTATCAAGTTTAAGTGCTGTAACCAATACAGCGGCAACACAACTTGATGCTAATCAGCTTGATTATCTTTTTGACGTTTACGAGGAAGAGAAAAAACTAAGAACGTCATATCAAGACCGGGTTTATCAGTTGTTACATGAAAAGCTAATACAGGTAAAGAAGCAAAATCAACTGAATAGTCCGATCTATACCTTAACTTATGATAGCACTAACAAACACTTTATCTTCGGTGTAACATCTTCTGCCAAACCACTCTTAAGAAAAACGTATAAAGACTTCCCTAAGCAGTTTTTTGAAGGATATGAACAGGGGGGGGAAGTGGACGTTTATGAAGATGAAAATGGACATTGGCTTTCTGCCTTTAGCGCAATAAAAAACTCGTCGGGAGAAACCATTGCTATAGTGGTAGCTGATCAGCGGTTTGACGACTTTTTATTGGAAGCCCAAAAAGAAATTTTCACCAATATCGGGATCTCGTTAATATTTGCCTTAGTGCTTCTAATCTTGCTGTTAAGAGCAATGAAAGGGATTTTACGCAAAGAGGATGAATTGACGGCTAATTTGATTCAATCAAAATTCAAACTAGAGCAACAAAATCAAGATACGCTTGATAGTATCTTATATGCAAAGAAAATACAAGATGCCATCCTTCCTTTACATTCAAGACTGAAACAATGGTTGCCCCAATCTTTTGTTTTTCACCTGCCTCGCGATATTGTTAGCGGTGACTTTTATTGGTTTAAAAGGATTAATGGTAAAATCTTTATTGCCTGTGTAGATTGCACCGGCCATGGTGTTCCTGGAGCATTTATGTCTATGATCGGAACAATTTTACTTGACGATATTATAGAGAAAAAGGGCTTAGATCAGGCTGATGAGATCTTAAATGAATTGCACCTTGGGGTGGTGAAATCGCTTAAACAAAATAAGCGTTCTAAAGCTTCTCAAGACGGGATGGATATTGCTTTGTGCATCATTGACAAAGCAGCAGAAAAATTGCAATTTGCAGGTGCATTTAGGCCTTTAGTGCATATTCGTGACGGCAAACTAAATAGAATAAAGTCAGATGCCGCTCCCATTGGTGGTTTTAGAGGCGAAGATCCAAGCTATCATACGCATCATATCAAGTATAAAGCAGGAGATGTATTTTACATTTATACTGATGGTTATCCTGATCAATTTGGCGGAGATAAAAATAAGAAATACATGACCCGCCGGTTTAGGGAACTTCTGCTTAGTTTGCACGCCTTAGAACCGCAAGAGCAAAAAGTAGAACTTCAAGATGAGTTAGACCGTTGGAAAGGATCCCGAGATCAGGTTGACGATATACTAGTTATTGGATTTAAGTTATAAAAAAACCACCTGAACTCAGGTGGTTTTTTATGAATTCTAATTTGTTATTATTCTACATCAACAATGATAGAATTAGCAATACCATTTACTTGATCAGATTCCCATACAACCACTGCGACTTGCAAGTTTGTAGGATCAACTACTGAACCAGGTACAGTAATTTGGTAGTTGCCAACTAACTCATCATCCGCAGCAAGAGAGGTTCCAATCAAATCAATTCCTAAAGTGTCAGAATTAAAAGCAGAAGCCCTCATTACATTTTCATGAGAAGTTAGAGAATCTTTTGTCCCAACTTTTTGCATGGCCATTACAGCGTCTTCTAATAAATAAACTCCTAGGTAGGCTTGATTAAGACTATTGAAAAACTTGGTTTTGGTTTCAACACTGACTACACCATTACTCAAGGATGCTTTTGCGGCAACTCCGACCTCAGGAATGTTTCTCAAAATTGCATCAATGTCAATTTGAGATTCAGAATTGTTTGCATTAGCATCATTGTAAAAACCTCTATTCTTCATGTTGAAGTTAGAGCCTGACCAATAAGCATGAGGTATACTATTGCTTCCAACAAAGTCTTGGAATTTAGTACCAAAATTGAAACCAAACGAACCTCTTGGACTAATTGCATCTCTATATTGTACATTAAGAATAACCACATTATCGCCATAGGTATCCTCCATGTAAATTTTTGCAGGATCTCCATTAGCACCGCAGGGTGGGCACCAAGTTGCACCTATATAAGTGACAGTAGCTCTCTGAATTTGATCAACTACTAAAGTCGAGGCACTTCCATTTCCTCCAGAGCCACCACTTCCACCTAGGGTATCATTAAGTCCTCCTGCAGGAATTTTTGGATCTTCCCCCGTAGCTTCTTCATCGTAAAAGGGGTTTTCTTCGAATGCGGTATCTTCTCCACAAGAGGTAAGCAAGAGACCTACAACTGCTGATAGAAATAAAAAACGTTTAATGTTCATAGTTCATGATTTTATAGCCTTTAAAAATAGGACTTTAATTATCAGCAGTCAAGTTTAGTATAAAATCAATAAGCGAGTACTATAAAGTAAGAAAAAAAGCCCTGCAAAATGCAGGGCTTTGTGGAGAATATCGGAGTCGAACCGATGACCTCTACGCTGCCAGCGTAGCGCTCTAGCCAGCTGAGCTAATTCCCCATTTTTGTTTGGGCATTCGCGAAGCGCCTGTCCGCTCTTTAGCGAAGCGTTGGCGGAAGCTATTTCCCCATTTTAGGGTTTAGCAAAGTGCCTGTATGATTAATAGCAAAACCTTGGCAGAAGCTAATCTTGCTTTTTATTAACTTATCAGGCGACTGATTGCGGTGTCAAAAGTAAATAAATTCCATTGCTTCTTATTGTTAAGCCTAAGCTTACTTTTGCCAAAAAAGTAAAAAATGTTTAATCCTGAGGTTGAATCTTCTATTATAGCTACCCTAAATGAATCAAGCATAACAGCTGACAAAATAGAGAACGTTAAGGCTGTTTCAGGGGGATCCATTAATCAAACGTTCAAGCTCAAACTGCAGAAGCAGAGCGTTTTCATCAAGCTAAATCGAAAAACTGCTTTTCCGAAAATGTTTGAGTTAGAACAGCTGGGCTTGGATCTTTTGAGAAAACATACTTCCTTAAAAGTTCCTCAAGTGATTGGGTTAGGACACCATGAAGATCAGGCTTTTATATTGCTAGAATTTTTGGAGCAAGGGAGAGAATCTAAAGCTTTTTGGAAGAGCTTTGGAAGGGGATTAGCAGAATTGCATAAGTTTAAATCTGACCAACACGGACTAGATTACCAAAACTATATTGGTTCTTTGGTTCAGCCAAATGACAGTAAGGATAACTGGCCAGATTTTTTTGCCCAAAACCGTTTACTCTTTCAGGCAAAAATGGCTTTTGATGCAGGTTTACTTAGCAAGCAGACTATGACCCAAATCGAGCAGCTTTGCTCAAAGTTAGGAGCTTTATTCCCGAAAGAAAATGCTTCATTGTTGCACGGCGACTTGTGGTCGGGTAATTTTTTGTGCTCAATTAAGGGAGTGGCAGCGCTACTAGACCCTGCCGTATATTTTGGCAACCGAGAAATGGATATTGCGATGTCACATTTGTTTGGTGGCTTTCACGCTGACTTTTACAATGCTTATAACGAGAGCTACCCTTTAAAAGAAGGTTGGGAAGAACGTATTGAACTATGCAATTTATACCCTTTGCTCGTGCATGTTAACCTTTTTGGAGAGGCCTATTCCAATAGGGTAAAAAGTGCATTGAAAAGGTTTTTATGAGTTGAATTAACCGATCTATGAAACAAAATGCCTCGTTCATGAAGTGGTAAGTTGTTTCAGTTTATATTCTGCTTAGGTTTGAAGCGTTGTTTAATAGAAACAGGCTTTGCAATCGGTTAATTTTCTCATGTATTTAGAGTCTGTTAGTAGTCGATTCTTTT
Organism: uncultured Flavobacteriales bacterium; assembly: GCA_913056345.1. Taxonomy (GTDB): domain Bacteria; phylum Bacteroidota; class Bacteroidia; order Flavobacteriales_E; family Vicingaceae; genus CAJXMH01. The sequence goes on along the minus strand of CAJXMH010000010.1, from coordinate 8,655 downwards.
AATTAGTTGAAAGAATCGACTACAACTTTCTAGAAAAGAAGAAGAAATTGAAAATACGACATTGTCTAATTTCGAAGGTGTGAAGAAGAAACTATACTTTTCAATAGGCTTGTTGGTTAGCTTGTTTTTGCACATCAATTCTTTTTCTCAGCTACCCAACTATAAGGTTTTTAATGAGTCCTTGGGTTTTCAAAACACCAACTACATTACCGACATACATTGCGACCGAGAAGGCTCGATTTGGATAGTAAACTTTAGCGGTTTAATGCGTTACGACGGCAAGGAGTTCCATCAAATTAATACAGAAACTGTATCGCACGCTAACTTTTTGCGCATAAAAGAAGCAGCAGCTAAATTTCATTATCTGATCGATTACCAGTCCAAGATATTTCTGGTTCAAGCAGATACTTTAAGTGCTTATCCATTTAACGATAAAATAGTGGATTTGGCTAAGGGCAATAGTTTCATTGATTTTTATTTTGATGCAAAACGTTCTTTGCATATTTCATTTAAGAAAGAAGGATATTTTGTTATTGATAATCACGGTAAGGTTAGCCGACCTTTAGCTCATCTAACCTTTTCTTCTCAAGGGCAAGTTTGCCTTTTACGAAAGAACGCTTCCCCTTTTATGGCAAACGTACCATCAAACTCCATTGAGGGAAATAAAAAAAGTAAGCCTTTGGTTTACCTTTTAAACGAACAGTTAAAAAAGGTCGATTCTACCTTTTATGAAAGAGGTGGATTTACGCTACCAAATTCAATAAGCACGAACTCAGAAGGAGTCCATTGTTTTTCGAATGGTCAAGGGCTACTGTTTACTTTCGATTCTAATGAATTTAAGCAAGTGTTCAATTTGGCGCTTGGAGTGGTTAATGTTTTTTATGATGATCAAGATCAATTGTGGGTTGGCACCCTTGGAGATGGTTTAAAACTTTTCCAAGCTCAAGGGTTTAAAGATGAAAAGTACCAGCTTTTTCCAAACGCAACCGCTATAGCAAGCTGCCAAGATACAGAAGGAGGGGTATGGGTATACAGTGCTGAGAAGGGCTTGATCTACATCCCTTACCCCAATTTGTTGTACTTTAATAATGAAAACGGAACGATAGGTCAAAAACATGTTTCCGCCATTCACATAAAAGATACTACACTATATCTTGGTGGAGAAAATAATCAATTGTCCATTTTAAAAAAGAGGGACTCAAAATGGGCAACTGACTCCATGATCGGTCCGTTTGAAAAAGGGGGCAATATACTTGATCTTTACTTTGATCAATACAACAATTCTTTATGGTCTACTCAAAGAGGCGCTATTAGTCGGTTCAAAAAGGGAAGTTGGAAGTCTCTTAAATTAGAAAAATTACCAAAATCTAATCCTGGAACAATTTATCGTTTTGTTAAAGATGATCCTCAATCAGACTGGCTTACAGTGTTTTATGACCAGCGTTACTTTAAGATTAATAATGACTCAATTCATTATGTTTCAAAGCCAATAGGCTCTAGAATTTATGAGATAATAGCTCACGATTCTACTTATTACTTCAACACCGACCAAGGTATCTATTACCTAAGAGATTCGATATTTATTTACTTGGGAGATGATTATCCGCTTTTAGCTCAAAGGGCTTACAGCATAACATCATTTTTGGGGAAGTTGTGGATTTCTATTCGTAACAAAGGAGTTCATTATTTTGACGGGAAAACTTTAGTAGCTGTTCAGTATCAAGGGGAAACCTTAAAAAAAGGTGCAGTGATAAAAGTGTCAGATCAAAATATTTGGATAGTGGCACGGCAAGCTACATTTGAACTTATAGCAGAAGGGGATAGCTTTCAATTAAAAGCTTACGCCCGTTTACCACAAACAGTTGCAGGCCAGATTAGTGCCAATCGAGAGGCTATTTTCTGGGGAACCTGGAATCAGGGACTTTTCATGACACCTTTTGAGGCCCTTAGGAATAAGAAACTTAAGGCAGTCCCTTTAAAGCTAGATGAACTTATAATTGATGGAAAAAAACAGCTAATTAATGACCAAACCTACACGCTAGATCACAATCAATCTTATTTGCAACTAAAATATAAGGCTGTGACTTATCAAAACTGGGAGGTTAGTTACCGTCATCGTTTAATAGGTTTAAGTAAGAGCTGGAATGAGACAAAAGAACGGTCACTACAATACACCACCTTGCCACCCGGGAAATATCAATTTGAATTACAAGCTCGAAAGGGCGAACAACTGTGGTCAGATCCCATTAAGCTTGACTTTATAATTCTTCCGCCAATTTGGAAAAGATGGTGGTTTATATTATCAGCAATTCTTCTGCTAGCTTCCTTGACTTATGCCGCAGTGGCTTATCGTTTTAAAATCATGAGACGGGAGAAAGACTTAGTGATTCAACGGTTGAAGGCAGAGCAAAATGCCCTGAGGGCGCAAATGAATCCTCACTTTGTTTTCAATATTCTTTCGTCAGTGCAGTATTTGGTATTGAAAAATGACAACCAAAGAGCTTCCAACTTTTTAAACTTGTTTGCGGGACTTATGCGTAAAATATTGGATTACTCTAATACTAATTTAATTAGCGTAGCAGAGGAGCAAACTGTTTTAAAAGACTATTTGGAATTAGAAAAGTTAAGAATGGAAAATAGCTTTGATTATACTTTTGAGGTTAAGCATAAGGAGCAAATGTCGGACAGTATGATCCCACCCTTTTTAGTTCAACCTTTTTTAGAAAACGCTTTACACCATGGGTTAAAAAACAAAGATGGCGTGAAAAGGCTAAAGGTGTCTTTCTGGATCGAAAAGGAATTTTTATGGGTAGAAATAACTGATAATGGGGTTGGTAGAGAAGCTGCTGCTGCCTATCAAAGTGCTTCGCGAAAAAAGCGGAAATCACATGCAATAAGAATCATAGCTGAAAGGTTGAGTTTGCATAATAAAAAGAGCCATGGCAACATTATTATAGAAGACCTTAAAGATCAAAAAGGCAAGCCTGTAGGAACAACGTCAAAAGTTAGAATTAAAACCGCCAAAGATGAAAGCATTAATTATTGATGATGAACCAATGCCGGCCAAGCATCTTCAAGAAATGGTCAAAAAGCATTGTTATGAAATATTGGAAACCAAGCTTTGTTTTGCCCCTGAAGAGGGTTTGGAATTGCTTAAGGTTGAGCGGTTTGAAATACTCTTTCTTGATGTTGAAATGCCCAAAATGGACGCTTTTGACTTTTTAGAAAAGGCAGACTTAGGGCCTGATACAGTGGTTATTTTCGTAACTGCTTATTCCCAATATGCAGTTGATGCTTTCAAGGCAAATGCCACCCACTACATTTTGAAACCTGTTTTGGCAGAAGATCTAGTGAAGTCAGTTAGAAAGGCCGTGCGCCAGATAAGTAGAAACGCTAATAAAAACGAAAAAGGGACAAAGCCAAAAGCTCGCAGTATTTCGGTTTATGATGGCGACGAATATGAGATCATAAAAGCTGAACAAGTTATTCGACTTGAAGCAGACGGTAGCTACACAAAAATTTATTTAAAAGATCGGCAGTTAGTTTCTTCAAAACGCTTAGGATTTTATGAAGAGAGATTAGCTGATTCAGGTTTCTTTAGGTGTCATAATTCACATTTGGTTAACCTTAGTCATTTGGAAAAGGTGGGTAAGGGAAAGTCAAGTTATCTGATTATGGCAGATGAGGCAACTATTCCCTTATCAGCGAATAAAAAGCCACTTTTAGAAGATTTATTAGGACTTTAGTGTTCCTGAAATTGTCTTAATGTTCTTATCAAATGAAAAGTAAAATTGCACTGACTGTGCTACTTGTTTTTGCCCTAGCTCAGTTGTTTCAGCCAACTCAAACCGAGCAGCAGCAAGTAGATGAAAACGATTTTTTACAAATTGAGAAACCACCTAACGAACTGAAGGTTTACCTTGAAAGCAACTGCTATGACTGTCATTCAAATCAACCAAAGTATCCTTGGTATTCTGAAATTTCACCTGTTTCTTGGTGGATTCAAGACCACATAGAAGAAGGTAGCGAACACTTAAACTTTTCCAACTGGGGCAGTTACTCTGCTAAGAAAAAAGCCCATAAGATGGAGGAAGCTGTTGAAGAAGTAGAAGAAGATGAAATGCCTTTGCCTTCTTACACCATCATACATCGTGAAGCTATTTTAGAAGAAGGTGAGAAAATCGCTTTAATGGATTGGTTCAAAAGTCTTCAACTTAAATATGAAACCCACTAATTAAGCTTTACTTCTTTTTCCTTCAAGCTTTTCTTTCCATTTTCGATTAGAAATTATGATCATTGGTGTTCCCACCACAGTGGGTAATAGCCACATCACCCAAACAGGCTCTACACTAGTATTTACTAAGAGAAAAGCTGTAGAAGTAGCGATAAATGAACCGCCCATTCGACTGATATGGTCGTAGAGCCAGGCGTTACGAACGAAGTTTCTTTTCACCATTTTTTTTAGATCACCTGCTGCCATGCTTAATAAGAGGCCACCAAAAACTAGCAGCATAGGAATTGCACCGGCAAAACCAATTCTCATAATGTTATTGGCCACTAAGTAAAGCATAAACAGCGAAACCATTAGGGCTAGTGTGCTTGCAAACCAATCGATCAATGCTGGATTTACTTCTTTTTTGTAGCGCAGCACGCGCTTTCCGGTAAATGCCAGGTAAAAACTAAAAACGGCAATGGTTTGAAGGAAAATATTGTCGCGATACCATCCTACTATCAAGCCTGTAACAATAACGGATAACATGCTCCAAAAATAGACTTGCCCACTTAAGATGTGCCTTTTACTTCCTTTTTTGGTAGCTATTGCCAGCAGGCCTGCCAATAGCGCAAAGCCTCCTGAAGTGGCATGAATGATCAAGGTGATGTCGATGAATTTTTCCATGATTTTTTAGTTTAATTTTTTTTGTGTCTTAAATCGCTCCGGATAAATAACTACTTGAATAAAATTGAACTCAAGGTTTTTAGCGGTAAAGCTGAGCCCGCCTTTGGTTAGATCGTAATCTGGATTATAGCGCAAATTGGTGCGTAAAATAAGAGGATCTGTTTCGGAAAAACGGATGTCCCAACCAAAAACAATTCCATAACCCAAGTTTCGGCGATGCAGGTCAGTAAGCTGCTGACCTTGGTCTTTCTCTTGCAAATGATAATAGTCGGCAGAAACATAAGAGCCTACAAAAGGAACAAAACCATGGTAATCGCCAATAAATTTAAAAGCTTCTAAGGCTAGAGAGTGTCGATTTAGGCTGTAAGAATAATCGTGCGCTTCTTCTGCTTGCCGCAAAGGACGATAACTAAGTCTAGCAGCGGCATCCCAATCATGGTGATAGTATCCCAAACTTAAGTCAACCGTGATTTTTCCTTCAATTTCATCATTAAAAAACGCTAGACGACTTGCATGCTCAGTTTTCTCTAAGGGGATTAACGCACTAGCACCAACACCTACAGAATAGGTATTCAGCTTATTGCGTTCTTTTAAGTCTTCTTTCATCCTTTGGTAAAATCGTTGATATCGTTCAGTTCCTGAACTCCGAGAAAAATCAATGGCTTTCTTGTAAGTCAAGGATACGCTTAAGGGACTTAATTCAGTTTGAGTAAGGTATTCACGATCAATGTAAGTGCTAAACTTAGTCTGCGGAAAGTATCGTAATTCTAATCCAAAAATTCGATTCTTGGCATTACGATAGCTCAACCCACCTTCGTAATACCATTGCCAATTGGTATAAAGTGCACTTTCTTTTATACGAAGGGTTTTGCTGTGAAAACCAAAACCAACATATGGTTTTATGGAAGTGGCTTCTAATTTAAAGGGGAAACAGCGAAAACCTGTCATTACACTATTAGTATGGAAAACGCCATTATTACCGTTTATACGAATGTTGGCCAAAGGCAGCGAAATATAGAAGTCTGCATGGCCCCAGAAATGGGTGCCGCCAATCAGCACCCTTGGGCTGAAGGTTGTGGGGATTTGTTTTGAATTTAATTCCCCGTTCTTAAACGATTGAAAAGAATTCTGCTGAGGGTTGAATTCAGCTTCTAATCCAAAGTAGGTTTCTGCAAAACGGTAACGGTCTCTTTTTTGAGCGAATAAGCTATTTTGAAGCAAAACGATCAGGATAAATAAAATAAGTTTTTGCATGGCATTTTGAATTGATGCCACAAAGAAAACCCAGTTCGTAAGTAGCATGCAAAAAGCTTTGGTAACTGACAAGCAATTGTGGTGAATGACAAGGAAAATGCCGTTCGTCACAGCATTTTGTGACGAATGACAAGGCTCATTAATGCTTAAATTGCTTTACAGGCTGAATTAAGTTGAGAGAAAAGCTTTAATTGGCTTTACGTACTTTCTAGAAACCGGAACCTCTGCACCATCTGCCTCGCTAAACTTTAGCTTTAAGCCTTGCGCATTTCCCGAAAAGCTACTTACCTGATCTAGGTTCACCAAGTAGCTGCGGTGACAGCGCTTTACTGAAGGATAAGGCTTGAGGAATTCTTCGATATCGCTTAAAGTATTGCGAAGTACTTCCTTTTGTTTTTCTTCCTCTTTCAAGCGATAGACTTCAACATAGTTTTCTACTGACTTAATTAAAAGCAGATCAGTTAGCGGCAATTCCAAATTCTCGGATTTGTTGCGCGAAGGGATCTTGAGTAGATCTTGCTTTTTGACGTGCGGCTTCAGTTGGCTGTTTAATTGTTTAGCTGCTTTTACTGATCTTTTCAGCTGCTTACTATAGCTGATTAAAGTACCAATGGTAACTGGGAAAAAGCCTACCGCCAGGGTAACTCCTTGGTAAAAAAGAAACCCTTTAAAATTTAGATTCAAAAACTCTAACCATACCGAATAAAGTAGATTGGCTGTGCCGATCAAAAACAAGATTAAGGTGGTATAGAGAATGTTTTTACCAACAGTCCAACTTTTTTCAGCATACCAATTAGGTAAGAGAAGGCGACTAGCTGTATTAACCAACAATAGCACTCCGGTGGTTACTAAACCGTAGCCAAGTAAGTGAAGGGTTTTGTGCTCATCTTCATAAAATGAAAGGCCAAATGGTTGAAAAAAATGGAGAAAAGAGAAAATAAAAAGACCGTACAAGATGGCAGAGGTAATCTCTTTCTTCCAGTTAAGGTCTAAAGGGTAAGGTTGATTGAGTACACCTAAGTTCATGCACACGAAGATAGGGGAAAGCGATTACTTTTTTCCCTTCAGCGCCTCTACTTCCGCTTTTAATTGTAGTAAGGCATGAGAAAGCTGCCCCATATTTTGATCTATTTGCTTAGCCGGCAAATCAAAACTCAGGTAACCTTTGGCTTTCCAAACTTCAAGCAAGTCTTCCCCTTTTACCTCATAAGGCTCATAGGCCGGATTGTCTGAATGTAGTTCTACTGATTCTTTTTCAGCCAAGTGATTGTAAACTCGCTTATACACAATTCCTTCACTCTGGCTTAAAACAATGCACGCTTCACCATCTTTCAGCTGTGTCCAATCGGCTTGGTATTGCCCGATAATATAGCTGCCAGAAGGAATGGGTTCCATGCTATCGCCCTCAATTTGGAAAAGGCGGTAAGTGCCGGGCGCTAATTCTTGCATGGGTAGGTCAAAAGCTGGGAGTTTTTCTAAGAATTCTGGGTCTGCATAACCGTTTAAATAGCCGGCAGCTGCTTTGGCTGGAATCAAACTGACTTTCTCCTTGTCTTCAGCATCGGTAACTATGGGTAAAATGCGCAGTTTGTTTCCTTTATAGTCCTGCTTGTTTTCCGCTTCCTCGCCTAGGTCATGATTCACTAAATCATCAATGCTCAATTTAAAATAATGCGCCATATTTTGCAGCACCTCTAACTTTGGCTCAGCGCGGCCTTCCTCGTAAGAGCCTAGTTGTGGACGGTTTAAGCCTAATTTTTGAGCCATTTCATTCTGCGTAAGGCCCTTCTTTTTTCGCAAGGCTTTTAAGTTTTCACTAAACTGACTCATTTGCTAAAAATATTAGTAAAACTAAAAATAATAGTATATTTGAAGGGTAAAATTAGTCATTCCTAAAAAAATTAGCAAAATGAACGGAATTCATCATAAGATCAGAGGCAGTTATCCGGGATTTATTGGCATTGAACTGCCCAATGAATATCAAGTAATTCTACTGGATGAGGATAATTTCAATGCTTACCGAAAAAACGAAAAGTACAACGGCATCTCGCTAGAAGTGCGTGATCAGTATTGTCACTTCGAAAAACCAATCGACGGCTCTTGGCATGTGGTGATTGAGGGGAAAAGCTGTGAGCTCGTACCGCAAAAAGTGCACATTATTTATAAGGCAGCCTAGTTCTCTATCTTGGTTTTAAATCAATTTTGGTGTTCTGCTGTTTTAAAGGCAGTATGAAAAAAGAACACCTTCCCGAGAAGATTTGCCCTGTTTGCGGCCTGCCCTTTAAGTGGCGGAAGAAATGGGAAAAGACTTGGGAGGAGGTGAAGTATTGCAGCGAACGCTGCCGCCGAAACAAAAACAAATCCTGATGAGTACCGCCCTAGTTTGGTTTAGAAACGACTTACGCCTGCATGATCACGAGCCTTTGCACAAGGCCCTTAAAAATCACGATCAAGTCATTCCCTTTTATTGTTTTGAAGATAAATTCTTCTCGAAAACAGCCTTT
>CAJXMH010000009.1 GCA_913056345.1 uncultured Flavobacteriales bacterium | reverse complement strand
AAATTCTTATAATTATGCCTTAATCTATGTGACACCTAGACTTCTCTTTTCTATATTCTATTCTCTTTACTCTATTTCTCCACCCAACTCTTATAATACTTACCATCATCAATTTTTACTGCATTCTCTGTTACTTTAAGCGGCTTAAAGGTATCTACCATTACAGCCAACTCTTCTGTTTCCGTTTGACCTACACTGCGCTCATAAGCTCCGGGATGTGGGCCGTGTGGAATTCCTGCCTGATGCAAGGTAATTTGTCCTTGTTCAATATCATTCCGACTCATAAAATCGCCATCTACATAATACAGCACTTCGTCTGAATCGATATTACTATGGTTGTAGGGTGCCGGTATAGACTCTGGATGATAGTCGTACAAACGTGGCACAAATGAGCAGATTACAAAACCAGCTGCCTCAAACGTTTGATGCACCGGTGGTGGTTGATGCACTCTTCCGGTGATCGGCTCGAAGTCGTGAATAGAGAAAGCGTAAGGGTAATTATAACCATCCCATCCTACTACATCAAAGGGGTGAGAAGCATACAAATAATCGTGAATAATCCCTTCTTTCTTGATCTTAATTAAAAACTCTCCTTTTTCGTCATGAGTTTCTAAGGTTTCCGGGGTGCGGAAATCTCTTTCACAAAAAGGCGAATGTTCTAGGAGCTGGCCAAACCAATTGCGGTAACGTTTTGGAGTGTAAATTGGACTAGCTGACTCAACCACAAAATGCCTGTTGTCTTCTGAATCAAATTCCATTTTATAAATCATACCGCGGGGTATAACCAAGTAGTCTCCGTACTTAAAATCTATATTCCCTAGTTGAGTGCGCAATTTTCCGCTTCCCTTATGGATAAAAACTACCTCATCCGAATCGGTGTTCTTGTAGAAATAATCATCGGTAGACTTTTGGGGAGCGGCTAAAGCTACGATCACATCAGAGTTGCAAAGCATAGGCTCACGACTTTCTAAATAATCTTCTTGTGGCTTTACATCGAAACCTACCAATCGTCGTGATTTAAAGTTTTTCTCCACCGCAATTTTGGGCATTACATTCTTCGAACCTAAATGCTCGAGCACCATTGTCGGTCGATGTAAATGGTACATTAAGCTCGACATACCGTCGAAACCAATGGTACCAAACAATTGCTCATAATGCAATGAGCCATCTTCCTTTTTAAAGGTAGTGTGACGCTTATGCGGAATCTTTCCTAGTTTTCTGTAAAAGGGCATATGTTATCTTTTGTTTTGCTTGAATTTAGGCATTATTTCTTGGCTGCTAAAATTTGTTTCAAATCCGGACGAAGACGGCTTTTGTATACATTTCTTTTAGCCTCTTTTTTATTTTCTTTCCTGAGTTTACGCTGTTCTTCAATCGGTAAAGCAGCAATTTCTTGACATTCCGGGGTGCAACATCCGTCCATTTTATCTGCACATTCTTCACATTGTATAAACAGCAAATGACAATCGTCATTTTGGCAATTGGTATGGGTATCGCAGGGTTTTCCACATTGGTGACATTCACTGATTACCTCTTCCGAAATGCGCTCTCCTAAACGCTCATCAAACACAAAGTTCTTCCCTTTAAAACGGTTTTCTAAGTCTTCTGACTTGATTTGACGAACATAATCAATGATTCCACCATGCAATTGGTTAACATCCTGAAACCCTTTGTGCCGTAAGTAAGCGGATGCCTTCTCACAGCGGATTCCACCGGTGCAATACAGCAGCACTTTTTTGTCCTCTTTCCCTTTTAAAAGCTCTTCCACTTGCGGCAACTCATCCCGAAAAGTATCTGCATCAGGGCAAATCGCATTCTCAAAATGACCTACTTCACTTTCATAATGATTGCGCATGTCTACCACCACCGAATTAGGATCGTTTAAAGCTTCATTAAATTCTTTGGCAGAGAGGTGTTTCCCCACATTGGTTACATCAAAAGTGTCATCATCTAGGCCATCAGCGACAATCTTATGTCGGACTTTCAGCTTAAGCTTGTAAAATGATTTTCCATCATCCTCCACCGCTCTTTTGATTGGCATATTCTCAAACATTTTTCGTTTTTGCAAACGAAGCATAAATTCTTCCCAATGGTGTTCCGGAACGCTCATCTGCGCATTGATTCCTTCTTTGGCCAAATAGGTGCGTCCAAAAACCTGCATGGCCGACCATTCAGCATAAAGCTCATCTCTTAACTGATAAGGGTCATCAATTATAACATAGCGATAAAAGCTAATGGTAATGCGGTGAAAATCTTCCGCCATCAGCTGTTCCTTCAAAATACGCTTATCGTATTTATTATACAATTCCATCTTGGTAATGCTTAACAAACCACAAAGTTAGGCAAAGCCACGGCTTAGAAAAAATGACAATTGTCAGCTTAAAGAAGTGCCTAAAGTTTTAAGTACTTAAAGTTAAAAGTTGATTTTCTTATTTCTTGGTCTTTATTCTCTTTTCCCTTTCTTCTATTCCTCTCTTAAACTTTTCTTCTTTTATAGTTTCTGACTTCATATTTCTTTCTCCAATCCTGCAGATAAATTACCTTTGAGGGCAAAATATAATCGCATGATCTTAATCATAGGTGCCGGAGGGCAAGTTGGCCGCGAATTGGTCGAAAAGCTGAGAGAAAAGAAAGGCAAGGAGCAAGTGTTGGCTACTGACATTAGAGCTTTAGAAGATATGGAAGGCCCATTCGAAGAATTAAACGCCTTAGACAAAGACAGACTGCACGAACTGGTAGAACAGTATCAGGTTACTGAAATCTACCACCTTGCGGCTTTGCTTTCAGCCAATGCTGAAAAACAAGTAAAGTTTGCTTGGGAGTTGAATATGGATAGCCTCTTTTATGTACTCGACTTAGCCAAAGAAGGGAAGATCAAGAAAATATTTTGGCCTAGTTCAATTGCAGTTTTTGGCCCTAACACGCCAAGAGAAAATACTCCACAGCATACGGTTACCGATCCTACCACCGTTTATGGAATCAGCAAATTAGCCGGCGAACGTTGGTGTGAATATTACGCTAAGAATTATGACGTTGATGTTCGTAGCATTCGTTACCCAGGCTTAATTGGCTACAAAAGCATGCCGGGTGGCGGAACTACTGACTATGCCGTAGACATTTATCATCAAGCGCTTAAAGAAGGTAAATACGAATGCTTCCTTTCCGAAAACAGTTATTTACCAATGATGTATATGGAAGATGCCATACGCGCTACCATTGAGTTAATGGAAGCACCGGCAGAGAACATCAAGATCAAGTCCAGTTACAATTTAGGTGGCATTTCCTTTTCTCCTCAAGAAATTGCTGCAGAGATCAAAAAGATCATTCCTGACTTTGAAATCAGCTACGCTCCTGATTTCCGACAAAAAATAGCGGACAGTTGGCCATCTAGCATTGACGATCAAGATGCCCAAAATGACTGGAATTGGGAAATAGAATATGATCTAAGCAAAATGAGCGCAGACATAATTAAAAATCTTCGTAAACACTATACTTAAAACAACTAAGTACAAGGCTTTTAAATTTTCTATCTTTACGGCATGAAGAACCTTTTGATCTTGTTCATTTTTCTTTTATCTGCATCAACTTTATTCGCCCAAAGCTATGATATTATTGATGGTGACACTTTGAATCGCCGAGATGTAAATAAAAGAAAGCAAGGCCAGTGGATCATTAAGGCAGAGGCAAGTAAACACCCTAATTACCAGCTTGGTCAAGTTGTGGAAAAGGGCACATATAAAAACAGTCGTAAAGTTGGTCTCTGGAAAGCTTATTTTCCAAACGGTAAACTAAAAAGCGAAATCAACTACAAAAACGGTAGACCGATGGGACCCTATACCCTTTACTTTGAAAATGGGAATGTAGAGGAAAAAGGGAATTGGCAGCGTACAAAAAATACGGGAGACTTTGAACGATACCACCCTAATGGACAATTGGCTCAGAAGTTTAAATTCACTGAAGACGGAAGACGAAACGGAGAACAAAAGTATTACTACCCAAACGGCCAATTGCAGTTAGAAGGAAACTGGCAAGGAGGACAAGAAAGTGGAGAACTAAAAATGTATTACGAAAATGGTGACATCATGGAAGTGAAATATTTCAATGATGGGGTTATGGATCAAAGCTCATACAAAACCTATGCACCAAAAAGCCCACAAAAAGACCCCTTAAAAAAGCAAATGGATAAGGGAAAAGAAATGAAGGTTGAAGCTGAAAAGGCAGCTGAAAAGCCCAACATTGGTGGGTTTAATGGAACAGGATATGCCAAGTTATACAACAGAAACAAGCAAATTGCCAAAGATGGCACTTTTGAAAACTACCGTTTAATGGATGGCAAAAATTACATCTACAATGAAGATGGGATCCTTCAGCAAATTATGATCTTCAAGAATGGTAAGTACATCGGTAATGGTGTAATTGAAGAAAACTAGATAGTCTGCTTTACTCCTTCCTCTCTCTTAAAATGCTTTTCTTTGTGCTTGAAATTTAAGGCGCCGAATCCATGGAATCTAAACTTAGTGTTTACAATACGTTAAGCCGGAAAAAAGAAACATTCAAACCAATTGACCCTGAGGCAATTGGAATGTACGTTTGTGGGCCAACAGTTTATGGTGATGCCCACTTAGGTCATGCGAAATCGTATGTATCCTTTGATTTGATCTACCGTTATCTTTTACATCGTTTTCCAAAGGTAAAGTATGTGCAAAACATAACTGATGTGGGGCATTTAACAGATGACGCAGATGAGGGTGATGATAAAATCGCTAAACAATCCCGTTTGGAAAAAGTAGATCCCATGGCAGTGGTAGAAAAGTATATGTACAACTACTTCAGGGACATGGATGCTCTAAATGTAAAAAGAGCAGACATTTATCCGCGACCTTCAGGACATATTCCAGAACAAATTGAAATTATTGAAAGCTTAATTGAAAAAGGCTACGCCTACGAAGTCAATGGCTCTGTATATTTTGATGTGGCTAAATATGACGAAAATCATGACTACGGAAAACTATCAGGGCGCTCGATTGAAGAAATGATGGAAGGTGCAGCTAACCGGACACTCGCAGGACAGTCTGAGAAAAAGAACTCCATTGACTTTGCATTATGGAAAAAGGCGGAGCCCACTCATTTAATGCAATGGAATAGCCCTTGGGGGAAAGGATATCCTGGTTGGCATATAGAATGCACCGTAATGAGTCAAAAGTACCTAGGCGATAATTTTGACATTCATGGAGGTGGCTTGGAAAATGCCTTTCCGCATCACGAATGTGAAATTGCGCAAGCTGAGGCTCACTCAAACAAAGCCTTTGCTAATTATTGGTTACACAATAATATGGTGACCATTAACGGACAAAAAATGGGTAAATCATTGGGTAATGGTATTTTTTGTCATGAGCTATTTAGCGGAGATAACTTTCAGCTAGAAAGAGCTTACTCCCCGATGACAGTGCGATTCTTCATATTGCAGTCGCATTACCGCAGCACCTTAGATTTTTCTAACGAGGCACTTAATGCTGCTGCTAAAGGACTTCAACGCCTAAGCAAAGCTGTAGATCGGTTGGACCATCTCAAAGCAGCCGATCAGTCTAGTTTAAAGATTACAGAATTTGAGAAAGAGCTATATCAAGCTATGGATGACGACTTCAATTCGCCAATAGCCATAGCACAGCTTTTTGAGGGAGCCAAGTGGATCAGTGCAATTGAATCTGGCAAAGAAAGCTTAAGCGCCAATGATTTAGCGCGATTCAAAGAGCTTTTTCACCTCTTCTACTATGACATTCTAGGTCTTTCAAATGAGGAGGCAGGAGAAGCCGGAGATCAGGAGCAAGTAGATGAACTCATGCAAATGATCCTTGAATTTAGAACAGCGGCAAAAGCACAAAAAGATTACGAAACGGCAGACCAAATAAGGGATCGCCTTCAAAAGCTAAAAATTAAGGTAAAAGACGGTAAAGACGGGGCGGAGTGGTATTATGAAAACTAACCTGCTTGTCATATTAGGCTTTGCTTTGCTTGTTGCTTGCGAATCTGAACCACAAAAGAAAGCTACGAAAAAAGCGAATCAAAGCACGAAAAAAGCAGCTTTTACGGTTGAAAGGCCACCTTTCAATGAGGATTCAGCTTATGCTTTCATTGAGAAGCAACTTGATTTTGGACCGCGTGTTCCAAATACAGAAGCGCATCGAAAAACCGCAGATTACTTAAGCAATAAGCTCAGCCAATTCAGCTTTGAAGTAAGTCGTCAAGAAGCAGTGGTAACCGCTTTTAATGGGGAAGGCTTAAACATGATTAACATAATAGGTGAATACAGACCTGAACTCAACAACAGGATCTTACTTTTTGCCCACTGGGACACCAGGCCTTTTGCAGATCATGACACAAAAGATAAAGCCAAGCCGATACCCGGAGCAAACGATGGGGCAAGCGGCGTTGCTGTGCTGTTAGAAATTGCAAGACAGCTCGACACCCTTAAACCAGAGGTAGGAGTAGATATTATTTTCTTTGATGCTGAGGACTATGGACAGCCCTCGAATAGTATGCAAAAAAGGCAAAGTGGCACATGGTGCTTAGGTAGTCAGTATTGGGCGAAAAACCCGCACAAATCAAACTATTCAGCGAATTATGGGATTCTGCTTGATATGGTAGGTGCAAAAGATGCTGCATTCACGAAAGAAGCCATTAGTATGTATTATGCCCCTCAAGTGGTAGATCATGTTTGGGGAATAGCTAAATTACTTGGTCATGGTAACCATTTTGTTTTCCAAGAAACTACTCATGTAGGAGAAGACGACCACCTTTATGTCAATAAAATTGCAAAGATCCCAAGCATCGACATCATTCAATACGACCCCAGCACCAGAGCTTTTGCCCCTCATTGGCATACCCACGATGATGATTTGGAAGTGATCGACAAAGCTACCTTAGAAGCAGTTGGAGAAACAGTTCTTGCAACAGTATTAAAAGAAGCCGAATAAGTAAAGAAATTAGGCCCAGACTTCTTTGATTTTAGTTAACTTGAGGCGCCTAAATCGAATACCCTTTTGCATGTCTGAAGAGAAAAACACACTGTGGCTGCTTGACGCCTACGCCCTGATCTATAGAGCTTATTTTGCCTTAGGTCAAAATCAAATGGTCAATTCCAAAGGTTTGAATACCTCCGCAATTTATGGCTTTACCTCCACTCTATACGAGGTTTTAAGCACACATCATCCAACACATATTGCAGTAGTATTTGATACGGACAAGCCCACGCAAAGACACATTGAATATGCAGAGTATAAAGCGAATCGGGAAGCAATGCCTGATGATATTCGAAGCGCCATTCCTTACATTAAAAAGATCATCGAAGGTTTTAACATTCCTATTCTCTATGCAGATGGCTACGAAGCCGATGACGTAATTGGAACGCTAGCTAAAAAAGCAGAAGCCGAAGGTTATGTTACTTACATGATGACACCAGATAAGGACTTTGCGCAATTGGTAAGCGAACAAATTCTGATGTATAAGCCCTCCAGAATGGGTAACAAAGCTGAAGTTTGGGGTATTGACGAAGTTTGCGAGAAGTTTGAGATAGAAGATACTTTACAAGTCATTGATTACCTTGGCATGCGGGGAGACGCTGTAGACAATATTCCTGGTATTCCCGGAGTAGGTGACAAAACAGCTAAAAAATTCTTAAAACAGTATGGCAGCATTGAGGGCTTATTGGAACACACCGATGATCTAAAGGGAAAGATGAAAGAAAAGGTGGCCGGCAATAAAGAGCAGGCCTTGCTTTCTAAGAAACTCGCTACCATCTTAACTGATGCTCCAGTTGAGTTTGAGCCGAAAAACCTTCAAAAAGACCCAATGGATAAAGAAGTCTTAGAAAAAGTGTTTGCAGAAGTTGAGTTTAGGACCTTGAGCAAGAGAATTCTCGGTGAAGAGGTGACCATTACCAAGGAGCAAAATAGCCAAATGGATCTTTTTTCATCTGCTACGGCTGAAGAGGAAGAGACTAAAGAAGACAACATCGTAGATTTAAAGACAATTGAAAATACTCAACATAATTACCAACTCATAAGCTCAGAAGAAGAGATCATCGAATTGGTCAAGAAATTAGAAAAAAGTTCTTCTTTTTGTTTTGATACAGAAACGACTAGTTTAAACCCCATTGATGCCAATCTTTTGGGAATTGCATTTAGCATTAAACCAAGAGAAGCCTACTACTTAGCCCTTACAGAAGAAAACAGAGAACTAGCCTTAGAGAAAGTCAAACCACTTTTTGCTAATCAGGATAAAGAGGTAATAGCACACAACCTCAAATACGACCTCGCCATCTTAAAGAAAAATGGAATTGAGATCCATGCCAAGTTCTTTGACACCATGGTTGCGCATTACTTACTTCAGCCTGACCAAAAACATAAAATGGATGTCTTGGCTGAAAACTACCTGAACTACAAACCCATACCAATTGAAGAATTGATTGGTAAAAAAGGGAAGAATCAGGGGAACATGGAAGACATTGAGCCTGAAAAGGTAGTTGAATACGCTGCTGAAGATGCAGACATAACTTTACAATTGAAGCTTCTTTTTGAAAAGGAACTCGACAAAAACCAAGTAAGAGACTTATTTGATGAAATCGAAATGCCCCTGATCAAAGTACTTGCAGCAATGGAGCTTGAAGGGATCAAACTGGATCAGAAAACACTCAAAGACTTTTCGGTAGAGCTGGGAAAAGACATTGAGAAAAAAGAAAAGAAAATCCTTGAACTTGCAGGCACTGAGTTTAACGTAGACTCACCTAAACAGCTAGGAGATATTCTTTTTGAGGTTTTAGAGATCACCCCGAAAGCTAAAAAAACGAGAACAGGTCAATACTCAACTTCAGAAGAAACCCTTAATAAAGTAAAAGACAAGCACGAAATCGTACCACTCGTTCTAGAATACCGTTCCTTAAAGAAACTAAAATCCACCTACGTTGATGCCTTGCCTGAATTGATCAATCCAAATACACAAAGGATTCACACCAACTACATGCAAACAGTGGCCGCAACAGGACGTTTGAGTTCCAATAACCCTAACTTGCAAAACATCCCTATCAGAACTGAGAAAGGCCGGAAAATTAGAGAAGCATTTGTACCTAAAGATGAGCATTTCAAACTAATGGCAGCAGATTATTCTCAAATTGAGTTACGAATTATTGCAGCACTAAGCGATGATGAGAGCATGGTGCAAGCCTTTAAAGATGGAACAGATATTCACTCAGCAACGGCAGCGAAAGTATTTGAGGTCGAAATAGATCAGGTAGATCGTGAGATGAGAAGCAAGGCCAAAATGGTGAACTTTGGTATTATTTACGGCATATCTGCCTATGGCCTTTCCCAAAGACTCGACATTCCAAGAAAAGAAGCCAAGGAAATTATAGATAGCTACTTTGAAAAGTACCCTAAGATCAAGTCTTACATGGATGACAGTATTGACAAGGCAAAGAGAAAAGGCTATGTAGAGACCATTATGAAAAGAAGGCGCTATTTACCGGATATTAATGCTAAAAATGCAGTGGTTAGAGGTTACGCTGAGCGAAACGCCATTAACGCACCTATACAAGGTTCTGCAGCAGACATCATTAAAGTTGCCATGATCAACATTTATAAGAAGATGGAAGAAGCAGAACTTCAGTCAAAACTGCTTTTACAAGTGCATGATGAATTAGTTTTTGATGTCCACCAAAACGAAATAGACGACCTTAAAAAGTTAGTTAAAACTGAGATGGAAGGAGCAGTGAAACTAAAAGTACCCCTAACCGTAGAAATAGACTATGCAAGCAATTGGCTTGAAGCTCACTAAACCACTCAACATGAAATACCTACCAAACCTTTTTATATCATTATTTGCAATAGTACTTTGGAGTTGTTCTGCTGAGCCTCAAAAAGAGGTAAAATCAGCTAAGATCGAATATAATCAGGAAGATCAGAAAGCAAAGGCTGAAAAAATCAAAAAAATCTTCTTTGCTCTACCGTCGCCATTAGAGCTGAGCGCTTTATTTAAAAGCGAAGGAGTAAAGTATGAGAAAGAAGCCTTACACAAGACCAATAAACGCATCAGGTACACACTACCCCATGAAAAGGCCCTTAATCTAGGAGTTTATGGGGCAGATCTAAGCTACGCAGGACTGTTTGCCAGACATGAAGACGCCATAGAGTATTATACTGCTTGTCAGTTATTGGCAGATGAAATAGGGATGGGACAAACCTTTCAACAAGGATTTGTAAGTAGAATCGAGAAAAGCCCAAATAATCGAGACACGCTACTACAAGTAATTAGCGACTTTTTCTTGTCAAATGATGCTCACTTAAAAGAAATGAATCGCACAGACATATCAACCTATGTTTTGATTGGGGGATGGCTTGAAGGCATGTATTTAGGTTCAAATATGGCAACTAAAGAAAAACAAACAAATGGAATAGATGAAATAGTAGTGAGCCAGAAAAACGCTATTACTTATTTACATGAACTTCTAACTAAGGTTGAGGAGTCAAATGAACTAGTTGATCAACTACAGCAACACCTCGTAACAATAGAAGAGGCTTATGCCAATATAAAAACTGTAGAGGTTGATTCAATAGATTCTTTAAATTCAGGAATGAAAAGTCTCAAAATTGACCCTGCAGCTAATGGCATTGGCCAAGACTCTCTATTGAACCTGATCTCAAGAGAGATCAGTCAGGCTAGAGCCCTTATTATTCAATAGAATTTATGCTCAAAAATAAGTTTCAATAAAAAACCCCGCTGATGCGAGGCTTTCTATAATTATTTAAATCGAGGAGCTTACTGCACTACCAATCGTTGTGTTCTTATACCCTTATTAGAACGTAAATTTATAAAGTACATCCCTTTTGGTAATTCAGAAAGATCAATTTCAAATTGATACTGGTCAGGGCTCATATTACCTTGATATAGTTTTTTAACCTCTTTACCTAGGACGTTGAACAGACTCAGTTCAACTTGCTCTAAGCTTTCATTGCTATACAATTTGAGTGTGGTCGTATTAGAAGCAGGGTTCGGAAAAACAAACATTTCTGCTTCTTCATTAGCTGACAACTCCTCCTCACCTACCAAGGTTCCATTAATGGAGAAGTCATCAATGAAAAGATTATTCCCGTTTCCATTGATCAATTCAAACATGAACTTAACATTAGAGCTATTCTTTACCACATTTGGCATTACGGCTCCGGGCAGGTTAATGGTTCTCCATTGCCCTGCGGAGGTAGGCACAAAGTTTGAAGTTTGCGTTGGACTGCCAGAAACAGCAAGGAAGCTCGCAGGCAAGGTGATTAATGTTAACCAACTCTCTCCGCAATCAACAGACGCTTTTAATCTCAACTGATCGCTGCTGTTTGAAACTTTTCTGCGGTAAGCAACCTCCATGCTAATTGAAGGGTTCCCCACAATTGACATATCAATAGTCGGTGAAATCAACTGGTCTACCCCACTAATGTAACTGTTATTTAAATTATTAATCCATACACTAGCAGAACCCGTAGTAGAGGCGAAAGTGGCACGTTGCCAAGTTGGGTTCCCTGAAGGACTTACAATCTCCCATTCGTTATTGAAGGTAGTCGCATTTTCAAAACTTTCGGTATAGTTAAAACCTCCATACATTGCCGTATTAGCACTTACATGCACATAATTAGTTAAAACAATGCTATCTACGCCAGAAGCATTACTTACCCTTAAGGTAACATCATATTCGCCTGCTGTGTTGTAAGTTATTGTTGGATTAGCTTGAGAAGAGGTAGATGGTGTTCCTCCTGGAAATGACCAACTGTATGTATTGATAGGACCGCCATAACTGTTTTCCGAGAATGTAACAGAGCCTCCTGCGCAAACAAACTTATCAAAGTCTAACACCTCTGCAATAGGAGTGCAATCAGGTGCTACGTAACCGTCATTTGTTCCTGTTTGTCTCAGGTTTACGGTATCTACCAAACTTGATAATTTGGTGTATGCGTTGATTGCCGCATACATTCTATTTTTCTGAACAGGAGTAAACATCGCTAAACAAGACAAACCGTACCCCATGTAATTCTCTAGCATATCTGGTACGTTTGATGTATACGGGTTGTTGTTGGATCCTATACCACCGGAAGCATCATTAAAGCAACTGTTTATTGAAAAATTACAAGAATTATTGTTGTCATCAAATTGCGGTGGCGTGTCACAAACAAAATCACCTGACGCCTGACAAAAAGAACCACATCCGCTTTGGAATGGGTGATATAGGTTTAAACAGTGTCCTATTTCATGGGTTACTGTTCTACCATCTGTACCAGAAGCTGCTTCAATGCTGCCCCACTCGTCTGCACGAACTACTAATCCATAAGTACTAGCCAAACCTGAGGAAGGAGGAGGGAATTGGGCAAAACCTAAAATGTTTCCACCACCTCCTCCACTTCTAATTGAATTTACGATCCAAACATTCAAATAGCTAAAAGGATCCCAGCCAATTAAAGATTTTGGCTCATTTCTTTTATTGAACGTTAAATCTGAATTCGTTCGGGTTACACCCTCAGTGCAATTCCCTGCAGGGTCAATGCGTGCCAAACGAAATTCAATATCAACATCTTCAATCAAGTTTCTAAAAATTTGCCGAACACCAGAAGTATCAGAATTTAGTTTTTGAAAGTCTTCGTTGATTATTCTTATACCATCATCAATTTGAGCTTTTGAAATATTGCCTTGGCCATTGTAATGAATCACATGCACAACTACCGGAATCACATAGGTAGTATTGTTCTTATTACCATCTGGAGTTTGCTTGTAGGATTTTGCAAACTCTATCATCTCTCTCTGATATTCAGCTTCCAGCTGAGGATTAGCTTGATGGAACTTTTGTAATTCTGCATCAGTGGCACACCACTTTTCTGCTTGAGCAAAAGCACTTACCGTGAAAATTGATAATATAAGTGTAAATAATCTTCTCATAGTCTATTAATAGTTTCTTAATTCTTGTATTACTTCAGTTGAAGCAAATAATTTGCTAAAGTTACGGATTATTTTATGCGCTGTTTGATCCGCTTGCTTTAAGCTATTTGTCTCTTTGTATCCTTTAAAACGTTCTAAATGGCTAAAGTGTTGCTCGTCTGCTTTTCTGATCTCAGCTTGCATTGGGGTGTCAATAACGCCTGGTGATATAACCCTTTGCACAAAGTTATTCGCATTAGCGAGCTTCAGCTCCTCTTCCATAACACGAGAAGCCATGTGCAAAGCAGATTTGGAAGCGCAATATTGCATCCAACCGTCAGTAGGTTTTTCTCCTGCACCGGAACCAATGTGCAAAACATACTTCATTTTGGTTTGATCCGATTTGGCTTTGAAAAACTGTTGGGTTAATAAAATCGGGGCCATTACATTAAGCTCAAAAACTGACTGCATCTCTTTGGCTGTCCATGAGCCAATATGCTTTACCTCGCCTAAAGTCCCTGCATTATTAATCAATATGTAGGCCACAGCATCTGGATGTAGATCGAAGGTAAATTGTTCGCAAGTCGAGATTTCAGTCAAATCAATTTCATGATGAGTGTAGCCCGGTGACTCTATAGAGTTAGTTCGACTAAGCCCATGCACGACGTCTCCATTTTCCAAATAGGCTTGAGCCAAGGCTTTACCCAGGCCTTTGCTCGCTCCCGTTATATATACTTGCTTCATTTTTATTTCTAGCTTTATTTAGAACGCTTGTTCTAGGTCTTGAATTAAGTCATCAATATCTTCAACTCCAACACTCAGGCGAATCAGTTGGTCCTTTATTCCTTGACGCTCACGTTCTTCTTTAGGCACTGAGGCGTGAGACATGCTAGCAGGGTGTGCACAAAGAGACTCTACGCCACCTAGAGACTGAGCGATGGTAAAAAGCCTGAGCTTAGACATAAAGTCGAATGTTTCCTTTTGAGAGGCATTTCTTAGTTGAAAAGATACCATTCCACCGAAAGCACGCATTTGTCTTTTAGCAATCTCATGCCCATCATCTTCCACAAAACCAGGCCAATAGACTGCCTCAACCTGTGGGTGTTGTTTGAGAAACTTAGCGATACTTTCAGCATTAGCGCAGTGTCTTTCCATTCTTAGGTGCAAGGTCTTGATTCCACGTAAAACCAAATAACAATCTTGTGGTCCGGGGATAGCTCCACTGTTGTTTTGAATAGAATAGAGTTGCTTTGCCAACGATTCACTTTTGGTGGCTAAAGCACCCATAATCACATCAGAGTGTCCTCCTAGGTATTTGCTTACTGAATGCATCACAATATCTGCTCCCTCTACTAATGGATTCTGTAGATAGGGAGAAGCAAAAGTATTGTCTGCCGCCAACAATATGTTGCGCGAATTTACAAGGTCAGCGATAGCAGCTATGTCTGAGATTTTAAGCAAGGGATTGGAAGGTGTTTCAATCCAAATCAGCTTGGTTTGTTTGCTAATAGCGGATCTAAGCAGGTCAACATCAGAAAGGTCAACAAATTTAAAGCTGATCTTATAGCGCTCATATTGCTGTTTAAACAGCCGATAAGTTCCTCCATACAAATCGGCTGAAGCAATTACCTCATCACCTGGTTCTAATAGCTTTAAAACTGAATCTACCGCAGCCATTCCACTTGAAAAACAAAGCGCTTTTTCAGCACATTCAAGAGCCGCAATATTTTGTTCTAAGGCTAGCCGTGTAGGATTTTCTGAACGTGAGTACTCATAGCCTTTATGCTTGCCTGGATATTCATGCACGTAAGTACTGGTTTGATAAATGGGTGTCATAATAGCTGAAGTTGCCGGATCGGCGGCCTGCCCTGCGTGAATAGCTTTGGTCCCAAAGCCTTGTTCTTTTTCCAAAATATTATTCCTCTTTCGTTAGGCGCTCTAAATTAAGCAAAGCAAAAAAGAGGTCTATTCGTCTTTAGAGATGTGGGTTCGCCTAATCCATTTTGGTAAGATCACCGCACCAATAAATAAATAGGGATAATAACTCACCAAACGCCATAATGCCACCAAAGCTCCGGTAAAACCCAAAGGAATAAAGGCCGCCAAAAAACTTGAAAAAGCAAGTTCTGCCACCCCTGAGCTACCTGGTGTTGGACTGATCAACATAATAACCCACATTACAAGCTGGCGGGCATAGACCATAAGGTGCTCGTGTACATTTAGACTTACAAAGGCCATGATCAAGAAATTAACTACCCAAAAGCGAGCCGTCCAAGAAAGAAAAGTAGCACCAAAGGCCCGAAACCAAAAAACGAAAGGCTTCCCTTTGAGTTCTTTTGAAGTAATCATAATGTCATCGCCTGTAGCGCCTGCATCATGTCTCCACTTTCTTAAAAATGGAAGGCGAAAGACTTGCAGTAAGATCCATTTAAAAGTTCTAGGCTTAAAAAAGATAGCAAAGGTAATGGCAGAAGTAAGCAGCACAATAAATAAGTAACCTGCTACAAAAACACCTTGTAAGCCATATTTCCCCAATGCACCTTGCAGCGCTTCGGTAGGTAAATCTATATCAAATATGCTCGTATAACCCACAATTAGCACAACAACCGGCACAGTAATGATGTAAAACAACTCATCAAGTAGTGCAGAAGTCATAACCACTGCTGTGCTTCGGCCAATTTTAACCCCTTCTTTGTTTACAATGTAGATGGCCACTCCTGAACCTCCAACAATGGAAGGGCTAATGGCAGAAGCGAATTCCCAAAGCATAATGGTATCAAAACTATTGCGCCAATTGATCTGGTAATCTGTTAACACTCGAATGCGGTACATATAAGCCAAATCACGAGTTGCCATCATTAAAACTGCAACAAAAAGCCATAATGATGATTGCCATGACCATTGGAGATTAGCAAAAGCTTCACGATCAAAGTCTTTAATAAGAAGATAGGAGGCAACAGACAGTCCAATTACGATTGTAATGGCTATTCTACCAGGAGAAAAAAGTTTAAGTGCTTTGGGAGTTTTTGACATTCGACCCTTGATCTCTGCTACTTTTGCGTGCTAATAAATATTACTTACTATGAAAAAAGCATTTTACCTTTCTACTTGTTCTACTTGCAAACGCATTCTTGAAGAAGTTAACCTACCTTCCTCTGTAAAACTTCAAGACATCAAAACTAATAAAATTAGCCCTGAAGACTTAGAAGCAATGCAAGCGCTTTCGGGCAGCTACGAAGCACTTTTTAGTAGAAGAGCGATGAAGTATAAAAGCATGGGACTAAAAGACAAAAAGCTAAGTGAAACAGATTACCGTGACTTAATTCTGGAAGAGTATACCTTTTTAAAACGTCCAGTTATTGTGGATCAAGAACAGATCTTCATTGGTTCTTCCAAAAAAACTGTAGAGCAACTTAAGCAACACTTTAATTCTTGAAAGCAAGTAAGTTATTCTTGGCTCACCTAGCTCTGCTCGGGGCTAATATCATCTACGGCATCAACTACTCTGTGGCAAAAGAGCTGATGCCTGATTATATTTCACCTTTCGGTTTTATTTTCTGCCGCGTGCTAGGTGCACTTGGGCTATTTTGGTTTTTTGCTCTTTTTGCTAAAAAAGAGAAAGTGGCATCGAAAGATTTATTAAAACTATTTGTCTGCGGACTATTTGGGGTAGCAGGGAATCAATTAATGTTTTTCTACGGCTTAAATCTTACAAGTCCGATTAATGCGGCTATCATCATGACCTCCAATCCAATCTTGGTTTTGATCATGTCATCAATCATATTAAAGGAGCGTATCACTTCTGTAAAAGTTGGAGGAATTTTTTTAGGTCTTGCCGGGGCTGTTGGCTTGATCTTACACGGCAATGAGCTTAGTATCGATTCGTCCAGTTTTATGGGCGACCTATTTATCTTTCTAAATGCTAGTTCGTACGCTATTTACCTTGTTCTGGTAAAACCCTTGATGCAACGTTATGAGGCAACTACCGTGATTAAATGGGTTTTTCTTTTTGGTTTTATGATCGTCTTTCCTTTTGGCTTCAATCAGTTTCAAACCATTGAATGGCAAAGCTTTTCAGCAAGTATCTGGGCTGCTTTTCTATTTGTAGTAGTTTGTACCACTTTTTTAGCCTATCTATTTAACATTTACGGACTTAAGCAACTAAACCCCTCGGTGGTTAGCACCTACATCTATTCACAACCGCTTATTGCCACCATTGTAGCCCTCCTATATCAACAAGACTCCCTTGACCTTGTCAAAATCGTTTCTGCAATTTTTATCTTTAGCGGTGTTTACTTGGTGAGTATCAGAAAGACTAGACCAAAGGCAAATGACTAATTTTACCGCTCAAATTTAAGGTATGCTACAATCAATGACTGGCTTTGGAAAGGCCGAGAAAGAACTATCAGAACAAAAAATCACCATTCAGATCAAATCGTTAAACAGCAAACATTCTGATGTTTACCTTAAATTGCCAAACGACTTTAGAGACAAAGAGTTGCACTTTAGAAAAACCGTGAGCGATAGCTTAGGTAGAGGTAAAATTGAGATGCAACTCAGCATTGATCAAAAAGAGGGTGCTACGGCTTACAAGATCAACGAA
The DNA here is from genome assembly GCA_913056345.1 of uncultured Flavobacteriales bacterium. Classification (GTDB taxonomy): domain Bacteria; phylum Bacteroidota; class Bacteroidia; order Flavobacteriales_E; family Vicingaceae; genus CAJXMH01. The sequence continues at coordinate 88,334 of CAJXMH010000009.1, read as the reverse complement.
GAAGTATTCAAACGTTATTACCATGATCTTAAAAATCTTGGCGAAGAGCTCGATGAGCCTGAATCAGATCTACTCGCTATGGTTAGTAAACTACCTGAGGTAATTGAAGCAACAGAGTCCACTTTATCTGAAGAAGATTGGGAAAAAGTTAGTACTTGTTTAGATCAAGCCATAGAAGAGTTGGTGAATTTTCGACTTAAAGAAGGTGAAAGCCTAAGTGCGGATCTAAGCCAGCATATTCAACAAATTTTAAGGCTGCTCGATGAGGCTTTGCAATATGAGCCAGAAAGAATTGAAATTGTAAAAGAACGGATCAAGAAGAACCTAGAAGAGGCAGAACAAAAAGAAAAGATCGACCAAGATCGCTTTGAGCAAGAGCTGATCTATTACCTTGAAAAATATGACATTTCAGAAGAAAAAGTGCGTCTTAAAGCCCACTGCAATTACTTCACTGAAGTGCTTCAAGGTAAAGCAGGCCAAGGCCGCAAACTAGGCTTTATCGGACAAGAAATTGGCAGAGAGATCAACACCCTAGGCTCAAAAGCGAATCATGCAGAAATGCAGCGATTAGTGGTGCAAATGAAAGATGCCTTAGAAAAAATCAAAGAACAAGTATTAAACGTATGGTAGACGGAAAAGCAATCATTTTTTCGGCTCCTTCAGGCTCAGGCAAGACCACTTTAGTGAAACACTTGTTAAGTCAAGAGCTGGGTTTAGCTTTTTCCATATCAGCTTGTACAAGAGCTCCGCGAGGTGAAGAGAAAGATGGGAAAGATTACTATTTTTTGAGTATAGAGGAGTTTAAAAAACGCATTCAAGCAGATGCTTTTGTAGAATGGGAAGAAGTCTATCAAGATCATTTTTATGGTACTTTAAAAGCTGAAATAGATCGTATTTGGAAAGCTGGTAAAACGGTGATCTTCGATGTGGATGTTGTAGGTGGTTTGAATCTAAAAAAATACTTCAACGAACAGGCATTGGCCATTTTTGTGATGCCACCAGACCTGCCTACGCTTGAAAAGAGACTGAGAGGAAGGGGAACCGATGAAGAAGATCGAATTGAAAAAAGACTAGAAAAAGCAAAAGAAGAATTACTAGTTGCAGATCAATTTGACCATATTATCTTAAATGACCATTTAAGCAAGGCTAAACAAGAAGCGGAGCAAGTGGTTAAATCCTTTATGCAAAAGCGGTAAAATGAAAGTAGGCTTGTTTTTTGGCACTTATAATCCAGTACATGTAGGGCACATGGTCATAGCCAATTACATGGTTGAATTTACTGACTTGGATCAAATTTGGATGGTGGTTACCCCACAAAATCCTTTCAAGCAAAAGGAGTCAATGCTAAAGGACTATGACCGCCTGCACTTGATGCAACTTGCTATTGGTGAAGACAACCGACTAAAAGCTTCAGACATTGAATTTGGTTTACCCCAACCCAATTACACGGTTGATACTTTAGTTTATTTAAAAGAAAAGTTTACCGATCACGATTTTGCGCTCATCATGGGAGCTGACAACCTCAATCACTTTCATAAGTGGAAGAACCACGAGGTCATTTTGAAAAACCATGATTTATATGTTTACCCAAGACTCGACTCGAATGAGGGAGGTGAACTTCGGCAACACTACAAAGTAAATTATGTAGAAGCTCCGGTAATGAAGATTTCCTCTTCATTTATTCGTAAAGCGATAGCAGAAGGCAAAAAAGTGAGCCATTATATGCCAAAAGAAGTGGCAAAGTATTTGGAGGAGATGAATTTATATCGCTAAGCACTAACTACTTGCTGTACCATACTCTTAAAAATCTTCAGGCCATCTGTATTGCCTAGCTCAGGATCAGCAGCTCTTTCAGGGTGAGGCATCATGCCAAAAACGTTCTTTTCCGCATTGCATACTCCGGCAATATTCTCCAACGAACCGTTAGGGTTTGCCTCGGGAGTAACTTCTCCTTCTTCATTGCAATAACGGTAAATGATTTGCCCCTTTTCATTCATCTCATTTAGCATTTCTTCGGTAGCAAAGTAGCGGCCTTCAGCATGAGCAATCGGTATTTTTAACGCTTGGTCAGTAGGCACTTCTGCATTAATGGCGGAAGTGTTGTTATTAGCCTTCATAAAAATATTCTTGCAAACAAATTTTTGATGGTTGTTGTGCAGTAAAGTGCCCGGTAAGAGCTTTGACTCACAAAGTATTTGAAAGCCATTGCAAATTCCCAAAACATATCCACCCTTTTTAGCATGCTCTACTACTTCTTTCATGATTGGAGAATAGTTGGCGATTGCTCCAGACCTTAGATAATCCCCATAAGAGAAACCGCCAGGCAAAACAATGAAGTCGGCTCCCTTCAAACTATGGTCTTTATGCCACAAACGCTCTACCTCATAACCCATAATGGTTTCGAGCACGTAGATCATATCTTGGTCACAGTTAGACCCCGGAAAAGTAATTACACCAAACTTCATTTGAATATGTTTTAGGTGGCAAATTTAATTATTTCAAGACGCTAATGGTTAACCAAAAGCTGAAAAGACATCAAGCAATGCGAGCAAATTATAAAGCTGGAGGAAGAGGATCAATGCCAAAAGGACCCATTGCTTTTGGAACTGTTTGAAAAGCCAAATATAAAAGGCAGCTGAGCACAAAACAATAATTCCCATAGCTAACGGTTGAGAAGCCGTAAAGGCAAAATGTAGCATGGCCAAACCATAGAAAATAAACAAGATTCTCAATTGAGCTCGTTCTCTAACCACTAAGTTCGCGCTTAACTGAGTGGTTCTAAGAAAGGCAAGAAGACCCAACAATAAGGTAAATAAAATACCAATTAATTGGGGAGTACTTATGGTAAAAACCAAGTCCCAAGCAGGACTAAAGGCAAAGTCAATAGAGGGTATTTTCGAATCAACTAAATAGCTGATGCCATAAAAATAAAAGAAGGGCAGACTGTAAGCTACCAAAACTAATAAATGCTCTTTAAGCTTAAAGGGCCTAATCCAGAGAAGACTTAAAATTGGTAGCGGAAAAAACCAAATCAGCGGAGCGTAGAGCAGGCTAGCTGAGGAAATAAGGAGAGCAGAAGTAAATAAAGGCTTTTTTACTTGCTGTTGAAGGTGCAGTTGAAATAAATAAAAGAGCGAAAAAACGATCAAGAGTAAGGCAATGCTTGATTCAATCTCTTTAAAAGGACAATAGGCAAGAGATAATCCTAATAGCGGATAAACCCAAAAAGAGATAGCTTGATGTTCAGGCAGTTTAGCCTGCTGCAATAAAAATGAAAACAAGTAGACTGCTAACAAAAAAAACAGAATTGGTAGACTTCTTAAAAAAGCCTGATCAGTAAGAGAAAACAGGGAGAGCAAACTACTTGAATTGCTAGCCTCAAAGGCATCCAGCTGCAAAAAGTTAAAGACAATCACAAAAAGCGAGAGCGCAATGCTTGATAACTCTAAAATTGAAACTAATTTGCTCTTTTTCATCCTAACAGAATGTAAATCATGCTAAACTTAAGATTGTTAAAGCTAAAAATTGAAAGGGAACTGCATTTACAGGTGGATATTTGATATTTTTGCAGAAAGATTTACACAAATGAGTTGGAACGAAATAATTTACGGTTTAGGTGATCTATTAGCATGGACCTTTGAAATTTTACCACCACTAGGCAATTTGCCAAATGCTTTATTTTCAGCAGTAATTTTTGGAGGTATTGTTTTCTGGTTAGGTCAACTGAAAAAATACAAAGCCAAAGCAAAGCAAAGCGGCGGTGTAGAGTAAGATCACTCAGCATCCATCAGATCAAACCCAATGTCTTTCCTAAAATACTTTTGATCGAATAAAATTCGGTTGACATTCCTGTAGCTTTTTTCTAAAGCGGCTTTATAATTTTCTCCTCTTGCTGTTACGGCTAGAACCCTGCCCCCATTGGTTATAACTTCTTCTCCTTCGTTTTTTGTCCCTGCGTGAAAAATAGTGGCGTCTGCTACTTCGTCTAAGCCCTTAATTACTTTGCCCTTTTCATAGGCCTCAGGGTAGCCTCCTGATACTAACATGACCGTAGTGGCTGCCTCCTTATCTATTTCAAGCTTTTCGGAGTCTAATCGACCATTAGCTGCAGCTATTAAATGACTGAGTAAATCTGACTTGACCCGTGGCATCACTACTTCTGTTTCAGGATCACCCATTCTTACATTGTATTCAATCACATAAGGCTCATGCTCTACAATCATTAAACCAATAAACAAAAAGCCTTTATAGTCAAAGCCCCGTTCCTTTATACCAGCAACACTCGGCTTCACTATTTTCTGTTCGATCTTATCTAAAAGCGATTGGTCGGCGAATGGAACGGGTGAAACCGCTCCCATTCCACCAGTATTTAAGCCTGTGTCCGCCTCTCCAATTCGTTTGTAATCTTTTGCTTCAGGTAAAATTTTATACGACTCCCCATCGGTTAGCACAAAAACAGACATCTCAATTCCATCAAGGAACTCTTCAATCACCACATTTTGACTGGCTGAGCCAAATTGCTCTTCAACCAACATGCTCCTTAGCGCCAACTTCGCTTCTTCTAAGTCTTTAATAATCAACACACCCTTTCCTGCTGCCAAACCATCTGCTTTTAAAACATAAGGTGGCTTTAAGCTTTCTAAAAATTTATAGCCCTCTTCAATGCGGTGCTTTTGAAAAGATTGGTAAGCGGCGGTTGGCACCTTGAATTGTGCCATGAAGTTTTTCGCAAATTCTTTACTCCCTTCTAACATGGCAGGCTCTTTAGCAGGGCCTATAACCATAAGGTCTTCAAATCCTTTCTTCTGCTTAAAATAATCTACAATCCCATTTACTAAAGGATCCTCTGGCCCTACTAGCAAAAGGTTGATGTTTAAGTCTTTTACTTGTTCAGCTACAGCATCAAAATCATGTGGAGAAAGAGAAAGGTTCTCCGCTAGCTCGGCGGTTCCTGCATTACCCGGTGCAACATAAAGCTGCTCCAGTTGCTTACTTTGTTTAATTTTCCAAGCTAGGGCGTGTTCCCTTCCTCCGGAACCAAGAATCAATACATTCATGCTGCTGTAATTTTTTGCAAAGAAACTAAAAGCAGGCTTACTCATTGAGTTCTTCGTATTCATCTTGCACCCACTTTACATATTGTTTATCATAAGTAAATCCCTTCTCTGGGTCTTCTATGTATAGCTTTGCTACAGGCGGAATAACCACAGGCTTTTCATTCAAATTGTTTGGAAGCATTTCTATGTCTAATTGATAAAAATACCTTCCTGACACTTGCTCAATGGTATCTTGAATCGAAAAACCCATTACGCCCACAGCCTTTTTGAAATAGCCCTCTTTATAAAACTCAATGGTATATACTTGGCCAAGTGGAATATTAACCTTGTAGGATCCGTTTCTAGGCGTAATAAAATCCCAAATGGTATCATTTTCATTGGAAATAACCTCTACCCTTACCTCACTTAAAGATTGCATATCGCTCACCACCTTGCCGTGTAGCATAAGCAATCCATTTTGCGCTGATGCTAAACTTGGAAACCAAAGTAAAAGGATTAACAGCTTTATAAGGGTGTGTAGGCTCATACAGAAGCAACAATCAAAGGTTGAATTTGCTTAAAGGCCAAGTAGCACCTCCTCAGGATCTTTCCCTCCAAAGATAATTTTAGATGGATTTTCGATCATCTCTTTGATCTTTACAAGGAAGCTTACTGATTCTTTTCCATCAATAATTCTATGATCGTATGACAAGGCCAAATACATGACAGGCCTAACCACTACTTCTCCTTTAATCGCTACGGGGCGCTCAACGATATTGTGCATCCCTAAGATCGCCGACTGCGGTGGATTAATAATGGGCGTGCTCATCATAGAGCCAAATACTCCTCCATTGGTAATGGTAAAAGTTCCTCCAGTCATTTCATCCATAGAGAGTTTACCATCTCTGGCTTTAATGGCTAGTCTTTTAACTTCTGCTTCTATTTCTGCTAAGCCCATTTGCTCTGCATTGCGAATAACTGGTACCATTAACCCTTTTGGGCTGCTCACTGCTATCCCAACGTCTGCATAATCATGATACACAATTTCATTCCCATCGATCATAGCGTTCACCGCAGGAAAATGGTTCAAGGCTTCTGTGACCGCTTTGGTAAAAAAGGACATAAAGCCAAGGTTTACATCATGGTGATCTCTGAATTTTTCCTTGTATTTACTGCGTAAATCCATCACAGGTTTCATGTCAACCTCATTGAAAGTGGTCAACATCGCCGTATCATTCTTCACGGAAACAAGTCTCTCAGCTACTTTGCGTCGCAGAGAAGACATTTTTTTTCGGTCTTGCTCACGGCTACCGCCCCAACCTTGAGTAGCTTCTGAAGGAATACCTGCAGCCATGGCGCTTACCACATCTTGTTTCGTAATCCGACCGCCTTTTCCAGTGCCGCTAATTTGATTACTTTGAATGTTGTTTTCCTTCATGATCTTTTTAGCCGCAGGAGAAGGATGGCCTGAGGCGTGAGAAGATTCACGCTCTTTTGATTGATCTTTTTCTGAAGCCTTGTCACTTGAACTGTCTTTTGCTTCTTTATTTTCTTTGGAATCCTTGCCTTCATCCTTAGGCTTGGCCTCTTCTTCAGCCTTATTCTCTTCTTTGGTTTCTGGTGCCTCTGCGGAAGTGTCAATTTCAGCAACCACAGCCCCAACCTCAACGGTATCTCCTTCTTCAGCGATAAAACTAATGCTTCCACTAGCAGTGGCAGTTAACTCTAAAGTCGCTTTATCGGAGTCAATCTCGGCAATAACATCGTCTATCTCAACATAATCGCCTTCTGAAACGGTCCAAGAGGCAATGTCGACTTCTGATATGGATTCTCCCGGACTGGGAACTTTTACTTCTTCCTTACTCATGGTATTTTGGTTGAATTATGATGCTACTAAAGAGTAGCTGAATACTTCTTCTAAAATTGCTTTTTGTCTGCGATCAAAAACCTTGGTTGAACCAGATGCAGGGCTGGCACTTGGCGGCCTTGAAACTACCTTCCAATCAGCTGCTTGCTCTGTTGTGGTTTTAATAAAACGCCATGCTCCCATATTTTCGGGTTCTTCTTGCGCCCAAACGAGGTTCTCTGCGTTTTTATAGGTTTTTAATAGCTTATTAAATTGTTTCTGTGGGAAAGGATATAATTGCTCTATTCTGATTAGCGCAACATCCTCTATGCCCTCCTTTTCACGCTTTTTCCTTAATTCGAAAAACAATTTACCTGAACAACAAACCACTGTTTTTACTTTCGATTTGGTGATGCGCTCATCATCAAGAATCTCTTTGAAGTTTCCTTTTGTTAGGTCTTCCACAGGCGAAATTACTTCAGGGTGACGCAAGAGGCTTTTCGGAGTAAAGACGATCAGAGGAGTTCTGAATTCACGTTTAAGTTGTCTTCTCAAAACGTGAAAGAAATTAGCAGGAGAAGTGATGTTCACTGCCTGCATATTACGATCAGAGCAAAGCGTTAAATAACGCTCCATACGTGCACTTGAATGCTCAGCACCTTGGCCCTCATATCCATGAGGTAAGAACAACACAATGCCACTTTTACTATTCCACTTATCTTCTGCGCTGCTCAAAAATTGATCGATTATAATCTGAGCTCCATTATTAAAGTCCCCGAACTGCGCTTCCCATATCGGCAAAGCGTTTGGCGAGGCCATCGAATAGCCATACTCAAAACCTAGAACAGCATACTCTGATAAAAGCGAGTTGTAGATTTGGAAATTTGCTTGATCTTCACTGATGTTATTAAGTGGCAGGTATTCTTCCTCAGAATCTTCCACTTTAAGCACAGCGTGCCGGTGTGAAAAAGTTCCTCTTTCTACATCTTGGCCTGTCATGCGAACCGGAAAGCCTTCATAAACTAATGAGCCATAAGCTAATAACTCAGCTAGCCCCCAGTCTACTTCTTTCTTTTCGACCAACATCTTTCTGCGCTCATCCATCAGTTTTCTAGACTTCTTAAAGAAGGGCTTATTCTCATCTAAAAGCGTAATCTGGTCTCCGATTTCTTGGAGTTTCTTTTTATCGAAACCTGTTTCAGGCGATTGCTCAAAATCTTCTAATTTGCTCGAAACGATTTCTTTCCAATCATCTTCCATGAAGTTAGAAATGGATGCCTTTTCGATTTCTTTTGAATCCGTCAGCCTTTCCTGAAGCATACCATTGAATTCTGTCTTCATAGAAGCAGCTTCTTCTTTGGTGATTACTCCCTTATCAACAAGTTCCTCTAAGTATAACTCCCTCGGATTCGGATGCTTGGAAATAGCTTTGTAAAGAATGGGTTGCGTAAATCGTGGCTCATCCCCTTCGTTGTGGCCATACTTTCTGTAGCAAAGCAAGTCTACAAATACGTCTTTCTTAAATTGCTGTCGGTACTGTAGAGCCAATTTTATGGTATGCACCACTGCCTCTACATCATCTCCATTTACATGAAAAACAGGGCTTAAGGTAACTTTTCCTACATCAGTGCAATAGGTAGAAGATCGAGCATCTAAATAATTAGTAGTAAAGCCAATTTGGTTGTTAATCACAATATGGATTGTACCGCCGGTGCGGTAAGCATCTAAACCTGCCATTTGGATTACTTCGTAAACCACTCCTTGACCTGCAATAGAAGCGTCTCCATGAATCATGATGGGCGCTATTTTATCTTCACTTTTTAAATAGTGATCGATCTTTGCTCGTGCGATTCCATTAACAATAGGATCAACCGCTTCAAGGTGAGAAGGATTAGGACATAGGGTTAGCTTTACGTTTTTTCCGTTATCCGTTTTTACATCAGAAGAGTAACCTAAGTGGTATTTAACATCCCCATCAAAAAGATTGTCTTCGTACTCTTTCCCTTCAAATTCGCTAAAAATAGCGTCGTATGTTTTGTTGAAGATATTCGCAAGCACATTTAGCCTTCCTCTATGAGCCATGCCAACCACATATTCTTCAATGCCCATATCCGCGCCCATCTCAATTACTGCATCTAAGGCAGGAATCAAGGCCTCGCCACCTTCTAGTGAAAACCGCTTTTGACCAACGAATTTTTTATGCAAGAACTGCTCAAACGTAACCGCTTGACTAAGCTTGTGCAGCATGTGCTTTTGATCTTCCTTGCTAAATTCCGGACGATTTCGATTAGATTCTAGCTTGTCTTCCAACCACTTTACCTTATCAGGCTTGCGAATATAACGGTACTCAACTCCAATAGAGTTACAGTAAGTTTCTTTTAAGTGGTCTATGATCTCTTGAAGCGTTGCATTTTCTAAACCGATTTCAATACCGGCTTTGAAATTTTTATTGAGGTCATCTTTGCTTAATCCAAAGTTCTCAATATCAAGCGTTGGTTCGTACTTTCTTCTTTCTCTTACAGGGTTAGTTTTGGTAAACAAATGCCCCCTTGTGCGGTAACCATTAATCAAGCCTAGCACCTTGAACTCTTTATCAAAGTCAAGACCGGGTTCAAAAACAGCTCGGTCACTTTTAACTGCCGAAGCAGTAGTCTCTTCGTAATTTTTTCTGGCAAATTCGAAACCTTCAAAAAACTTAGCCCATCCCTCTTCAACAGAGCTGGGATCTTGAAGGTAGTTTTGGTAGAGTTCTTCAACGGCTGAAACGTCTGCATTACTCAGGTAAGAAAACTTATCCATATAATGTTTTAATGTGATCTTTCACGAACGCAAATTTAACTAAAGTTGCGCGATTAGGTTCAAGCAGAAAGCCGATAGTTCATTGAGTTGAGAAGTGCTTTCGAATCAAGACTTTTGTCAACTCCCTTTCAATAATGTATTTGGAAACGGCTACAGCTGTTGGCTCTGCTTGATCTTGAAACAACAATTGCTTTACCTTAGCTTCGTTTAAATCAACCGTGTAGAGTAAATTGAAGAAACGCTCAGTGTCTAAATTGATCAATCGGTCTATAATTGGAACCACTTGGTCTAAAAGTTCTTGGTAAGCCGTTTCGGCCTTCCCGCTAAAGGTAATCTCTTCATCTACTAAGCGAAAGTCTTTGATCAATTGATCTGCAGTAGCTTGAATGAACTCCAATTTTTGATAGTAAAGTTGTAAATTGTTTAATTGAGGCAATTCCATTTAGCAAAGTTAAGGCGCAGCAACTTAATCCTAGTTTGGACTGTTTACTTTTGCATGATGAAGAAAAGGGTACTAATTAGCGGGGGAAGTGGCTTAGTTGGAACACGACTAAGTAAATTGTTAATGCAGGAGGGTTATGCGGTTAGCCATTTGAGTCGCAGCAAACAACCTAGTTTAGAAGGGGTAGATGTGATTCAATGGGACGTGAAAAAGGGCGACTTAGAAGCTGCAGCCATCGAAGCTTTTGAACATATTATCCATTTAGCCGGAACTGGAATTGTAGATAAGGCATGGACTGATGAACGCATTCGAGAAATAGAAGAGAGTAGAACCAAAAGTGCCAAGCTGATCATAGATGCAGTTGAAAAGAATCAAAAAAAGCCTGTAAGCTTTGTATCTGCTTCAGCAGTAGGATATTATGGCTTTCAAACTTCTGAACACGTTTACAAAGAGGCGGATGAGCCAGCGGATGATGTAATTGCCGAAACCTGCATAGCATGGGAAAAACAAGTTGACGAGATGCAACAATTAGGCGTGCCTACTGCAAAAATTAGAATAGGCCTTGTGTTGAGTGAAAAAGGAGGTGCATTGAAAGAAATGGCCAAACCCTTTAAGCTTGGCTTCGGAGCGGCATTGGGTAGCGGCAAACAATACATGCCCTGGGTTCACATTGATGACCTCTGCCGCTTATTCATAAAAGCTATGGAAGAAAAATGGACAGGGGTTTATAATGGAGCAGCTCCCAATCAGGTAAATAACCAACAGTTTAGTAAAGTATTGGCAAAGACCTTGCATAAACCATTTTTCTTGCCAAATGTACCAGCTTTTGTGATGCGGATGATTCTAGGCAGCAGAGCAAGATTGGTGTTAGAAGGCAGCCGTGTTTCGACAAAAAAAGTTCAAGAGAAAGGATTTGACTTTACCTATCACAAATTAGAAGAAGCCTTGAGAGATATTTATCGCTAAGGCTTGGTGAAATGATTTGGGTTCTTAAATAGGTTTATTCTTCCTCATTCAAATTCAGCAGTTGTGAGTGATTCATTTATAATTCATGTATCAGATTAAGTAGGGGGCAATGTGTTACTTCAAAACGCTAGATTGCTTGTTTCCATTGGATTGCTTCGCTCCATTTCATTCTGCTCGCAATGGACTGTTTGATTCATTTCCCATTAACAGATTAACCAATAAGTCATTCTTTCGCAATTGATTGATTCGTAATTCGTAATTAAAAAAACGCTGTCATTGCGAGGACGAAGCAATCTGGCGTTTTAAGAATAAATTGCCAATTATGCCTTAAACCTTATTTAAGCGTATAAAAAAGCTGGTTCCCCTGCCAGGTTCTGAATCGAGGTTTATCTCCCCTTCCATTTGGGTAACGATACTTTTTGCCATGGCTAGCCCCAAGCCGGTGCCTGAACTCTTAGTAGTGAAATTAGGTTCGAATATGCGCTCTTGTTGCTCTTTTGGAATACCTATTCCGTTATCTAAAATTGTGACAACATAAGACTTTTCATCCTCACTTAAGCTGACCTTGATTTGTCCGTCAGCTTTATCCTGAATGGCGTGTACCGCATTTTTAAGCAAATTATTGAACAACCTTAATAATTGATCTGCATCTCCAAAAACCTTCGCTTCTTCAAGTCCTGCTGCTGCTTCTAATTCTATTTGGGCTTCATGTAAATACAAATTGGTAGCAGTCTCTAAGATCGGCTTCAACTCGACTTGCTGAAAGTTTTTTTCAGGCAACTTGGCGAATGCTGAAAAGGCATTAGCAATGCTCGATAGGGTATCAATTTGTTGGATCAAGGTTTTAGCCGTCTGATCAAGACGATTCTGAAAGTCTTCAGGCTTCTGCTTTACAGTTCTTTGTAGGTGCTGAATACTCAACTTCATGGGCGTTAAAGGATTCTTGATCTCGTGCGCTACTTGTTTGGCCATTTCGCGCCAAGCGCCCTCACGCTCCTGCTGTGCTAACTGCTCGGCACTTTCATTCAACTCCAAAACCACCCGATTATATTCTTTCACTAAAGCGCCAATTTCATCTTGGCTTTCCCATTCGATCAAGCTGACAGAAGAACCCAGCGTTAAGCCAGAAATTTTTTCTCGAATCAGTCTTAAAGGTTTTGATAATTGATTGACCACAAAAACAGAAAGCAAGAGTGCGAAAGTGAAAATAGCAATGTAAATGTTTAATGTGGCAGCCAAAAAAGAAGAAAGTTCTTGTTGAAACTCATCTTGCTTAGCAAAATAAGGCAAGTTAAGATAGGCCAAAACTTCATTGTTGTAATTTTTGAATGGGATATAAGCTGAAAGGTATTCCATTTTACCGATCTCTTCTTTTTGCACGTATTCTGCTTTTTTATCTAAACCAATTGCTTGATAAGCAGCAGGGTTCATGCGCCTACTTTTCAGTTTTTGATCGAAGATCTCAGGTCGAGAGGTTGCGTACAATACTCCATTGGTATCGTAAAGATTAATATCAGTATAAAACACATTTGAAAGCTTGATCAATTGTCCACTAATGTAGGCCTGGAGTGGCTCAGCCAATAGTTCTTCGGAACCGATAGCTTGTTCCATCTCCATATTAATGGATCTTACTTTTTCTTTTAAGCTTTTAAAGTTCTTTTGCTGATACTGGTTTTTGATGTAGTAAAAGGTACCTACTGAAAAAGCAAGCAAGGCTATAAAGAGGGCTCCTACAAGGAAAAACTGCACCTTAGCTGAAAAATCAGCAAGCTGCAATTTGAAGTGGTGGGGAAAGTGAGCGTGAGTGAGCGAGAAGAACACATAAACCAGAGCAAATAAAACAAATACGTAAGTCCAAGAAGTCAGTCGATCCAGCCAGTCTTTTTGTTCTCTACTCAAAATCAATTGAGTTTCCATGTCTTTAGCGTAATTCACATGCTCAAACTGCTCTTGCTCGTAGGAGTTTAAGTCACTATTATTGAATGTCTTTAAATCTAATCGACGGGCGTAGGTATAGTTCCCGTTGTGGTATATGAGTTTACCATTTTCATAGATGGCGTAACTGTAATCACTTAGGTCAAGATCATCGGCCTTACTTTGCTCATCTAGTAGCAATTCAGGATAGCCCTGTCCTTCTGAAATCATGTTAGAGCTAAGCTCAATATAAAGGCTGTATAACTCTTCCTTTGCGGATAGGTTTATTTCCGCCAAATACTCAATTCTACCAGGAAAGTTTTGAAGTTGAAACAGATTAGTAGAACTGATCAATTCCCCCTCTCGCTTCAATAAGTTCATGAAGTATTCATTACAGGGCGTATAATAGTCGCCCGTGCTTAGATAAAGCGAATCATTGGCCTTACAAGGAGTAATAATGATGTTATACTTGCTCCAATAACCATTGAAATATACCTCCTTTAAATAGTTACTCAATTGCCCTGCTTTTAGCTCGGTTGACGTAAGTAAGCTTTTGAGTGAATCGTCTTGTAATAGCTTTTGCTGAATGTCTTCAAAAAGGTATTCGGCAACTGGATCCTTCTCCTCAGCAAGCTTTTGTAAAATGTATTGCATTTGCTGCTTTTGCTTGGCCGTCCTGCTTGAAGAAATGGTATAAGCCGCAGTGGCAGAAAAAACAAAGAGCAAAAAGACAGCTCCACCAAAGCGACGAAAAAGGGCTTGAAATAAAACCGGTAGTTTTAGCCTAAGCAAAGCTGATTGACACAGCATAGCAGCAGAAAAGAAAATTAAAGCAAAAGTGAGTAGACTAATGTAGCTCGCAACATTTAACTCAATTAAGTTATTCAAGTTGAACTCGATAGCAGAGTTTAAGACTGCCTGAACAATCAGTTGTTGAACCCCTACTAAGAGCAGAATTACTGCGAAAATTTCAAATGCCGCCCAAAAACTTGCTTTGTGGTTTTTACTAAACTGCTTCCAGATGTATACGATATAAAATAGCGCTAAAGCATGCAGCAACAAGTCTCCTAGAGATGGTATGTATTCATGCACCGCAAATTGCGAAGGCTTAAAGATCGACCACTTCTGCCAGCCATAAGGAAGCTGAAAAAACAATAGTAGCCGAAAACCGAAAATGAAGGAAATGTGCAGGCTAAAAGAAGCAAAGCGTTTTGGAGGGAAACGTTTTAAAAAAGCCCAGAAAAAGAGCAGAAATGCCACTACTTCAAGCAGGTGAGCCCAAAATAGGCTTACTGAACTGAGTTGAGCTACATCTGCGTATTGCAAGGCAAGATAAACTTTTCCATCCTTTCCTTTTACCTTAAAGTCAGCCATTTCAATAGAAACAGGCCCTTTTAGGTTAGGAAATTCAAAAGCCTTAAAAAAATGGTCAAGTAAAAATTTGTTTTCATATTCATAATCATACTTGATAGGTAAGAGGGCAAAAAACCGATAAGGCTCCTGTTCGATCTGCCTAATGTATTGCCATGAATTTCCAGTAAAGGCAACTGTGTCGTTAAGGCTTAAAAGCTCTTGGTCAAAGGGAGTAATGTCTTCTTGCCAAAAAAGAATTTCTTCATCTTGAAGCACGAAAAGAAAAGGGGGGCTATTTTCTGCTTGATCAAATCTCTCTCTTGCATTAGAAGGAGACTTCAAAAAATCTTCTACGAAAACTTCTAATTGATGATCAAGCTCAACCTTTTGCTCAAGAAACAAGCGCTCAAAATCACGTGCTTCTTGCTCAGGTTCAGCTAAATTTGGTAACCAATTGCTAAAAGAAACTGCAATGATCAAGACAGAAATAAAAATGGCCAACAGCCACTTCATCTTTTGCATGCAACAATGATAGCAAAAATCGAGCCTTCCCTTAAGTTAAAATAAAAAGCAGTTCAGGCAAATGGAGAACTTGCACCTTTGTGTTGTAAATTTCCTTTATTCAAATATGCATTAAAGAATTCTTTAGCTTTCTTGCAACTTTTATCCAAATCAATCAGTCTATCTTTTAAATTTAATTATGTTACGATCGACTTTTGTACTATTCTTTTTTATTCTTTCCATTTTTGAAGTGTCATCACAAAATCAAATAGGTTCAGATATTGATGGCGAATCAGCTTATGATATGTCAGGTTACTCGATAAGTATGCCTGATTCTAAAAACATAGCAATAGGAGCTCCTAATGCCAAATCAGGTAATACAAGTTCAACTAACAGCGGACATGTAAGGGTATTCACGTTTACAGGAGGCAGTTGGTTGCAAAAAGGAAATGATATTGATGGTTTATTTACTGCAGATGAGTTTGGACATGCTGTATCTATGCCAGATAGCAATACACTAGGTATTGGTTCTTACAAGCATGATGGTAATGGAAGTGAATCTGGTCAAGTACAAATTTATAAATGGAATGGAGCAAATTGGGTGCAGAAGGGTAATGATATAAATGGTGAAATGGCAGGCGACTGGTCAGGCTACTCAATCAGCATGCCTGATAGTAACACAATAGCAATTGGTGCGCCAGAAAATAGAGGCACTGCTATAGATGCAGGACATGTAAGGATATATAGATGGAGAAACAATCAATGGCAAATAAAAGGAACCGATATTGACGGAGAGGCACAAGGTGATTGGTCAGGGAACGCTGTAAGTATGCCTGATTCCAATACAATTGCAATCGGAGCAATGGCTAATGACGGACAAGGTTTGAACAATGCAGGACATGTAAGAATATACAGTTGGGATGGCCAAAATTGGGTACAAAAAGGATCTGACATCAATGGTACAGGAGTTGCCGATGCATCAGGATATTCAATTACTATGCCTAACAATAATACAGTAGCCATTGGAGCGCCTGCTCATCAAAGCAATAAGGGTGAAGTAAAGGTGTTTCATTGGAATGGGAGTAATTGGAACTTAAAAGGAAATAGTCTAACTGGTACTTCAATTGGCGACTTCTTTGGCCATTCAATAGCAATGTCAAATGAAAATAATATTGTTGTTGGCGCGCCAAAGGGAATCGGTTGGTTTCCATCAAGTGGCTATATCAAATCCTTTAGTTGGAATGGAACGTCATGGGGCCCAAACCCTATAACAATTTCAGCAGAACAAACTAGAGATGGCTTCGCAAGTGCGTTAGCCTTCCCTGACTCTAATACGCTAGCAATTGGAGCCTTCAGAAATAATGGAAGTAGCCCTGTTAGTGGACATGTTAGAGTTTTTGATTTAAACCCAATTACAACTTTTACAACAAATAGGAGTCAAAAAACAACCTTTCAAGTATTTCCAAACCCTGCTAATCAGCTTATTAATATAGAATCATCAGTTATAGAAAAGGCAGTGCTAAGATTATATAACATTAATGGAGATTTAGTTGAATCGTTACCTTTCAGACATCCTTCTTTCAAGTTAAATATTGAAAAATTATCGAGTGGGGTCTATTTTCTGGAGTTAAATGGCGTAAGAAAAAAATTGATCGTTACCGAATAAAAAAGGCCATTCTCTCGAATGGCCTTTTTTAATCATTTTATTATTCACTATCCATTCAAGGCTTCTGCTCCACCGACAATCTCTAGAATTTCATTGGTAATCGAAGCTTGTCTCGCTTTGTTGTAAACTAATTTCAAGTCTCCGATCAGTTCGGTAGCATTATCAGTTGCTTTGTGCATAGCTGTCATTCTAGCTCCGTGTTCTGAAGCATAAGAATCAAGCAAGGCTTTAAAAAGCTGAATTCTTAACGATTTCGGAATTAACTCAGAGATGATAAACTCTTTGGATGGTTCAAAAATGTAATCTGACTTTGCTTTAACCTCAACTTCATCTTGTTCTGGCGGAGCAATAGGTAAATATTGCTCAACCCTTACATTTTGAACAGCAGGATTTACAAATTCATTGTAAATCAACTCTACTCGATCAAATTGCTTGTATGAAAAAGAATCCATAATCTTTTGAGCAATCTTAGCTACATTGTCGAAAGTCAGGTCATCAAATATCTGTTCTGTTTTATTCGGTAGGGTCGTTCCTTTAATGTTGTAAGCCGTTTTCTTGTAGAAATCATCAGCCTTTTTTCCAATTGAAAGCACAGTAACATCCTTGTCAGCATACTGCTCTGCAATTACTCGATTGGTTTCTTTTATGATGTTGGCATTAAAGGCACCCGCCAAACCTCTGTTAGAGGTGATGGGAATCAACAAAACTCTTTCAACTTCTCTGCTATCGGTATAAGCGCTTTCAGGGCTATCATCGGTTGATTCGCTTAGGTTCACCAAAAGCTCTTTTAACTTATTGGCGTAAGGGCGCATTTGCGTAATAGCATCTTGCGCTCTCCTTAGCTTTGCAGCCGAAACCATTTTCATGGCAGAAGTGATTTGCCTGGTTGAACTAACCGAGGTGATTCTGCTTCTTATTTCTTTTAAATTCGCCATGCTTAAAAGCTCAAATTAGTTTACTTATTCTTGTAGGCAGGAGTCATATCCGCAGCTACCTTCTCTAAAACTGAAGTTTCAGCATCAGTATACTTTCCTGCTTTTAAGGCATCCATGGTTTCTTTATGCTTCGCATTCATAAACTCTAAGAATTCTGCCTCAAACTTTTTCACTTGGTTTACAGGAACATCTCTCAATAAACCTTTTGTTCCCAAGTAAATAATCGCTACTTGATCCTCTACCTTCATTGGTGAGTTCTGCGCCTGCTTTAAGATCTCCACATTTCGCGCTCCTTTATCAAGTACTGATTTAGTAGCAGCATCAAGATCAGAACCAAACTTAGAGAAAGCCTCTAATTCACGATACTGCGCTTGATCAAGCTTTAAGGTACCAGCAACTTTCTTCATGGATTTGATTTGCGCCGAACCACCTACTCGTGATACGGAAATACCAACATTAATTGCTGGTCTTACACCTGATAAGAAAAGGTTAGATTCCAAGAAGATCTGACCGTCAGTAATCGAAATCACGTTGGTAGGGATGTAGGCAGAGACGTCACCCGCTTGAGTCTCAATGATTGGCAATGCAGTGATTGATCCACCGCCTTTTACTTTATCTTTTAATGAGTCAGGTAAGTCATTCATTTGAGAAGCAATCGTATCGTCATTGATGATTTTCGCTGCTCGCTCCAACAATCTTGAGTGCAAATAGAATACATCACCCGGGTAAGCTTCACGTCCTGGAGGTCTTCTCAATAGAAGTGATACCTCACGGTAAGCAACCGCTTGTTTTGAAAGATCGTCGTATATGATTAAAGCAGGTCTACCGGTATCTCTAAAGTATTCTGCAATAGCAGCTCCGGTAAATGGTGCATAAAACTGCATTGGAGCAGGATCAGAAGCATTGGCCGCAACGATTGTGGTGTATGCCATTGCACCTGCATCTTCTAATGTTTTTACGATCCCTGCAACCGTTGAACCTTTTTGTCCAATTGCTACATAAACACAATAAACCGGCTCGCCTTTATCGTAAAATTCTTTCTGATTAATGATCGTATCGATCGCTACAGTGGTTTTACCTGTTTGACGGTCACCAATGATCAACTCACGCTGGCCTCTACCTACAGGAATCATGGAGTCAATTGCCTTGATTCCTGTTTGCAATGGCTCATTTACAGGCTGACGATAGATTACTCCTGGTGCCTTTCTTTCGATCGGCATTTCAAAAGTTTCACCCTCAATTGGACCTTTTCCGTCGATTGGCTCGCCTAGCGTGTTTACCACTCTACCAAGCATTCCCTCACCTGTCTTAATTGATGCAATTCTACCGGTACGCTTTACAGTGTCGCCTTCCTTTACATCATTAGAAGAACCTAATAATACAGCTCCAACATTGTCCTCTTCAAGGTTAAGAACGATACCCATCAAGTTGTTTTCAAACTCAATAAGTTCTCCTGATTGTACATGAGACATTCCGTAGATTCGGGCAATACCATCTCCTACTTGGAGCACAGTGCCCACTTCTTCTAAATCAGCTTCAGATTTTACTCCTGCTAATTGGTCTTTTATGATTGCAGAAACTTCTGCTGGGTTTACTTCTGCCATTATAGTGTGTTTAGACTATGGTTTAAATAATTTCTTTTTTAATATCATTCAGCTGCCTGCGAATGCTTGCATCAAGCTGCTTGTCGCCCATGCGCATTACAATTCCGCCAATAAGTGACTCATCTATTTGCTCATCAAGCTCAATAGCCGATAGTTGATAGGCTGCTTTCAGTTGCTCTAGTATCTGATTCTTTGCGTTTTCCTCTAAGGGAACTGCTGTACTCAAGCTTACTTTAGCTATTTTATTTTCTTCATTGTAGCGGTTGAGAACCTCTTCACAAATCAATCCTAAAAGACGTTCTCTGTTTTGCTTTAAGATCTGCTTAATGAGACCCATGCTCAGTTGGTGAACATTAGAAGCAAATATCTTTTCTAGAACCGTGGACTTTTGCTCTGCTTTGATTAAAGGACTTTCAAGCAATATGCTTAGGTCTTTGCTTTCTTTTACCAAGCCTTGAATCATTCTAGCATCCTGAACGATTGCTTCAACGCAATTTTGCTCTTTTGCAAGCATTAAAAGCGCTTTAGCATAACGTGCAGCAGTTCTAACTCCTTTCATATTAATTAAATTTAGCTTCTTTCATGCTAGCCTCAATTAGGGCTTTTTGCTTATCAGCTGAAAGCTCTTCTTTTAAGATCTTCTCAGCAATATCAATTGAAAGTTCGCCAACTAATGATTTCAATTCATTAATAGCAGAAGATTTCTCTGCTCTAATGGTAGCTTGTGCATTTTTCAACACTTTATCGGCTTCCGCTTGAGCTTTTTCTTTTGCCTCAGCAATCATTTTCTCTTTAGCCTCTCTTGCCGACTTAATGATCTCTTCTCTTTCTTGACGTGCTTCAAGCAACAATTTCTCATTGTTTGCCTCCAAGTCTTTCATCTTTTCTTTTGCTCTTTCCGCTGCTTCAAGAGCTTCTTCAATAGAATCTTCTCTTTCACGAATAGAACTCAAAATTGGTTTCCAAGCGAACTTGGCCAAGATAAAAACTACCACCAAAAAGGCGATGGTTGTCCAAATAACAGTTCCTATACTTACTGATAACATAGCTAATGCTTAAAATTTCTTTTTAATGAAGACAGTACTTCAGCCAACCGCTGAAATACTGTCTTTTTCTGTTTGATTACCCAAGTACCACTAACAAACAAACAATAACTGCGAAAAGCGCAACACCTTCAACAAGTGCAGCTGCCACAATCATGTTTGCTCTAATGTCGCCTGTAGCTTCAGGTTGTCTAGCAATAGACTCTAATGCCGCAGCACCGATCTTACCAATTCCTAAACCTGCAGCAATAGCTGCAACACCTGCTCCTAGACCTGCATAACCTGCAGCAGCAGCAACTTCGAGTAAAACTGTCAATAAATCCATTTTAATATAGTTTAATTAATAAATAGATTACACACTAATGATGAGCCTCCTCTGTAGCAGCGCCAAAATAAAGGGCGGCTAATAAAGTAAATACGTAAGCCTGTAAAAAGGCTACTAACAACTCAATAAAATTCATAAAGATCATGAACAGGGTAGATCCAATTCCAACACCGTAACCTGCTCCTGCGCTTTGCTCACCGAAAATAAAAATCAAGCAAACAAATGCCAGAATAATGATATGGCCTGCTGTAATGTTTGCGGTTAAACGAACCATTAAAACCAAGGGCTTGATAAAAATTCCAGCAAACTCAATCGGCACTAAAATAAATTTGATCGGGAGTGGCACATTGGGTGGCCACAAAATGTGACCCCAATAATGTTTGTTTCCGCTAAAAGAAGTGATCACAAACACCACAGCCGCTAGCACCATCGTAACACTTAGCGTTCCTGTTATATTCAAACCACCTAAAAATGGAATAAGACCTAATAAGTTACTAATCCAAATAAAGAAAAAGATAGTAAGTAAAAAGGGCACAAAGCGATCGGCATGCTTTCCGATTGATGGTCGTGCAACCTCATCTCTTACAAATAAGATCAACGGTTCCATAAAAGACTGAATTCCTTTTGGAGCGCCAATCCCCCTCTTTTTATAACCTTTTGCCACTGAGGTGAAGACCAGGATCATGATCAAAATGGTTAAAAACATACCTGCCACTGTCTTCGTGATCGACATATCCAAGGCTACCGCTTGGTTCGTAGCATCTCCGTTTTCATCTAAAGCAAGTCCTTCTTCTTTCAAATAAATATGCTCGTGAAAAAGAATGTAGTTTTTATATGCGTAGTAGTGGGCCGTTTCACCACTCTCAAGCTCCAAATGCTGTGGATTATGATAAAAATGAGATGAGGAAAAAACTTCCCAACCCGTTTCCGTTTTTAAAATAACAGGCAAATAAATAGCAAAATCTCCAATGATATGAATTTCATGCGCGTCAGAAATGTGATGCATGATCATCTCACCGGCATTAAAGTCTCCTCCAGATTCAGAAGATGCGGTTAGATTCAACGAAAAAATACTCAGAATAGTTAAGACTAAAATCGCTTTAAATCTTCTAAATGAGTTGCTTGAAGTGAGATTTTGTACGCTCATTACTTTCAAATAGAGGTCTTACAAATTTGGGCGCAAAAGTATGTATAAAATAAAAGACTGTGAAACAAACTAGCTACCCTTTTTTGAGTTTAATTTTTTTGCTTGAGTGCTTTAAAGAGTGTAAGCACGCTAAGTACCGTGAACGCGAGGTAATAGATCATGAACAATAAGGTGTAGGCAACCTTAATTTCACGGTTAGTATATAACACTACCAATAAAATTCCCAAAGAGCTTAGTAGTTTAGCGGTCATGCCTCCCATAAAGTAGGTAACAAAAGCTTGTGGTCTTTTGTCGATCTGTTTCATTAATGACTGGTGCACCAAAAGTGTTGCTATTGGAAAGAACAAATAGACCGAAAGGTAGATGGCATGCCACTCTAAAGAAAGCACTTTTAAAATTGCAAAATGAAAACATGCCAATGCAACCGCTAATAACGTATTTATTGTAAAAAATTGGTTCTTTTTCATTTAGACAGGTCTTTTACTACCAAATAAATTGCAACAACCACTCCCAAGAGAGAACCTATTAAGGTGGCAATAGGTTGTTGATTTTCTAGAAGCTCATCTAGCTTGATTCCTCCGAAAACACCTGCTCCAATGGTGACTGCCATTTGGGTAGCCATTCCTGAAAAGCGTATGAATTGGTTAGGCTGTTTTTTCTCTTTTTCCTGCTTGCTTGTTTTGTTGGCCATTTTCTATGCCTTTGATCACGGCTCCCATTTTACAGCTTCCAGAAAAGTTAGCACCAGGTTCAATTTGCAGTTTATTGGTTACAATTTCACCTACCAGGTTAGCCGTTGATTTTAAGGTCAAAAGTTCATCTACTGTAATGTTAACTTTTAAAGCGCCTGATATAGTGGCATAAGCGCACTCAATGTTTCCTTCTACAAAGCCATTTTCACCTACAACCACTTTGCCATCGGCCTTTAAATTAC
This sequence comes from uncultured Flavobacteriales bacterium, assembly GCA_913056345.1. Taxonomy (GTDB): domain Bacteria; phylum Bacteroidota; class Bacteroidia; order Flavobacteriales_E; family Vicingaceae; genus CAJXMH01. The sequence continues at coordinate 65,823 of CAJXMH010000009.1, read as the reverse complement.
CAGTCAGCTTTCCATCGATTCTGATATCACCTTTACAGCTTATATCGCCGTTGAGTTCTGTTCCATTTCGGATAATGTTGATTGATGAAGCATCTACATCGTTGTTGCGGGCCATACTATTATTTTTCTTGAACATTGTGCTTAATTGAAGTGCAAAGTTAGCATTTCCATGAAATTGAAAAAATTAGCCCGGATACTTCCTGCCAAAGAACTCCAAATAAATGGGTTCATTCTTCTCTTTAAAGAGAATCCGAAAATTCGATAGAGAAATAATGTAGAGGTTCGCTTGGGTCCTTGCCACCTCGGCGGTTATTCCTGGGTTGTTCTTTACGGCGCTGTAATAACGCATAACATCCATTTCATTGTCAAATGTCCTAACCAAGTAAAGGGTTTTATTAGGCAGTGCCGAAGTTGTGAACTTAAGGTCCTTTTCTCTAAAAGAAGATTGATTGAAATTCGCTAGCTTTATTTTCAACTGCCTCCCATTTGGGTTACCTTCAGGAAAAGAAACTACGAAAAAATGCTGCTCATCTGGTTTGTACTTAAAAGGAGAGTTACCCGAGGATTTTGGAGCAGACGGATTACCCATATTCTTCATATAATTTAGGATATATTGAGCTCGATCTTTAACGGTATCTTCAGGATGGTCGTCGATCACAGCTTGTAGTGCTTTTCTAAACTCATCCTTAGACCGCTCATGCCCAATGGCCTTTGCCTTTAAAAAGTCAAATTTTGCTTGGATGTGATTGTCTTTGAAAACTTGATCGGCTTTTTCGCAACTTTCAATCACATCTTGATATAAGCCATAAGCGTATAGTTTATAGGTAGCCTCGTAAAACTCTTCTATCTTTTGTTTACTCGCTTTGGTTTGCTTTGCGTATTCTGGGTTTTTAATCAAGTAGGCATACTCACTAAAAGGATGGTTATCTAAGATGTAATCTTTATAAACCTTAGCCTGTTCCTCATTACCCTCTAAAAAGTAGATGCGGTATAACTGATAATGCGCTGGTAAGTTGTACTGCGAGGTGTCATACTGCTTAATGATTCGTTCAAAGGACTTAATGGCGCTGGGTTTATCGTTAAAGCTTTCCTTAAAGATAGTTCCTACGTTAAACAAGGCCTCGGCGACCTTACCATGGGCCTCCAATTGCTCTTGGACGCTACCGGGAATGTTTTCAAGGAATTCCTCTAGGTTGTATTTTTTTTCTGCTCCAGCCTGTTGTTTATCTACTGTTTCTGGCTCCCCTTCTTGAGCAGCAGCAGCAGTTTGTTGTTTAATTACATTGCTTTTCGACCTTCTACGCCAATTGTCCTCCAAAGGACGATCGCCCCAAATACGTTTAAACTCATTGAGTCCCATGGCCATGGTAGATGGATTGTAGAAGTACCACTTCCCTTTATTTCCGCCACCTCCTCTATTCATGCTTAAAAAGCCTTGGTTTGTGGCTTCTTCCTGCTGTCTTCTTAAAGCCAATAGTTCTGCTTGTTTTTTTTGCTCCTCTTCCTTCTTCAAACGGTCAATCAGCTTTTTTACTTTCTTCTCTCTAGCCTTCTCATCAAGCTGAGAAAGGGCCAATAAACTATCTAAACGTTCAATTACTTTGAGGTTTTTTACCAATTCTTGTAGGCTATTGTTTTTGCTTTCTGCTTCATAATATTCCGGATGTTCTTCAGGCAGATACTGAATGGTACTGTCATAATGGGCTTGAGCTTTTACATAAGCAGGTCGATCAAAAAATAGATCAGCCAACTTAAGGTAAGAAAGGCCTTTCTGCCGATTATTGCTTACGCTAAACTTGGTGGACTTCCGAAGAAATTCAATAGCTTGGGGTTCATCATCCTCTTTTAAGGCTATTTCTGCTAAAGCATAATAGATTTGATCTCTGAACTCTTCATTTTTTGCATCTTTCAGCATCTTACGCAACTCTTTTTTTATATCGTCACTACCTGAAGTTGAAACGTCATAAGCTATTGCGCGGTTGATTCTAGCATTAAATCGCATCACATAAGATGGATTTAGTTTCAATACTTGAGTATAAAGTCGGGTAGCTGCTGCATAGTCTCTTTGCTCTTGATAAATCTGCGCTAAAACAAAGGTTAAGCGCCTTTTTTGGTCTTTGTCTTCTTCGTACTTAATGGCTTCCTGCAAGTTTTGAATGGCCTTTGGGAAGTCTTGGTCCCTCCTGATCCAAAAGTCGGCCACTGCGGCATGATACATCCCAAGTAAGTCGTCAGGATATTTTCTTCTTTCATCCTCAGCTAGATCGATAAACTCCTCGGCTTTATCCCATTCTTCTGTTTCTATGTAGGTTCTAATAAGCCAATTTAAGCCGGAATAGCGCCTTTCATCTCTTTTAAAGGCTTGGTAAACGTATAAAAAGGTTTCTTCCGCTAAACCATACTCTTGTTTGTAAAATCTTGCTTTCCCAATTAAAATATAGCTATCGTCAATCCATTTTACATGTTCCTCTCGCTTAATATACATGCTATGGCGATCAATTACCTCTGAACACTTCTCTATCACAAGATCCATGTCGGGAAACATGCTTTGTGCTTTCTTTTCGTTGGGAACAATAAAGATTGGCAACAACTGTGAGTAGTCATCAACTTGCTGCTCTTCCAATCGAGCTTCCTGCTCACGCATGATCTCTCTGGCATTGAAATACCCATTGTAGCGTGCTGTTGTATTGTGATAGGCACGGGAAACCATGGTATCTTTTTCTCTCGAGCAAGAAACAATTAGCAAGATCAGAAGGGCATAAAGGGAAAATAGATTCTTCAAATTGTACCTAGTAGGAATGTAATAAAGCTATTTGTATCAATTTATTATGCTAAACTTTGCTTTTTCAAAGTTAGTTAATCTGTAAAGATTGTTAAGCTTATCATACATTAGCTGCGTGTGCTTTAATTTCGTGCTACCTTATTATGTCGAAAGAAGAAAAAAAGAAAAAATTATTTAAGAAGCTCAAAAACAAATATCGTTTGGTGATTTTGAACGATGCAACTTTTGAAGAACGCTTTTCTTATCGATTGTCTCCTCTCAACATTTTTACCTTAATCCTTAGCCTGTCAGTTGTACTTATGGGCACGGTTGTAGTCATCATTGTTTTTACTCCTTTAAGAGAATACATTCCCGGCTACACAGATGTTAGCCTGCGCGAAGACCTTACTAAAATGGTGCTTAAAAGCGACTCTTTGGAGCATGAGTTAGCTCAAAATGAAATCTATTTGAGCAATATTTCTGCTATACTTAAAGGAGAAGACCCACAAGTAATGAAAGCTGACACCAACGAGAGCAGCGTAAAACCAAAAGAAGCGGCAAACCCTGCTGTGAAATCAAAAGAAGACTCTATTCTTAGAGATTATGTAGAACGAGAAGATTCATATTCCTTGAAAAACAATAGCAGTAGTAGTGAAAATACTGCAGCTAAGATGTATTTTTTTGCACCATTAAAAGGAAGCGTTACCAGTCTATTTAGCCCAAGCGAAGAGCACTTTGGGATTGACATAGTTGCTCCAAAGAATGAAGCAATCAACGCAACTTTAGAAGGTACGGTTATTTTTGCCGATTGGACGGTTGAAACAGGCTACGTAATTCAATTGCAACACCAAAACGACCTAATTTCTGTATACAAGCATAATTCTGTTTTATTGAAGAAAACAGGTGACCAAGTGAAAGCAGGAGACCCCATCGCCATTATTGGCAATACGGGTGAGTTAAGCTCCGGTCCACATCTTCACTTTGAACTATGGAAAAATGGCTCCCCAGTTGATCCAATGAAATTTATCAATTTCAATTAGATGAGCTTAAAGTCGCGCTTAAGTAAGCTAGTAGCTTTTTGGGTAAAAAGGCAAACACAAAAGTGGGCCAATAGCCCTCATGAAACCCAAGAAAAGGTGTTTAAGGAGCTAGTGAGTCAAGGAAGAGGAACCGCCTTTGGCAAAGACCACAATTTCCATGAAATAAAAAGCTATGAAGACTATAAAAAGCAGGTGCCATTTAGGGATTACGAAAAGCTGAAACCCTACTTTGACCGCATAGTTAAAGGAGAGAGTTCAGTTTTATGGCCGGGTAAGCCAATTTACCTCAGCAAAACCTCAGGTACTACCTCAGGAGCAAAATACATTCCCCTTACTAAAGAGTCTATTCCCCATCACATCAATGCGGCCAGAAATGCAATTCTGCACTACATTGCAGAAACTGGCAAGGCGAAGTTTGTAGATGGTAAAATGATCTTTCTGCAAGGAAGCCCCGAGCTTGATCATTCAGGTGCCATTCCCACAGGAAGATTATCAGGAATAGTAGCTCACCATGTGCCGGGATATTTGCAAAAAAATCGCATGCCATCATTTTCAACCAATTGCATTGAAGACTGGGAAGAAAAAGTAACAGCCATTTGCAAAGAGACAGTAAAAGAGGATATGCGGCTGATCAGTGGAATCCCTCCATGGGTGCAGATGTATTTTGAAAAACTGATAGAGGAGAGCGGAAAAGGTACCGTTGCAGACATTTTCCCAAACTTTTCGCTTTTTATCTACGGAGGGGTGAATTATGCTCCCTACCGAGGAGTTATGGAAAAGTTAATTGGTAAAAAAGTTGATGCTATTGAGTTATATCCTGCTTCTGAAGGTTTTATAGCGTACCAAGATAGCCAAAGCGCCGACGGGATGCTGCTTTTATTGAATTCGGGGATGTTTTACGAATTCATCCCTGCCGATGAAGTGCACGATGAAAATCCAAGCCGCCTAAAGCTATCTGAAGTAGAATTAGACAAGAATTATGCAATTGTGCTCAGCACCAATGCGGGACTTTGGGCATACAGTATTGGAGACCTTGTGCGTTTCACTTCTTTACAGCCATATCGCATAGTGGTAAGCGGAAGAATTAAGCATTACACCTCTGCTTTTGGTGAGCACGTAATTGCTGAAGAAGTTGAGCGAGCTATAAAAAACGCCTCTGAACAAAGCAAAGTCTCTGTTTATGAATTTCACCTCGCTCCTGAAGTGGAACCTAAGGAAGGCCTACCCTACCATGAATGGTTTATTGAAATGGATGAGATTGAAGATCTAGGCCATTTTGCGAAGGCGCTTGACCAAGAAATGCAGAAGCAAAACCCATATTATAAAGACCTTATCAATGGTAAGGTACTACAGCCACTTAAAATCAAACGCTTACCTAAAGGAAGTTTTCAACTTTACATGAAAAGCCAAGGAAAGTTAGGCGGACAAAATAAATTGCCCCGATTGGCGAATGATAGAAAGATAGCTGCTCAGCTCAGTAAAAATTAAAATTGACAAAAGTAATTTCAACTAAAAGTCCTTGATTTTTTCCAATCAAAACCAAATGTTACTGGCTTACTTTTAACGTATCGTAAGAGAGTAAAAACTGATTCTTTCTACACGTAGAAGCAGCTAGAAACTGAGGAGAATAAACAAGTCCTAGAAAAAGCCTATGTTAAAGCAATCCTAAGCCTGAGATAAATAATATTTAATTTTACAAGATGGTCAAGAATTTGATTTTTAAGTCAAATACTCCGCGCTGGGCAATTTTCTTAATTGACATAGCAATTGTTGGCACAGCAATTTTCATGGCCTACATGCTTCGATTCAACTTTAGCATTCCTAGCACTGAACTGCCTTTTATTAAATATGCGGTTGCCACTATCTTAGGCATTAGAGCGTTGAGCTTTTTTCTTGGTAAGCAATATGCCAGCTACATACGTTACACTAATACTGACGATGCCAGGAAGGTTTTGATTGTTTGCTTTGCAGGCAGTCTTATTATCGCCATGTCTAATGGAGTGTCTTATGGTATCAGCAAGGTGTTTATTATTCCATTCTCAATTGTTATACTCGAATTCCTTTTGTCCTCTTTCTTAATGATTACAGCTCGGGCATTTTTTAAACTGATGTATGATAACTTTAGTAACCCAAACACTGAGAAAACTCCTGTTTTGATTTTTGGGGCAGGTGAAGCAGGAGTTATAGCGAAAAGAACGATTGATAGGGATCCAAAAAGCAATTACAATGTAATTGGTTTCGTTGATGACGACAAAGCCAAAAGCAAGAGAAAACTTGAGAACAAGCCCATATATAACGGTAAATTACTTGATGAGGTACTAAGCGAAAAGAAAGCTAGCCATTTGATCATCTCTACAGCCAACTTGAGTAAAACTAGATTAAACCAAATTATCACCAGCTGCCTAAACCATAGGGTACAAACCTTAAATGTTCCTCCTGCTAATAAATGGATCAATGGAGAATTGAGCGTAAAGCAAATCAGGCAGGTAAAAATTGGTGACCTTTTGGGGAGAGACCCCATTTTGCTTTCTGAAGAAACCATAAAAAATCAAATAAAGGACAAAGTAGTACTCATAACAGGGGCGGCAGGCTCTATAGGAAGCGAGATTGTGCGACAAGCGATTAATTATAAGCCACGCCGTTTGTTGTTAGTAGATCAGGCAGAGTCTGACTTATATGAATTGGAAATGGAACTTTCAGCCAATAAGCAGGCTGAATGTATCGAAATAGTTATTGGAGATATCTGCAACAAACATAGAATGCATGCCCTTTTTGAAAAAGAAAAACCTGAAATAGTATACCATGCTGCTGCCTACAAGCATGTTCCTTTAATGGAAAATAACCCAACTGAAGCAATTTATACCAATATTTTAGGAACAAGATTGATCGCCAATCTTTCGCATGATTTTAAAGTAGAAACCTTTGTAATGGTTTCTACCGATAAAGCAGTAAACCCTACCAATGTTATGGGAGCCAGCAAAAGGGTAGCTGAAATTTATACTCAAGCTTTAAATAAAAGTTCTAAAACCAATTTTATAACTACCAGATTTGGTAATGTGCTGGGATCTAATGGTTCGGTTATTCCTCTGTTCAAAAAGCAAATCGAACAAGGAGGACCATTAACAGTTACACATCCAGAAATTACACGCTATTTTATGACCATTCCTGAGGCTTGTCAATTGGTGCTAGAAGCTGGATCATCCGGTAAAGGAGGTGATATTTATATTTTTGATATGGGCGAGTCGGTCAAAATAACGGACTTGGCTAGGCAAATGATCAAACTCTCAGGCTTAGAGGAAGGAAAAGACATTCAGATTGTATTTACAGGTTTAAGACCGGGTGAAAAGCTCTATGAAGAACTCTTGAATGATGAAGAGAATACGCTACCCACTCACCACCCTCAGATTATGATTGCTAAGGTTGCGAAGTACGGCCTAGAAGAAGTCGAGGAAAAAGTTAAATTACTTGAGGAAGGAATAAACCAAAAAGATGAAATAGAACTAGTAAAAGTATTAAAAGAGCTTGTGCCTGAATACATAAGCAACAACTCAGTTTACCAAAAGCTTGATAAAGAAAAAACCACGGTTTAATGGTGGTTTTTGAACCAATTTAATGTGATAATTCCGCTGCTGAAAAATTTATTATGATTCCATTTTCCCCACCCAAAATCTATCAGGAAATTATTGACGAGGTAGTTGACACTCTAAAGTCAGGATGGATTACCACAGGACCGAAAACGAAACAGCTTGAGAAAGACCTGTCAGCCTATTGCGCTGTGCCCAAAACGCTATGTGTTAACTCTGCTACTTTCGGTATGGAAATGATCCTTCGTTGGTTTGATGTAAAAGAAGGAGATGAGGTAATCTTGCCTGCATACACATATTGTTCAACAGCAAATGTGGTGGTACACTGCGGAGCTAAGCCTGTAATGGTCGACTGCTTAGATGATTTCAGCATAAACCTAGAAGAAGTAAAGAAAAAAGTCAATTCCAGAACCAAGGCCATTATTCCCGTTGACATTGGAGGTTATCCATGTGACTACGACGCTATCAAGAAGTTTATAAAAAGCAAAGAAGTAAAGGATTTATTCAAGCCTGAGGGCGAAAACCAGACAAAACTTGGACGCCCTTTGTTAATGACAGATGCTGCTCACAGTCTCGGGGCGCTTTACAATGGTCTTAAAAGTGGGACTCAGGCAGATGTTAGCGTTTTTTCTTTTCATGCTGTGAAAAACTTAACCACAGGTGAAGGTGGAGCAATTGCTATGAACTTTCCCGAGCCTTTTGAACATGATTCAATTTATCAGTCGCTCAACATAAAGTCTTTGCACGGTCAAAGCAAGGACGCCTTAGCCAAAACAGGCAAAGGGGCTTGGAAATACGATGTAGTTGAGGCCGGTTATAAGGGAAACATGACAGACATTTTAGCTTCTTTAGGATTAGTTGAGCTAAAGCGCTACGATAGCGAAACCATACCTAGAAGAAAAGAGATTTTTGATCAATACACAAAAGCTTTTGAAAATGAAGCTTGGGCTCAATTACCCACTTACAAAAAAGAAGATAGAGAAAGCTCTTATCACCTTTATTTACTTAGAATAAAAGGCATAACAGAAGCCCAAAGAGACCAAATTATACAAGAAATCTTCGATCAAGAAGTTTCAGTTAATGTTCATTACCGTCCACTTCCACTGCTTACGCAATATAAAAATATGGGCTACAAAATGGAGAACTATCCGGTAGCTTTTAATAATTATAGCAGAGAAATCACCTTACCTGTTTATTATGACTTAACAGACGATCAGGTTGAAACGGTTTGCATGGCAGTGAAAAATGCAGTGAAAAAGATCATCGAATAATGTTAAAGAGGATTTTTGATCTGCTTTCTTCTCTTACTGTTTTCCTTTTACTACTTCCCATTACACTGCTAATCGCTTTATTGATCATCGCCGACTCAAAAGGTGGGGTGTTCTATAAACAAGAAAGAATAGGTAAAAATGGAAAGCCTTTCTTGTTGTGGAAGTTTAGAACGATGAGCGTAAATGCTGACCAATTAGGACTAATTACCGTTGGCGGGAGAGACCCTAGGGTTACTCGTGTTGGCTACTACTTGAGAAAATACAAATTAGATGAACTCCCTCAATTAATCAACATCATGCTCAATGATATGAGCGTGGTTGGCCCTCGGCCTGAAGTAAAAAAATACGTGGATCTATACACCAAAAAACAACAGCAAGTTCTTCAGGTTAAACCTGGCTTAACCGACCTTGCCTCTCTTAACTACCTGAATGAAAACGAACTTTTAGGAAAAGCTAAAAATCCTGAAAAAACTTACATAGAAGAAATAATGCCGGCGAAACTCGAATTAAATCTTGAGTATATTGAGAAACAGAGCCTAGCTTATGATCTTAGAATCATATTCAAAACCATCTCAAAGATTATGAGTTAAGTCTGTTTTCTTTTCCTGATTTACTGCTAAAAAATAGAAAACTATTCAAAAAAGCATAAAAAACGACTCCATCTTGTTTTTCAAGCATAGACTCAACGAAAAAGTTGGTCGCGATCAAAATCATAAAGAACAAATAAAGATACTGCTTGGATCGCAAGGCGAGAAAAAGGGGGTACAAGAAGCCGATCATGAAGAAAGAAAAGCCAATTAGGCCCAAGGCAGTGAGAACTTGTAAGAATTGATTGTGAACATTTAGTCTTTTTTCTAAAGCTCCTGTCATGCCGGCTTTCTCATATTTAAGAAGTAGCTCATCCTTAATGTCACCGGTCCCAGTACCAAACCATAGGTTTTCTTTGAGCAAATCCCAGCTTTCTCCCCATATTAGTATTCGAACTTGTGTGCTTTCTGTGGTCGAGATATCAACCTTGTTTTCACCTTCAAGTGCTTGGTTAGCCCAATAAAAACGCTGGCTAAGTTGTGGAAGAAACTTGTAGGCAGAAAAGATCATTAAAGTTGCTAATATCGCTATAGCGACCATGACCAAGAACTTGCTTTTTACAATAAAGACATTGTAGATCACGACAAACAAAATAAGGATACCCCAAAAAATTAACCCAAGCTTACTTAGCGTTAGGCAGACCGTTGCACTTAAAAGGACAAAAGCGATCGTCAGGAATGTCTTATGAAGGCCTTTTGTTTGGTTAAATTGGTTCAATATGGCTATCAAAGCAAAGTTTGCATACATCGCCATATATCCTGGATGTAAAAGAAGGTTAAACCGAGTGTATGTAGGTATAGATCCGTATTTGTTAAAGCCATACGCAGCGCTTATCAAACCACAAATTGTCATGGAATAAATAAAGTAGCGCAATAACTGTCTTTTTTCTTGCACAGTGAATGCTCTAGCAGTGCCGAGAATGAGTGGAAAGAGAACCATGGAAAATTTAATTTCAATATCCATCCATCCAAAGGATTGATTTTCTGAGTTCAGCATACCGGCTAAGTAGACCAGAAATGGCAATGAGAGTAGCAATACTTTTAGCGGATTTTGCCTAAAGTGATTGGTTTTTTGCTGAATTGAGCTATGAAAGCTCCAAGAAATCACTAGAACCACAATTGCCGGTGCCACTAAAAAGTCTACAGGCATAACAGCGAGCAAAAAAGCAGCAGCGTAGAAAAAATGGTTCTTTTTTAATTTCTCAATCATTTAATCTTTAATCAAGAGAATTTTCGAATCAGTGAATCAACAATTTTAATTCCTGCATCACCATTTCCATAAAGCTGGTCAGTAAAATTGAGTTGATCAAAAGGTTTATTGATAGCCGCTTTTACTAACTCATTCTTATCAGCTCCAACAAGGGTATTATAGCCGTTTTCTACAAGTTCAACCCACTCTGTTTGGTCTCTCATAGTGATGCAAGGTTTTTTAAAGAAAAAAGCCTCTTTTTGAAGTCCTCCACTATCTGTAATCACAGCTTTACAAGACTGAAGGAGACCAATCATTCCAAAATAGCTTTGAGGCTCTATCGTTTCAACATCTAGGGCTAGATCATGCTTTTTGATCACATGAGCAGTTCTTGGATGAAGAGGAAGGATCACCTTTATTTTTTTGTGAATTTCATTCAAGCCCTCGACCAATGAGCTTAATCGCTCTAAATTGTCTGTATTTTCAGCACGGTGCAAAGTGCAAAGAAAAAACGCTTCTTGCTTATTTTCTTTCTTCACTTGCTTTGCATAAAATAAAGCTGCATCAAGCATAACATCTCCAACCACTTCAATTTCAATATTAAAACTCTGGTAGCCTTCCTTTAAAAGGTTTTCTCTTGCTTGAATAGTTGGCGCATATAAAACGGAAGATATTCGGTCAGTTAAAATCCGGTTAACCTCTTCGGGCATTTGCATATTAAAACTTCTCAAGCCAGCCTCTACATGAGCAACCGGAATATGGATTTTTTGCGCTGCCAAAGCGCCGGCTAGTGTGCTATTGGTATCACCATAAACCAAAACTACATCAGGTCTCTCCTTTTGTAGATACTCCTCTATCTTTTCCAACATCTTACCTGTCATAGCACCATGGTTTAAACCATGAATATCCAGATTGTATGTTGGTTTAGGGATTTGCATCTCTTTAAAAAAGACCTCTGACATATTTGCATCAAAATGCTGCCCTGTATGGATGATAATCTCTTCTATACCCCTTTCTTTTAACGCTCGACTGACCACTGCTGCTTTTATGAACTGTGGCCTTGCTCCTACTATTGTTATTACTTTCATGCTATTGATTTCAGCTTTTGATAAAATGCCATTGTCAAGGCATCACGATTAAAGTTGTCGTGCACGTATCTTCTCCCATTTTCTCCTAGCTCTTCGATCAAGCCATCCGTATTCAGCAGTTTTTCGATAGCTTCCGCCATTTCTGTTGCGTTCTCAGGCTCATAAAAAACCCCTGCGTTCCCTTCCTTTATAAACAAGTCTTTAGCCTCTCCTTCCACACCCAAAACTATTGGTGTTCTCATAGCTAAGTTTTCAAATACCTTTGAGGGGATAGCTCCTTTAAATAGATCGAGTTTTCTGAGTGGTATCAGCGCTACATCAGCTGCCTTAACAATAAATGGCATCTCTTTTTTACTAACTACATCTTTGAAAATTACGTTGTCCAATTGCCACTTGCTTTTTAATTCTTGAAGCTCCTTTTTACAAGGACCACTGCCCAACAAAATAAATTTACACTCGCTTCGACTGCTTAAGGTTTTAGCCGCCTTCAAAATAACTTCTAACCCTTGCGCATGACCAATTATTCCTGCATATAAAAACAGTTTATCTGATTGATTAAATCCATTTTCCTCCCTCCACTTAGAAGTCACTTTATCCGGATCGTAGTAAGAAAGGTCTACTCCATTGGGTAACCAATAAAGGTCTTTTTCAGGGAAGCGCTGCTTGATATTCTTTACTATGCCTTGGGTTTGTCCGCTTATAAGCTGAGCTTTCTTATATAAAAACTCCTCTAGGTATTGAGCCATTCTGAGAAAAAACTTATTCGTCACCAAACCCAACTTCTCTGCACTTTCAGGCCATAGGTCAGAAACGTTAAAAATAAATTTGGCTTTTTTAGCTTTTGAAAGCAAAAAGGCTGATATGCCGAGAAATAGCGGAGGGGACTCACAAAGCAAAAAGTCATATTCTCTTTCAAGCTTGGAACGTCCAACCCAATAACTTGTCCAAACAAAAGAGAAATAATTCAATAACCGTTTCACTAATGACTTTGAAGTGGTAACATAAATCGACGATCGGTGAACCTTTAAACCTTCTATCTCCTCAAACACGTACTTTTTACCTTTATACTCAGGATGAATTTCCATAGCGGGATAATTCGGCATAGCGGTTAATACCGTCACCTCAACTCCTAACTTTTTCAGCCTTAAGGCTAGTTCAAAAAGCCGATTTTGCGGAGCACCTACTTCTGGGGGAAAATATTGAGTATGTATGAGTAGTTTCAATTTTCTAGTTATTTTTTTCGAAGTTGTTCATATATGCTCAGTAACTTTTGTTCTTCGAAGCCCCAATTGTATTTCTCTAAGGCCAAGGCTTTACCGTTTTCACCCATTTTAGTGGCAAGTTCAGGATGATCGATCAAATAGTCTATCGCTTCACCTATTGCTCTTGGGTTTAATGGGTCAACACAAATACCACATTCATGCTCCTCGATTATTGATTTCCACAATTTAAAGTTAGAGGCTATTACGGGCAGTCCTGCAAGCATGTACTCAAACATTTTTACGGGAAGTGAATCAAGGTAGTTTGAAATGGGGTGAAGCGTAACTATGCCAATTTGTGATCTTTGATATACTCCTTTTACTCCTTCCCTATCCAAAAAACCCAATTCTTCGGTTTTCTGCCAACCCTCTATTTGTATTGCAGTTTCTTTAAGATTCTCTTCCAGAAATTCGCCCGCCAATAGGAGCCTGGCCTTAGTGTACTTTAAACTTTCCAAAAGCTCAATAATGCCGCGCGTTTGTGTAATTCCACCAACATAACAAACTGTTCCTACGCTGCTTGCATCTCTTTTTGTATCTAAACTAAGTTCTTTTAAAATTGGAAAGTTGTTTACCGCAACTGTAGTTGAATTTACTTGCTTAAACCTTTCTTCTATAAAAGGGGTTGCGGTTACTATTGCATCGCATTTAGAGGCCCATCTGTTCTCTACATTTTCAGATAAATTTGCAATTACCTTTCTAAGAGGCAAAGGAATCCAATGTTTGGCAAGAATTTGACGGGGCAAGTCTTCATGTGCATCATAAATGACTTTTTTCCCTTTTCGTTTTAAAGGGCCCACTATTCTAAGCAGTTCCGGATCATGAATGTGGTAAATTTCTGCATCTACCTTTAAGGCTTCATTAAGCACCCTATTTACGGTGTGATGCATTCTACTTAAGCGTGACTTAGGCTTAGACTCAAATGAAACGATGTTCACACCCTTCTCCATTCTACTTGATGTGTTTGGAACTATCAAATAAACTTCAAACCCAGCTTCGGCTAAACTTGTACATTCTTTATGAAAGATCCTGACATCCCCATCTCTATGAACAGAGGTAAGGTGACAAACTTTATTTGATGCTGACATTATACAAGGACTCCCATTTCGATACGTTATATAATCTCCACTTTGCTCTCTTGTCCAACTTTGTGAAGTTTAATTTATTTAGATCAATCAACTCTTTAAGAATTTTAGAAGCTTTAATGGACTCCTCCATCTCACTTTGAATTTCACCAAGCCAGCTTTCTTCAGGAGCATTAAATCCTAATTTGTTCTTCCGCCATACTACAGATTTTGGCAATAATCGCTCAACGGCTTTTCTCAATAAATACTTAGTCCACCCCTGGTTTATTTTAAAACGATTGTTCAAAGATAAGGCACATTCTAAAGTCTCAAAGTCAATAAAAGGTAGCCTAGTCTCAATTGAATTTTTCATTGAGTTCTTATCCTCGTATTTGAGTAAATGGGGCAATTGAGTTTTTACAATTTCTTGAACTTGAAGATCCTCTATGTTAGCATAGTTGATACTCTGCTCCTCAATGACCGTACTCTCATATTTTTGAAGCACCTCCTTTTTAAAGAAATTATTTTTCTTTTTAATCCTTCGAAGCCTTAGCTTATAGTTGGTAAAATAGAGGTAGTATTTTAACAGTTCTAATAAGCTTAGTTTAGAGTTCTTACTTGAGTTAAAAAACTCTTTAATTTTTTCCTTAAGGGCCAAACTTTTTAAATAAGCAGGATAATAGCTTTCATAACCCAATAAGGTTTCATCTCCTCCTTGCCCATCTAAAAGTACTTTACAGTCTATTTCTTTGGCTTTTTTCATTACAAAATATTGCATGAAAATAGACGGGCTTCCAAACGGCTCTTCTTGTGTGTAGATTACTTCGTCTAAGTTCTGTTTAAAGTCGTTTATGCTGGGCTCGATCTTATTCAACTTAACTTGACAATGCTTTGCTACACTTTCTGCAAAGCTGCTTTCATCCGTATTTTTATCTCTAGAAATTGCATGAATGGCATTGAACTTATCCGTTTCAGACTGATATAAGCTTGAGGCAATGGCAGTGATTGATGAACTATCTAAACCTCCGCTTAAGCAGCTACCAACCTTCACATCGGATCTTAGTCGCAACTTAACTGCTTTATTTAATTGCTCCTTATATAGTTTAATTGAACTTTCTTCATCTCTATCTTGAAGGTTTTTAAACCGAATGGAATAATACTTTTCAATCTTGAATTGATGCGTATTTAGGTCGTAGATCAGATTATGCCCTCCAGCTAACTTATTTATTTCACTAAAAAAAGTACCGTCTGTGTGCTCTTCAAGCCCAGCTACAAGGTAATCGATTAAGACCTTTTTATTGGCCACAACATCCTCTAGGTAGGGTAAGATTTGCTTTATCTCAGATCCAAAGACAAAGTTTTCTTTAGCATTTCTGTAATAAAACGGTTTGATCCCAAATCTATCTCTACTGCAAAAAATGATGTTCTTCTTCTTGTCCCATAAGGCAAAAGCCCACATGCCATTAAAGTGATTGACACAACTGGACCCCCAATGGGCATAAGCCTTTAAAATAATCTCTGTGTCGGTGGAGGTTTGAAAAGAGAATCCGCTCTGAATGAGCTCTTTTTTAAGCTCTATGTAGTTGTATATTTCTCCATTGAATATTAGTACATTTTCTGAAGAAGCTTCATCGTGCATCGGTTGGTGCCCCTCTTCTCCTAAACCAATAATAGAAAGTCTTCTATGGCCAAATGAAAAGTTATTGCCCCAAAAATAACCTTCGCTATCAGGCCCTCTATGGCTAATTGATCTATTAACCTCCTTTACCTTTTGCCTGTCAACCTTCTGACCTAACTTCTCAATTACTCCAGTTATTCCGCACATTCAGTTTTTAATAGTCTTTTTTTAAAAATAGGATATATAATGTTATTAGAAAAAACCAGCCTCCTGAAAACAGCAGTGTTGATAAAGCGGTGGAGGATAACAAGACCATTGGGAAAAGATTCAAGCTAAATTTTAGCAACTGATCATGTACAAAAAGGTTTTCAAGAACAACCATGAAAAGAGACAGAAAGACTCCTCCTATCATAATTCCTTTCAGTCCAAAGTTAGCATAATCGTAAACGAATGTTGCCGTATTTACAGTTCCCTTATAGCCTACTTCTGCATATTCTGGATACATAATTGGATAAAGTTCAACTGAGTAATCGGTGTATTCTCGACCCCTTAGTTTAGCCAAAAAATTATATCCATCACCATGTAAAAAAGGCTTCTCATCTGGAATGAGTTGAAACCAATTGGCTACGACTTTTCCCGGTACATATAGAACCCTGTCTTTAATTCCTCCCACTAAATCTAACACCCCAACCTTTTCTTCACCATCAGGCTTTTTGCTTTTCAATTCTGGAGAATCACCCTGGTTGGCGATCAAACCCAAGGATATAACTACGCTCACGATTACCAAAACATTCGTGAACACGTAGAGCCACTTTTTTTTCACCGAAACATAGATTAAACTTGGAATTACTAATATGATTATGAAGCTTTTCTGCATCAAGCCAAAACAATAGAAGCTTCCTATCAAGAGTGTGATACTGAAGAACAGTTTATTATTCTTTACGGCAAAATACAACAGGATAAAAGGCAGTATTCCTTTAAGAATAATGCTTGAAATATAATTGATCAATAGAGGGGATTCGGCAGTGATGTCCCTGCGAATATTCGCTATCTCGAGCATACTATCATTCCCTATCGCCTTTATGGCGGGCACAAAGCCTAATTTCACAAAATGGAACCCGATAAATGTAAAACAAACCAAACTCAAGACTTTAACTGCCTTGTACTTGTATTTATCGCTTATCGCAGGACTTATTGTTTTACTATGAATTGAAAAGTCGAGTTTATCAGAGAGGAAGAATAAAGCTGCATAAAAGACTGTGATAGAAAGCCCATGATATACTATTATATCCACGTATTCCATACCGCTCTCTTGGTAGACCCCAAACGCTAGCCAAAACAAGATCAAAATATAAAGGCTAATAGCAGAGTGTCTGAGAAGAAAAGGGTTTTCTTTAAGAGAGTGAGCCATCATGCTTTTTTGAAATCATAATTATCAAAATACCATAAACGCTGTAAGCAATAACATCAATCAAAATGAAGTAAGATATAAATGTGATCAGGTCGCAGCCTTTAAGTAAGTAAAGAGATAAAATTGCACCAAAATAACAAACTTGCCAAATACTGCTGATTTTTATCTCTTCTAAGGCAATGAAAACAGATGTCATAGGCGAAACAATAAACCTTATTCCATAAATAAAAATGAGGTAAGTCGAAAGCTCACCTGCCAATTTCCATTGCTCTCCAAAGGCAAACACGAAGATACTTTCTCCGAAAAAGTGAACCACAAAAACCCCGAGGGCCGACAAACTCAAAAGCGTTAGAAAAACAGGTTTTAAAATACTCGCTATTGGTTTTGAGTTATTTCTTTGTTCAACGATCTTTTGAACTAATACCTGAGATAAGGCAATTGATATAAGCGCTAAAGGCACAGATAAGATCTTAGCAGTAAGGTCATACTGGCCGGTAATACTTTCTGAATAAAAATCGGTGATTATAAAAACAGGCAACATCAAACTAAAATTATCTAGAAAGCTGGGCAGCAAGCTGTATTTAGGAAATTTTACATAACGGACTATCTGAATTTTTATATTGGCAAAACTTATCTTGCTTAGCAAGGGAATAACTGACTTCCTAATTTGGAAAACATAGGTGAGAAAATTGATAATATCACCTATGATGGTTCCAATAATCAAACCTCCTTTGACAGCTTTACTTCCCAAAGTGATTTGAAACAAGCCCTCTGCAGTTCTTCTTGAAACTTTATTTATCGCTAATTTTTTAAACTCTTTCTTTCTACTCAACCAAAACCCAAAAGTTAGGTGGGATGAAACAAGAAATACACTTAAGGGAATCAAGAAACCCCATTTCTCCAATTCTTCGGGGAAATTGAAGTAATCAATAATACTTGTCCCAAAGAATGTAAATACCAAGAGCACAAGTAGGGAGAAAATAAAGGAAATAAGCAGTGAGCCGAACATGAGGTTAGCCCCGTCTTCTTCCTTTTTGGGAATTAAAACCGTATTAGCGTATCTGAAATTGGCTAGAATAGCTAAGACTGAAACAATACTCGAATAGATAGCATACACACCAAATTCTGAGGGAGAAAACATTCTTCTCAAAGGGAACTGAAGCAAAACAGGTATGGTTTGGGATAATCCTGTACCTATAATCAAGGTGAATGAATTCTTAAGAAATTCAGATTTTAATTTAAACCGATTGCTCACGTGTACAAAAATGAACTTATTTTAAGACGGAAAGGTGCTTGTGCCATGAACTATTTAAAGATGTTTTGTTAAAAATATTAATTCTACGCACATTTACTATCTCAAAGACTAGTTGGAAATAATGTAGTAATGATGAAAAACAGTGACATTCTTGCATGGGATACGGTAAACTGGTCAAAAGCACTCAATTTTTGGAAAAAAAATGTACCCTCTGATAAAGCGGGCCTTAAGTGTTTAGAATTAGGGGGGAATGAAGGTGGACTTTCTTTGTGGTTGGCAAGCCTAGATCATTCGGTAATCTGCTCTGATCTAGAAAATCCTCATAAAACCGCTAGCAAGTTGCATGATAAGTTTCCTGAATTACAGAGTAAAATAGAATATCAGGCGATAGATGCCCTTAAGATTCCCTTTGAAAATGAATTTGATATCATCGTTTTCAAGTCAATCCTAGGCGGAATAAGTAGAGATGGACAGGATGAAAAAAAGAAAGAAGTCATAGATCAAATCTATAAAGCACTGAAACCGGGAGGACAATTATTATTTGCTGAAAACTTGGAAGCCTCGCCTTTACATATTTTCTTCAGAAAAAAGTTTGTGAAATGGGGTGCTGCTTGGAACTACTTAAGGCTTAATGAAGTAAACGCTCTTTTTTCTGATTTTTCTGATTTAAGTTATGGGACCGCAGGGTTTTTAGGCACCTTTGGTAGATCAGAAAAACAACGACAGTTCTTGGGCTATCTTGATCATGTCATTGAGAAATTACTCCCAAAAAAAAGCTGCTACATTGTTTATGGGGTTGCTAAAAAGTAAGGGATCAAACCTATGCAAGTCAAAGCTCGTAGATGTTTTGAAACTACATTAGCAAATAACAGCATATTTGCCCTTAGAGCCAATTGTGTAAAAATGAAGCAGTAAAGCAAGTAGTTTAATGACTTTGGTATTCTATTTGCCTTCCTTTACATAGATCGAATTGATAAACAGATGAAACATTGCATAACGCTTTTCTTTTTTATTGGCTACCTACTCCCAACTTTTGCACAACAAAAAACCTTCGAATTAAAGCCCATCCGAAACGCCAAAGAAGATGTGGTTGACATCCAACTTCAAAACCCAAGTGAAGAAACACTATCCATTTTGAGAGTTGAAAGCGCAGCTAACGTTAGCTCGCGCATTTTTTCCAAGCAAATTCCACCAAGAAGAAGCGTTCCTATTCGAATAAAACTCAATCCAAAGAAAAAGGGAAAGTTAACTGAAACAGTAAAGATCTACCTAAGTAAATATGAGGACCCAATTGAATTACAGTTAAATACTAGAGTAATTAAAGTGCCACAAAACGACCGTCAAGCCTGCCCAAGTTTTGGTGGAGGGGGAACTTTTACTCTAAATCCTAAAACAGGCGTTTATGAAAAAGAAGAAGCAGGAGAATATCAACAAGTAAACTTTAACGTGACAGAGCAGTCTCCTGAGGAAGAAGACCTGGCACTAACTGAAACCCAAAATGAAAAACCTCCTGAGGTTGAAAAAGAAAAAACCCGTCTAAGCCCAGAGGAGAGAAGAAAACAACCCTCATTGCTAGAAAAACTTTTTGGCAATAATGATACCACTGCTCAAACTGAAACAGCAGTCCAAAAAGAGGTGGAAGAGCCCATCAAGAAAACTGTAGATGAAAGCCTTTTAGGGTCGGAATACAAACCCAATAATATCGTGTTTTTGATCGATGCCTCTACTTCTATGCGAGAAGGCGATAAAATGGAACTGCTACAAGAGACCATGATCGAATTATTAGGACCACTGAGAGCAGAAGACTATTTAAGTATTGTAACCTATGCAGGGAATGCTCGTCTCCTTTTACCTCCAAGTTCAGGCATAGAGAAAGCCTTGATCCAATCGCAAATTGAAAGCATTGAAGCCGAGGGAAGTACGCAGGCAGTAAAAGGACTAAAACTTGCCTTACAAACGGGTAACAAACAATTTATTGAAAAAGGGAACAACCTAATTATTTTAGCTACTGATGGTGCCTTTGATATAGGAAAACGCAACAAAAGCCTTAGGCGAAAAATAGAAAAAAATGCAGCTAACGGCCTTCATACCTGGGTTCTAGGAATCAAAAATGAAAAGTGGACTAAAAAATCACTGAAAGAGATCGCTGAACTCGGAAGTGGTCAACTAATTCGTTGTAAAAATAAAGGTGACACTAAAAAAGTACTAGAGGAAGTAAAGAAAAGTGCTTTGCGCTAACTAATGCATTGAGTGCTCAGCCTCATATAAATTAATACTTGCCTCAAAAGGTTCAGAAGGGTCATTGTGCTCTTCCATGTAATTCTGAATACTCCAGCTCAAAGCGGAAAGAAAAATTACGATTAAGCACGATATCAAAGTTCTTCTTAAAGAATTTTGCTTACTCATGGTAGATAATGTTATTTATCCTGTTTTAATAAATTAGCTTTACCGCAAACAGGGCATTGAATTTACGAACTATCTAGAAAAAAGGTTTAGAATTTTATGAATAACTCAGTAAAAAAAAAGAAGATTGCAATTCTTGGATCAACCGGATCTATTGGTTGTCAAGCACTTGAAGTAGTTCATGAACATCCTGAAAAATTTGAAGTTGCTGTGCTGACAGCCCATTCAAACGCTGATTTATTGATCAAACAAGCAATTGATTTTAAGCCCAATACAGTGGTAATCGTAGATGAAACACAGTATGAAAAGGTAAACGATGCGCTTTGGAAGCACGATATTAAAACTTATGCTGGTGATGAATCGCTTTGTCAAGTAGTTGAAATGGATGAGGTAGACCTTGTGCTTACTGCATTAGTTGGGTATGCTGGTCTTAAGCCTACATTAGCAGCCATTAAAGCGAAGAAGCCCATAGCACTTGCCAACAAAGAAACATTGGTGGTTGCGGGAGAGCTAGTTAGCAAGCTAGCTAATGAAAATAATGTCCCTCTACTGCCGGTAGATTCTGAACACTCCGCTCTTTTTCAATGCATGGTGGGCGAGTTTCACAACCCCATTGAAAAGATCTACCTAACTGCCTCAGGAGGTCCTTTTAGAGGAATGAAAAAGTCAGAATTGGAAAAAGTCACAGTTCAGCAGGCGCTAAAACACCCCAATTGGGAGATGGGAGCTAAGATCACTATAGACTCTGCAAGCTTGATGAATAAAGGCCTTGAAGTAATTGAAGCCAAATGGCTTTTCGACCTCAAGAATGAACAAATTGATGTGATCGTGCACCCTCAATCTATTATCCACTCTGTAGTGCAGTTTGAAGATGGTAGCATGAAAGCGCAGATGGGTTTGCCTGATATGAAATTACCCATTCAATATGCCATGGCCTATCCCAACAGATTAGCCAATAGTTTTCCTCGATTTAATTTTCTTGACTATCCACAACTAAGCTTTGAAAAAGCAGATGAAGATACTTTCCTAAATCTCGCTCTTTCATACCGAGCCTTAGAGCTAGGAGGAACCGCCGCATGTGCCTTAAATGCGGCGAATGAGATCACGAATCTTGCTTTTAGAAAAAGTAAAATTGGCTTTTTAAAAATTGGTGAGATCAACCAAGAAGTGATGGAGCACTGCACCTTTGTAAAGGAGCCTAAGCTCAACGATTACATAGCATGCGACTCCGAAGCCAGAGCAATGGCAGAGGAGCTGGTTCTTAAGAATGCTTAAACCTTTACAGGGCTTATTCGTTTGCCCTTTACATCATGCTTTAATCCTTACTTTTGCCGCACAATTTTTTGAAATGGAAATACTTATACAAGCCAGTCAATTAATCCTTAGTTTATCCATTTTAGTGGTTCTGCATGAATTAGGACACTTTATTCCTGCCAAACTCTTTAAAACCAAAGTGGAGAAATTTTACCTCTTCTTTGACCCTTGGTTCTCTTTATTTAAAACAAAAAAAGGTGAAACGGAATACGGTGTAGGTTGGTTGCCACTTGGTGGCTACGTAAAAATTGCCGGCATGATCGACGAATCTATGGATAAGGAGCAAATGAAAGAGCCACCAAAGCCTTGGGAATTTCGGTCTAAGCCGGCTTGGCAAAGGTTAATCATTATGATTGGTGGGGTTACAGTCAATGTAATCTTAGGCATGGCAATCTACGCCATGGTACTTTTTGTTTGGGGTACACAGTACATTCCAACCGAAAATCTAACCTACGGAATTTATGCAGATTCAACTGCTATTCAGATGGGACTCAGAAATGGGGATAAGATTCTAGATGTTGATGGAGAGAAAGTTGAAAAGTTCAGCGACATTCCACTTAAGATCTTGCTTGAGGACGCCAAAACCATCGCTGTTGAAAGAGATGGTGCGCGAAAAAACATTAACATTCCCATAGGAACTGTTGCAGCTATGATCAAAAAGCAGCAATCCTTTATGGAGCCTGCTTACTTACCTCAAGTTGAGCAGGTAATGAGCGGTTCAGCAGCGGAAACCGCAGGCTTGCAAGAAAATGATGTACTTGTTCGCATAGACCAAACAGAGACTCCCTTTTTTCAAGATGTAGTCAAATACTTAAAGAGACATAAAGGGGAAGAGGTTTTGGTTACGGTTGAGAGGAACGGTAGCGAAGTTCAACTACAAGCCTCTGTAAGTGAGCAAGGCACCTTGGGTTTTGCTATTACTCCACCCGACCAACAAATTGAGTTGGCAACCCAGCAATACGGCCTGTTGGAATCCATCCCTGCTGGAATCAATAAAGCCTACGACTCTTTTGAGAATTACATCAAACAGATCAAATTGATCTTTAAACCTGAAACTGAAGCCTACAAGTCACTTGGTGGCTTTATAACCATTGGTAAAGCTTTCTCACCCCAGTGGAATTGGGAACGCTTTTGGAACTTCACCGCATTCTTGTCTATTATTCTAGCCATCATGAATATTCTACCCATTCCTGCCTTAGATGGCGGACATGTGATGTTTTTGATCTATGAAATCATCACCGGCAGAAAACCTCATGATAAGGTGATGGAATATGCTCAAGTAGCAGGTATTGTAATTCTACTAAGCTTAATGTTGCTTGCTAACGGCAATGATATTTTGAAGCTGTTTCAGTAATTGTTAACAGTAGCTTGTGCCAAATTTAAACTGAGTGCATCAGTAACAACTTGCTTTGGCTTTATTTTTGAATAACCAAAAGCATGAAAAAACATTTACTCCTCCTTACAAGCCTTATTCTGCTCAGCAGTGCTTCTATATGGGCTCAGCACTCTACCTTAAGGTTCAGCGACGCGCCCATTAATCTTGGCAATCAGTCGGTATTAATTGTGCCTTTTGAAAAAGGAATGTACTTATCTGACGTAAATCCTGTAATTGCTCGGGCCAATCAAATGACAACTGATCAAATCATTGGTCGTTTCAGCGCAGCTATCGACCAGAGTTTACGCTACACCTTTGAAGAGAATTGCAGGGTCAGTTCTTTTGACCAAATGGAAGAGAAAGAAGCTGAAGAAGAGCTCAATTACATCTACAGTAGATTGAAGTTAGAGTATGAACTGGTTTCAGAAACCGAAGAGAAAACCAAGCTACAGAGCTTAAAAGAAAAGGTCAAAAAAGAGGAAAAAAGCTACCAAAGAGGACAAATTCGCAATGGACAAGTCATCAGTAAGCGTGATGACCGCAGGCGTTATATGAAAGCGGTAGTAAAAGACCAGAAAATGCTAGATAGCATGCACACTAAGTTTAATAACAAGTTCTTCTTGTTTGTGAACGAATTAGATGTGAGCAATGATTACCGCGATGGTGTTAGCATGCAGCAAATGAACTACGATCGCTTGATCAAGTTACATTATACCCTTTACCACAAAGATGGTCGCATTTTATCAACGGGTATCTCCATGACTAGCTTCCCGGCAACTGAAAATGACATCGATGTGATTTGTCGAAAATATTTCCCCATCTTAGCACAACAAATTTATGCCGACCTCTTTCCACCAGAAGAGAAGGAAGAAAGTAAAGGTATTTTAAAGTTGAAAAAATGGAAGTAATAAATCCTTATACCGCTATAATCGCCATAAGTGTGATTATTATCGTGTCTTACTTCTTTAATATTATTTCCCAAAAAACAAATATCCCATCAGTTTTAATGCTGATCGTTTTGGGTATTTTAATCAAGCAAGGTTTACTTTTTATAGGCATTTCAGTCAATGAATTGCTCTTTAATGTTCTAGAGCTACTCGGTATAGTTGGTTTGATCATGATCGTTTTGGAAGCCGCTCTAGACTTGCACTTAACCAAAGATAAGTGGCCTATTATTTGGAAATCTTTCAGTGTGGCTTTGCTTTCCTTGGTTATTTCAGCTATTTGCTGCGCTTACCTGATCAATTGGTTTATCATTCCCGACTTTTTTACCTCATTGGTTTATGCTGTGCCCCTTTCAATCATGAGTTCAGCTATCATTATTCCATCAGTTGGAGGACTATCTGAAGAGAAAAAAGAGTTCATGGTTTATGATGGTACCTTTTCAGACATTTTAGGTATCATGTTCTTCTACTTTTTAATTGGAAACGCAGGCGAAAGCAGCGCCAAAGTAGTAGCATTTGATGTAATCAGCAACATTGGAATTACCATTCTACTTTCTGCTGCCATCAGTTATGGCTTGGTTTTAGTCTTTCAAAAGATGAATTCACAGGTTAAGCTTTTCATGCTGATTGCAGTGCTTTTAATCCTCTATTCAGTAGGTAAGTTGTTCCACCTTTCGTCGCTCCTAATCATTCTAATCTTTGGGTTGGTGCTTAACAACCACAAACTCTTTTTCAGGGGTTTTCTAAAACGTTGGATAGATCCCAACAGCGTAAAAGATGTACTTAAAGACTTTCATCTAGTTACCATAGAATCTGCCTTTGTGGTGCGTACGTTCTTTTTTGTACTGTTTGGTATAACCATTACACTAAGCAGTTTAGCCGATTTAAAAGTTGGCCTGATTAGCCTTTGTATCTTGATCACACTCTACATTATTCGTTTTATTCTGGTTAAAATTTTTGTGCAAAAAGACATTTTCCCGCAGGTATTTTTGGCCCCTCGTGGATTGATCACCATCTTACTTTTCTTTGCGATACCCGACGAATACACCAATGATAATTTTGACTCAGGAATTCTACTTTACGCCATTATAGTTTCTTGTATCATTATGGCCGGTGCACTAGTAGCAAGTGGTAAAAAAGTAATTCCCATCGAAGATATGTCATTCATTTACAGCGATGAAGACGAATTACCTGTAGAAGGTGCCCCCATTAAAGCAGAAGAACACCCTTTGCCAAAACCCGGCGAAGTAAAGGGGCAAGAAGATCAATCGACTTAATTTTAAAATAAAAAAGATGCTTAAAAAGCTCTCCCTTTGTTTTTCCCTTTTTGTTGGGTTTACTGTCACTCAAGCCCAAATAAAGTCAGGCCCCATGTTGGGCTACAATACCATGAAAGAAGTAATGGTTTGGGTTCAAACTGAGGAGCCAAAAATGGTAAGCATGGAATTTTATCCAGAAGACCAAGAGTTGCAAAAGCAACAAGTACTTTTTCAAACCAAGGCTAGTGAAGCTAAAATAGCTAAGCTAATTGCAAAAGACCTAGAGCCCGGCACTACTTATCGGTATCAGATCTACGTTGACAACCAAGCTGCTTCTGCAGGAAGTTTTACCACTCAAAAACTTTGGCAACACCGAGAAGAGCCCCCTAAATGGAGTATGGCAACTGGTAGTTGTGCCTACACCAATGAGCCCAAATATGATCGACCGGGAATACCTTACGGAAAAGGCAATGAAATTTTCAAAGAAATTGTAGAAAAAAGACCCGAAATGATGCTCTGGTTGGGTGACAACATTTACCTACGTGATCCTGATTGGAGCAGTAAAAGTGGAATAGAACATCGCTACACGCATTTTAAAAGTATGCCTGAAATTCAAGAGCTATGGAAAAGTATGCACCATTACGCCATTTGGGACGATCATGACTTTGGACCCAATGATGCAGACCGCAGCTTTGTAGGCAAGGAAATGACCCTTAAAGCTTTTCAAAACTTCTGGGGCAATTATGAATACGGCATAAACGGAAAGCCAGGGATCACGTCGCAATTCAGCTATAATGACGTTGATTTTTTCTTGTTAGACAATCGGTATTACCGCAGCCCAAATGATCGAAAAACAGGAAAAAGAGAAATCTTAGGAGAAGAACAGATTGAATGGCTAATTGACGCATTGGTGAACAGTAAAGCAACTTTTAAAATGGTCGCTATTGGGGGCCAAGTTTTGAGTGATGTAGCACTTTATGAGAACCATGCTACTTATGCAGAAGAAAGAAAAAAGCTCCTCGACCTGATTGAAAAAGAAGAACTAAAAAATGTGATCTTCCTAAGTGGCGACAGACATAAGACAGAGTTGACGAAAATGGAACTTTCTAACGGCAACCTTATCTATGACTATACCTGTTCCCCGCTCAGTTCTAAAGCTTATAACTCTATTGATGAAGGAAACAGCTTAAGGGTTGAAGGCAGCCATCTAGCTACTCAAAATTTTGGCATTCTCGAATTCAGCGGCAGCTTTAAAGAAAGAAAACTTACCATTAAAACCTTCAACGCAAAAGGAGAGCTGGAGTGGGAAAGAACGATTGACCGGCAGTAATTTCACCAAAGCCTGACCTATGAATGGTAGTTTCGACCTTAAAAACAAAGACTTCTGGGGCTATTTAATTCTATTCTTTCTTCTATTAGGTTCCTTTTACCAAATGGAACAGCACATGACTACCGCTCATGATTGGGGTGGTGACTTTGCTCTATACCTAAACCAAGCTCAAGCCCTTAACCAAGGTGAGCTAACTGATCTGTTCAAAAACAATCAATTCACAGTAGAAAAATCAGATCGTTTAATTGGCCCTTACCTCTACGCAATGGGCTATCCTCTGCTGCTTAGCCCCGTAATTGCCCTCATTGGACTTAATTTTTATTGGTTAAAAATCTACACAAGTCTTTTCTTTTATTTAGGCCTTATCCTTTTGTATCGACTGATTAAACCCCACTTTAAAAGCCCTTTTCCTCCACTCTTACTCATCAGTTTTTTATGCTTTAGCGAATTCTTTCTTTTTCATGGTGACCATTTATTGTCAGACTTCCCTTTTTTCTTTTTTGTGATGCTAAGTCTAAGCTGCTTTAAAAAAGACCCAAATCGTCTTGAGCAAGTCTTACTAGCTTTCCTGATCTTCTTTACTTATTTGATCAGAGAACTAGGAATCATGCTCTTGCCTGCGCTTCTTATTTACCAGCTAAGCTTCTATAAACCAATTAAACTCTTGAAAAGCTACTCCTTTAGCTATATTGCTTTCTTCCTGATTTTCTTGCTTTCTTTCCTGCTTTTCCCTTTTGGGTCAAAGAACCACTTTACGCATTTAGTAAAGGAAATTTCATGGAACAGTTTTATTGAAAACTTCAACTATTATGCTGAACTGCTCGAAGCTTTTTTTCGTGGGCTTTCAAAAAGCGATTACCTCCCTTATCTTCTACTACTTTTGTTTTTAGTAGGACTTGTTGAAACAGCTAAAAAACTCAGTCACTGGATCGCTTTTCTTTTCTTTTCAGTTTTGGTGCTAATGCTCTGGCCCTACCAACAGGGTATGCGCTTTATTTTTATTTGCCTCCCCTTTATTCTCTTCTTTATGCTAAAGCCGATCGAAAGAGTCCCGAAGTGGCCGAGGTATTTACTGACCTATCCACTTACGGTCTATTTGTTTTGGGCTTTTTTCACCAACACTCAGGCGCAGAATCAAAAAAACTTAGCTCTTGAAACCAATCAAATTTACCAACCCGATGCCAAGGCCCTTTACGCTTATGTGAAGGAAAACTACAGTGAAGAAGACACCCTCGTATTTTTTAAACCTAGGGTTTTAAGCATGCTGTGTGGAGTAAAATCCATTTACCTGCAACCTGATAGTTTTATGAATTCTCCCTACCCTACATTGATCAGCAGCCCTTGGTTCCCTCCAAGGGGAGTAGATTCTAGTTTATTTGTAACAAGCTTTGGCCCCTACGGTATTTTCCAAAAACCTAGAGACTAATAGTCAAAACCCTTAGCCTTTAACTCGCTTAATGCTACAACCTATCGCTTTGGTATTTTTCGGCTCTATTTCTTTACCCATCACCATGTTTTCGATGGCATGCTTTAAATAGGGCTTTTCAAACGCTGAGGCATCATCTAAATTATCATCAATGGCGCCTTCATACACCAACTCCATCTCAGCGTTGAATAGAAATACGTGCGGTGTGGTTTTTCCTCCAAAAGCATTGGCAAGCTTAGAATTCTCATCCACTACATAAGGCACATTTGAATAGCCTTTCTCTTCAGCGTGAGAAAGCATTTCCTCCATACTGTCTGCTCCGTCTCGTTTTGCTTCATTTGAGTTGACAAGTACAAAGCCAATTTCATTTTCTGCAGTAAGTTCGGCAAGAGCAGGATAACGATCTTCCCATTTAATCACAAAAGGGCAGGTATTGCATGAAAAAATAACCAAGATTCCGTTATTTTCGGCCAAACTTTTTAAGCTGTGCGGCTCTCCATCAGTCCCCTGCATTTCATAATCAAGCATGGGAGCTTTAGTTCCAATTTCAATGGTTTGGTATTCTTCTCCTCCTTTAAAAGAGTAGGTAAAAAAGCCAATGGTGGCCAACAGTAGAAGTGTGCTTAGTTTCTTCATGATTTTTTGTTTTTAAAAGTAAGCAAATCAGTTCTCGATTCCCTGCCCGATCGGCGGTCGAACTGACAAAAGTTAGATAATCCGAACATAATTATGTTTTGGTTGATTGAGCGCCCGCCTGCAGGATCGGGCAGGGAGCCGAAATCAACTATAAGTTTATCAATTCTCTAAAATCACGAATTCAGTTCTCCGATTAACTTGTCGACCTTCTTCGGTTTCATTGCTTGCTACCGGTTGGGTTTCTCCATACCCTTTTGCTTGCAATCGCTCAGAAGCAATACCTGCTTTTACCAAATAATCTCTCACAGATTTCGCTCGGTCGTGTGACAACTTCATATTAGCTTCATCAGATCCTACATTGTCTGTATGACCTCCAATTTCAACCACCATTTTAGGATTGGTTTTTAGCAGGTCAGCTGCTTTCCCAAGCTCGATGTAACTTTCTAAAGTTAAAGTAGCTTCTCCGGTTTCAAAGAAAATGTTGTTTACCACTACTCTTGCTCCCTTTTCAATTGGCTTTAAAGCAATATCCTTTTTTATTTCTTGATATTTGGCAGAAGTTGGGACTTCGAACTTATTGGAATAAAAGAAAAAACCTTCTTTATTGGCAGAAACGCTGTAGTTTCTGCCGGAGGGTAAAACCACTAAATATTCACCGCTGGCAGAATTACTTTTAGCGGTAGCAATTAGTTCCCCTGAATTAATGTCTTCTACCAAAACCCAAGAGTCTATATTTTCACCAGATTTTGCATCCGTAACCACTCCTTTCACTACCACTGAGGGTTT
This sequence comes from uncultured Flavobacteriales bacterium, assembly GCA_913056345.1. Taxonomy (GTDB): domain Bacteria; phylum Bacteroidota; class Bacteroidia; order Flavobacteriales_E; family Vicingaceae; genus CAJXMH01. Next base: position 36,223 of record CAJXMH010000009.1, on the reverse strand, counting down.
AGGCCTAAGTGCTTCGGGAATAGTAATGGAATATAAATCTAATTTACCTTCACCCCCACGGTCAGAAGCAAAATAAGCTCCTTCTCCACTTGCTGAAATTGAAAAATAGGTGTCCTCTCCTGATGAATTCAAAGGTGCTCCCATGTTCTTGGGTTCCGACCATTTCCCGTTTTCAAAAACGGTAACAAAAAGATCATAATCGCCGTATCCGGGATGACCGTTCGAAGCAAAGTATAGGGTCTTACCGTCGGGTGCTAAATAAGGACTCTTTTCACCGAAAGGAGTGTTAATGGTAGGCCCCATATTTACCGGAATACCCCATTGTCCAAACTTGTTTTTTCGGCTTACATACAAGTCCATACTGCCCCCATATGAACCAGATCGATCGGAAACAAAAAACAAGCTATTCCCATCTGAAGATAAGGTAGGTTGCGAATCCCAGTCCTCATGATTGACTACATTTCCCATATTGGTAGGTTGCGCCCATTGTGTGCCTTCTAAAACTGCATGGTAAAGGTCACAACTTCCAACGCCTCCTTCTTCATTGCATTTTACATAGATCATTTGCTGCCCATCAGCTGAAAAGGTGGAAGTTCCATCGTTGTTATAGGAATTAATTGGCTCCGGAAGTAAGTTGGCTTGCCCCCACTTACCGTTTACTTTCTCTATAAAGTATAAATCTTCTCCCCAATCATTTTCCTCATCTTTATCAATTTTATCAAATCCCCCTTTCCTAGAACTACTGAAGTACAACCTGCTTCCTGTTGGGTCAATTTGGGGCATCATATCATCTGAAATGGTGTTAATCCCTTTGCCTAAGTTTTGGGGTTCGGGCATTTGCCCTTTCAAATTTCTGATCTCTGGTGATTTCGCCACATAATGTTTTCTTACTGCTCCCTTGTGATGGAAAATATGTCGATCTGCAGCCATACTGTAATTTTTTAAAAACTTATCGTAATCCTCTTCTGCAGCTGAAAAGTTACCCAGTTGTTCGTTAGAAAATGCTTTTAAATAAAGGTACCACTCCCAATAATCAGGGGCTGCCTTTTCAAGACGGTTATAAACCTCAACCACTTTGTCATACTTTTTAGTATCGTAATAGGTGTAGCCTAAGTAACACAATGCATCAGCGTGTTCCGAGTCCTTTTCTAGGGCTTTTTGTAATTGAGTTTCAGCATCTTCGTAAAACTTATTTTGATAGGCTTCTTTTCCTTTTTCAAAATAGAAGTTTGCCATTTGTTTTTGAGCCATTATAGTGGTTGAGATAAAGCTCAAAATAATTAAAGAGATAGTTTTCATGTTTTGCAGGATTTAGTTATAAAAAAGGGGGGCTGTGAAAAGAATTTCCCCAGCCCCCCTTACAATCAAAAATGCACCAACCTAGCGCGTCTTTAGTTTGGTTACTTCCTTTTTTTCATAGGCCCAAACAAAGTTTCCATCTTCACTCAACTCTTGCTTGGAATCCTTTTTAGCATTGTATTCCACATAAGAGCAATCATCTAAATTAAAGGCGGCAAAATCATTTTTCTTTGTTCGCATTAATAAAATGTTGTCAACTACTTTTGTTGCTTTTGCTCTTTTATACTTATTCGCATTTAACAGCTTACCTTCTGATATGGAGAAGGTTGAAACTCCTTTTTCACCCACTACTACGATTTTATCTTCGTATTTTAAGATCTCAACTGCGTTCCCTACTCCTCCATTCTTTACGTCTTCTTCGTAATTTACATTGCCGTCAGAATAACGAATCGAATAAAGCGACTTCCCACTGGAAACAATTAGGTTTTCTCCGTCAGCAAAAGCGTTAGTTATTCCTTTTCTGAATTTCTCCGACTCCCACTCTTCGGCACCTGTGTTTGTATTAAAAGCCATCAATCCGTTAGGCTTTATATTCGTTGAACCTACACTATAGGTGGTGGTGGTTACTCCACCTGATGTAGTGGTCGTAATGGACTGAACCTCAACCACTCCTCCAACTTGAGCGATCAACTTATCTTTGATTACGAATATGTTAGGGATTGCTTTTGCGGCTTTGAACTCTTCGGAAACCCATAAGGTCTTTCCTGTATTAACATCGTACTTTTTAATGATAAACTTTTTCTTTTTAGACCGTTCTACAATGTATACATCTCTTCCAACTCTTAAAGGATCTGCGATGGAACCATAAATAGCAGATCGATTTCCTCTTTTCCCTTGAGAAAAACTGTGATCAAAAGTAGCACTCCAAAGGGTGGACCCGGTATTTACATCAAACACTTGAAGCCCGTTCATTGTGAGAAAAACTTTGTCTCCTTCCACATACATATCATAGATCTGCTCTTTGGTCACAAGTTTCCTTTCTGGTTTTCCGTAATATTTTTGAGTCCACTTAATGTCACCATTTGAAAGATCAATTCTTACAATTTGGTTTTTGAAGCCCTTAAAGAACCCTCTAAGGCCCGGAGGTGCCACGTTTAGTAAAATAGCGTCTCCATCAATTATTTCTGAGTCTGCAATTGCTCCTTTAAAGGCAGTTGTTTCCCACTTTTCTTCTCCAGTTCTTGCGTCTACAAAGGTTAAGTTTCCTGCTAAAGAAAGTACGAAGCCATCTTTACTAGGAAAGTAAGTAATGTTAGCTGCTGAAAGTCCTTGGTAAATGGTGCTTTCCCACAACACCTCTCCAGTATTTAGATCTAATACTGCTAATTGGTCTTTTCCGGTTTTGTAGTCAAAAACAAAAATAGCATTAGACTCCCAAAAAGGAGCAAAGGCATCTGCCCTGCGCAAACGCGGTAAAATATCTTTAAACTTTGCCGACCAAACAACTGAGCCGTCAGAGGTTTTAAAAACTGTGATATACTTGTCATCAGCAATGTAGCTTACTTCGTCAGGCCCTTCCAGACCCGTTCCTACTCTTTCTGATTTATGATCGTACTTTTTTGTCCATTCTACTTTCATGTCTTCCTGGGCAAATACCCCCATGGAAATAAAGACAAAGCTTAAGGCTGTTAAAATATTACTTTTCATGATTTCTGCTGTTTAGGTTGATATTAATTGATTTAAAATTTGAATTCATAAGGGAATTGATAGGTTCTGCTTTTGGGCATTTTAAACTGAAACCTCATGGTTTTTACATAATTTTTCAGATCATTTTGCTGCATTACTTCTGCATCTTCACTTCGCTCTAGAGTGCTTACAGTAACTACATCTCCTTTCCCGCCTATGGTAAGCTTGAAAGTATAGCTTCCCTTCATTCCTCTTGCTGTTGCCCATTCTTTTAGGCTGCCTGATTCCATTTCTTGATTTAAGGAATTATAAGCCGCTTCAACTACCTTATCTTGGGTGTCGTAAAAGGGTTTACTGGAGCAGGCAAATTGTAAACTGATCAGCAAGCAAATTGCCAGAATATTTCTTGTGGTGTTTTTCATTTTTCTTGTTTTAAATTCTATTAGTGTCTAGTTATTATTTATTGATGCGCCATTTGATTAGGGAGTTTCCATAAGCTATTAGCACGTAATTGTTATCCGGTAGAAAAACAAAACTGGTATTGGTGCCGGCATAAATCTTATTCTTAGCGTTTTTCCAGATTCTCATTTTCGTATTGTAACTATCAACTATAGCGTTAGTCTCTACTTTGTAAATATTAACTGTAGGGTGCATCTCTATGGTTGCAATGCCAAAGTATTTCCCATCTTCACTGTATTTAAAATCAGGCTGGGTAGTTGAACGGCCTACATAACCCTCTCTACTTGGACGGTAATCCTCTTTTGGCAAGGCTACATTTACATAGGGGTTCTGAGCTAGGTTAAAACTGAGTAGTTTTTCTCCGTTTTGCATGTAAAAGAGCAAGCTTATATTGTCGTAAAACTCGGGTACAATGCTTTCTAGCTCTTGTGTTTCTTTGTTGTAAATGGCTATTAGGAACTTGGTTTTGGCAGCTTCCTTAATTGCTTTTTTCTTCATTTTCCTACTCACCAGCATAGCCACTTCCTTTTTAGATGGCTTTTTTACGATAGCCAACTGTTGTCCGTCGGGACTAACCGCTAGCGCATTTGTAGCATCTTCAGCTTTAAAATCTGTCAGTACATTTCCGGAACTCAAGTCTCTAATTGTTACCTTCTTATTTTCTAGCGTAATAACTTGCTTCTCATCCGGGGTGATTTTTACATCACTTATTTTATTGAATTCATGAATAACTTTTTCTTGATTTAAATCCACGATAGCAAAATCAGCCTTTCGGGATTTTTTAGCAGAAGTTTCCACCACTCTTTCTTGTAGAGTCAAGTAATTCCCTTTTGCTGAGTATTGAATGTTATAGCCACTGTAATCTCTTGCTATCGGAATTTCACGAAGAATTTTTCTTTGGTTATAATCATAAATATATATAGCATTCATTTTTCCTCCCACTAAGGCTACCTCTTTCCCGTCAGGAGATAGATCTATTCCTGTAATGTTTATGACTTCGTCTTTAACAGTCCATTTTTCATAATTTTCATTGATGTTTTGGGCTGAAAGAGCTGTTGTCAGGATTAAGCTTATTGATAGTAGTAGACTTTTCATATTGTTAATTATTTGAGTTCAAAGCTAAGTGGCTGAATGTCAATTTTAAATAGAGTGTTCTACGTAAATTGACTAGGGTAAACACCCTAGTTTCTAACTAATGATTTGATTTTGCAAGGCGTACCGGATCATTCCAGCAAGTCCACTTACCCCTAGTTTATTTCGAATATTGGTGCGGTGAGTATCTACCGTGCGGTGACTGATCTCTAAAAGTTTTCCAATTTGTGTGTTGGAATACCCTTCTGCAATAAGCTTCAGTATTTGGGTTTCTCTTTTTGTTAAAGGGATAGTGAGTTCATCCTTCCTAATCATAGCTGTAATTTTCAGCTAAATAAAGGGTGTTGAGAAAAAGTTAAAATAGTGTGATAAACGTAATCCTATACGTAAAATACCCTAGATTATGATCTAGCTCACCATGCCATTTTTAATTGCAAACTTGATCAATCCCGCTATGTTATGGGTGTCTAGCTTCTTCATTAGGTTAGTGCGGTGGGTATCTACCGTGCGATGAGAGATAAACAATTGTTCTCCGATTTCTTTGTTTGATAACCCTTCGGCAATCAATTTTAGCACGTCTACCTCACGTTCGGTTAGTTTACTTAATTGAACTGTATCTGTAGAAACATTAAAAGCAGTCGATTTCTTCTGTTCAGGGTTTAATAAACTTTGGGTTACCTCAGAACTAAAGTAACTCTTACCTTTAGCAACGGCGCAAAGTGCATTGTAAAACTCTGAGCGATCCGCATTCTTTAAAACATAACCATCAGCCCCAATTTCCATCACTTTTTTGATCAAGGAAGCCTCATTGTGCATGGTTAACATGATCACTTTTTGACTTGAATCTTCTTCTTTGATTCTACGCATAGCCTCTAATCCATTCATGATCGGCATGTCAATATCCATCAGGATAATATCAGGATTTAGGTTTGATGCAATATCAAGAGCTTCTTTCCCATTGTGGGCGCTTGCCAAGATCTCAAAGTCTTCCAATTCACCGATGATAGAACTTAATCCATCTAAAACCAGCTGGTGATCATCTACTACGAGAATTTTACTAGGCACTTTTATCTAATTGGTTAGTCTCTCAAATATAGAAATTTAGACCGATTATCACACGACTTATTGGAATTAATAAAAAGTGAGATTTGGTTACCTTCGCTGCCTCAATTTGCTATGGGCACAAATCAGAAATCCTTACTTTTTATTACCACTCAGCTTCCTTATCCACCTAAAAGTGGAGGTACTGTAAAATCATGGAATTACATCAAAGACCTTGCTCAGCGGTATGATCTTAGCCTAGCCACCTTACTTAAGGATGATGATGCTGATTATGTAGAAGCATTGAAAGAAAAGATTTCTTTTCACCATTTTTTAGCAGAAAAACACCAAACTGCTCGATCTGCCAAAACTTTGCTGAATAGTTATTTAGGTTTTCCCTGTCTGAACGTATTCCGAAACTACAGCCCTGCATTCTATAAAAAAGTTCAAGATCGAATACACGAATCTGACATGGTCATTATAGACCACTACGAGGTGTTTCAATACGTGCCCAATAACTATAAAGGTAAGGTGATTTTGCACACCCACAATGCGGAATTCATGCTTTGGAGGCGCCTGGCCGAGCTAGAGAACAACCCCTTAAAAAAACTCCTCTTAAAAATGGAAGCCAAGCGGGTTGCGAAATACGAGCAAAGCATTTTTGATCGCTCAGACCTCATCTTTACCACAGAGTCTGATCAGGAATTGTACCATAAGCATGGTTTCAAGCTTGGTAATGTAGAAACCACTTATCATCTTGGCAATGAGCAACTACTTGACCTAGAAGATCTAAATTTTTCTGATACTGAACTTGCACTATGCTTTATGGGAACCCTAAGCTGGGAGCCCAATATTGATGGCTTAATTTGGTTCCTAAAAGAGGTATGGCCCTTGCTAAAAAAAGAATTTCCTCAACTGAAGTTTTACATTCTTGGCAAGGATCCAGATCAGAGGATAAAGACTGTAGTGCAAGAAGACCCTCATGTTATTTTTACGGGCTTTGTAAAAAACTTAGACGATTACCTGAAAAAAACCCGTGTGTATTTGGCACCCCTGCGCTTTGGCAGTGGAATGAAAGTTAAGGTGTTGGAAGGACTTTATCGAGGAGTGCCCACCGTTTCTACATCCGTAGGAGCTGAGGGACTTAAAGTTGAGGACGGCAAGCACATCATGATCGCTGACCAAGCAGAAGAGTTTGCAAGCAAATGCATTCAGCTACTGCAAAATGAAACCCTTTGGAATACCATCAAAAAGGAAAGCCGAATACTAGCTGACAAACAGTATCGCTGGGCGCCCTTATTTGACCGCATGGATCAAAGCGTTAAAAAACTAATCTAAAGGAATCCTAACGGTAGCTATAGTACCACTTTGCGGACTAGGTTCAAAATTTACTTCTCCACTCAAAGGGTTCAGGCGACTCTTGATGTTCAACAAACCATGACCGTCTCCTAGTTCTTCTTTCTTTAAACCTACCCCATTATCTTCCACAATAAGGATAAGCTTACCCTTATTCTTAAACAACTGAATCGCAACATGATTTGCTTTAGAATGCTTCATAATGTTGTTGACCAACTCTTGGCAAATACGGTATAAGCTGAGTTCTAAACGTTCGCTTAGGCGACCTTCAATTCCATAATGCTCGAATTCATAATTTAACCCTAAACCACCAAAGCTTTTAGCAAACAGGTCTTCCAAAGCCTCTATTAAACCAAGTTCTGTGAGCGCCTTAGGCATCATTTGGTGCGAAATAGACCGCACTTCATCAGCCGATTCTTCTAATATTTTTGAAAGTTGTTCCAACTCAGTCTCCTGCTCCGGCACTTTTTTACTCAAGTGCTTAGCCATTTTCTGAAAGGCCATTTTTAGCCCACTCAACTGCTGACCAACGCCATCGTGTAGGTCTTTTGAGATTCGCTTCCGCTCCTCTTCCTGAGCTTGAAGCACTGCATGCAAGCCTTTTTGCTGCTCTTGAATAATGGCCTTTTGAAGTTTGGCTTGCTGCTTACCCTTATAGCGTTGATAAAAAAGAAAGGAAAAAGCGATGAGCACAATTAAAAGTAAGGCAAGCAAAAGAATTAATCGTTGCCGGGCTAAAAGGGCGCTTTCTTTCTGCTCAAGCTCAACTTCTTGCAAAGCAATTTGCTGTTCTTTCTTTTCTGTTTCAAAACGGGTTTGCATTTCTGCCATTTGCTCCGTTCGCTTTAACTGATAGATGCTATCTTCTAACTCATCCATTTTTTGAAAGTAGAAAAAGGCCGAATCGAATTTTTCTTGTTGCTGATACATTTTGTAAAGCCCATCGTAAGCTTCTGATAGTGCTTTTTTATGATCAATGGTTTTTGCGCTACTGATTGCCGCTTGCAGGTAAAAAGCAGCTGAATCATACTTTTCTAGCCCTGTATAAATGATACCCAAGTTCGTTTCAGTAATGGAAATTGAGGAGGCTCTGTGTGCGTGTTTTTTTATTCGATATGATTTTAAAGTGTATGCAAGCGCTTTCTTCCATTGCTTTAATTTCAAATATGAATTACCAATGTTTGAGCTGATATCGGCAACCTCAGAAGAGTCGTGATTGGTCTCAAAATAATTCAAGGCTTTCAGGTTGTAGTGAAATGCGGAATCAAATTGAGCTAGATCATCATAAGCCATTCCAATACGGCTTAGTACATAATAGTAAAAACCATCTGTCTTTCCCATTGCCTTGTATACGTTTGCCGACTTTCGATGCCAGCGTATCGCTTCATCAAAAGCGCGCATCCGATCGTGAGAATAACCGATCTCAGTCATGTATTCTGCAATCATCATAGAGTCTTGATGTCTTTCGGCCCATTCCAAGGCTTTCAACTGATATTCCAGTGCTTTTTTATAGTTTCCCATGTTTTGGCAAAGCCAAGGTATGTTTATGAAAACATGCTTGGCCCAATTTTCATGGGCGCTGCCTTTCATTTCTGCTAGCGCTTTCTCATAATGATAGAGCGCACTATCATTTACATTAGCTTCCGAGAAAGCAGCAGCATAATAAAAGCGTGCTTTGGGGAGTAAATCGGTATAGGCTTTCTGCTTAGCTGATTTTAAGGCGTAATGAGCAAAAGGTAAAGCCTCTTCGCCTTCCCCTTTAATCACAAAAGCTCTGCTAATTTTTACGAGACTATCAATGCGGCTACTATCATCAAGGTTTTGCAAACTATTGAGCGTACTGTCCAAATTCGCTGAAAAGCAGAAGTGGCAAATAAGAAAAAACGTTATGGTAAGTACTTTTTTTATCAACTCAAAGGAATTCTAATTGTGGCAATGGTTCCACTTTGCGGACTAGGTTCAAAATTTACTTCTCCACTCAAAGGGTTCAGGCGACTCTTAATATTCAACAAACCATGACCTTCTGACGTTTGATTTTCAGCCATTCCTTTACCATTGTCCTCAACTATAAAAATGAGTTTCCCTTTATTTTTAAATAACTGAATCGCCACCTTATTGGCTTCAGAATGCTTAATGATGTTGTTGACCAATTCTTGTGCAATGCGGTAAACGCTCAATTCAATTCGCTCATCTAGGCGATCGTCAACCCCAAAGTGCTCAAATTGATAATCCATGTCTCCAGCACCTAAACTTTTATCCAACATGTCTTCAAGCGCAGAAATCAATCCAAGATCCGTAAGAGATTTAGGCATCATTTGATGCGAGATAGAACGCACCTCATCTGCCGACTCATGTAAGATAGTAGTCAGTTTCTCTAACTCTGTTTCCTTTTCAGGATTACTACCCTTAAGCTCCTTACTTAATTTTTGAAAAGCCATTTTGAGACCACTCAATTGTTGACCTACCCCGTCATGCAAGTCTTTTGATATTCGCTTGCGTTCATTTTCTTGAGCGTTGAAAACCGCCTGCATTCCTCGATCTCGCTCCTTAATCAAAGCGGCGTCTTTTTCAGCTTGTGCTTTTCGCTTGTTACGCTGCACTACCAAAAGAAAAGTTAAGCTGCCCACAATCACCAAACCAAGCAATATGAAGATCCATTTTGCTCGATTGGCCGCCTTTAGCTCTGCCTGCACCTTTTGTTGCTCAATCTGCTGACTTTTTATCTTTTCTTCTGCTAATTCTTTCTCCTTTTCAGCAGTTTCGTATTTGGTTCGCATTTCAGCTATGCTTTTGGTGTTTTCTTCATTTAAAAGGGTGTCTTTATAGGCTAAGTGAACTAAGAGGTAATCAAAGGCCTTATCAAATTGCTTCAATTCTTGGTAAGTATTGGCCAAACCTGAATGCGCAACACTCAAAATTTCACGGTAGCCTTCTTTTTTAGAAAGGTCGATGGCTTTGTTGTAAAATTGAATGGTTTGCTGATAGCGCTTTTGATCTTTGTAAAGCGAAGCCAAATTCAAATACTCCAAAGCCATGCCTCTTATGTTTTCAAACTTCTCATTAAAGTCTAAAGCCAATTGGTAGTATTTTTCAGCTTCTTCATATTTTTCCTGCTCCTGATAAACTCCCGCCAAATTGTGATGAGCAATGGTGATATCACTTAGATCGTTAAGCTTTTTTGAGAGTTCTAAGCCTTTTTGGTAAAACTCTTCGGCTTCTTCGTATTCTTTGTTATACTGATGAATAGCGCCAATATTCATGTACGCTTTTTTTAAGACCTGCTCATCGCCTATTTCTGCCGTAATCTCAGCCGACTTTTTTAAATATTGAAGGGTATTTTTCATGTCACCCATGTAATAATGCACCACACCAATGTTGTTGTAGGCTTCAGCTATACCTAGCTGATTTCCTAATTGCTTTTCATAATCAAGTGCTAAGAGGTATTCCTCAATAGCAAGTTCATAATCCCCTTTTTGGGTGTGGATAATCCCAATGTTATTGTAAATGGTGGCAAAGCCTTTTCGATCGTTGGTTTCCTCCGCAATTAACTTTGCGCTCTCATAAAACTCCATTGCTTTGGTAAAGTCACCTTTCCGCTGAGCACAATTGCCTAGAAGATTGTTGAGCATCAACTTACCTTTAGCATAATTGAACTCTTCTGCTAGCGGCAAAGCCAGTGTTGCAAAATAGTGTGTTGAATCTACATTTTGGTCAATGTACTCTTGACCAATATTCAAATACAAATTAACAAGAGCAGTGTCTTGCCGATCTTCAGCTAGAAGCTGCTTAAGACTATCGAGCTTGTTTTGAGCGTGTACGAAAGTTTGAGCCAAAAAAAGGCTCACAAAAATGAATTTTTTCATGAGCCTAATGTATTGAGAATTTTGTCAACTCTACATACGGTAATGTTCGTAGATTAAAGTGGAATATTCCCGTGTTTCTTCTTCGGTAATTGATCCACCTTATTCTCGAGCATTTTAAATGCCTTGATCAGCTTTTCTCTCGTTTGATCGGGTCGAATTACTTCATCTACATAGCCTCTAGCTGCTGCATTGTAGGGGTTAGCAAACATTTCAGCATACTCGGCTTCTTTCTCCTTCAGCTTCGCTTCAGGGTCATCCGCTTCCTTGATCTCTTTACGGAAAATGATTTCTGCAGCACCTTTTGCACCCATTACGGCAATTTCTGCTGTGGGCCAAGCAAAGTTCATATCAGCGCCAATGTGTTTGGAGTTCATCACATCATAAGCTCCTCCATAGGCTTTTCTGGTAATTACGGTTACTCTTGGCACGGTAGCTTCGCTAAAGGCATAAAGCAATTTCGCTCCATTGGTGATGATGGCATTCCACTCTTGGTCAGTGCCAGGTAAGAAACCAGGCACATCTTCGAATACTAGAAGCGGAATATTAAAGGCATCACAAAAACGAACAAAACGAGCTCCTTTTGCCGAACTATTAATGTCTAACACTCCGGCTAAGAAAGCTGGTTGGTTCGCTACAATACCGATAGACCGTCCTGCCAAACGTGCAAAACCCACCACAATGTTTTCTGCAAAATCTTTGTGGACTTCATGGAAAGAATCAGCATCAACCGTACCGTCGATCACTTCTCTAATGTCGTAAGGTTGGTTGGGATTGTCCGGAATAATAGCATTCAGCTTTTCACGGCTTTCGTCACCTGATTGATAATCCAAGGCCGGAGCATCCTCTTCGCAATTTTGTGGAATGTAAGAGAGTAATTTTTTCAGCCCATTGATACATTCAATTTCATTGGCATAGGTAAAATGGGTTACCCCGGACTTGGTAGAATGAGCCGAGGCGCCACCCAACTCTTCCGAAGTCACTTCTTCATGGGTTACCGTTTTTACCACATTAGGCCCGGTAACAAACATGTAAGAAGTTTTCTCAACCATCATAATAAAATCGGTCAAAGCTGGAGAGTAAACGGCTCCTCCTGCGCAAGGTCCCATAATAGCTGAAAGTTGCGGAATAACCCCGCTAGCTTGGGTGTTGCGGTAAAAGATATCGGCATACCCTCCTAAGGATACTACCCCTTCTTGAATGCGAGCTCCTCCTGAATCGTTCAAGCCGATTAAAGGTGCCCCATTCTTCATGGCCATATCCATGATCTTCACGATCTTCTCAGCATGAGCTTCGGCCAAGGAGCCACCCATTACAGTAAAGTCTTGCGCAAAAACGTAAGTTAAACGACCATTTACGGTACCGTAACCGGTCACTACTCCATCTCCCAAAGGCTTATTTTTATCTAAGCCAAAATTGTTGCTACGGTGGGTTACAAACATGCCAACTTCTTCAAAAGAACCTTCGTCCATTAAAAAGTGAATCCGCTCTCTAGCGGTCAGTTTGTTCTTCTCGTGTTGCGCTTCAATGCGCTTTTCACCTCCGCCTAATTTGGCTTGTTCAATCTTCTTATTTAGTTCGTTGAATTTCTCTTGCATGAAGTAGTTTTTACGTTCTTAATTTAAATCTTATTCCATTTCTGCAGCTAGCTCTTCTGTCATTTCCATATTATGGTAAACCGCATTCACATCATCGTCTTCTTCAAACTTTTCAATGATGTTCAACACTTTCTTGCTTTCTTCAAGGTCTAAAGTTGTGGTGGTTTTCGGAATTCGCTGCAATTCTTGACTTTCCGGCTCAATGGATAATTCCTCTAATTTCTTCTGCATATTGCCAAAGTCCTCAAAAGAGGTGTAAACGGTCACGAACTCCTCATCTTTCTCCATGTCCTCTGCTCCCCCATCAATCAATTCCATTTCAAGCTCGTCCATATCCCTTTCTTCCAAAGCACTAAGTGGAATCGAAAACACTCCTTTGCGATCAAAAATGAACTCTAAGGAACCGTTTGTACCTAAACTGCCCCCGTATTTGTTGAAGATAGCCCTAACATTAGATACCGTGCGATTAATGTTATCCGTAGTAGCTTCAACAAAAAGTGCGATACCTGCAGGTCCATAGCCTTCATAAGTCACCTCCTCATAATTCTCACTGTCTTTATCGGACGCTTTTTTAATGGCTCGGTTAATGTTGTCTTTGGGCATATTGGCCCCTTTGGCATTGGCAACCGCCAAGCGCAAACGAGGATTGGTATCCGGATCACCGCCACCACCTTCTTTCACTGCAATTGCGATCTCCTTTAAAATTCTGGTAAAAATCTTTGCCCGCTTAGCATCTTGAGCGCCTTTTCTGCGCTTAATGTTTGCCCATTTACTATGTCCTGCCATCTTTTATGCTTTAGCAAACAAAGGTAATAAAGCAACAGCATTTAGTAATGCTCAAAAAAAAGTCCACCACATTGATTGCGGTGGACAGTTTCCTGAATAAAGTAGTTTAACCATTAACTAAAACGAAGCGAGAGAAACCCCAATTGTGAAAGGGTATAATTCAGGACCTTCATCTGTATCAAAAAGCGGTGTAAGACTGTAGGTTGCAAATACTGTAAAACTTCCATAGCCGATACGCGCTACAGCGTTGAAACGAAAAGGGTTCATGTTAAAGTCTGTACGATTTTTAACCTTACTTTCTTTTCCATTTTCCTCATAGATCTGCTTGGTTTTTGAGCCAACACGCATGCTTCCCATAACCCCTGCCTGTAGGTGAAAAGAATGATCGGCATCTTTACCAATATTGGTTTCAAGCATTAAGGGGACATTTAACATAGTCCCTCTAAACTTATTCTTTTCAATGTCTCTAACATCAGTTGAATTAAACACCCCAAAAGTGGTATCGTCGTCAGCAAAAACCGTTACGTTTCTTGAAAGGTCGTAATTGAAGAACTCAAAACCTGCTCCAGTCGTAATTCCAAATTTCTCTTTCGCTATCGGAATGTAAAACTCCATGAAATTAATGCCCACCATGATCGACTTGGCATAATTCAAGTCCATGAAATTGGCATCAGATGGAAGATCAACGCTCATGTTTTCACTCAGTAATCCACTTACGCCAAAGTCAAATCCTTCAAAGTGATCTTTTCTTTGGTTACTGAGAGAACTAAAGTCTACCGTGTCTGCTTCTTCGACATCTACCTCTTCATCTTCTCGTTTAATGATGTAAATTCTTTTCTTTTTAGTGGTGATCTTAACAGTATCTGACTCTGTTGTATCTGACTTTACCACTACTTCTTGTGCTAACAAAGCTGGCAATGCAAGCAGTAAACTTAAACTAAGGGCAATTAACTTTTTCATTTTTTTTCCTATTGGTTTCTGATAGTATGACGGCCGACTTTCTTAAAAGTTACAGCGGAGTGAATTATTTTTTACTAATGCTTATACTTCCTAGGTTCATAGCGAACTGCAGGCCTTTTTTATTTGCTTTTGAAGCAGGTTCAAAAACAACTTTTTCATTGGTCGCACTTGCAAGCTCTTCCGCTATCAGTTGGGTAACAGTTTTATTTTTGAGTAGCTCATTTTGTATAGTCTCCTTGGCAAATTCTTTCAAGCTCAAACTTTGAGTCTTTCCCTTTCTAGACTCCAGTGCCTCGGTGTCATCAGGAAGAGCTGCAATGACGCTCTGCTCAGGAAGCACAAGAGGTTTGGCTTCTTTCGCTTTGGGTTCAACTTCTACTTGCTCTAATTCGGCAAACTCAACTTGCTTGTCTAGCTTTTTTAAGGGTGGTTGATTACGATCAGCTTTGTTTGCTTGATTGGTGGCAGACTCAACTTTTGCAAAGCTGTTCTCAACAGCTTGAGTTGGTCTACTTTTTTTCTTGGGCGCTTCAGCTTGAATAATGTAGCCGAAATTAGCTGATTCTGAATCACGAGCTACTTGCTCAAATTTTTGCACACTTGCTGTTTCATAAAGTGGCTCTGCACTTGGAGTGTTAAGCAAGACGATACTAAGCAATGCTGCAGCCACTGAGGCGGCAGCCGCATAAAATTGCCAATAGATTAGCTTTCCTTGCTTCTTTTTTAGGCTGTCCTTGTCGGCAAATGGCAACCTTTCCTGAGGGAGTTTGGTCTTTTCGTAAAGTGCTAATTCATCAAGCAAATTGGGATCTTCTTCCATTAGAGTATTTAGCTCTTTCTGCTCTTTGGCATTTAACGCTCCTTCTACACTAGCTATTAAAAGATGCTCTTTCTGCAATAGACCAGTTTCCTCATTTCTAAGCAATGATAACTTAGGAATGCTAACTTCTTCTTTAGTCAATTGAATGTTTTCAAAATCTTCTAAGTCAGCCTTTAAATCAGGATGCTCCTCTAAGAAAGCCTTTAACTGCAATTCTTCAGCAGCAGTCAGGTTTCCTTCAGCCCTGTCTAAAAAATAAGCTTCGTAGTTATGTAAGTTGATTTTACTCATTAAATCACGTGTTCTATGCTAACTAAATATTCTTTCAAGGCTTTTCTAGCTCTGAAAATGTAAACCTTAACCTGCGAAAGGCTCAAGTTGGTGATCTCGCTAATCTCATCGTAGTTGTAACCTTCATAATCTCTCAACAAGACCACCGAACGCTGTACCTCAGGAAGTCTGCTTAAGGCTTCTTGCAATACTTCAGAAAGGTCATGATGGCCTGCAGAATGGGCATAATCACTTTCGCTAACCTCATCCCAATTTCCTTGCTTCTTGTACTTTCTGATCTTATCGATCATAGTTCTGTAGGCAGTTGTAAAAAGGTACGACTTCACTTTACTCCCTTCTACCTTGTCTTTTTTCTCCCACATTTTCTCAAAAGAGTCTTGCACGATATCTTTCGCCTTTTCCTCATCACGTATGTTTTTCAGCACAAAGCGAAAAACATTATCAGAGAAAAGCTCAACCGCTTGATTATACTCTTTTACTGTCATGTTCTAGTTAGCGTTCTTTGGGTGTGACGTACAACTTTCGGAAAAGTTACAGCCATTTTTTAAAAAGTTTTTCGAGCTTGTTAAAGCTACCCATTTTTTATTCTTACCCCTTAACAATTCTTTCGCCTTCAAGCTCTTGTGCCTATTGCAGGATGCGTAACTTCGCCGTAAATTAATTGGCATGTCAGAAAATAAACCCAGAGGTAGAAAAAGAGCAGATGATTCAAAAGGATCAGGAAGTGAAAAAAAGAAGTTTTTCAAACCTAAGAGAAAAAGCTTTAAACCAAAGAAAGCTAAAACTCATGCAGATGATGGCTTGATCAGACTTAACCGTTACCTCGCACATGCCGGAATTGCTTCACGTAGAGAAGCAGACAAATTAATTGCCTCAGGTGCCGTTAGCATCAATGGAGAAATTGTAACGGAACTGGGAACTAAAGTCAAGCCAAGCGATGAAGTGCATTATGGTGGAGAAAAGATCAGCGGTGAGAAAAAGCAGTATGTACTGCTTAATAAACCCAAAGACTACATCACCACAGTTGATGATCCGCAGAAAAGAAGAACAGTGATGGAACTTGTAGTGAAAGCATGCAGTGAAAGAATTTATCCGGTTGGAAGACTAGACAGGGCCACTTCTGGTTTATTGCTGCTCTCGAATGATGGAGAGTTGACACAGCGCCTAACCCACCCTAGTTCGAACGTAAAAAAAATCTACGTAGTTGGCTTAGATAAAAAAGTCAGCAAAAAAGACTTGATCCAATTAGTTGAAGGGGTACAATTAGATGATGGCACTAGCCACGCAGATAAAGCCTATTACCACAGAAACGGTGAAGATAAAAGTCAAATTGTGCTAGAATTACACTCGGGTAAAAACCGCATAATTAGAAGAATGATGGAGGCAATGGATTATAAGGTTATCCGACTTGATCGGATTCAATTTGCCGGACTCTCTAAAAAAGACTTACCAAGAGGTCGGTTTAGGCATTTAAGTGAGAAAGAAGTTGGCCTATTGCATAGACTTGCCGGATTGCAAATAAAACATTGAAGCTGAGTTTACGTTTGCCAAGATGAAATGGCTTAAAAAGGTTTTATTGATCGTTTCTTTACTGCTTATCCTGCTAGCATCAGGGGCTTCATTTTTTATATGGAAATATGAAGCGGAGATCAAGCAGATGGTCATTCAGTCAGTCAACCAAAACCTTAAAACTGAAATTGCGGTCAAACAAATTGACCTGAGCTTCTGGAATACCTTTCCACGAGTTTCTGTGAATTTTCATGACGTACTGATCAAGGCCGTAAATGCAAAAAACGATACACTTATTGCTGCTCAACAAATTGCTGCTCAATTCAATGCGATTGATCTCTACCAAAAAAAGTACCGCTTAAGCAGCTTAAAGATAAAAGATGCATTTTTCCAACTTCAAGTAGATCAAAGTGGTTATGCTAACTATCTTTTTTGGGAATCGGACAGCAGCGCCAGCAGTGACTTTGAGGTTGACCTCGAATCAGTTACTTTTAGCAATACTACCTTCAATTACCTTGATTATCAGAAAGACCTAGCACTTAAGTTTTCAATAAAGGATGCCAAACTTAAAGGTGAATTCTCAACGCTCAACTACCAATTGTCTTTAGATGCCAAAATACCCAAAGCTAGCATTAGAAATGGCGAAGTAGTTTTTCTGGATCAACGCCAAGTTTGGGTGAAAGGGGAAGCTAAGATAGAGGGAGAAAAGAAGAATATTGGATTTCAAGAAGTTAGTTTAGCCATTGATGGAATTGATTTCTTTGCCAATGGTAATGTTTCATACCAAGATGACCTATTCCTCGATCTAGCACTTAAATGTCCAAAATCAGAGCTAAAAAACACCATAGCACTTCTTCCTCTATCCATTCAAAAACAATTAGCCGAATATGACCCAAGCGGCGTAGCAAGTATAGTCGGGAGCATCAACGGACCTGTCTCTGCGATTGATCAACCCTCTTATCAAGCTAGTTTCGTGGTAAATCAAGCATCCTTCAAGCATAAAGCAAGTGGGTTCGTTTTTAAGAATACATCGGTTGAAGGGAAAATTGATAATGGCGCTGCCAATAAGCTGGCAAGCAGCAGGCTTGAACTCACTAAGCTTAGAACAGAAACCAAAGAAGGACAAATAAGTGGCAAGTTGACTTTGAGCAATTTCATTTCTCCTACTATTGAATTCGAAGGGGACCTTTTGCTAAGTCTCCCCAATTTGCAGGCTTTCATTAAAGAAAAAGACTTGAAACTTCTCAACGGAAAAGTAGACGCTAATTTTTCTTGGAAAGCCAAGCTAAACAAGATGCAGGAATTCACATTAAACGATTGGAAGCGCTCAGTACTTAAAGGTCAAGCAAAACTGACTCAAGTTGCCTTTAAAGTGTCCCAGTTTAAAAATACAATAGATCAACTTGAAGGGGAGCTAATTTTGAATAAAAACAGTGTTTCAACTGAGCGTTTAACCTTCGACTTTGGAGACCAGTCCCTTGATTTAGCACTAAGTTTGAACAACCTTTTTGCTTATTTAACCGAAGAAAATCAAGCGCTTTTGGTTGATGGAAAGCTTAAAGCCAAGAAAGTTAAGGTAGAAGATTTTATCCCTCAACTAACTAAGCAGACTGAACCCAGCAATCCCAGAAGTTCAATAAGGCTGTATTTAGATGCTCAGGTAGATACCTTAATTTACCAACAACACAGTATAGACCAGTTTAGTGGTATAGCAACCTACAAATCAGGTAGGTTTGACTTAAGAGGAGCATCCTTTAGCTACCTTGACGGCAGTTTCACGGGTGATCTATTTATTCGTGAAGCAGCTGACGGTGGATACAAAACCTACGCACAAGCCACAGTTGTGAAGGCTAACTTGAACTCCCTTTTCAAACAGTTTAAAAACTTTGGACAAGAAACGCTAAAAGCCGAAAACCTATCAGGCGCTATTTCCACCGACCTCAACTATTCTGCCACCTATAATTCCAATTGGGAAATGATCTTGAATAGTTTGAAGGTTGATGCGGACATTTTAGTAGAAAAAGGAGAGCTGATCGACTTTAAGCCCTTAGAAAACTTATCGACCTACATAGAGCTAGAGGAACTGAAACACGTCAAGTTCAAAAACCTACAAAATCAGATCTCAATTCAAAGGGAAACCATTTTTATCCCAAAATTCGAAATCGCTTCATCAGCACTAAATTTAAAGCTTGAGGGGCAGCACCATTTCGACCAAAAAATAGATTATCGCTTTGAACTACTGCTAAACGAAGTGCTTGGCAAAAAAGTAAAAAAGCCCGAAAACAATGAGTTTGGCTACATAGAAGATGATGGCTTGGGCCGCACCAAGATATTCATGCGGATGGCTGGTACAGTTGATGAACCTGACTTTTCCTACGATAAGGAGCAGCTTAAAAGTCACATCAAAAACAAAGTGCAAGCAGAAAAACAAAGCGTTAAAAGCATTCTTAAAGAAGAGTTTGGCTTCTTTAAAAAAGACAGTCTTCCTGCCTATGAGCCAAATCAAAAGAGTTCAAGTAGCCCCTTTTCAATTGAAATTGAGGAGCTTGAAAACACAAAAACAACAAATAAAACCACTAAAACCACTGAAAGCAGTAAGGAAGAGCCAAAGAAAGGGCGGAAAAAAAGCAAATTTGGAAAATTTATTGATAAAATTGCACAGCCTAATGAAGACGAGTTCGTTGAGCCTAAAGAGAAATAGGCTTACTTAGCAACCAACAGAATCGAATAGCCGTCTAATAGCTAAAGAAGTAGATAGGAGTTTTGAACATTTATTCAAAAAAGCAGCGTTGGAAATTTGCCTTAGCCATAATAGCGGCATCAATTGTCTTTATCAGTTTATGGTACACCAATATTTTAGTTGGTCAAATTGCTGAGCAAGAAAAAGAAAAAGTTCGCTCATGGGCGGAAGCCATTCAACGAAGGGCTGAGCTTGTAAACTACACACAAGAACTTTTCGAAAAGATCTCGCAAGAGGAGCGAAAGAAAGCAGAGATTTGGGCAGAAGCCAACCGTGGGGTGGTAAATGCTCCAGATGAAGCGTTGGAAATTTACACCAAGATTTTATTTAACAACAGTACCATCCCCATGGTGCTTACCGACCAAGCCGGGGAAATCATTTCGTCTAGTAATTTAGATTCAGCTAAATCGGAAGACCCAGCTTTTGTTAGAAAGAGGCTAAATGAAATGAAAGCCAAGCACAAGCCGGTACGCATCAATTTTTATGGTGATCAAGTAAACTTTGTTTTTTACGATGAGTCAACCATTTTCTCAGAATTGAGAGACGTTCTAGCCGAAGAAATAGAGGCTTTTAACCGGGAAATTGTAACCAATGCAGCCTCTTCACCAGTAATTTACACCGACGAAAAGCAAGAGAAAGTATTAGCTTTTGGAAACATTGATTCTTCTAAAGTTCAAGATCCAAAATACGTGCAAGAGCTAATTAAAGAAATGAAGTCGGACAATGCTCCGCTAGTAGTAAGCATTGGTGACAATGAGAAACGGTATATTTTTTATGCTGAGTCTCAATTGCTGACCACCTTAAAGCTTTTCCCATTTATACAATTAGGGATTATTGGCTTATTCTTATTAATTGCCTATTACCTTTTTAGCACTGCCAGAAACGCTGAGCAAAACCAAGTTTGGGTGGGAATGGCTAAGGAAACAGCCCATCAATTGGGCACTCCGCTTTCTTCTTTACTAGCATGGGTTGAGGTTTTAAAAACCAAAGATGTTGACCCCAAATTGCTAGAAGAGCTCAGCAAGGATTTAGGCCGACTTGAAACAGTTACTGACCGTTTTTCCAAAATTGGCTCTGCTCCCAACTTAGAGCAAGAAGATGTTAACCTTATTGTAAAAGACACCCTGAATTACCTTAAAAGCAGACTTTCTAAAAAAGTAACCTTTACACACACAAGCTCTAACGGAGATCAGGTAATTGCTAGCGTGAATAGGCCTTTACTTGAATGGGTGCTTGAAAACATTATCAAAAATGCGGTGGATGCAATAAGTGGCGATGGTAAAATAGACATTCATTTAACCGACCAATCACAATTCATATACATTGACATAACTGATAATGGAAAGGGCATTCCAAAAAGCGCTAGAAAGACAGTTTTCCAGCCAGGTTTTACCACCAAACCTCGTGGGTGGGGCTTGGGCTTGTCACTTACCAAGCGCATCATAGAAAACTATCATTCGGGTAAAGTTTTTGTCAAACAGTCAGAAGTTGATCAAGGAACCACCTTTAGAATCGTCTTAAATAAAGTAACGCAGAATGGCCGGAATATACATTCATATTCCTTTTTGTAAACAGGCCTGTAGCTATTGCAACTTTCACTTTTCAACCGCTTTAAAGCGCAAAGCCGAAATTGTAGACGCCATTTGCCAAGAGGCTAAACAAAGGCAAGCTTACCTTGAGGACGAGCCTGTGGAGACCATTTATTTTGGCGGCGGAACTCCATCTTTGCTTAGTTCGGAAGAACTTAAAAAAATACTGCATGATCTCAAACAACTTTTTAACATAGCCCAAGAGGTAGAAGTAACCCTTGAGGCTAACCCTGAAGATCTAAATGAAGACAAGCTAAGGGCCCTAAAAGAAGGTGGAGTGAATCGACTCAGCATTGGGGTGCAATCTTTTCATCAAAAAGACTTGTCCTTTTTTAATCGTGCACACAATGCTGAACAAGCAGAAAAGTGCATTCTCCTCGCACAGGATTGCGGCTTTGAAAACATGACCATAGACCTGATCTTTGGTGCACAAACCACCTCAGACCAAGCTTGGCAGGAAAACCTTGAAAAACTGTATGCGCTTCGGGTCCCGCATTTCTCGGCCTATTCACTTACCCTTGAAGAAAAAACAGCTTTAAACCACCTGGTAAAAACCTCAAAAACGACTAAGGTTGACGAAGAAAAAAATTGGCGGCAATACGAGCTGCTGCTTTCAACTCTTACCGAACATAATTATGAGCAATATGAGCTCTCAAATTATGGTAAAACAAAAACCATTTCAAAACACAACTCAGCCTATTGGTTTGGCAAGAAATATCTTGGTCTAGGGCCCTCTGCTCATTCTTTTAATGGTAGCAGCAGACAATGGAATGTTGCCAATAATTTGAAGTATATAAAGGCCTTAAAAGCCAGAGAAAAATATTTCGAGCTTGAAAGTTTAAATGAAGTAGATCAGTACCATGAACTTTTAATTACCCGACTAAGAACCAAATGGGGTATTTCGATCAAGGAACTCAATCAACGCTTTTCTGAAAACATTGTACAACACTTTAATCGGCAGCTTGCAAAACTGAATAAAGAATGGCTCGTAAAAGATTCGGAGTACCTCAAACTCACCCCTTCCTCCCTTTTTCAATCAGATGAAGTGGTCAGAAAGCTGATGATTTAAGCTAATTCCTAGCCATGTAAGGCCTTTTTTTTAACTTCGGCACACAAAATTATTCGTTATGAGAAAAATTAAAGTCCTTTTATTTGCAAGCATCACCTTGTTATTTATCCAAGAAAGTATGGCGCAAGAAACTACCCTAGGTTTAAGAGGAGGGCTAAACTTTGCCAACCTAAGCGGGAGTGATGTCAGTGGGGAGGAAGCACAGTTTAAATACCATGCAGGAGCATTTGTGCAAGTTAGAGTAACCGACTTTTTTGCTCTCCAAGTAGAAGGGATGTATTCTTTAAAAGGCAGTGAAACCAGCATAGGTGATATTGACCTTACCTACGTTGATGTACCAATATTAGCTAAAATTTACTTTTCTGATCGTTTCAACATACATGCAGGGCCTCAATTTGGAGTGCTTATTAATGCAGAAAATGAAACTGCAGGCACCTCTACTGATGTTACAGATCGATTCAGCACCTTAGAATTAGGAGCTGCTGCAGGTATAGAATACCACCTCGAAATGGGAATTCACTTTGGCGCCCGTTATCAGTTTAGCCTTAACTCTATAGGAGAGGATTATGAGCAAACTACTACCATAGGTAATGTTACAACAACGACAAAAATCGATGAGCCAGATATTAAAAACGGAATTATCCAGGCTTATGTTGGTTTCAACTTCTAGTGTAAGAAGTGATTGAAAAATGGCTATTTAAGCTCTTTCCCTAGCCAGTTCAAGACATTTCTGCACCAGATGTCATTCTTTTCTTGCTCAGTTAGAATTCCGTCTTCAACTGCAAAGTCTACAACTCTTCCGGGGTAAGAAGTTCCCACTCCTTCCATCTCGCCCAATGGGTAAGGATCGTCTAAGCCCATGATGATCTGACCTGCGCCAACTCGTTTTTTTAACAACTCTAAAGTGTATGAGTCATGCACTAAGGTGTCGTAGTATAGGTTTTTGTGGCCTAATGTTTTACGAGGATCTTGTAGACCTTTAAATATATCAGGACGACCATCAAACCCCTGTATCCTTCTGCCATAGTTGGCCACACCTAGCATACCTCCATGGGCAAAGCTAGTGCGAATATTTGGGTATTTATTTGGTAGGTCGCGCAGTGTAAAAATATGAATGGTGTCTGCACATTGAGCCATCATCCAAACCAAATGAAACCTCCAATACTGATTTCTCAGAGCGATCATTTTCTCCCCATCATAAGGGTGAATTTGTACTGCCAAATTATATTGATCGGCAAGCTCATAAATGGGATCAACTTCCGCCTCTGCTACAGAGAGCCAATCCCCATCTTTGTTAAGGAAATGAGTTGGCAAACACAACATGGTTAAGTTCAGCTCATTTACGCAGCGTTCAATCTCTTTCAAGGCCTGATCCATGTATAGGGGCTGAACTACAAAGCCGCAGGTAAACTTATCAGGATGATCAGCTTGAACCGAAGCGTTATAATCATTTTGGAAGTGGATCCCATCTGCGCAATCTTGCTTATCCCATCCGTTACAATAAAGCTGCGAAAGACACAACATTACGGCATGGTCGATCTTAAAACGGTCCATCCATTCCAGCTTTTCTTTCATAAAAAAACTGGGGTCAGTAATTGGCCTAGACCAATCACCTTGTCGCATGAACTTTTTATCATCATCAATCCAAAAGAGCTTTTTGTCTTTCATGAATTGAGGGATCTGAGAAGGTTCAGGTAGTATATGTCCGTGTCCGTTAATCCTCATTTCAAGACCCACTAAACAAACCTTTCATCTGCGTCCATAACAGTTCCGCATTGGTCACAAGTTCTTAGGTCTTCGGAGTTGTAGAATTTCTTGAACACCGGTAAAAAATCTTTTTCAATGCTATTGAGCGGAAAGTATTGCTCGTAAAGCTTGTTATTGCAGTTTTCACAGAACCACAGCAAGCCATCTTTTTCACCTTGATTACGCTTTAGCTCAATTACCAAACCAACTGAATTGGCTGAACGGATTGGAGAATGTGGAACTTTGGCAGGTAAGAGAAAAACTTCACCTTCTTTTATGGGAACTTCTACCGCTTTGCCATCTTCTTGAATTTTAACGGTGATTTCTCCCTCTAATTGATAGAAAAACTCTTCCCCTTCATTGTAGTGATAATCCTTTCTAGCATTCGGGCCACCAACCACCATGATAATAAAATCATCAGATTCGTACACCTGTTTATTACCAACAGGAGGCTTTAAGAGGTGACGGTGCTCATCGATCCACTTTTGAAAATTGAAAGGTCTGCGAATGGCCATAAGATTTCTTTTTTGAATAAGGTCCTAAGTTAGGAAGATCTGCAGAGATGCAGAAATCCCTTTTTACGCTTTTTGAATCAGTTGCCTTTGACTAATTTCGAAACAAATATATTAATCGATGAACCTAGATTTAGCAAATAAAACCGCCTTAGTTTGCGGAAGTACCGCAGGAATTGGCAATGCCATTGCCCACGAATTAGCCGAAATGGGAGCCACAATAGTGTTAATTGCGCGAAATGAGGAGAAACTCAATCAAGCCAAAGCAGCTTTACCCTCTTCCAAAGGTCAGGTTCACGCTTCATTAGTAGCTGATTTTTCTAAAGTTGAAGAAGTTGAAGCTGTTGTGCAAGCTTATGTGAAAAGTAACCCTATTCACATCTTGATCAACAATACAGGAGGTCCTCCTGGCGGCCCTATTGCTGAGGCTAAAAGACAGGAGTTTGTTGATGCTTTCTCTATGCATTTGTTGTGTAACCACACTTTGGTGCAAGCGGTTAAGCAAAGCATGATCGATGGTGGCTATGGACGTATCATCAACATTATTTCCACTTCTGTAAAGCAACCGCTAAATGGCTTAGGGGTTTCTAACACAGTTCGCGGAGCAGTTGCCAACTGGGCCAAAACCATGGCAAACGAACTTGGCGTGCACGGCATTACCGTTAACAATGTTTTGCCTGGTGCTACTGCCACGGAGAGGCTGAGTTCAATTGTAGCTAACAAAGCAAAAAAGACCGGAAAAACGGAAGAGGAAGCCTTAAAAGGAATGGAAGCACAAGTGCCTATGAAAAGAGTGGCTCAGCCTGAAGAAGTAGCAGCAGCCGCAGCTTTTCTAGCTTCTCCTGCCGCGGCTTACATCAATGGAATAAACGTACCAGTTGACGGTGGAAGGACAGCTTGTTTATAAACTCAATCTAGTACTTTGAGTAGAGCAGATACTGATTGTAACAATTGATCTTTATTTGGATTTAATTTAGAGGATGCCATTAAACCACATTGAAAAGCATATAAACCCTGTGCTATTCCCTCAATATCTTTGTGAGCCGCCAACTGACCTTTATCTCTGCCATAATTCAAATAAGTGCGGTACATTTTTAAATGAAATTCACGTGCTTCAGCTAAACTTTTTCGGATCTCCTCAGAATCGTTAGCTAGCTCAACTGCAGTATTAACGTGAAAGCAAGAGTTTGACTTTCCTTCCTTCAAAGCAGTATCAATAAAGTACTCAAACATCACATAAAGCCCTTGCCTAATGTCGGTGTAGTAATACAAAATACTTGAAACTTGCTTGCTTTCTGCCTCCTGATAAGCTTCTAATGCTTTGGCAAATAAGGTTTCTTTGCTTCCGTAAGTATCGTACATACTTGCCCTGTTTATACCCAAAACATCTACCAAGTTTTGCATGGAAGTTGCGTGGTACCCTTGCTCCCAAAATAAGTTTACTGCCTTTTGTAACGTTTTCTCAGGATTGAAACTTTTCGTTCTTGCCATGTTTTTTATTTCAAAAAAAAGGAATTGGAACTTTCATTCTTTTATAAGATGTGATTTTTTATTCACAAAAAGAATAGCTTTACACTTCCAACAGGGCCTTAGTTATAAACTTAAGCCAAATTCGGGTGTTCATAAAAGAAAAATTATGTTCGGATTATTCAAAAAGAAGACAGAAAAAGAAAAACTAAAAGATCAATACAATAAGTTGATTTCAGAGTCGCATAAACTTTCAACTACTGATCGTAAGGCAAGTGATCTGAAAAAGCTTGAGGCAGAAGAGCTTTGGAAGAAAATTGAGGCGCTAGAAGAAAAATAGTGAAACAAGCAATTGTAATTGGTGCAGGTATTGCCGGCTTGGCAGCTTCCATTCGCCTCAAAGCAAAAGGGTACGAGGTTACCGTATTTGAGCAGGCAGAACAAGCAGGCGGGAAAATGGGTGAGATAGAGTCTCAAGGTTACCGCTGGGACACAGGTCCCTCGCTTTTTACCATGCCTCAGCTCGTGGATGAACTTTTTCGATTATTGGGTGAAGAGCCAAGAGAAAGGTTCAACTACCTTTCTAAAAAGACAATTTGCAACTACTTCTGGGCCGATGGATGCCGCTTTCAAGCGAAAGCGGATCCTCATTCTTTTATTAAAGATGCGGCCCAAACATTTGGAGAGGATGAAAAAAACATCAAGAACTACCTTGAAAACAGCAAACTAAAATACGACAGTACAGCCCCCTTATTTCTAGACAGAAGCCTACACAAACCCTCTACTTACTTTAGTCTTGATACATTAAAGGCAATAAGCAAAGTCGGTAAGCTTGATTTAAATAGCTCTCTCAATGGCGTAAATGAAAAGTATTTTAGTAATCCAAAGTTAATTCAGCTTTTCAACCGCTACGCCACTTACAATGGTTCCTCTCCCTATGAAACCCCGGGAATAATGAGCATGATCCCAAGCTTAGAAATGCAGCAAGGCACTTATTTCCCTGAAGGAGGAATGAGAGCAATTGCCGAGAGTTTATTCCAGCTGGCAAAAAGGCATGGGGTAGAGTTCAAGTTCAATGAGGCGGTGGAGGAAATTCTGCATGAGAATGAAAAAGTATCAGGCATCAGAACAAAAAGCGTTGTCTACAAGGCTACGGTTTTTGTGTGCAACATGGATGTTTTTTACGCCTACAAAAAGTTGCTACCCAAGGCAAAAGCTCCAAAGAAAATCTTGAAACAAGAAAGAAGCTCGTCGGGCATCATTTTTTACTGGGGTATTAAGCAGACGTTCCCTGAATTAGACCTTCATAACATCTTCTTTTCTGAAGATTACAAAAAGGAGTTTGAAGCTATCTTCAACCAAAAAAAGGTGCCTGATGACCCTACGATTTACATTAACATCACCTCTAAAGAAAGAAAGGAAGACGCTCCAGAGGGTGGTGAAAATTGGTTTGTGATGATCAATGTTCCCGCAACTACTGACCAAGATTGGAGCGAAAGAGTCAGTCAAGCGAAAAAAGTAATTATTAAAAAGCTGAATCGAATTTTGAATATCGACTTAACAGCTTTGATTGAAACTGAAGATCACCTTGACCCTACTTTGATCGAAAAAAAGACCTTTTCTCACTTAGGAGCACTATACGGCACTGCTAGTAATAACAAATATGCTGCATTTTTGAGACACGCTAATTTTAGTCAGCAGTTTGAAAATTTATGGTTTTGTGGTGGCTCGGTTCACCCCGGAGGAGGAATTCCGCTTTGCCTAAAATCAGCTAAAATTGCAAGCAGTTTAATCCCATGAGTCTAGCAAAAAAAATCACTTATGCCCTTGAAAACCCTTATGAGAAAAGGGTAAGCATTGCCATCTTCATTATATGGCTCTTTATGGGTTCGGCCATGATTGGAATAAGCTTTGGTTTTGAATCGTTTTTTGTTCCTAAAACGCCTCTTAACTTGATGGTTCAAACTGCCTTATTCTTTTGGGTGGCCCAATTTAAATCACTGAAAACATGGCTTGCCGCAGTGGCAGTTTTCTCAATTGGTGTAGGAATTGAATGGATTGGCATTCATACTGGCTTTCCGTTTGGTGAATATTCCTATGGAGAGAACCTTGGTTTTAAATTAGATGGAGTACCCTATCTGATAGGCGTTAATTGGTTAATGCTTTCTTGGGCCGCACACAGTTTGGTAGAAAGAATCAAACTGAATGCATTGCTGAAAGCTATGCTAGCAGCTTCAATCTTGGTTATATTCGATTTCCCAATGGAGGTTGTAGCGCCTAAGTTTGACTTTTGGACGTTTAGCTCAGCTGCCCCTTGGAATAATTACCTAGCATGGGGAATAGTAGCAGTTGTAATGCAATTGATCATTCAAGCAACCAACAAGAGACTCAATTACAGCTTCTCACTCAATTACCTGCTTTCGCAAATCTTGTTTTTTTCTTATTTCGCCTTAGTACTTTAAACTAATCTACTAAATCGGCTAAAACTACCAAACCGTGGATATCTAGCAGTTTAATTTTTTTACCTTCTAAAGCAATTAGTTTTTGCTTTTTCAAATCTCCAAGAAGGCGAATTACAGCTTCCGTTGCTGTTCCAACCATGTTCGCAATTTCTTCTCGGCTAAGCTGCACATCAATGCAATTATCTTCATCCAAGCCAAAAGTCTCTTTTAACCATAAAAGCATTTCAGCTAAGCGTTGCTTGGTGGTTTTTTGCGCCATGTCCGTGATCAAACGTGAAGCATTCTCCCAATTTTTAGCGGTAAGCTCTAAAATTTTCAGGCTAAAATTAGGTTCATCTCGAATCATTTGGAAAAAATTCTTGGCGGGAATAAAGCAGACAGCAGATTTATCTAAAGCTGTAGCTGTAGCACTCAGTGGTTTTTTACTAAGCATAGAATTATAACCAATAATGTCGCCTCCGGTGGCAAAACGAACAATTTGCTCTTTTCCACTTTGCCCCATCCTACTCAATTTGATTTTTCCGTTATTGACACAGAATATACCACGTGCCATCACGCCTTCTTTGAAGATCACCTCACCTTTTTGATAAAACTCGCAACTTTTATCTGTATCAATCTGTGTAAGCTGTTCTGTATTGAGGCTGCAAAAAACCGACTTGTTGCGAGAGCCGCAAGTGGCACATTTGGGAGTATTCGTTTTTTCGCTCATTAGGATCTATGACAAATATCATACTTTAAGCATAATTTTAAAAGCATCTTTGTTCCCTTTTTTAATGGCATTAAAAGATTCAAATAACCCTACTTCTTGCTACCATTGTGGAGACGATTGCCTAAGCGACGATATCTTATTGGAGGACAAGCATTTCTGCTGTCAAGGATGTAAGACGGTTTATGAGATTCTTCAAGAAAATGACCTTTGTAATTATTACGACCTTGAGGCACAGCCAGGAATCAGTCCAAAGTCTAGAAGTCAGTCTAAGTTTGACTACTTGGAACACCAAAATATTCAAGATGAGCTGCTTGACTATCAAGATGAACAAATAAGTAAAGTCCAGTTTTACTTGCCCCAAATTCACTGTAGCTCATGCCTTTGGTTGCTAGAAAACCTCTATAAACTGCATCAAGGAGTTCAAACCAGTAGGGTAAACTTCTTAAAAAAGGAAATCTACCTCACCTTTGAGCATCAACAGCTTTCATTAAGGCAATTGGTTGAATTGTTGGCAAGCCTGGGTTATGAGCCTAGTATTACGCTAGATCAACTCAAGTCTGAACGAAAAAAACCCATCAGCAAACGCCTGATTTACCAGGTTGGTGTAGCTGGTTTTGCCTTTGGTAACATTATGTTGCTCAGCCTGCCCGAGTATTTTGGTTTTGATGAACGCAGCTTAAAAGAGTTTAGCCAATGGTTTAGCTGGCTAAACCTTGTAATAGCAACCCCTGTAGCCTTTTACAGTGGTCAAGAC
Source organism: uncultured Flavobacteriales bacterium (assembly GCA_913056345.1). GTDB lineage: Bacteria > Bacteroidota > Bacteroidia > Flavobacteriales_E > Vicingaceae > CAJXMH01. The sequence goes on along the minus strand of CAJXMH010000009.1, from coordinate 6,418 downwards.
TATTTTAAATCTGCTTGGACAAGCCTTAAAAACAAGCGGCTGAACATTGACGTACCCATCGCTATTGGGGTTCTCGTTTTGTACTTGAGAAGCTTTTACGAAGTTGCAGCACAAACCGGGGCTGGTTATTTTGACTCCCTCTGCGGTTTGTTATTTTTCTTATTAATTGGCAGAATATTTCAAGAAAAAATTTACCATCAACTTTCATTTGAACGCGATTACCGTTCCTACTTCCCTATTTCGATCAACAGATTGCAAAAAGGAGAAGAAGAGAGTATTCCCGTGCAAGACATTCAAAAAGGGGATAAAATAGTAATACGCAACGGTGAATTAATTCCTGTGGATGGCTATCTTATTGAAGGGAAGGCCAATATTGACAACAGTTTTGCTACCGGAGAATCAGAGCCTATAGAAAGGGAGATCGGTAGTAAACTTTTTGCCGGAGGTAGACAAATTGGAGAAGCCATTACCCTAGAAGTAATAAGACCTTTAGCTCAGAGTAAACTGACAAGACTATGGAGCGAATATGCGCGAAGAGATGAAAGTGAAACAACGCAAGTGAGTTTTTCAGGCCTTACTGATCGAATCTCTCAATGGTTTACTCCTATTATTTTGCTAATAGCCTTACTGGCGGCTTTATATCATTTACAGTTTGGAATTAGCTCAGCCGTTGAAGTTGCTACTGCTGTTTTAATTGTGGCTTGCCCTTGTGCTTTAGCCCTTGCTGCACCCTTTACTTTTGGTCATGCAATGCGCTATTTAGGCCGCTTAAGTTGTTACTTAAGAGAAGCAACTGTAATGGAACAGCTGGCAGAGGTTGAGCATGTTATTTTTGATAAGACCGGAACACTAACTTATGGTCAAAACAGAAAGGTGACATACGTTGGGAAAAAACTAAACCAAGCTGAGGAAAGGCTTGTACAAGCTATATTGAGCCAAAGTAATCATCCACTTAGCCGAATTATTTCCGATTATTTACCAACAGCTGAAGTTAATGGTGTAAAAAACTTTCAAGAAATGGCTGGAAAAGGACTTGCAGCAGAAAGCAGTTTGGGCTCTATCCGAATAGGTTCTGCCTCATGGTTGGGCCAAGCTCAACTTGAGCAACTTTCAAGCACTGTTTTTATTGAAATAGCAGGGGATGTAAAAGGCTACTTTGGTGTCTCTAACCAATACCGAAAGGGTTTAAAAACACTACTCAATAAGCTTAAGAAATCGGTTAAGCTTTCTATGATCTCGGGAGATCACAGCGGTCAGGAAAAGAAGTTACTTCAATACTTCCCTTCTCAAGCAAGTTTACTATTTGAACAAAGCCCTGAAGATAAGCTAAACTATATCAAGGAATTACAAGAGAAAAAGCAACACTGCATGATGGTAGGCGATGGGTTGAATGATGCTGGAGCATTGCTACAGAGTGATGTAGGAGTTTCAATTGCTGAAAATGTTAATGCCTTCTCACCCGCTTGTGATGTGATTTTGGCGGCTGAACGGTTTGACCTAGTCGATGCAATTCTCCGCTTTAGCAGAAATTGTAAAAAGATCGTAATCGTAAGCTTCATCATTTCCTTTTTATACAATGCAATAGGTCTTGCCTTTGCGGTACAGGGTTTACTTAGTCCTGTTTTTGCGGCAATTCTTATGCCCATAAGCTCAATTACGGTAGTCGCGTTTGTAAGTCTGGCTGTTTGGATCAGCAAGCAAACTCATTTTGCTTTGCAAAGCTGATAATTATCATTTTAAAGGGTAACGTACTGCCCTAACTTTGGTCTTGAACTTTAAATGAATTAAAATGCCACTTGCAAAAATTGAAAGCATTGAGCAATTAACAAAGAATTTGAACCTTGGACCAGGCTATGGAGGATACATAGAATTGTTTAAGGCTGTAGATATTCCCATTTCTGAATTAACAGAATTCATAAAATGGAATGATCAACACTACAGCAGAAATTGCCTTAGCTCATGCGATGATTATGAATTACTTTTAATGGGCTGGCAAGAAAAGCAGCACTCAGCCATCCATAGCTACAGCAATCAGGAGAGTTGGGTTAAGGTTTTAGAAGGCGAAATTCTTATCGAAACCTTTGAGGTAGATTTTGATGCTGAAAGTATTGAAGTTAAAGACACGATCTTGCTTAAAAAAGGTGAATCAGCTTATTTGAATGATGATATGGGCTTTCACCAGATCACCAATAAACTGAACGAAAAAAGCATAAGCCTTCATCTTCATATTGAGGCTATTGCAGAATGGGAAGTGCTTAACCAAAAGGATTTTACCCTATCAAAAGAGAGGCCAACTTTGCATTCAAAAACCGAAGATTGTTCAAATTATTAAGTTTTTTTAAGAAACTGATAATTATCATTTTTTAGCCTGTTTTGGCGTCCCACCTTTGTTGAAAATAATTTTATGAGTGTTCTTATTCTCCTTATAGTGATAAGCCTTGCAGTAGCAGTGGCTTTCTTAGTGGCGTTCTTATGGTCAGTAAGAAGCGGTCAATACGAAGATGACTATACCCCTTCAGTGAGAATTTTATTCGATGAGAATAAGCAACAAACATCTAATAAAGAAAAATCCAATTAATTAACTATTTAGATCATGCAAGTAGAAAAGTTCAAGTATGACAATAAGATCGTTAAGCTATTTTCTTATGCGACGATCTTTTGGGGTGTAATCGGTATGCTAGTTGGGCTGTTAGTGGCCTTTCAGTTTATTTTTCCCGCCCTTAGCTTTAATTTAGAATACACCACATTTGGTAGGATAAGACCCCTTCACACCAATGCGGTGATTTTTGCTTTTGTAGGAAACGGCATCTTTGCGGGTGTTTATTACTCCTTACAACGATTGCTCAAGGCAAGAATGTATAGCGACTTGTTGAGTAAAATCAACTTTTGGGGTTGGCAGCTAATTATTGTTTCGGCTGTAATTACACTTCCACTAGGTTACACAACCTCTAAAGAGTACGCTGAGTTAGAGTGGCCAATTGATATTGCCATTGCCCTTATTTGGGTGGTTTTTGGCTGGAACATGTTTGCCACGATCATCAAAAGAAGAGAGAGACACTTGTACGTAGCCATTTGGTTCTACATCGCAACATTTGTAACTGTAGCGGTTCTTCACATTGTAAATTCTTTTGAGCTTCCGGTTACTTTCATGAAAAGTTATTCTTGGTATGCAGGTGTGCAAGATGCGCTAGTACAATGGTGGTACGGACACAATGCAGTAGCCTTTTTCCTTACAACTCCCTACCTAGGTTTGATGTACTACTTTGTACCGAAGGCGGCAAATAGACCTGTATTCTCTTACCGGCTTTCGATCATTCATTTCTGGGCATTGATCTTCCTTTACATTTGGGCAGGTCCACACCACTTGCTTTACACTGCATTGCCTGATTGGGCTCAATCATTAGGAACAGTCTTTTCTGTTATGTTGATTGCTCCATCTTGGGGAGGTATGATTAACGGATTGTTAACTTTAAGAGGTGCATGGGATAAAGTAAGAGACAATCCTGTATTGAAGTTCATGGTGGTTGCCATCACGGCTTATGGTATGTCAACCTTTGAAGGTCCAATGCTCTCCTTGAAAAATGTGAATGCCATTGCTCACTTTACTGATTGGATCATAGCACACGTTCATGTTGGAGCTTTAGGCTGGAATGGTTTCTTAACCTTTGGTATGCTTTACTTCCTATTTCCTAAGCTTTTCAGAACAAAGCTTTGGTCAGAAAAGCTCGCTAATTTTCACTTCTGGATTGGGACACTTGGTATTCTTTTCTATGCCATCCCACTTTACTGGGCAGGCTTTACCCAAAGCCAAATGTGGAATGATTTTACAAACGAAGGATTTTTAAAGTATCCTAACTTCCTAGAAACAGTGACCAACATTATTCCCATGTATGCTTACAGAGCAATTGGAGGAACATTCTACTTCATTGGGGTTATCGCTATGGTTGTAAACTTAGTTCAAACTGCTAGATCTGGAGAGTTCCAAGACGAAGAAGAAGCAGAAGCAGCACCACTTAAAAAGCTTGCAGCAGGTTATAAAGATGAACATTGGCATCGTTGGATCGAAAGAAAGCCAACGCCATTATTAATTGGCTCTTTGGTTGTGATCTTGATTGGGGGAGTGATTGAAATGGTTCCAACTTTCCTTGTAAAGTCGAATGTTCCAACTATTGCCAGCGTAAAACCCTACACCCCATTAGAGTTAATTGGTAGAGATATCTACATAAGTGAAGGTTGTAACAACTGTCACAGTCAAATGGTAAGACCTTTTAGATCTGAAACGGAACGCTACGGTGAATACTCAAAAGCTGGTGAGTTCGTATACGATCATCCATTCTTATGGGGTTCTAAAAGAACTGGTCCAGATTTGGCAAGAGAAGGCACAGCTAAGCTGAGAAAACCAAATTCATGGCACTTCAAACACATGTATGATCCTCGCAGTGTGTCACCCGGTTCTATTATGCCAAGGTATCCTTGGTTGCTAGAGAAAAGCTATGATACTACGCTTACCGCCGCTAAGATTCGAGCTATGATCACTTTAGGTGTCCCTTATGAAGAAGACTATCCTGAAAGAGCAAACCAAGACCTTGAAGTTCAAGCTAATGAAATAGTGGAAGATATGAGAAGTACGCTTGAGGAAGAGGGCTTTGAAGTAGCTCCTGATCGTGAAATTGTAGCCCTGATTGCTTATTTACAGCGACTAGGAGTTGATATTGAAAAAGGTAACAAAACCGCAGAAAAATAAATAGACATGTTAAAATTCATCAAACACAATATGGCAACCATTGGAGGGATCGAGATCTTTCCTTTGATCTCTTTCTTGATCTTTTTCATCTTCTTCATAGGATTATTCGCTTGGGTAATCAGAATGAAAAAAGCTGAGGTAAAAACCTTAGCTAACCTACCGTTCCAAGATGAGGAAGACAATCAGAATCCTGTTAACCAATAGAAACTACTGCTATGAAAAATAAAAAATTAACCTTCAGTTTATTGCTAGGCCTACTTGCGCCATTAGCAAGCATGGCTAACAACAGTATTGCAAAGGCAAGCGGCATTTCAGACCTAACCTTGCTTGTGCTAATGCTGAGTTTTGTAGCGCTTTTACTTATGATTATTCAAGCCTTATCAAATGCCATAAAGAGCATTAGCAAGAGCGGAAAATTAGAAGAAAGCATTAATAACAACCCAAGTAAAGCAAAAGCTACGGCAGTAATAGCCTTGCTAGGATTAAGCTCGTCGGCATATGCGGCAAATGAAACTGCCGCAAGTGCTCCTTTTATACTAGACAATACCCTTTTTTGGATTTTATCCTCGCTGATCATTGTGCTTGCAGTGGTAATTTTTGTACTATTCAGAGCCTTACAAACCTTAATTAGCCTGCAACAGGTCGAAGAAGAAGCGGTGGAAGAAGTTGCAGAAACCAAGTCTGCTGACATCTTCGAAAGCTTGAGCTTAACCGATAATGTTCCACTTGAGGAAGAGGAATCTGTGATGCTAGACCACAACTATGATGGGATTAAAGAGCTTGACAATAACTTACCTCCATGGTGGGTCTACATGTTCTACGCTACCATCATTTTCGCAGTAGTTTACATTGTAAGGTTTCACGTAACGGGCGATGGTAAATTAAGCCACGAAGAATACATGGCAGAAATGGAAGCTGCTGTTGCAGAAAAAGCAGTAATGATGGCCAATGCAACTGAAAGTATTACAGAAGAAAATGTAGTATACTTGGTTGATGCCCCTACTATTGAAAAAGGTGCGGCTATCTACAAAGGAAATTGTGCTACCTGCCATGGTCAACTTGGTGAAGGTGGTGCAGGGCCTAACTTAACCGATGATTATTGGATTCATGGCGGAAGTATCAACAAGATCTTCAAAACCATTAAGTACGGTGTTCCTGAAAAAGGGATGATTGCATGGCAGAGCCAATTCAGCCCAAAACAGATGCAGCAAGTTGCATCTTACATCAAAACCCTAAAAGGAACTAACCCGCCAAATGGTAAGGATCCCCAAGGAGAAATCTATGTTGAAGAAATTCCTGCTGAAGAAAATGATTCCTTAGTGAAAGAAGAAAATGATACCATGCAGGTTGTGGTTGAAGTAGATTAAAATAAAAATGTAGGCTTATAAGCATGCAAAAAGACCAGAATAAAGAAGAGTATATGGACCAGAGTTTTAGAGACTCTATTGGTACCATAAAGGATGACGGAGATAGAAATTGGATTTTTCCTAAAAAGCCGAAAGGCAAATACTACAATGCTCGTTCTTGGGTTAGTGTTTTTTTACTAGCCGTGCTTTTCACAGGCCCATTTATCAGAATAGATGGTCAACCACTTTTAATGATCAACATCCTTGAACGAAAGTTTATCATTTTTGGTCAGGTATTTTGGCCTCAAGACTTTTACATTTTTGTTTT